>NZ_LQPE01000063.1 GCF_002101735.1 Mycobacterium kyorinense | reverse complement strand
ACGTCGCGGGCCCAGCCGAAAACAACCAGCCCCCAAGCTGATTGGCGCTGCATGACCCAATACGGGTCAACTCTTAGACGCCTCCAAATCTGCCAGCGCGGTGCGTGAGAGCACCTTGATCGAAACATTCGGGGTCGGCCTCGCCCTGGTCGAGCCCACAGGTCACCTCCGAGTGGTGGTGCCACCCCGTGGGCGACGCCCGGAGCGCTGGGTCCGGGCACTGATGGCCGAGCAGGTGTGGGCCGCCGCAAAGGGCGAAGTCGCAACGGCGTTCACCGGAGCGCGATTACACCAGAGCGCGCCAGCGGTCGAGATGCCTCGTTTCGACCCGCGTGGTGAGAACCGGCGGAAGGGTGTCGCGGAACGCGATCGAGGCGTCGAGGCGCGCGGCGACCAGGCAGCCACGATCAGCGACGGGCACAGCAGTCAGCGCCGCAGTTTCTTGGGACGCGTGGCGAATTTGGTGACGCTTGGCGAGCGGGAGGTCATGCGAATCGCCCATCTGACCGCAGTCGAGACAGGTGCACGCCTGGTATCCGGGCTGGCTCGCGAGCTGCTGGTGCAAGCGCCACGGCACGTGGCGGAGGAGCTGGGGCTCGAAGTAGGGGAGGGGTGGCTGTTGGGGCCGGGTTATCGGCGTCGGGAGCCGGTCGAACCAGGACGAGGCGGCCATGCCGCCGCTGAATCCCCAAGCGCCCCAACCCATAGCGAGCCAGCCAAGCCATCCTGACGACGGCAGGAAAAAGCGAATCCTGTTCGTGGCGCAGGTGTCGACCACCTCGCGCAGCCCCTCGAGGTATGGCGAGTCGTCGACTGGCGGCAGCTGAGTTTGAGGGGCCCGGAACACGAATCCGTCTGCGCCAGTCTGGATCATGGCGTTGAGCAGGCGGATGAGCTGCTGTTGCTCGCGCAGGTAGGTGCGGTCCACGGTGACGCCCAGCCAGCAGTCCGTTTCCGCGGCCACGCGGCTGCGGACCGCTGTAGCGGCATCGAGCACCATGTTCAGCTCGGGCGCCCTGGCCGCCTCCATCCTCGGCGACGGCGTGATGACAAACGAAGGTGGGCCTGCGTCGCCGCATAGGCGCGCTGACAGCTGATGATCGACGGCTTGCTGCATCCATTGCTCCCACTCTGGTTGAGTTGCCGGACGCGGCGTTTGCGCCAACCACGGGAAGTGGTTTCGTGAGCGCGCCGTGTGCTCAAGGTCAAGCAGGTATCCGTGCGGCTCGACGATGGCGTCTCCCGCGGTTCGTGCCTGCCGATACAGCGGCTCAAGCGTTGCCGGATTATTCAGGGGTCCGAAGCAGATGCCGGGGCGCCCGGCTGGCGTTTGCGCGAGATCGTTTGCGAAGCCGACTAATTCGGGCGCCTCGCGGTTGCCGTACTCCAACCAGAAGCTCATGACCACAACGATTCCAGCAGACTGCGGGCGTTCTTAGCGGTGGGCCGTCGGTAGCCGGCATAGGCACCGGCAGACCGCAACCAGTCGCGCAATCCAGCGGGACGGCTACCCGGAATGGTCATGCCGGCTTTCAGCCGTGCGTCCCAGTCGGGCGGTGGGGTGCGCTCGCCGCGCAGAAATGGGTGCTGCTGGGAGGCGAGTTCGGCGGCGGTGACGGCGATTGCCCAGACGTCGCTGCGGTCGAAGGCGCGCTCGCCTTGAAGCTGCTCGGGCGCCATGTACGGCCAAGTACCGCCAGCCCACGGAATTCACTGAGCAAGAACGGATACTCGGCGCCGTCGTCGGCCGTCGTCAACGTCCCGCGACCAAAGACCTGGACCACGCGCGGGCAATCAACGCGCTGCATCGCCTGCACTTCGCGCTCGAAGCGCTCGGGGTCCGAGCCGTGCGTGATCACTTTGCACGCTTTGACTTCGCCGGCCTGGACGATCCGCCAGCACTCGCCCATGCCGCTGGGTGAGCCGACGCGCGCGGCTTCCTCGCAAGGCCCGAGAGCCCGTTCTATGTCTGCCCTCGTCACCACCATTGTTATGCGAGGGTAGACCGATTTCGAAGCAGGGGAGGGGCGGGAGTTTTGGTAAAGAGTGACGCGGCTTCCCTCTCGACGGGGTGCGGTCCCGGCGGATTGGCACGGCCCCTGCAGGCCGCTAACTCCCGGTCGCGAACCGGGCTCTGTCGGCCCAGCGCTCGTGGGCGCCTTGCGCCGACATGTTGGCCGCTTCGCCAATGCGTGCCCATGACAGGCCGGCCTGGCGTGCAGCCAGGACGGCACTGTTTAGCTGCTCGTCTGCGGCGTGAACGGCGGCGAGTGCACCTTTGATCACGCCGGCGGCGTCGAGCTCGTCAATGTGTTCGGCGCGCCACAATGCGTGGGCCGCCGTGTGGACGTCGCCGGCGTCGACGTCTAAAACGTCCTCATCGGGGCAGTAGATGCGGTACTCGCTCGGGTTGTGTCTGAGCGGGGATGGTACGCGGATCCAAAGTTGTTCGCTGGCCCAGACTTTCGTGCGGTCGCTGTTTGGGTACAGGTAGCAGTCGCATAGCACTCGCCAGCCGATGATTTCCCCGGCAGGGCGGGTGCGATATGAGCCGTTGCCCAGGCTTTCGACGGCGACATGCCCAGGGGGAATGCCGCTGCCTGACAGGCCCATTCCGCGGTCGCCGTTGTCGAACTCAGGGACAAGGTAGCCCTCATGCCATTCGTCGTGGCCCGCGGTGTCGCTTTCGTAGGTCCATCCCATGGACCTACCCTATCACGGGTGTCAAGCACCCTTGATAGTGGCTATCGCGTGCATCAGGATTACTTGACGTAAGATACATTATCGGCTAATTGTAAGGCTAGGGAGTGGTCAGTAAATAGGCTATAATCAGACCCATGAAGAACGTACCGCTGTCGGAGGCGAAGGACAAGCTCTCCGCGCTCGTCGACGAAGCCGACACCACGCACGAGATCATTCAGATCACCCGGCACGGCCGCGCCGCGGCGGTCCTCATGTCTGCCGACGATCTGGACTCACTCAACGAGACCCTGCACGCACTCCGAACGCCTGGTTTTGCCGACGACCTCGCGCAAGCCGACGCTGACTACGCTGCGGGCGTCACCGTCACCGGCGCCGAGATTCGCCGCCGATACGGCTTGGCATGACCGGCGATGAGACGTCCTGGTCCGTCCACCTCTCACCCACCGCGGTCCGCGCACTCGATCGCTTACCACTTAAAATCGCCGCTGCGATCGCCGAATTCATCACGACCACACTGCCGGGCGACCCATACCTGCTATCCAAACCATTGCGCTTCGAATTCGCCGGCTGGCGCGTCGCCCGCCGCGGCGACTACCGCGTGACGTTCCGGATCCTCGAGGACGACCACGTCCTGTTGGTCGGCCGCATCGAGCATCGCGCACACGTCTACCGGCAGCCATAACCACCGTTACTACGACATGCGACTAACCTTGCCCCGCGGCACTAAACGTCACGTGACGAATCAGCATGCCATTGCCATCGCGGCCGAGTGACCGGTGGATTCATCGTTCGTGTTCGTTGTCATCGAAGCTGGGGCATTGTCACGAGATCTGGGGCAACCACTTCGCGTTGGTCATTCAAACTGGGGTAGATCCGCGGCCGACCCAGCCGCGGCGGCTCCGGTAGCCAAGCCACTCCCGCCGGCGGGGACCGCCGCAACCGGGCGACCGCCAGGCTGAAAATGCCATTCCATCATCAGCGGTCGCAGCCGGAAACAACAACCCGTGCGCACGGGTCAGCAGCCGATCCACCCCGTCGACAAACGCTGCAACACTCACCCCGGCAAATCCCCCCGCCACGGGCGAGCGCCAAAAATCGCGAACTGGAGCACGCCGCCAAGCTGCAATGTTCTGCTAGTCGCGGTGGTCAAGATTGTGTAGAGCGCACGAATCGGTCAGGGCTGGAAGGTAAGTCGTGGTCTGACAGACCCCGCAGGTGAAGGTTCGATGCGCCGTGCCGCAGCGGCACGGCGCCGCACCTACCAAAACCCTTTGCGGTTGGATTGCGGCCCCGCAGCCTTCACACCGATCCGGGCGCGGTTCCTGCCAGCCGCGCCGAGTCCGATAAAGGCGCACCGCCGCAGCTTAGCTCGCGTACGGGTCGCGCACCGTTGCTCGCCGGCGGGGCGGTGTAGAGGAACCGCGGTTGGCCCGAGCCGCAGAAACCCCGGCGACCCAATGCACTACTAGTACGGCATCGCGGCGAACTACAAACCGGCGGCGATTTCACGATAGGCCATGGACCCGAAGCGCTTTTTTGCCTTCTGCCTTTCGATTATGGCCGGCGGTCCGCTGCGCGCAAGGCCGCGGTCTGCGCTGCGCTTCGCCCGAACCTTGCACTCCGCGGCCCTCATGCCGGCCCAAATCTCAATTGCCAGAAGGCAAAAAGAACAGGCGGCCGACAGGACGCCCCTACCCATTGGAAGGTTCCGTTATGACCGACAACATCACCCCAGCAGGCAACGACAACCCCGACGACAGCGGGCACGTCGAAACCGGCACGCTGGAACACATCGACCCGAACACGTTGATCGTGGACACCAACGTCCGCACCGAAGCCGACCTCGATGCCGACTTCATCGCCAGCATCAAAGAACATGGCGTCTTGGTCCCGATCGTCGCTGTACGCGGCCAGGATGGGCAGCTGCTCGTCCGGTACGGTCAACGCCGCACCCTCGCCGCGCGCGAAGCAGGCCAGCAGACCGTCCCGGTCTATATCCGGTCAGCCAGCGGCGGTGATGACACCGCGCAACTCGTCGAGCGGGTCGCCGGGCAAATCGTGGAAAACGACCACCGCCGCGACCTGACCACCGTGCAGCGCGCCAAAGGCATTCAGCAGATGCTCGACGCCGGTGTGTCGGTGACCAAAGTCGCCAAGACGCTGGCGGTCAACAAGGACACCGTCAAGGCCGCCGGAACGGCAGGTAAATCACAGGCCGCGATGGAGGCGCTGTCAACCGGCCAGCTCAGCTTGACCGAAGCCGCGGCGCTGGCCGAATTTGACGACGTGCCAGGGGCGGTGGACAAGCTGATCCGGGCCTCCGGAACGCCGTGGTTTGATCACACCGTCGCCCAGCTGCGCGAACAGCAAGCCAGCGCCGCAGCACTGCGCGAGGCCGAAAAGCCCTGGCAGGAAAAAGGATTCACCATCCTCGACCGCTACCCCGGCTCGTGGGATGTCGATTACGTCGAGTTGAGCTACCTGCGCACCGCAACAGGTGAGCAAGCCGACGAAACGGTGGTGACCGATCCCGCGCATTGGGCGGTCATGCTCGGCGAAGAGGACATGTGGATCGACGCCGAAACCGGTGATCTGGTCGAGGAGGAGGCCGTGGACTGGGACACCCAGGACAATCCCGAAGCCGTCCCGGCAGAAGGTCTACGGCACGCCAACACCGTCAAAGAGGCGACAATGTTCGTGCCGGAATACTTCTGCCTCGATTACGCTGCCGCTGGGCTGGTCCTTGATGAACGATTCCGGCGCTTCGCTGGCCTGGGCCTCAGCGGCGAGAAGTCCACGGACACCGTCGATCTCGATGGCGACGACCAGGACGCCAAAGCGGCCCGCGAGGCAGCCGAGGCCGAGGCCGCGCGGGAAACCGAACGCAGGGAACGCCGCAAAGTGATCGCGCTGAACAAACTCGGTGAAGCCGCGCTGCAGGTGCGCCGACAATTCGTTACCAAGCTGCTCGCCCGCAAGACACCCCCCAAAGGGGCAGCGATCTTTGTGGCCGAGTGCCTGGCCCGCGATAGCGCACTGCTCACCGACCACCAGGCTCAAGACACCGCCGCAGAACTTCTCGGCGTGGAAGGCGGGCAGGCGGTGGCCAAGCTGGTGGCCGACCTGTCGGCCAACGGTGACGGTCGCGCCCAGGTCATCACCTTGGCGTTGGTGTTGGGTGCGTTGGAATCCCGCACACCCAAAGACGCCTGGCGGGGCAGCACAGGCTACTGGGGCCGTCATGTCGGCAGCGGAGAGTATCTGCGGTGGCTGACCGACAACGGCTACCAGCTGGCCGCCGTCGAGGAAGTCGTGACCAAAGCCAAATCTGCTGACGAGGTCTACGACGACTATCTCGCCGAGGTCGCCCAGCAGTAAGGCCGCACCACTGTTGGGTGGGATCACCAATTGACGTGGTCCCACCCAACAGAACGCCCTCATTTACGCTGCGCCGTGACAGTACATGTGCCATCAATTCTGCCTTAAAAATGCACTGACAGCAGGCGGCCGAACGGTTGCATAAACGCATCGCCCGTCGCACGCGGATAACACCGGATCGCATAACGAGATTGCGGGGAATGCGCCGATTTCTACGGGCCTGGAATTACGCACATGTGCGGGAAAGCAGCAGCCGGCCAGGCACGGCGAGAGCCCGACTGCCGCGCTCAGCATTCACCACTAAAACCGCACACCGACAACGCCTTTACTCCAGTCGACTTGCACCGCACGTCTGTCTGAGAAAAGTGAAAAATTGTGTCTTCGGACGTGGCAGAGCAGAAATAGCCACAGTAGAATTTAGATAACTCACTACCCCGGACAGCATTTAACTTGTAGGAGATACCATGCCCACCGTCACCGTTTATACGAAACCGGGATGTGTTCAGTGCGCAGCCACTTTTAAAGCGCTCGATAAAAACGGTGTCGCCTACGAGAAAGTGGACGTCACAGAAGACATCGACGCTCACGACTACGTGATGAGCCTGGGCTATCTGCAGGTCCCCGTCGTCATCACCGCCACCGACCAGTGGGGCGGATTCCGGCCTGACCGGATCAAAGCCCTCACCAACGAGGCAATATTGTCATCTGATGCAACGGCGGTGATCGCATGACCGCCGCAGCAAAGCAACGTCACCGCTGGGCGCATCACGGCGCCTATAGCTCAACCTGCCTCAACTGTGGAACCACGGCACTCAAACGTCCGCACCCCTACGGGCGCTATTGGTTCACCGAGTGGCACCTGCCCGATGGGACGTTCGTCAACAACTACAACGGCGAGCCGACTCCGCCGTGCCCCGGCCGTGCCGAGTCTGCGGCGGTGCCGGCATGACCGCGATCGCCGCCGCCGGCAGCTCACTGGACACGGTGCGCGACGCCCTGCAGGCCGGCGGAGCCGTCACCCGCGCTCGAGGTGCGCAGTCCTTCATGGCGTCCTGCCCGTTGCACGACGACGCCAACCCGTCACTGTCAGTCACATGGAAACCCCGCCCGCACAACCGGGGCGGCGCGGTGCTGCTGCACTGCTTCAGCTGCCAGGCCCCCGCCCCCGACATCACGGCCGCCCTCGGGCTGGCCATGGCCGACCTGTTCGACGACGCCCCCGAACCCGCCTGCAGCCCCCGCACACCACGGCCTCGGCGCCCACATCCCGCCAAACCCGCACCTGCACCACTGCCCGCACGGATCACCACCCCCGCACGGAGGGTCGAACACCGCTGGCGGCGAACCCGGGTCTACACCTACACCACCGCGCAGGGCACACCCGTTCAACAGGTCATCCGGTCGGAATGCTGCTGTGACGGCACCCTGCACAAACGATTCCAGCAACGCTACCGGCACGGCCGGCAATGGGTATACCGCAAACCCGCCGACTTCACCCCGGTGCTGTATCGGGCCGAGGTCCTGCGGCAAGCCGCCGCCAGCGGCCGGCCGGTGTGGATCACCGAAGGCGAAAAAGACGCCGACACCCTCACCGCCCTGGGTGAACTCGCCACCACCAACGCCCAAGGCGCCGGCAGCTTCCCCGACGAACTGGCCGCCCAATTCGAGGGGCTCAGCGTCATCGTCGCCGCCGACCGCGACCAGGCAGGCTACCAGCGGGCCATCAGCCTGCACGACACCCTGCAGCACGTCGCCGCCGGTGTCACCGTGGTGCTGCCCGCCGTGACCAGCAACAAGGCCGACGTCACCGATCACGTCACCGCACAGCTATGGCGGCCCGACGACCCGTGCGGTGGACTCATCCCAGCCACCCGCACCGACCTGGTCGCCCTACACGCCGCCGCCGCAGCAGCAGCCGCGGCCCGGCGTGCACACACCGCGCTGGCCGAAGCCGCCGCCCACCACCATCAGCGCGGCGACCACACCACCATCACGCGGTGGCTCACCAAAGCCGGCCACCAACGCCGCGCCGTGCGCAGCCAGCTGCGAAAACTCCAGCGCCACCACCATCAACACCCCTCCCCGCTGTCCTTGGCCGCCCAGCGCAGCACCGCCGAGCTCGTCGAGCGTCTACACCACAGCCACCAGCAGACCTACGAAATCATCCACCGCCCAACAAGACTGGAGAAGATCGCATGAGCATCCTTCGCGACAGCCATGAGGCCGTCATCGCCCACCGGGCCGCGGCCGCTGTTTCAGCCAGCACCGCCCGCCACCGGCCCGCGGCCGCCAGCGCGCGAGCCTGGATCGACAGCCTCTCAGCCCGCGCCCACCAGCGCTCCATCCGCCGGGTCCGCCCCCACGCCACCGCCGCCGCGACGGTGGTCGACTGATGCGCGCCCGCACACCGTCCATCGCCGCCGCGCTCGCCGCCGCAGCCATCGCGGCCGCCGCACCCGCAGCCGGCGCCCCCAACCTCATCGGTCCCGGCGACCGCCTCGACTACATCAACCCGAGCGGCACTGGACAGTTCTGCACCATCGGCTACGCCTACACCGGACCCGACCGGCACACCTACGCCATCACCGCCGGCCACTGCCGCAACAGCACCACCGGCTACGCCCGAGACACCCGCACCCAAATCACCGGACAATTCGTGCGCAGCGTCGTCGAGCCCCGCCATAATGGCGGCGCCGACTACGGCCTGGTCGACTTCGGCCCAAACGCCCTGCCCTCAGCGTTCATCAACGGCACACCCATCGGCGTGGGACACCCGCAGCCGCGCATCGGCCAGCTCGTCTGCCACCTGGGGGTGTCCAGCGGCCGGCACTGCGGAACCGTTACCGCAGCCCAAGGCATCGACCAGTACCTCACCACCGGAATGCCGGCCAGCATTGCCGGCGACTCCGGCGGCCCGGTCTGGACCCCCGCCACCAACGGCTACGCGCAAATCATCGGCATCTGGCTAGGCGAAAAAGACACCCGAACAGGCCAGCATTACGGGCGATTCGCCTCCCTGGCCAGCGGCCTGACCGCCCTCGACGCCAGCTACTCCGGCTGAGCAAACGCAATGTCGCAGAACAACTCCGGCACAGGCCACTCGCCTGTCACCACGTGCTGCACCACCGCAGCAGGAATCGGGTCGCGGCCCACCAGGACCCGCAGCAGCGCCTCATCGAACACCCCGCCCACGCTACCGGCCGGTGCGCTGTCCGCGCCACACCGCGCCGCCGCGAGCGCACCCAGCTAGAAGCCGTTCACCATGTACATCGAGGGCACCATCACCCGCAACGTCGACGGCACCACCGTCCACATCCCGTTCTGCATCGACACCCTCACCGGCATGTGGCGGCACTGGGGGCAGCACACCAGCGGCGAAACCGCCGAACTCATCGAAGCGTTACGCAACACCGCCTGCGACCTCACCTGACCTGACCCGGCCCACCTCGAGCTCCCGGGGGTTGGCCGGGTCTCCCCTCTTTGGTCCCGGTAAGTGGGCGGCGGCGCACCGGGTGCGGCCGCCGTCATTCGGCCTGTCGGCCGAAACCCGTAGCGACTCACCAATTTCTCGTCAGCGGTGGGGCGAAGCGTACTTCGGGGCTGGGCGCAGTCAACCCTGCCAGGATCGCCGGCGCCGGCGGCGGAGGACTTTTGGTGCCCAACCGTGCTCGCTGCCGCTCGCGGGCACCAAAACCGCCGGCGGTCGGCGACCTTCCCGGGTGGACAACACGCCCAGCCCCTCAGTGACCGCACCACAGCGCTCACCAGCGCACCCATCACCAACCCGAACGGAGAACACAACATGACCCACGAACTCATCACCACCGTCTACCTCAACGAACCGGCCTCCCAGCTGGCCGGCTTCGGCAAGCTGGCCCCCGCCAAGCTTTACGCCGCAGCAGGATTCACCCTCACCCTCGACGGCCCACCCACCGCCGATCGCATCAAGGCGGCTCTGGAAACGGTTTTCGAACAGCTCAACATCGACGACCCCGACCAGCCGTGGGCCATCAAATACCAGCGCGACGCCCACCGCAACTTCAGCGTCGGCGACGTCGTCGTCATCGGCGAAACCGCCTGGGTCTGCGCACCCAGCGGCTGGGATCTGCTCACCGCCGACCAGCTCCACGACGCCATCTACCACCACTAACCAAGGAACTCACGATGAACTACGTCACCGCCCCGCACACCATCGCCTTCGACCTGATCCGCGATGCCACCTCACTCATGGACGACGTCGAGGTCGGCGCCACCACGCTGACCGACCACCCCTACAGCCCGATGGCCATCCGTGCACGCCGCGTCTACAACCCCCAGCAGGACACCCTGACCCTGATCGCCTACCACGGCGATCGCCTCGCTGCCACCATCATCGCCTCCAACAACGGGACGCGAACGACCGCGCGAATCCACCAAATCCGCGTTGCCGACGTGCTTTTCACCCGTCGCGGCAATTGGACCTTCATCGGGGTCGGCCACGTCGCCGGCCGGCGCCGCCGCTTCACCCTGACCACTCGGCCACAGGGCGGCTGGCGGATCGACGTCAACGGGGAACAGCCCGTGATCCGCGCCGACCTCGACGCGGCCGCTCGCCACATCACCGACACCTACCACCCCACCAGCTAAGCCGCAGCCTCACCGGGGCCCGGCCCGCCGCTCCTCCTTCAGCCCGAAAGCGGTTGGCCGGGTCCCCTTTTTTGCTTCCGGTAAGTGGGCGGCGGCCCACCGGGTGCGACCGCCGTCATTCGGCCTGTCGGCCGAAGTCCGTAGCCACTCACCAATTTCTCGTCAGCGGTGGGGCGAAGCGTACTTCGGTGCTGGGCGCAGTCAACCCTCCCAGGATCGCCGCCGCCGGCGGCGGAGGACTTTTGGTGCCCAACCGTGCTCGCTGCCGCTCGCGGGCACCAAAACCGCCGGGCGACGGCGACCTTGCCGGGTGGACAACACGCCCAGCCCCTCAGTGACCGCACCCACAGCGCTGACCAGCGCACAACAAACACCAACCGAACGGAGAACACACCATGACCACCAACCCCGACCCGTGGGCCAGCACAGACCACGACCCCACCAGCACCGGCGGCACAACCCACCACACCGCCACCATCACCACCCGCCACGCGCTCATGCTCGCCGCCGCCGAGCTGCACGACGCGCTCGCCCAACCCGACGACGGACAGCGGCACCAATACGCGACGGCGGCCGGCGACTACGCCCGCATGGTCCTGCACGCACCCGACGCCACCGCCGGCCCGCGCGAAATCGCCGGCTACTACCTCATCGACGCCGAAACCCTCACCAACAACTAAGGAGACACCGACATGACCACCACAACTCAGACCCCGTCGGCGATCATCACCCACAGTGTGGCCTCGATCCGAGGCCAACAGAGCGCCGACATCTCGGTGCATCACGCCCGCACCCCCGATGCCCGCATCGCCATGACATTCAGCGGCGTTCTCATGGTCATCTACAGTGCCGCGGCCGCCCAGGGGCTGCTGGAGGCCTTCGCCGCAGCACGCGGGCACCTCAAGCATGTGCCCGCCGAAATCCCCACCGCCCCAGCAGGGTTGGCGCAACCGTGCGCGCAGGCCACGCTGGCGATCGAATGGACCCGCCGGCCCGAATACGCCGTCGTCGCCCAAATCGGTTGGAACAAACTCAAAACCGCGCGGGTGCCCTGGATCGACCTCTACACCGGCCCGATCACCTGGCAAATACGTGACCAGCTCGGATTGTTGTCAACCATCGAACTGCTCGGCCGCGTCCACAAAACCGCGATCGCCGTGTTCCGCGACGGAGACCAATACGCCGCGGACCCCACCAGCGCCGACTACCACGCCGCCTAACCCACAGCGGGCCCGGCCCACCTCGAGCAACCGGGGTTGGCCGGGTCTCCCCTCTTTGGTCCCGGTAAGTGGGCGGCGGCGCACCAGGTGCGGCCGCCGTCATTCGGCCTGTCGGCCGAAACCCGTAGCCACTCACTATGTCTCGTCAGCGGTGGGGCCAAGCGTACTTCGGTGCTGGGCGCAGTCAACCCTCCCAGGATCGCCGGCGCCGGCGGCGGAGGACTTTTGGTGCCCAACCCTGCTCGCTGCCGCTCGCGGGCACCAAAACCGCCGGGCGACGGCGACCTTCCCGGGTGGACAACACGCCCAGCCCCTCAGCGACCGCACCACAGCGCTGACCAGCGCACCCATCACCACCGAACGGAGAACCAACATCATGACCATCCCGCACATTTCGATACGGACCCACGCCACCATGGACAACCTCACCCGGGCGCAACGGCTCAAAGACGCGGCAGTGGACCAGATGTACCGGTTTGAAATCGGCTGCCGCGCCGTCACCGTCCGCGACGTCTCCGAACAGCTCACCGTCACCGGCCGGTTCATGTCGCACTGCTGGGGTTGCAGCATCCAGCTGTGGGCCCGCAACAAGCACGGCAAGATCCAAGCCGCCGCCGAATCCAGCGCCGTGATCGACGACCAGCGCGGCGCTGGCATCGACTCACGGATCAAGCAGTTCCGCACCGGTGAGCTGCTATGGACTCACACCGCCGAACCTGTCCACCAGCGGCGCATCGAAGCCGAGCTGGCGGCCTACGTCGCCGCCGCCGGCGAAACGATCTACCAGCTGCGCGAGGAATTCGAATTCGACCGTCGCGACAACATCACCCACCTGTGGGTCCTGACCTCCCCGGGCCACGACTTCACCGCGATCCGATTCCCCGACCTGTCCGACGCCGTCACCTACATCACGACGAACATTCCTGGAGCCAACAAATGATCATCGACGCCACCGAGATCGACGAGCTGGCCGTCGTCCAGGTCGCCGAAGACGGACTACGTTTACCGCTGCGCGGAGCAGAGCGTGACGAAGCAGTACGCCGCATGTACGGCCGCATCGAGCCCGACCTGATTGCCTGGCGGCTGCACACGACTGCCCGCACGGTATGCCGCGTGGCGGCACGACTCGGCCTGACCCAGCAACGCCCCCGCCCGGGTGTGCGGTGAACTCGCCACAAAACTGGCGCCCTGAACCGCCAGGCCACACCAACGGCCAGGCCAGCCTCCCCACCATTCGGGGGGGTTGGTCGGGCCCCCTTTTTTTCTACCGGGCAGCAGGCGACGTCGCGGTACGCGAAATCCATAGCCACTCACTATGTCTCGTCAGCGGTGGGGCCAAGCGTACTTCGGTGCTGGGCGCAGTCAACCCTCCCAGGATCGCCAGCCGCCGGCGGCGGAGGACTTTTGGTGCCCAACCATGCTCGCTGCCGCTCGCGGGCACCAAAACCGCCGGGCGACGGCGACCTTCCCGGGTGGACAACACGCCCAGCCCCTCAGCGACCGCACCACAGCGCTGACCAGCGCACCCATCACCAACCCGAACGGAGAACACATCATGCCCGACACAGCCCAGCCCACCGACAACGAGCTCGCCATCGACAATCACCGCGGCGAACTCATCTGCGCGATCAGCGGCGCCATCAACGCGCTCACCCGAGCCAGCGGCTCGCTGGCTGCCCTGATGAGCAACCGGCTCTACGACATCGAATTCACCGAAGGCACCACCGGCGCCGACCTGGCCGCGTTCTTGGATGACAGCCTGCGGTTTGCCCGCGCCGCTTACCTGCTCACCCAGGAGGTCATCGATGGCCGGTGAGGACCGGCGGCCCAGTACGCAGATCGGCATTGAGCCGGCCGAGCAGTGGGAACGCTGGACCGGCTCTATTACCCCTCCAGAGTGGCGGCTGATGAAACGCGCCAAAGTTGACAAACGCGGCGGCGTCAAGTGGATCACCTTCCCCGACACCATCAACGGTGTCGATGTGATTGTCGAGATGCCCGAGAACGCGCCGACAAAGTCGTGCCACGAAAACCGGCACGACCACTGCCCGCACCGGCTCGGCGGCCCGCACGAAGGCGGCCATGTCCTCAAGGCCGGCGCGATCGGATTCTGTTGGCGCTGCGGGTGCCCGTGTCACCGTGACCCGCACCGGGCAGGGCGGCTGTTCTAAGAGTTGACCCGTATTGGGTCATGCAGCGCCAATCAGCTTGGGGGCTGGTTGTTTTCGGCTGGGCCCGCGACGT
>NZ_LQPE01000062.1 GCF_002101735.1 Mycobacterium kyorinense | reverse complement strand
CAAACACACCGGCTGCGCCACACCCGGGCCACCGAACTGCTCAACGACGGTGTGCCGTTTCACGTCGTGCAGCGTTACCTCGGCCACAAGAGCCCTGAAATGACCGCCCGGTATGCCGCCACCCTGGCGGCCACCGCTGAGGCGGAATTCCTCAAACACAAGAAGATTGGGGCACACGGCGCCGACATCGACATCACCCCACACGACATCTATGAAATGACCCAACTCGCGAAGCGCACCGACCGTGTGCTGCCCAACGGGGTCTGCTTGCTGCCGCCGCTGAAATCCTGCGACAAGGGCAACGCCTGTCTATCCTGCGGGCACTTCGCTACCGACGCCACCCACCTGGCCGAACTACGGCAGCAGCTCGCCTCCACTCAAACCCTCATCGCGCAGCGTCAAGACCAATACCGGCAACGCTCCGGTCGCGAACTCGGCGAGGACAACATCTGGATCATCGAACGCCGCCGCGAAATCGCCTCCCTCCAGGCGATCATCGACCGGCTCACCACAGAGGAAGCCGGTTCGGTGGCCGGCGCCGGCGCCGCCAAGCGACTGCCGCTGCTGCAGATCCAAACCCGCGGCGCGCACCAATCCGCACTCGACAAAGCCCGCCGCCGCCGCACCGGAGAACCGTGACCCCACCGCGATCGACCGAAGGCCTGCTGGACAGCACCAAACGGCGCAAGGCTGCGACCCGCGCCAAGGTCCGAAAAGCGCTGCGCGAGATGAAGAAAAAAGGGCGCACCATCAACATCAACGCTGTCGCCAACTACGCCAAGGTCGCGCGCAAGACCATCTACAACCACCCAGACTTGCGCGACGAGATCCGCGCGGCAGCCACTGCGCCGAGGCCACGGCCGACCACCCCACCCGGCGACGAGGCCAACGGCGAGACCAGCATCACCGCCGCACTGCGCGACCAACTCCGCAGCCAGAAAACCCGCTACGAAACCGACATCGCCACACTCAAATCCCAGGTCAAGCAACTGCAACAAGAATTGGCCACCGCACACGGAGAACTGCACCGACTCCGCAATGCCGGCGGCCGTCCACAACGAGGAACGTCATGAAGTTCAAACGGCGAAACGCCGCCGACCTCGCCGACTTGATCTGCGGAAACGTCGGCTCCGACGATCCAGGCTTCGGCGAGAAGCCCAAGTACTTCCCCTACCGGTCAAGCAGCTACATCACCGAGTTCTTCGCCGACCTCGACACCGACTGGGTGCATGGCGGCTCGACTCGACAGTGGTGGGTCGCCGACGTCATCGAATCCATCCTTAACGAACCCCACGACGGGCCACACCAACCTCCGCAGACCTTCTGCCGTCTCATCGACCAACTGATGGACCCGCGCGAGGCGCTCAACGAAGGCGCCGACCGTCCCCGCGCACTGGCGCAACTCAACGACGTGCTCACCCGAGAAGGATTCGAAGCGTTCTACGCCGAAGACCGTCACTGCTATCTACGCCACCTCGGCAGCGACACCGTCACCATGCTGCAAGCCAATCCCCACCGACCACTCACCCCCGCCGAAAACCAAAGGCGCACCGACTTATCCGCATACCTCGACACCTGCAGCGAAGATGCCCTCATCGAACACGTCCTCCTGCCACTCTTCCGGCAACTCGGCTTTCACCGCATCACCGCCGCAGGCCACAAAGACAAGGCACTCGAGTACGGCAAGGACATCTGGATGCGCTACACCCTGCCCACCCAGCACCGCCTCTACTTCGGAATTCATGTCAAGAAGGGCAAACTCGACGCCTCCGGAGTCACCAAGACCGGCAACGCCAATATCGCCGAAATTCACAACCAGGCACTGATGATGCTGGCCCACGAGATCTTCGACCCTGAACACAACAAACGGGTTCTCGTCGACCACGCCTTCATCGTCGCGGGCGGCGAAATCACCAAAGCGGCACGCAACTGGATCGGTAACGCCCTCGACGCCTCCAAACGGAGCCAAATCATGTTCATCGACCGCAACGACATCTTGAACCTTTATGTCGTGACAAACCTCCCGCTACCCGACGCTGCCGTGGCGCCCTCCGGTCCGTGGACCACAGATACCGACGAACCGCCCTTCTAGGCGAACAGCCAACGCAGCGTCAAGGAGCTACTCGCCACCCCGGCGGCCCTCGGAGACTACTCACCGTCAATGCGCATGCGATACAGCAAGCCGCGACAGGTAACCACGAAGGGAACACCGTTACAGATAAGACTGACACCGACGAGATGCTCGGCATTCCAAATCCACGTGGGTACCTGTCTTACACATCCCAATCGACGTTACAGATAAGACCGCCGCGGCGAGCTGACTGTGCAGCGCCGCCCGGTCGAGGCCGCCCAGCGCACCCAACGCCTCCAACCGTGCTGGGACTTCGCCGGGGTTGTTGGCGTGCACGGTGCCGGCGCCGCCGTCGTGGCCGGTGTTCAGCGCCGCCAGCAGATCGACGACTTCGGCGCCGCGGACCTCGCCGACCACGATGCGGTCGGGCCGCATCCGCAGCGCCTGACGGACCAGTTGGCGCACTGTCACCTCGCCGACCCCCTCGACGTTGGCGCAGCGGGCGACCAGCTTGACCAGATGCGGATGCGGAGGCGCCAGCTCGGCGGCGTCCTCCACGCAGACGATCCGCTCGTGGGGCGAGACCGCGCCGAGCATGGCGGCCAGCAGCGTGGTTTTACCGGCGCCCGTTCCGCCGCTGACCAGAAACGCCAGCCGCGCGGCGATAATCTCGCCGAGCAAGTCGGCGGCTTGCGGCGCGATGGCGCCGGCCGCGGTCAGCGCCGCAAGATCCTGGGTGGCCGGCCGCAGCACCCGCAACGACAGGCAGGTGCCCGCGGCGGCGATCGGCGGCAACACCGCGTGCAGTCGCACCGCGAACTCCCCGGTCCTCACGCCGGTCAGCTGACCGTCCACCCACGGCTGCGCGTCGTCGAGACGGCGACCGGCCGCCAACGCCAAGCGCTGCGCCAGCCGTCGCACCGCGGCGTCGTCCTCGAAGCGGATATCGCTGCGCCGCAAGCCGTTGCCGTCGTCGACCCAGACCCTGTCGGGCGCGGTGACCAGCACGTCGGTGGTGCCCTCGGCGCACAGCAACGGCTCGAGGATGCCGGCGCCGGTCAGCTCGGTCTGCAGTGTCCGAAGGCTGCGCAACACCTCGGTGTCGCCGAGCACTCCGCCGGACTCGGCCCTGATCGCGTCGGCCACCACGGTCGGCCGCAGCGGCGCGGATTCCGCGGCCAGCCGCTCGCGCACCCGGTCGATCAGCGAACCGGTCATGCGGCCTCCGCCACCGCACGGGCCGGCAGCACCGCAAGTACCCGGCGGGCGGCGGCCGCCAGCGCCGATCGCCGCCCCAATCTCAGTCCGCCGTGCTCGAGTTGCTCGGCCAGCCGCGGCTGCGGGCGCATCGACGCCAGCAGTGGCACACCGGCGATGGCGGCGATCTCTGCGGCCCCCAACCCGCCGGGAGACGGACCACGCACCACCAGCCCGAGGTTGGGGTTGATCGCGGCGAGCAGCGGGGCGACCGTCACGGTGGCCGCACATGACCGGACGTCGCAGGAGGTGATGACGACGACAAGATCGGCGGCGTCGAGTGCGCACTGGCCGGCGTCGGTCAACCGGCGGGGGACGTCGCACACCACGGTTGCGCCGCCGCGGCGGCCGGCGTCGATGATGGCATCGGCGGCCCGGGCGTCCATCTCGTATCCGTGCCGGGTACCCGAGAGCATGCTGACCCCGCGGAGCCGGGGTAGCGCGTCGCGCACCGCCGACCAGTTCAGCCGGCCACCCTGCAGCCTCAGGTCGGGCCAGCGCACGCCCGGCGTGGTTTCACCGCCTAGCAGCAAATCGATGCCGCCTGCCCATGGATCGAGGTCGACCAGCAGCGGCTCGCGGGCCGCCTGCGCGAGCGCGGCCGCCAGTACCGAGGCGCCCGCTCCGCCGTGCCCGCCGATGACCGCCACGACGTGCCCGCGAGCGGTGCCGTCGCGCGCCGACTCGGCGGCGTCGGCGAGTTCGCGGACCAGTTCGGCGTCCTGAGCCGGCAGGGTCAGGACATGCTGGGCGCCGACCCGGGTGGCAGCTGCCCAGGTTGTCGAGACGGGGTCGGTGGTGCTCAGCACGACGACGTGAGAGCGGCGCGGCAATCCGCTGCCGGCGCACCGCAGCGCGGCCGCCTCGTCCAGCAGCACCGCCGCGGCAGCCGCCCAGCCTTTCCGGCTGACCGAGGCGGCGCCGGCGTGAACCACTCGTACACCGGCGGCCGCGGCGACGCGGTCGACCTCGGGGCGCAGCGCGGGTTCGGCGAGCACCGTCAGGACGCCGGCGCTCTCGGTTGCGGTGGTCACCTACTCACCGTGCCGGGCGGCGACGGCGGGCGGCCAGCATCGAACTGGCATCTGTGGACAGACCACGATCTGTGGACAACGCGCGGCGGCGCTTCTGGAACGTGTTACTGGCGGCGAACTTGCCCGACAAAAGGGACGACCCCCGCCAGGGGGGGAGGAGGCGAGGGTCGTCGTGTATCAGCCCCGGGGGGTCGGGCTGATACACCCTCGGCTTATCGCCGAGTACTGCTTACTATACACATGACAGCGCTACCTAGCGCAAGTGCTGCTTGCAATAGAAAGCATGATGTGCAAATAGGTCGCCGCAACCACGTAATGCCATCTGTGGACAGGCGAACCCCGGCTGACCGGCTGTTTTGTTCATTGGTCTCGCGACGCAGCACTTTGCACCCCTATGCTTGGCCGGTGACCGTCTCCGACTCGGCCGCTGATCAGCAAACATCACCGCAAGCACCCGACGCCGCCGGTCCGCACGCCCGAACCGCCGCTTTCTTCGACCTCGACAAGACCATCATCGCCAAGTCCAGCACGCTGGCGTTCAGCAAACCGTTTTTCAACCAGGGTCTGATCAACCGGCGCGCGGTGCTCAAATCGAGCTACGCCCAGTTCCTCTATCTACTGTCGGGCGCCGACCACGATCAGATGGACCGGATGCGCATCCACCTGACCAACATGTGCACCGGCTGGTACGTGGAGCAGGTCAAGTCGATCGTCAACGAGACCCTGCACGACATCGTCACCCCGCTGGTGTTCGCCGAAGCCGCCGACCTGATCGCCGGCCACAAATTGTGCGGGCGCGACGTGGTGGTGGTGTCGGCCTCCGGCGAGGAGCTGGTGGCACCGATCGCCCGCGCGCTCGGGGCCACCCACGCGATGGCGACACGCATGGTGGTCGAGGACGGCAAGTACACCGGCGAGATCGGGTTCTACTGCTACGGCGAAGGCAAGGTCCAGGCCATCCGCGAGCTGGCCGCCCGCGAAGGCTATGCGCTCGAGCACTGTTACGCCTACTCCGACTCGATCACCGACCTGCCGATGCTCGAAGCCGTCGGGCACCCGAGCGTGGTGAACCCGGACCGCGCCCTGCGCAGGGAGGCCATCGCCCGCGGCTGGCCGGTGCTCAGCTTCTCCCGGCCGGTGTCGCTACGCGACCGCATCCCGGCGCCCTCGGGCGCGGCGGTGGCGACGACAGCCGCGGTGGGCGTCAGCGCGCTGGCCGCCGGAGCGGTCACCTACTCGCTGCTGCGGCGCTTCGCATTCTGACGCTCAGCAAACTTCTGGGCGTCCCCGTTGCAATCTCGTTTCATGGTTTTCACACATTTGACCCTTGATGTGATTCCGGTCACGTAGTACAAAGGAGACACGGAAGCCCGGTGAGGCCAAGGTCGATCCGGAAGAGAAGGTTCGATCTCCCGACCCGGGCCCCCAGCACGGTACCCGGCACCCACGCGGAGCCACAGCCGCGAAAATGGCAGAAGTGTTGCGGGCCTGCGTAATTGCGAAAAGCGGACGGCCAGGACGGCCCTTTGGGTGGGGCTATGGTCGAGCGCATCGCAAGATCGCCGAGGCCACCCACGCAGCCCAGAAGTTGCACGCTTGGTAGCCGCGGTCCGTGCTAGCGGGCGGCGACCCGAACACTTCGGATCGTCGCCCGCTTCACATGTGTCGGGCCATCTATCAAGAGCGTTCGCTGGCAACCTTATTGACCGAATGATTCGGCGATCGACAGCGCCTCGCGTCCGCCGTCCTGCATGGCCTTGCAACACAGTTTCAGCCAAGCCGTGATGCCGTCGGCAGTGCCCGATGCGAATCCGCGTGCCGCGGCGCGATAGTCGGCGGCGCGGCGCATCCAGGTCACCTCAGGCACGCCGAGCCCGTGCGGGTCCAGCCCGCTGGCGATGGTCACCAGTCGCGACACCGCACGCGCCACCACGCCGTCGGCGCTGCCGAACGGGGCCAGCGTCAGCAGCTCGCCGTGGGCGACGGCGGCCACCACCGGCGCAGGCGCCTGCGTGCCGCCGCTGACCAGGTCCGCGAGCAGCTCGAGGCGCGGCCCGACGTCGGCGTCGCGGCGGGGCCGGCCCAACCGGTCCTCGTCGACCTGGTCCGCGGCGGCCAGCATGTGCAGCCGGGCCAGCGCCTGCAGCGGCGCCCGCTGCCACACCGCGACCAGGTTGGTCTCGCCGCCTTCCAGCGCCTGGGCCACCCGCAACGCACCGGGGAAGACGGGGTCGCTGGTGGCCGACTCGTCGAGCTGGATGGGCCCGCCGTCGAGCACCGACGACGCCCGCGCCGCCCGCAGCGCGGCCTCGGCGGCGGTCACCGGCCAGCCACGCAGGTTGGCCCGATGCCGATGGGCGCGCCCCAGCGCGTCGCGGGCCTGCTCGGCCGCGACGGCCACGCCGGGCAGCTCGGTCAGCGGGGCCAGCGGGTCAGTTGTCACGATGTGCACCATAGGCGGGTATGGCCTCCAGCAGCTGGCGGGTGTACTCGTGGCGCGGCTTGGCGAACAGCTCCTCGGTGGGCGCCTGCTCCACCACCCGCCCGGCGCGCATCACCAGAACCTCGTCGGCGATCTGCCGAATCACTGCCAGGTCGTGGCTGATGAACAGATAGGTCAGGCCCAGCGCGGCTTGCAGTTCGGTGAGCAGGTCGAGAATCTGTGCCTGCACGACGACGTCGAGAGCGGACACCGCCTCGTCGCAAACCAGGACCTCGGGGCGCAGCGCCAGCGCCCGGGCGATCGCGACCCGTTGGCGTTGACCGCCCGACAATTCGCGAGGGCGCCGGCTCAGCAACGACGCCGGCAGCGCGACCTGCTCGGCCAGCTCGTGCACCGTCTGTCGGCGCTGTCGGCGGTCACCGATCCGGTGGATGCGCAGCGGTTCCTCGATGGCGCGGTACACCGAGTACATCGGATCCAGGCTGCCGTAGGGGTTCTGAAACACCGGCTGCACGCGCCGGCGATCGAGCGTGGCGATGTCTGAAATGTTCAAGCCGTCGAAAACGACGCTGCCCGACGTCGGTTGCAGCAGCCCGAGCACCATGCGCGCCAGCGTGGACTTGCCCGACCCCGATTCGCCGGCGACGGCGAGCGTGGTGCCGCGGCGCAGCCGGAACGACACGTCGTCGACGGCGCGCAGTTCCGTGTGCCGCCACGGCACGCCGCGGGCCTGCCGGTAGACCTTGGTCAGCCCGCTGGCGACCACCACGTCGTCGTCGGGCCGGCGGGTGTGCACTCGGTTTTGCCCCACGGGCACACGCAGCGACGGCGCGGTGGCGACCAGCCGTTGGGTGTACGGATGCTGCGGCTTGGTCAGGATCGTCTGCGCTGCACCGGTTTCCACCACCTCGCCGCGGTGCATGACGACCAGCCGCTCGGCTCGTTCGGCGGCCAGTGCCAGGTCGTGGGTGATCAGCAGCAGCGCGGTGCCCAGTTCGGCGGTCAGGCGTTGCAGGTGGTCGAGCACCCGTCGCTGGACCGTGACGTCGAGCGCTGAGGTGGGCTCGTCGGCGATCAGCAGCCTGGGCCGGCCGGCCAGCCCGATGGCGATCAGCGCACGCTGGCACATGCCGCCCGACAGCTGGTGCGGGTATCGCCGCGCCTGGGTTTCCGGGTCGCTCATCCCGGCGTGGGCGAGCAGTTCCACGGCGTCTGTATCTCGGACATTGTTGGCGCGCAATGCTTCCCGCACTTGGAAGCCAACTTTCCACGCCGGGTTCAGGTTGGACAGCGGGTCCTGCGGCACATACCCGATGCCCGAACCGCAGATGGAGCGCAACGTGCGCCGGTCGGCCGACGTGATGTCGACACCGTCGAACATGATGCGCCCCGCGGTGATTCGCCCGCCGGGCGGCAACAGCCCGAGAACCGCTGCGGCCATGGTCGATTTCCCCGAGCCGGATTCGCCGACGACGGCGACGGTCTGCCCGTGGTCGACAGTGAGATGCGCTGCGCGGACGGCCACCTCGTCACCGAAGCGGGCCTCGAGGCCCTCGATGCTCAGCAACGGCGCGTTCATGTCCGTGGCCTCGGGTCGAGCGCGTCGCGCAGGACGTCGCCCATCATCATGAACGCGAGCACCGTGATCGCCAGTGCGCCCGCGGGATAGAACAGGATCGGCGAGCCCGCCCGCAGCCGGATCTGGTCCACGTTGATGTCGCCGCCCCAGGACACCACCGACGGCGGCAGCCCCACACCGAGGTAGGACAGCGTCGCTTCGGTGACGATGAACAACCCCAGCGCGATGGTCGCCACGGCGATCACCGGGCCGACGGCATTGGGCACCGCGTGGCGGACCAGGATGCCGAACCTGCTCAGCCCCAGTGCTTTTGCGGCAAGCACGTAGTCGCTGCCCCGCACTTCGAGCACCGCGCTGCGCGCGATCCGGGCGATTTGCGGCCAGCCGAACAACGCCAGGATCGCGATCACCGTCCACACCGTGCGGTGATGCATGACCTGCATCAGCACAATGGCGGCCAGCAGCAACGGGATTCCGAAGAAGACGTCGGCGACGCGGGAGACCGCCGCGTCGATCCAGCCGCCGTAGAAGCCGGCCATCGCGCCCAGCACGCCGCCGACCACGAACACCGTCAATGTCGCGCCCAGGCCGACGGTGATCGAGGCCCGGGCGCCGTAGATGGTGCGGGCATAGATGTCGTGGCCCTGCAGGTCGGTGCCGAACCAGTGCGCCGCCGACGGCGCCAGCATGCTCTGGTCGGGATCGGCGTAGCCGGGATCGGCGCCGGTGAACAGCGTCGGGAACGCGGCCATCACGACAACCAAGCCGATCAGCGCCGCGGCGACAAGGAATTTCGGCCGGCGCCACAACTCAGCCATAGCGGATCCTGGGATCCAGCGCGGCGTACAGCAGATCCACCAGCAAGTTGGTCACCAGGTAGACCACCACCAGCACCGTCACGATCGACACCACCGTCGGCGCCTCCTGGCGGGTGACCGCCTGGTAGAGCACGCCGCCGACGCCGTGGATGTTGAAGATCCCTTCGGTGACGATCGCGCCGCCCATCAGTGCGCCGAGGTCGGCGCCCAGGAAGGTCACCACAGGGATCAGCGAGTTACGCAGAATGTGCACGGTCACCACCCGCGGTCGCGACAAGCCCTTGGCGGTGGCGGTGCGGACATAGTCGGCGTGGGCGTTGGCCGCGACCGCAGAGCGGGTCAACCGCACCACGTAGGCGAATGACACCGAGCCCAACACTATGCCGGGCAACAGCAGCCGGGCGAACGTCGGCTGATCGCCCACCGTGACCGCGGCGATGCCCAGTCGAACCCCGAACACGAACTGCGCCAGGAACCCCAGCACGAAGATCGGGACCGCGATGATGGCCAGACTGCCGATCAGCACGGCAGCGTCGAAAATGCCGCCCTGGCGCAGCCCGCCGATCACCCCGAATCCGACGCCCAGCACCGCCTCCACCGCCAACGCGATCAACGCCAGCCGAATCGTCACCGGAAACGCTTGGGCCAGAACGCTTGTCACCGGCAGCCCGGAGTAGGCGCGGCCAAGGTCGCCGCGCAGGATGCCGCCCAGGTAGTGCAGGTACTGCAGCCAGAACGGGTCGTCGAGGTGGTACTGCGCCCGCAGCTGCGCGGCCACCGCGGGACTCATCGGCCGGTCGCCGCCCAGCGCGGCGATCGGGTCGCCGGGCAACAGGAACACCATGCCGTAGATCAGCAGCGTGGCGCCGAGGAAGACCGGGACCATGACCGCGATGCGCCGCGCGACATACCAGCCCATCTCAGGCCTTCACGATGTGTTCGTAGTCGGGCAGCCCGTTCCAGGTGAGCACCACGTTGCTGACCGCCGATGACCGGCCGGCCACGGTGACGACGTACCACAGCGGTACGACGGGCATGTCGTGCAACAGGATTCGCTGAGCCTCGTTGGTCAGCGGGTAGGACTGCGCCAGGTCGGGGGCGGCGGCGGCACGAGCGAGCGCCGCGTCGAAGCGCGGGTTGGAGTAGCCGACGTCGTTGGCTCCGGCGCCGGTGACGAACAGTGGTTCCAAGAAGCTGAGCATCGACGGGTAGTCGCCTTGCCAGCCGGCCCGAAAAGCGGTGGTGATGCTGCGGCTGGTGATCTGGGTGCGAAACCCGGCGAAGGTTGGTTGCGGCGCGCCGGCCGCGTCGATGCCCAGCACGTTCTTGATGCTGTTGGCCACCGCGTCCACCCACTCCTGATGGCCGCCGTCGGCGTTATAGCCGATTGCGTACCGCCCGCTCCACGGCGAGATCGCATCGGCCTGTGCCCACAGCCGCCGCGCCCGGTCGGGGTCGAAGTTCAGTACGTCGTTGCCGGCGATGCCGGGGTCATACCCCGGCAGGGAGCTGGCGGTGAAATCGCGGGCGGGCTCGCATGTTCCGTTGAAGATCTGCCGGCAGATCTGCGGTCGGTTGATGGCAGCGGCTATGGCGAGACGGCGCAGCCGGCCCTCCTCTCCACCGAAATGCGGCAGCCGCAGCGGGGTGTCGAGCGTGCGGTTGGTCGCGGCGGGAGCGGTGACCGCGCGGTCACCGAGGTCTCTGCGGTAGACCGGCAGCACACTGGGCGGAATACTGTCCAGCACATCGAGATTGGCCCCCAGCAGGTCAGCGTAGGCGGTGTCGAGGTTGGCGTAGAGCACGAAGCGCAAACCCTTGTTCTGCGGTGCCCGGTTGCCGTGGTAGCCGGGGTTGGGCTCCAACTCGATTTTGAGGTTGTGCAGCCAGGCATCCCGGTCGACGAGGCGGTAGGGGCCGTTGCCGATCGGGTGCTGCCCGAACGCCGCCATGTCCTTGAACGCCACCGGCGGCAGCGGATAGAAGGCCGAAAACCCAAGGCGCAGTTTGAAGTCGATGGTCGGAGCCTTGAGCCGGACGGTGAAGCGGTGGTCGTCGAGCACCCGCAGCCCGGACATGGTGCGGGCGGTGGGCTCGGCGCCCGCGACGTCGTCGAAGCCGACGATCGGGCCGAACAGGCTTTGCTGCAGTTGAGCATTGGCGGCCAGCGCGCCGTAGTTCCACGCGTCGACGAAGGAGTGCGCCGTGACCGGCGAGCCGTCGGAGAATGTCCATCCCGGTTTGAGGGCGATCGTGTAGGTGACGTTGTCGGTGGTCTCGATCGACTGCGCCACCTCCAGCGACGGTGTGCCTTTGGCGTCGTAGGACATCAGCCCGGCGAACAGCCGGTCGATGATTCGCCCGCCGTTGGTGTCGTTGGTGTTGGTGGGGATCAGCGGGTTCTGCGGCTCGCCGGCGTTGACGATCACCACGTGCGGGTTGACGGCCGGGCCGGCGCAGCCGGTCAGCGCCAGCACTACGGCGACAACCATCGCTGCCGCCGCCACCGCACGCACCATGCCGCCGACCCTAGCTACTTCGACCTGAAAAAGTCGCGCCTGGGCTAAGTGGCTGGCTGGGTCGTATCCAGTTTTGCGCATGAATGTGGCTGCGGTGCTGTCGATCACGCGGCGGGGGCA
>NZ_LQPE01000061.1 GCF_002101735.1 Mycobacterium kyorinense | reverse complement strand
CTATCCGTTAACCGGCTCTCCGGGGACACGGTTCGGGCTGCAGCGTGAGGTTCACGCACAAGCGCTGAGCACGGATGGATGCTGTCTGCATCTCGGTGGGGGAAGGCGGAGCGGCGATGCGGGTACTCAAGAGCGACAGCGGATATGTCCTGGAGGGCGACTGGGACGGGCAGGACGCGGTGAACGCGTTTCTCAACCATTTGGCGGGACGGGGGTTCAGCGCGGCCACGGTGCGGGCCTACGCATTCGACGTCGCCAATTTGAGCCGGTTCCTCGTCCAGCAAGCGGTCGGGCTCGCCGCGGTCGATGCGCCGTTGGTGTTCGACTGGATCGACTGGCAAGGCGTCCGCCGAACGGACCAGCCCACCGGCGGTCACCGCTCGTCGACCCCGCCGGCAGCTTCGACGGTGAACCGCCGGGTCGCGGCAGTGCGCGCGTTATTCGAGTATCTGGTGATGACCGGTGTCTGCACCGACAATCCGGTGCCGTCGCCGCGGCGGGGACAGGGGCTGCGCCAGTCGCAGCGGGGGTTGCTCGGTCATCTGGGTCCCGGGCGTGCACGCAGTGGCGGTAGGTTGGTGCGTCAGCCGCAGCGTCTTCCGGAATCGTTGTCCACCAACGATGTCGACGCGTTCCTGGCGACACTGGCAACGCACCGGGACCGGGCGATGGTGCTGGTGATGCTACTCGGAGGGCTGCGTTCGGCCGAGGCGCGTGGCCTGCTGCTCGCCGACGTCGATATGGGCCGGCGCCGGCTTCGGGTGATCGGCAAGGGCGGCAAGGAACGTCATGTCCCGGTCGATGCGGCGTTCTTCACCGAGCTCGCCGCCTACCTGCGATGGGAGCGGCCGCCGGGGTTGGCGACGCCGCAGTGCTTCGTAGTGCTGCGCGGCCCGACGACCGGTGCACCGGTCAGCGAGGCCGGGCTGCGCAGCCTGTTCCGTCGGCACCGGGAGACCTCTGGCGCCACAAGAGTCCGCCCGCACCGTTTACGGCATACCTACGGCACCGAATTGTCGGCGGCCGGAATCGATCTGCTGGCGTTGCGGGCGTTGATGGGGCATGTCTCGCCGGAGACCACGGCCCGCTACGTGCATTTGTCGATCGAGCAGCTCGCCGCCGAATACGGTGCTGCTCGTGCGACGTTGGCCGGAGCCCGGCAGTGACCACGGTGTTGGTCGGCCAACCCGTAGGCGCCGACGAGGTGGTGGCGGATTATCTCGACCACGTCGCCACCCTGGGTTTGAGCGGGCGGGCGGTACGCGACCGGATTCGGATCGCTCGCGACTTCACCGCACGCCACCGCGACCTGCACGCCTGGATGACGCTGCCGGCAGCCGAGCGGATCGCCGAGATACGGGACACCGGGGCGTGGCCGCTGATCTGTCACACGATCGGCACCGGCCGGTTACGGCTGGACGTCGAGCTGGCCGCGGTCAAACAGTTGACCGGGCTGGGCCGCGCAGTGGAGGACCGGGATCCGAGCGGATTCGCCGCGTTGCGGAATGCGGGAATTCGGTTGGGCTGGAGGAGTTCCTGGGTCGAGACGGTCCTCGGCGAATGTCTGGCGGTAGTGCTGGCACACCACGGCGGAATGGTCGCCGACCTGACCGGCGACGCGCTCGACGACTTCGACGCCGCGCTGTCACGTACCGTGGTGCCGCCATCGTCGCGGCGGGCATACAGGGGGCGGCTGGCCAGCCTGCGGCAGCTGTTGTTCGAGACCGCGGTCATCGACACCGCGCCGAAACGCCGGCGGTGGGCCCGTAGCCTCGAGCAGCGCTTCACCGAGGTGGAGATGCCCGACCCGATCCGTCAGACGTTGCTGCGCTACATCGGCGTGCGCGCGGCGGTGCTGCGGCCCAAATCGGTCGAGTCGCTGATCAACGACCTGCTGCCCTTCGCCGAATACCTCACCGCTCACCATCCCGACGTCATCAGCCTGCGTGAACTCGACCGGAGCTGCATCGAGGGCTACCTGAAATGGAATCGCACCCGGGGCTGGCGTGGTCAGCGCGCCGCCGCGGGCGCCGGGCGCACCGTCTCGGCCGCGGTGGCCCAGTCGGCAGTGCTCAGTCTGCGCAACCTGCTCGACGACATCACCGCCTGGGGCTGGGCGCAGGCCCCACCACGGCGGTTGGTATTCGCCGCCGACGTCCCCAAACTCGACCAGCCGTTGCCACGCGCGCTAGCACCCGATGTGGACGCGGCAGTGATGAACGCCGTTGCCCACCTGCAGGATCCGTTCGCCCGCATCGGCCTGACCGTGCTGCGTGGTGCCGGCCTGCGGGCGGGGGAACTGCTCGACCTCGAACTGGGCAGCATCATCGACTACGGACCGGCCGGAACCTGGCTGAAGGTGCCACTGGGCAAGCTCGCCACCGAACGCATGGTCCCGCTCTCCGCCGCGACCCTCGCCGCGCTCGACGAGTGGGTCGCCCTCCGCGGCACGCACCGGCCGCTGCCGCACCCACGCACCGGCGTGCTCACCGACTTTCTGTTCACCCGGCACGGACGCCGCCTGGGCTACACCCGGCTGCGCAACGGGCTGCTCACCGCCGCTGAATCCGCCGGGTTGCACCGTCCCGACGGCGGCGTCCTGATGGTCACTCCACATCAGTTGCGCCACACCTGGGCCACCGAACTCGCCAACGCCGGGATGAGTCTGCAGGCCTTGATGTCCTTACTCGGGCACGTCACTCCACAAATGACGATCCGCTACGCCACCCTGGCCTCGCCCACCCTGCGCGCGGCCTACGACGAAGCGATGGGCAAGATGCGCCGCCAGTTCACCCTCACCCCGGTCGGCAAACCGATCCTGCCCGACAAGGTCGGCTGGCTGCACAGTGAAATGCTGAAAACCCGCGTTGCACACGGATACTGCGCTCGCCACGAATCCGCGGGCGCGTGCCCTTATGCCAACATCTGCGAAACCTGCGACAACTACGTCACCGCCCCCGAATTCCGCGACACGCTCACCGACCAACTCGCCGACGTCCAGGCCCTCAGAACCGACGCCGAGTGCCGCGGCTGGACCGACGAAGCCGCCCGCCACGACCGCGTCGCCCACGCCCTTACCGACCACCTCCAGCGCCTCGATCGATGAACATCCCACCCCGACGGGTTGACCCGCCCCCGAGGGCCGGATAA
>NZ_LQPE01000060.1 GCF_002101735.1 Mycobacterium kyorinense | reverse complement strand
CGACCAGTATGACCCGACAGGCGCAGCGTTCGAATCACCGTCGAACCGCCGGCCACGATTACGGGTCATCTCTTAGCAAGTAATAGGCGCTCACCTTCCTCGGCAGCCTGCGCGCGAGCCCGCAGATCGGCGTTCTCCTCGCGCAAAACAGCGAGCTCGCTCTGCTCAGAACCACTGCGCAGCCGTGGCGACGTCGACGGCGCAAAGCCGGGAAGCTGGTCGCTATAGACAAACCAGCGCCGCCGCTGCCTACCCGGCACCACGGCGCCCTCGAGCTCACCCGACTCGATCATGCGCCGCACCGTGCGCACGTCCCGACCTAAAAGACGCGCCGCCACAGGCACTGCCGTGACCGGTCGGCCACGCTGCGGACGGCCCACCATCACCATCAGCGCAGTCCCCTTCAGCGGTCGTTATCTCGAGCTCAAGTTTACGTCCGCCAGCTGTGCTGCGATACAGTCACTGAAATGCAAAAATGACTGTAGTAAATACGTACGGTGCCCCGACACATCAACCGCGCCTGTGACGTCGAAGCTCGCTGGCGCGCTACCATGTTCTAAATCGCATCTAGTAAGGACATAAACGCAGCACAAACGCAGGAGGCCCGGTCCCGTGACAACTGCACGAAGTGCCACGGGTTCGGCACCACAACGCAAAAGCCGGCGAGGTTCCGAAACCCGGCGGCTGTCCGCCCAATTCACCATGCGCATGACCGAGCAGGCCCGCGCCAAACTTGACCAGGCCGCCCGCGAACAAGGATTCAAAGATGCCAAGGCATTGGTCATGCACAGATTGCGCGACGATCTCGCAGGTCTCGAGCTCGTGTCCTAAACAGGTGCCACGCTCTACGCGCAATTACAGCGGTGCGACGGAGCCTTCAGACGAGGCGGTGGCGGACAGCTGGCGCGACGTTGCGAACCCCACGCAGTAGCCGGCACTGCGGTGGCTGTTGTGGCGGGCCAGGGGAGAGGCAGCCGCCAGCCTTTTCTCCACCCCGACCACCTTCGAGGGGTGCGTTTCCCGCGCCGCCGAGACGGGCCACCACGTGGCGCGACGCCGATTTGGACCGAAGGCCAAAGCGCGCGGTGCGGTGCTAGGTTGCGGTCAGTGTCAGGGTGAGGTGCCGCATGTTGCGGTGGTTGGATCCTGATCACCTGGTGTCTGGCTCGTAGGCTGGGTGCCGCCTTCGGGTTGGCGTGCATGCGTTTTGTCGGCATCAGGTGTGAAGGACCGGCCGGCGTGACTTGATAGGAGCGTGGCAACCGCCCCCACTGAGGTTTGTCCGCCGACCGGCCCAACCCTCACCTCACAGTGAAGGAGGCAACCACCATGGTTGTTGTTGGAGCCGATGTACACAAGCGCACCCATACATTCGTTGCGGTCGACGAAGTGGGTCGCAAGGTGGGCGAGAAGGTCGTCGCGGCGACCACTGCCGGTCATGCCGAGGCGGTGATGTGGGCGCGGGAGCGCTTTGGTGCCGAGGTGGTGTGGGCGATCGAGGATTGCCGGCATCTGTCGGCGCGGTTAGAGCGCGACCTGATGGGCTTTGGTCAGTCGGTGGTGCGGGTACCGCCGAAATTGATGGCTCAGACCCGGGCCAGCGCGCGCACACGGGGCAAGTCTGACCCGATCGACGCGTTAGCAGTCGCGCGGGGGTTTTTGCGCGAACCAGATCTGCCGGTCGCCACGCATGACGCGGTGTCGCGCGAGTTGAAGTTGTTGGTGGATCGCCGCGAAGTCCTTGTCGCACAACGGACTGCAACGATCAACCGGCTGTTGTGGCGGGTGCACGAACTCGATCCCGACCATGCGCCGAAGGCCCGCTCATTGGATCTAAGAGATGACCCGTAATCGTGGCCGGCGGTTCGACGGTGATTCGAACGCTGCGCCTGTCGGGTCATACTGGTCGC
>NZ_LQPE01000059.1 GCF_002101735.1 Mycobacterium kyorinense | reverse complement strand
GGCGGACCACCGTCTCCCGGGAGGCCCCGCACGGGATCGGCGTGCCGTCGACCAGTCGCAGGTCGTCGGCCCACGAGGGGCACTGGGCGGCCAGATACAGCATGGCTTTGCAGATCAACGGAGCGGCGGCCTTGATCCGTTTGTGGTAGCCCGGCTGCTTGGGCAAATACGGAAACAGATGGCGCAGCCGGCCCAAACACATACGCAGCCAATGGTGTTCGCTGCGAGCACCGAGCAGTACCTGCGCCACGGCCAGGCACACCAGCTCGGCATCGGTGAGTCTCTTCGGTCGACCGACTCGCCGTCGGTCCGGTCCGATGACATGATCATCGATCGTCACATACAGTTCGGTCAGGAGGGCATCGAGGTTCGTCGTCACAAACGTCCATCGATGCCCTCCAACCACATCAGTCACAAGCCGCCACGCCGCACAGACAACCAACAGCGGTACGCATCAACAACCCGCCGCAACTCACCCGCCGCCGCGGTTAGGAATTACTCATCTAGAGGCCGCCGCATCGGGAGGGGGCCAAGATCGGGGACCAAGGCGGGCAATCAGGCGGCAGAGGCTGCGGAGGCGGCGGCGGGATCGGAGTGGGAAATAGGTTAGGTCCCTCCCAATAGTGGGCAGGAGCCTTAGTCCGCACGTCATAGTCGAAGTAGTAGGTGTGGCAGACACTCATGTCCCAAACTAGGTCTCCGTCCGCCCGTGGCGGATCATTCGGCATGTCTTGCCCCGGGCACCATTGAAACGGGCCATACGTATAAGCCTGCGCGATACCTGCTCCCAACCCCAGAGCGACCAGACCCAAACCGCCAGACATCACCACAGTCGTTGCGAACCAGGCGATTCTTCGTTTCATAACCTGACTCTATTGACACCGGCAACTTCGTGGCTGTCTTTGAAATTGCTGCCCATTGTTTCCTTGCGCATCAGCCCCAAAACAGTCGGTCAATCTGTGGACAACGGCACCAGCCGTCGCAACTGGGTCACGTGGCCGGGGGAGAGCTCCTCGAGGCAGCTGACCCCGAGCAGCCGCATGGTCCGGGTCAGCTGACCGGTCAGGATCTCGATGGCGCGCCGGACGCCCGCTTCGCCGCCGGCCATCAGCCCGTAGAGGTAGGCCCGCCCGATCAACGTGCACCGCGCGCCCAGCGCGACCGCGGCGACGATGTCCGCGCCGGACATGATGCCGGTGTCCAGCAGGATCTCGGTGTCGGCGCCGAGCTCCCGGGCGACGACGGGTAGCAGGTGAAACGGCACCGGCGCCCGATCGAGCTGGCGGCCACCGTGATTGGACAACACGATCCCGTCGGCGCCGACGTCGACGACGGCGCGGGCGTCGTCGAGCGTCTGGATTCCTTTGACGACGAGCTTGCCGGGCCACTGGGTCTTGATCCATGCCAGATCGGCGAAGGTCACGCTGGGGTCGAACATGGTGTCCAGGTATTCGCCGACCGTGCCTGACCACCGGTCCAGCGAGGCGAAGGCCAGCGGCTCGGTGGTCAGCAGGTCGAACCACCAGCGCGGTCGGGGCAGCGCGTCGAGCACGGTGCGCAGCGTCAACGCCGGCGGTATCGACATCCCGTTGCGGGTGTCACGCAGCCGGGCGCCTGCGACCGGCACGTCGACGGTGACCAGCAAGGTGTCGAATCCGGCGTCGGCGGCGCGGCGCACCAACGCCATCGACCGGTCCCGGTCACGCCACATGTAGAGCTGAAACCATTTGCGGCCCTGCGGAACAGCGTCGACTACGTCTTCGATCGAGGCGGTCCCCAAGGTGGACAGCGAAAACGGGATGCCGGCCGCGGCGGCGGCGCGCGCCCCGGCGATCTCGCCCGCCGTATGCATCAGCCGGGTAAAACCGGTCGGCGCAATCGCGAAGGGCCACCCGACCGGCCCGCCGAGCACGTCCCATCCGGTTCGCACCGTCGTCACGTCGCGCAGGATCGACGGGTGAAACTCGATGTCGCGGAAGGCTTGCCGGGCACGCCCCAGCGAGATCTCGTTCTCGGCGGCGCCGTCGGTGTAGTCGAACGCCGCCCGCGGAGTGCGCCGCTTGGCGAGGCGCCGCAGGTCGTCGATGGTCAACGCCGCGTCGAGGCGGCGCTGGGTGCGGTCGAAGCGGGGCCTGCGGAACCGGATCAGCGGCGCGAGGTCGCGGACCTTGGGAACCCGTCTGTGCGACTGTGGTGGCATGGACTGTGCAACCGACCCCTTCGATCTGCAGCGTTTCGTCGACGCGCAGGCCCGCGTGTACCACACCGTAGTCGAGGAGTTGCGTGCCGGACGCAAACGCAGCCATTGGATCTGGTTCGTTTTCCCGCAGCTCGCCGGGCTGGGCCGCAGCCCGACGGCCGAACGGTATGCGATTTCCTCGCTCGACGAGGCGCGTGCATACCTGGATCATGATGTGCTCGGGCCGCGGTTGCGCGAGTGCACGCAACTTGTCAACAACGTCAAGGGCCGCTCGATCGGCGAGATCTTCGGCTCACCCGACGACCTCAAGGTGCGCTCGTCGATGACCCTGTTCGCCCACGCCACCGACGACAACCGGGAGTTCGTGGAGTTGCTCGACAAGTACTACGGCGGGGAAGAGGACCGATTGACGCTCGAGCGGCTCAGCTAAGCCGCAGGATGCGCCAGCCGTGCGGTTCGACCACCAGCGTGTCGACGACATCTTCCGGCGGCACTCCCGAGCCGGCGATCACTTGCGCGCGCGGCACAGTTGTCTCCAGCGGCGATTCGTCGATGTTGAGCGCGACGATCAGCGCGTCGTCGCCGCGGTGGGTCTGATAGACGTAGTGTCGGTTGTCGAGCCGCAGCGTGGTGGTCGACGCTCCCACGAGCCACGGGTGGCGACGGCGTAACCCGATCAGGTATTGGTGCAGTGCCCACACCTGCGCGCCGTGCTCGTCCAGAGGTAGTGGGGGAGAACCGAATTCGGGGCGCACCGCGTCGTCGCCGCCGAATCTCTCCTCCTTGACGCCGCGGAACCCGAGCTCGTCGCCGGCATACACGCTGGGGACGCCGCCGACGGTCATCTGCAGCACCAGCGCCTGGGCCACGTGCGCGGAATTCTCCAGCCGGCTGGCGATGCGGGTGACGTCGTGATTGCCGATGAAGGTCAGCGGCGCAAAACGTTGCACAAATGCGTTGTGCCGCTGCAACGCCCAATCGAGCTCGTAGAAGTTGCCGTCGTTGAGGCTGCTCCAGATCGCCTTCCACAGCTCGTATTGGGTGACCGAGTCGAAACCGCCCTCGTCCACCATCGCGGCGTAATCGCCGTGGATGAGCTCGCCGACGAACCACGCATCGGGATGCCGGTCGCGAACCCGCGGGAGCACGGAAGCCCAAAACCTCGGCGGCACGGCATAAGCCGCGTCCAGCCGCCACCCGTCGGCGCCGCGTCCCAGCCAGTAGGCCATCACCTCGGCCACATACTCGGCGACTTCTGGGTTGTCGTGGTTGAGCGTGGTCAGATCGCCGTGACCTTCGAAGGTGTAGTCGCGAAACCACGTTTCGTTGTTGCGGGGGAAGTCGGGGCCGACGTGGTTGAACACGCCGTCGAGCAGCACGCGCAGGCCGCGTCCGCGCGCTTCGGCAACAACAAAATCGAAGTCGGCGTCGTCGCCGAGGCGCGGATCGACGCGGTAGTGGTCGGTGGTGTCGTAGCCGTGGGTGCGCGAGGCGAAGATCGGCCCCAGCGCAATCCCCGAGGCCCCCAACGCAATCGCGTGGTCGAACCACTCGACGATGCGCCGCAGCCGATGCTCGCCAGCCTCTGGTCGCCTATCGGCCGGGAAGGCACCGACGAAACCCAGCGGGTAGATCTGCCACCAGATCGCATGCTCGACCCACGCAGGCGTGCTCACGACCGAAAGTGTGCCAGCCCAACCTGCCGCGAGCCCTCTGACCCTTCCGGGGGCCGCCTCGCAGGCGTGAAAATGGGGTCGGGTCGCCCGCCACGCCGGTCACTCTATGGGACTTTGGAACCC
>NZ_LQPE01000058.1 GCF_002101735.1 Mycobacterium kyorinense | reverse complement strand
GGTGTCTTCGCCCGCATCGCTCAACGCTTACTCGCACTGGCCGCCGTGATCTGGCACAACTGGAAAATCAACACCCCCACCAAACGATCACTGATCGCCTACGACCACTGACCGGGATAGGAATCACTCATCTAGTTCTTGTGCCGAGACTGCGCCAGCGCGTCGCAGAGCCGAATTGGCGACCTGACACACTTTCAAGCCATGGGAACCAACCAGCGCGCACAGATTGTCATGACCGAGGCGGAGATCGCGGAATTTGTCGCCACCAGCCGCACCGGAACTTTGGCCACCATCGGGCCCGACGGCCAGCCGCACTTGACCGCGATGTGGTACGGCGTTGTCGACGGCGAAATCTGGCTCGAGACCAAAGCCAAATCACAGAAGGCGGTCAACCTCCGGCGCGACCCGCGGGTGAGTTTTCTGCTGGAGGGCGGCGACACCTATGACACGCTGCGCGGGGTGTCCTTCGAAGGTGTGGCAGAGATCGTCGAGGATCCCGACGCGATTTTCCGCGTCGGAGTCAGCGTGTGGGAGCGCTACACCGGCCCCTACACCGACGACGTGAAGCCCATGGTGGACCAGATGATGAACAAACGGGTCGCGGTGCGCATCGTGGCCCGCCGCACTCGGTCGTGGGACCACCGCAAGCTCGGCCTGCCCACGATGCCGGTGGGCGGTTCGACCGCGCCCGCCGCGGTCTAGCCGCCAGCGAAAAAGTAGCCCCGATGGGATTCGAACCCACGCTACCGCCGTGAGAGGGCGGCGTCCTAGGCCGCTAGACGACGGGGCCAGAACTGATCCGAGCTGTCAGCATAGCTCACAGCCGTATGCCCACCTAATTGCTTGCGGTGGACAAACTTTGCTGGGGTACCAGGACTCGAACCTAGAATGGCTGAACCAGAATCAGCTGTGTTGCCAATTACACCATACCCCATCGGCGCCCTGAAACCGCTGGTCAGAGTTCTGCACTGCCGCTTCTGCCAACCGCCAAGGGCCGACGTGCAGACTACCAAAGAATCCGGTCTCAATGCTCACGCGCTGCCCGCAGCCGCTGCAGGCTTCGGTCGCGCCCAAGCAGCTCCAGCGATTCGAACAGCGGCGGGCTGATGGACGCCCCGGTGGCCGCCACCCGGATCGGGCCGAAGGCCTTGCGCGGTTTGAGGCCGAGACCCTCCAGCAGCGCGCTCTTGAGCGCGGCCTCGATACCCGCCGTCGTCCAGTCCGTCACCGCGTCCAGGGCCGTTGCGGCGGCGTCGAGCACCGGGGCGGCATCGGGGCCGAGCTCCTTGGCTGCGGCCTTCGGGTCGATCGCGTACTCGTCGTCGTTGAGGAATTTCAGCAGCGCCCACGCGTCTCCGAGCACCACAATGCGGGTCTGCACCAGGCCCGCGGCCACCGCGAACCCCGCCTCGTCGAGCCCGGTGTCGTGGCCGTGCACGTCGAAGTAAGCCCGCAGTCTGGCGGTGAAGTCGTCGGGGTCGAGCAGCCGGATGTGCTCGGCGTTGATCGCGTCGGCCTTCTTCTGGTCGAACCTGGCCGGGTTGGCGTTGACGTCGGCCACGTCGAAGGCGGCCACCATCTCCTCGATGCTGAACACGTCGCGGTCGCCGGCGATCGACCAGCCAAGCAGCGCCAGGTAATTCAGCAGCCCTTCGGGAATGAACCCGCGGTCGCGGTGAGCGAACAAGTTCGACTGCGGGTCACGCTTGGACAGCTTGCGGGTCCCTTCGCCCAATACCGTTGGCAGATGGGCGAATTCAGGAATACGCTCGGCCACACCGATGCGGATCAGCGCCTGATACAACGCGATTTGGCGTGGGGTCGACGGCAGCAGGTCTTCACCGCGCAGCACGTGGGTGATCTTCATCAGCGCGTCGTCGACCGGGTTGACCAAGGTGTACAACGGATCCCCGGTCGCGCGGGTCAACGCGAAATCCGGCACCACACCCGCGGCGAAGTTGGTGGGCCCGCGCACCAGGTCGTCCCAGCTGAGGTCCTGGTCGGGCATCCGTAGCCGCACCACGGGTTTGCGCCCCTCGGCCAGATAGGCCGCCCGCTGTTCATCGGTCAGATCGCGGTCGAAGTTGTCGTAACCCAACTTGGGGCTGCGTCCGGCCACGAGATGGCGCGCCTCCACCTCCTCGGCCGTCGAAAAGGCCTGGTATGCCTCGCCCGCGGCGAGCAGGCGATCCACCACATCGCGGTAGATGTCGCCGCGTTGCGACTGCCGGTACGGGCCGTACGGTCCGCCCACCTCGGGGCCCTCGTCCCAATTGAGTCCGAGCCAGCGCAGCGCGTCCAGCAATGCCAGATAGCTTTCTTCGGTATCGCGTTGCGGATCGGTGTCTTCGACCCGGAACACGAACGTGCCGCCGGTGTGCCGCGCGTAGGCCCAGTTGAACAACGCGGTGCGGATCAGCCCGACATGGGGAACGCCGGTGGGCGACGGGCAGAACCGGACCCGAACGTTCACGATTTTCCTTTGCGGACAACGGGATTGGTCAATGTGCCGATTCCGCTGACGGTGACGCTGACGGTGTCCCCGTCCTCGATCGGCCCGACGCCTTCGGGGGTGCCGGTGAGAATGAGGTCACCTGGCAGCAGGGTCATCACGGCCGAGACCCATTCCACTATCGCGCCGATGTCGTGAATCATCAGCGAGGTGCGGCTGCGTTGTTTGACTTCTCCGTTGACCTCGGTGCACAACTCGAGATCGGACGGGTCGACGTCGGTGTCGATCCACGGCCCGACCGGACAGAACGTGTCGTGGCCCTTCGCCCGTGTCCACTGACCATCGGATCGTTGTTGATCTCGGGCGGTCACGTCATTGGCGATGGTGTAGCCCAGGATGCTGTCGGTCGCCCGGTCGGCGCTCACGTCCTTGCAGGGCCTGCTGATGACGGCGGCGAGCTCGCCTTCGAAATGCACCGGTGATGCATTGGCGGGCAACCGAATCGGCACGTTGGGACCGATGATCGCGGTGTTGGGCTTCAGAAAGATCACCGGGTCGGCCGCGTCCTTTCCCGACCCGCCCATTTCGGCGACGTGCGCGGCGTAGTTCTTGCCGACGCAGATCACCTTGCTGGCCAGCATCGGTGCCAGCAGCCGTACGTCGGCCAACGGCCAGGAGCGGCCGGTGAACGTCGGTGTGCCGAACGGATGTTCGGCGATTTCGCGGACAGTCATCCCGCTGGGGTCATTCGGGTCGCCGTCGATGCTGACGAAGGCGACGCCGTCGGGACTGGCGATTCGGCCAAGGCGCATTCGTTGGATGCTAGTGGCGGTCGCCAGCGCGGCGAAGCCGGGCGCCGCGGGCCGACACCATAGAGCTAGTGCCGGTCGCGACGGCGCCCGCCGGTGACCATCGCTACCAAGAAGTCCTCCAGGTGCTCGCGGCTGACGTCGAGTTCGTCGCGCAACCACAGCGTCACCAGATCGAACCCGCCGGCGACAAGCGTGAACGCCGCCAGGTCGATGTCAGGATCCAGCGACTCCTGCCCGTCGAGCAGTGCCCGGCCCTGGTCGGCCATCACTTTGGCCAGCATCTTCACCAGCTCCAGGCGGCGCCCCCGCAATCCGTCGGTGGTCTGCGACTCGATCAGCAGCCGCCCGCGGCGCGGATCGTCGGCCAGGAAATCCAGACCGCTGCCGATGGCCGCGCGGGCACGAAGCACCGGATCGGGCGCGGTGGCCTCGATCGCGGGCAGCAGTGCGCTGAATGCCCGGCTGATCTGGTCGTCGAGCATCGCCAGCACCAGCTCGTCGACATTGCGGTAGCTCTCGTAGAAGTAGCGGTCGTTGAGCCGAGCCCGGGCGCAGACGCCGCGCACCGTGAGGCTGCCGACACCGTGGGCAGCGACCAGGTCCAGTGCGGTGTCGATCAGCACGGCCTGCCGCCGCGAGCGCCGCTCGCTGTGGGTGGCACCACCGTAGGTGCGCGCCGTGCCCGCCATGGGCTCGATTGTCGCATCCTTGACCCACCCAGCTATCTGGTGAAGACTGTCACCAGATAGCCGATATACCGCTCCGGAAAGGCTCGCGATGACGTCTCGCGACGAAAGATTGCCGAATCCGCCGTTCCTGTCCGGGTTTCCGATGAACGACTCGTTCGACCGGCTGGTTGGCATGCTGGACTACACAATGTTCGTGGTGACCACCCAGGCCGATGGCCACCGGTCGGGCTGTCTCGTCGGGTTCGCCACCCAAACCAGTTTGAACCCACCACGGTTTCTGGTCGGCATGTCCAGGCGCAACCACACCTTCGGCGTCGCAAGCAAATCCGGGCATTTGGCCGTACATGTCTTGGGCCGCAACAACATTGAGCTGGCACGGCTGTTCGGCGGCCAAACCGGCGACCAGATCGACAAATTCGCGCAATGCGCGTGGCACAGCGGTCCGGAGGGCATGCCGATTCTCGACGATGCGGCGGGATGGTTTGTGGGCATGACACTGGACCGAATCGACCTCGGCGACCACGTGGGTTACCTGCTGGAACCGGTTGCCGGCTCCGCGCCCGAGCGTGACGACGATCTCGTCAGCTTCTCCGACGTCACCGACCTCGAGCCGGGCCACCAGGCCTGAGTTACGTCTTGTCCTCGTTGGCCCGCGGGAATCCGCCGCCCTGCGGGAACAGCGGGAACACCACGTCGTCGAGCTTCTCCGCGTCGCCGGCGGTCTTGTTCACCGTTGCGCCCCAGACGTTTCCGTCCGGCGACATCCGCAACGCCCACGCATGGGCGTGCGTGTCCTGACGCACCACGTCGGGCTCGCCCGTAACCGCGCCCGTGGCCGGCGCGAGATGGACGGCCACGGTCTGTTTGGTGTTGATCAGGTTCACCAGCACCGTGCCGTCCAGGGCCGCGCAACCGGCGACACCGGGCCGGTCCGGCCAGGTCCACACGGTAGACACCTTGGAGTCCTTGGTGATGCGCTGCAGTCGGTCGGCAGTGGGCGCGCGGTCCACCACGTACAAAGACCCGTCGACCGGGTCGGTGCACAACCCGCCGCCCGAGCCGATGCCGGAAAGCGCGGTGGTCGGCGGGGCCTGGTTGAGCGTGGTCGGCTGCTCGATGCGCAGCACCTTGCCCGCCGGCGAACCCGGGTCGGCGGCCATCGCCGCGTTGCCCGCGTCGCCGGTGAGCACCACCAGCGTGGTCGGACTGGTGAACAGCAGCGCGCCGGTGTTGCCGGTGGCGCCCTTGGGAATTCCGGTCAGGATGTCTTTGGGGATATCGCCGTCGGCGATCCGGATCACCCGGTTGTCGCTGGGCGTGCTGACGTAGGCGTACATCAGCCGGTCCTGCTTGTAGGTCGGGGACAGCACGATGTCCATCAGCCCGCCGTCACCGGAGGGGTCGACCGGGATCACCGTCTTCACCTTGGGCTCGGCGCTGACCGAGACCTCTTTGACCGCACCGGTGGTGCGCTCGGCGACCAACGCCGACTTGCTGTCGGGCAGCATGATCAACCCGCTGGTGCTCTCGAGGCAGCCCTGCATGACGCCGGGGGCCGGACACTGCTTGGGGAACGGCTTGGCGGGCAACGGTGGCGGCGGGGGAGGAGTGGACGTCGGCGGCGGGCGCCGATTCGGTTCGGTGGTGAACGGCTCGGACTGGGCGTCGTTGAACCGGGCGCAACCGCTCACAACCAGCAGCGACGCACACAGCGCGGCGAACCCGCACCGAACCGACCGCCGTAACCGCATGTCCGCAAGGGTACGGACACCGCGGCGGTCCCCGCCACGCCGACCCGCCCACGCGCCAGGTCACGGGGAGATCAAGGCGCCCGGCAAAGTGTCCCGGGCGTCAGTTGCTTGGCTTTAGGCTGGCACGGTGACCGGTTCCTTTGACTTCACCCGCTGGCACCGACTCGAGGAGGCCGGCTCGTCGCCCAAGCGGGAAACCCCTCCGCCACAGCAGGAGCCGCGTCCACCGCAGCAGCGGGAGTCAGCGCCGCACAAGCTGCTCGAGCCGGAGGAAACCGCCGAAAAAGAGGTCGAGGCGCCCAGCGACGAGGCCAAGTCGGAGCCCACGGCCATCGAAGCCGACGAGGCCGCCGACGACGTCTCCGACGACACCGCGCAGCCGGCGGTCGCCGAGCGTGATCCGCTGCCGTCGGTGCAGCCGCGGCTGGTCGACGATCCCCGGCTGAAAATCGCCAAACAACGCGGCACCCAGCATCTGGGCTTGATGGTGCTGCGAGCCGGCGTCGGCGCGGTGCTGGGCGCCCACGGCCTGCAAAACGCATTCGGCTGGTGGGACGGCCAGGGCCACGACGGCTTCACACGTTCACTGACGGGCCTGGGCTTCCAGCACGCCGACATCCTGGCTTGGGTGGCCGCCGGCGGCCAGATCGTGGCAGGCGCGCTGTTGATTCTCGGCTTGTTCACCCCGGTGGTCGCCGCCGGCGCATTGGCCTACCTGGTCAACGGCCTGCTGGCCAACATCGCGGCCCAGCATCAGCACGGCCACCCCAGATTCCTGCTCGACGGCAGCGAATACCACGTCGTAGCCATCGTCGCGGTGGTTGCGATCCTGCTGGCCGGCCCGGGACTGTACGGACTTGACGCGGGTCAGGGCTGGGCCCGCCGGCCGTTCATCGGCTCGTCGGTGGCGCTGCTGGTGGGTATCGGCGCCGGCATCGGCATCTGGGTATTGCTCAACGGCGCCAATCCGCTGGCGTGAAACACCGACGAGTGCATCAGTCTGGTAAAAGCGCCGCTCAAATCCCCAATCTCGGCCGAACTGCCCTTACCCTGACACGCGTGACCAGTCAATCGCATGACGCACCTTGGCGGCGGCCGGAGGACTCCGAGGCGCCAACCCCGGGCCGACCGGCAACCGCAAGCCTGGTCGACCCGGAAGACGACCTGCCGTCAGCCACCTATGCAGGCGATTTCGAGACCACCACAATCCCGCACTACGACTCCACCAGCGCGCGTGTGTCCAGCAGCGGATACGGCCTGGTCGGTGCGTCGCAGCCGTTGCCCTACGTCCAGCCGCCGGACACCGGCCGCCACTCGGTGTTCGGTCCGCCGGACACCGACACCGCCGAGCAGGACGAGCGGGTCCGCGCGGCCGGCCGCCGCGGCACCCAGGACTTTGGCCTGCTGATCCTGCGGGTCGGGCTCGGTTCGGTGCTGATCGCGCACGGGCTGCAGAAGCTCTTCGGCTGGTGGGGCGGGCACGGGCTGACCGCATTCAAGAACTCGTTATCCGATGTCGGCTACCAGCACGCCGACATCCTCACTTATGTCGCCGCGGGCGGTGAGATCGTCGCCGGGGTGCTGCTGGTGCTGGGACTGTTCACCCCGCTAGCCGCCGGGGGCGCGCTGGCTTACCTGATCAACGGCCTGATCGCTTCGGTATCCGGGCAGTCCGACTCGCGGTCGTTTCCCTACTTCTTGCCCGACGGTCACGAGTACGAGATCACGCTGATCCTGGTGGCGGCCGCCGTCATCCTGATCGGCCCCGGCCGCTACGGGTTCGACGCCGGTCGCGGGTGGGCGCGGCGGCCGTTCATCGGTTCGTTCGCGGCGCTGCTGCTGGGCATCGGCGGCGGCATCGCCGTGTGGGTTTTGCTCAACGGCGCCAATCCCCTGAGCTAGGCATACGGATTGGGCACTCGGCCCGCGCTGGCCTCGGCCAGCAAGGGCAGCGTGGCAAAGGTGACCGCGGGTAGCCGCAACTCGCCGCCCGCCTTGAGCCGGGCACGAGCCCAGGAGCTCTTGCTGAACCGCAGCCCGTCGATCTCCTCCCAGCGCAGCGACCGGCTACCCAGCAGCGTCCGGACCGTCACGCCGTCTTCGTCGGCCACGGTGCGCAGCCGAACGATCAACGCCGACAACACAATTGGGATCACCAGCAATGGTGCGGTCGGTGGCCAGGTCAACACCGGCACCAGCAGGCCGAGCGTCAGGAAGCCCACCGCGAAATGCGCCATCGGCGAAATCCTGATCACCGCCGGCGGTGAGTGAAAAGCCACGCTGGCATCATGTCATTGCCCGTTGAAATCGCGCCCAGGGCTGCGCCGCGACGCAAATCACGACCCTGAGTGCAATCTCAACACGGGAGGTGCCAGTGCACCCGGATTTGACGGCTGACCTGTGCGGAGGCTACCGTCGAACGTTATGGACAGCCGCGAAATGCTCGTAGTACTCGGTCGGCGCGTTGGTGGCTGACTAGTTTCGAGCTCCAACGCGCAACCCTCGTGCAGCAGCTGAGCTGGCGGGGGTTTTTTGTTGTCATCGAGAGACCACGAAGAGGACCCAGTGAGCGCACCCACCACGCGACCAACCGAGCGATCGGCCGCAATGCCGGTCGCAAACGGCGCGTCTGCTGCACCTAAACCGAAACACGTTGCGCCGCAACAGATGACCGGCGCGCAGTCGGTCATCCGGTCGTTGGAGGAACTCGACGTCGAAGTCATCTTCGGCATACCGGGCGGTGCGGTGCTGCCGGTGTATGACCCGCTGTTCGACTCCAAGAAGCTGCGCCACGTGCTGGTTCGCCACGAGCAGGGCGCCGGGCACGCCGCCAGCGGCTACGCGCACGCGACGGGCAAAGTCGGCGTCTGCATGGCCACCTCGGGCCCCGGCGCCACCAACCTGGTCACTCCGATCGCCGACGCGCAAATGGATTCGGTGCCGGTGGTGGCGATCACCGGGCAGGTCGGGCGGTCGCTGATCGGCACCGACGCGTTCCAGGAGGCCGACATCTCCGGCATCACGATGCCGATCACCAAGCACAACTTTCTGGTTCGCAGCGGCGACGAGATTCCCCGCGTGATCGCAGAGGCGTTCCACATCGCGGCCACCGGGCGGCCGGGTGCGGTGCTGGTCGACATCCCTAAAGACGTCCTGCAGGCCCAGTGCACGTTCGCCTGGCCGCCGCGGATGGACCTGCCCGGCTACAAGCCGAACACCAAGCCGCACAACCGCCAGGTCCGCGAGGCCGCCAAGCTGATTGCGGCCGCTCGCAAGCCGGTGCTCTACGTCGGCGGCGGCGTCATCCGTGGTGACGCGACCGAGCAGCTGCGCGAGCTGGCCGAGCTGACCGGAATCCCGGTGGTCACCACGCTGATGGCGCGGGGCGCCTTCCCCGACAGTCACCCGCAGCACCTGGGCATGCCGGGCATGCACGGCACGGTCGCGGCGGTGGCCGGCCTGCAGCGCAGCGACCTGCTGATCGCACTGGGCACTCGCTTCGACGACCGGGTGACCGGAAAGCTCGACTCGTTCGCGCCGGAGGCCAAGGTCATCCACGCCGACATCGACCCGGCCGAGATCGGCAAGAACCGCCACGCCGATGTGCCGATCGTTGGCGACGTCAAGGCCGTCATCACCGACCTGATCGCCGCGCTGCGCCACGACGGGGCCAGCATCGAGATCGACGACTGGTGGGAGTACCTGCGCGGCGTCAAGGCCACGTACCCGCTGAGCTACGGGCCGCAGAGCGACGGCAGCCTGAGCCCCGAGTACGTGATCGAAACCTTGGGCAAGATCGCCGGGCCCGACGCGGTGTACGTCGCCGGGGTCGGCCAGCATCAGATGTGGGCCGCGCAGTTCATTTCGTACGAAAAGCCGCGCACCTGGCTCAATTCCGGCGGCCTGGGCACCATGGGCTTCGCCATTCCGGCGGCGATGGGCGCCAAGATCGCCCGCCCGGACGCCGAGGTGTGGGCGATCGACGGCGACGGCTGTTTTCAGATGACCAACCAGGAGCTGGCCACGTGCGCCATCGAAGGCGCACCGATCAAGGTCGCGCTGATCAACAACGGCAACCTGGGCATGGTGCGGCAATGGCAGTCGCTGTTCTATGCCGAGCGCTACTCGCAGACCGACCTGGCCACCCACTCGCATCGCATCCCCGACTTCGTCAAGCTGGCCGAGGCGCTGGGTTGCGTCGGATTGCGTTGCGAGCGTGAGGAAGATGTAGCAGACGTCATTTCCCAGGCGCGCGCGATCAACGACCGGCCGGTGGTCATCGACTTCATCGTGGGCGCCGATGCGCAGGTGTGGCCGATGGTGGCTGCGGGCACCAGCAACGACGAGATCCAGGCCGCGCGTGGCATTCGCCCGCTCTTCGACGACGAGGGCAACGAGGGGCACGCCTGATGAGCGCTACCAGCCATACACTTTCGGTTCTGGTCGAGGACAAACCCGGTGTGCTCGCGCGGGTCGCGGCGCTGTTCTCCCGGCGCGGCTTCAACATCGAGTCGCTGGCCGTCGGCGCCACCGAGCAGAAAGACATGTCCCGGATGACGATCGTCGTCTCGGCCGAGGACACGCCGCTCGAACAGGTCACCAAGCAGCTCAACAAGCTGATCAACGTCATCAAGATCGTCGAGCAGGACGACGACAATTCGGTGTCGCGCGAGTTGGCGCTGATCAAGGTGCGGGCCGACGCGAGTACTCGCGGCCAGATCATCGAAGCGGCGAACCTGTTTAGGGCCAGGGTAATTGACGTGTCCCCGGAGTCGCTGATCATCGAGGCCACCGGTACCCCGGCGAAGTTCGAGGCGCTGCTGCGCGTGCTGGAACCGTACGGTGTGCGCGAAATCGTCCAATCCGGATTGGTGTCGCTGTCGCGCGGTCCGCGCGGCATCGGCAATGCGAAATAACTCATCGAAGGAAGTAAGGAAACATACAGTGGCAGTGGAGATGTTCTACGACGACGACGCGGACCTGTCGATCATCCAGGGCCGCAAGGTCGGCGTCATCGGATACGGCAGCCAAGGACATGCGCACTCGCTGAGCCTGCGCGACTCCGGCGTCCAGGTGAAGGTGGGCCTGAAGGAAGGCTCGAAGTCGCGTGCGAAGGTCGCCGAGCAGGGGCTCGAGGTCGACACTCCCGCCGAGGTGGCGAAATGGGCCGACGTGATCATGCTGCTGGCGCCCGACACCGCGCAGGCCGACATCTTCAAAAACGAGATCGAGCCGAATCTTCAGCCCGGCAACGCGCTGTTCTTCGGTCACGGGCTCAACATCCACTTCGAGTTGATCAAGCCGGCGCCTGAGATCACGGTGGGAATGGTCGCGCCAAAAGGCCCGGGGCACTTGGTGCGTCGCCAGTTCGTCGACGGCAAGGGTGTGCCGTGTCTGATTGCGGTGGCGCAGGACCCCAACGGCGAAGGGGAGGCGCTGGCGCTGTCCTACGCCAAAGGCATCGGCGGCACCCGGGCCGGCGTCATCAAGACCACGTTCAAAGAGGAGACCGAGACCGATCTGTTCGGTGAGCAGGCCGTGTTGTGCGGCGGCACCGAGGAATTGGTCAAGGCCGGATTCGACGTGATGGTCGAGGCCGGCTACGCGCCGGAGATGGCCTACTTCGAGGTGCTGCACGAACTCAAGCTGATCGTCGACCTGATGTACGAGGGCGGCATCGCGCGGATGAACTACTCGGTGTCCGACACCGCGGAGTTCGGCGGCTACCTGTCGGGCCCGCGGGTCATCGACGCCGACACCAAGGAGCGGATGCGCGAGATCCTGCGCGACATCCAGGACGGCACCTTCGTCAAGAAGCTGGTCGCCGACGTCGAGGGCGGCGGCAAAGAACTCGCGCGGCTGCGCAAGGAGAACGCCGAGCACCCCATCGAGGTGACCGGCAAGAAGCTGCGCGACTTGATGAGCTGGGTCGACCGCCCGATCACAGAGACGGCATAGCCGTCGCCGTGCGATTTCGGCGCGATAACTATCGCTGCGCGACGATTATCGCGCCGAAATCGACAATTTCGGCAACTCGCGAACGCCGAACTCGCGCTTGAGTACCGTCCGCGCGGCGTAATACCCGCACATGCCGTGCACGCCGCCGCCTGGTGGCGTCGCGGCTGAGCACAGGTACGCCTTGGGAATTGGTGTCGCCCAGGGATTAAGTCGGGGCGTTGGGCCGAGAAGGGCACGCACCACGGAGTTTCCGCCCACGCCGATGTCGCCGCCGACGTAGTTCGCGTTGTGGTCGGCCAGCCGCGCGGCGGGCACGCTGCGAGCCGCCACCACGACGTCGCGAAAGCCCGGCGCGAATCGCTCGAAAATCGTTGTGACAGCCTCGGTTTGGTCCACCGTCGAGCCCGACGGCACGTGGGCGTAGGTCCACAACGGTCGACGACCGTCGGCATCGACACGGCCCGGGTCGCAGACATGGGGTGTGGCGGCCAGCACCATCGGCCATTCCGCGTGCCGTCCGGCGGCCACCTCTGCTTCGGCGTGGGCCATCTGGGCACGGGTGCCGCCGAGGTGGAACGTCGGGACTTGCGCCAGACGGGCGTCGGACCATGGAATGTCGTCGCTGATCACAAAGTCGACCTTCGCCACGCCTGGTCCAAACCGATAGCTGCGCAACGCTTTCGCATATCGGGCTGGTAATGCGTCACCGTAAATGCGCAGCAACGCGGTGGGGGCGGTGTCATACAGCACGACACCACTCGGCGGTTCGGTGACTTCCACGTCGGAGGTCAGCTCGCCACCGTGTGCCCGCAAATCGGCGATCAGCGCATCGGCGATCGCCTGACTCCCGCCCACCGGGATGGGCCAGCCGGCCGAATGGGCCAGGGTCGCGAGCATCAGCCCGGCGGCTGCCGAGACCAGGGACGGCATGCGTGAAATAGTGTGGGCGGCAACGCCGCTGAACAGCGCACGGGCATCTTCGCCCGCCAGTGACCGCCACGCCGGAGTGGCCTGCGCGAGCATCCGTGGCCCCAAGCGCAGCGCCGGCAACACAGCGGTGGGCACCGAGCGTTTGTCGCCGAGTAGTAATCCGACCACCGCGTCAGCGTTTTCGACCAACGGGCCCAGCAGCCGTCGCCATGATGCGCCGTGCTCTAGGCCATCGCAGGTCCGCTCGAGATCGTGGTAGGCGATCGCGGCCGGACGGTCCGGCAGCGGATTGGCGTAGGCGAGCTCCGGCACCATCAGCTTCACGCCGCGGGCGGCCAAGTCGAATTGCGCCATGAAGGGCGATGCCAGCGCCAGTGGGTGCACCGCCGAACAGATGTCGTGCGACACCCCCGGAAACTCCGGATCGGCAAGCGTGCGCGAGCCGCCGCCGAACGTCGGCTGGGCCTCGACCACCTGCACCGACAGCCCCGCACGGGCACAGATGACAGCGGCGGTCAGTCCGTTCGGTCCACTACCGACGACGGTGACGTCCATCCCGTGATGGTAAGGACCACCGCGGTCGCACAGCGACACAGTCGTTGACTCTGCGGCTACCAGGCAAAACTGCGAGTAGCTCGCCTGGTCAGCGCAGAGTCATCGGTGCTGCCGGCAACCCGCTGCGCCCGGCTCCGCCGCGCTTGCGATCGCCGCTTAGGCTGGCCGGGTGAGCCTTCCCGTTGTCTTGATCGCTGACAAACTTGCCGAATCGACCGTCGAAGCTCTGGGCGACCAGGTAGAGGTGCGCTGGGTGGACGGCCCGGACCGGCAGAAGCTGCTGGCCGCGGTACCGGATGCCGACGCGCTGCTGGTGCGCTCGGCCACCACCGTCGACGCCGAGGTGCTATCCGCCGCACCCAAGCTCAAGATCGTCGCGCGCGCCGGCGTCGGGCTGGACAACGTCGACGTCGACGCCGCCACCGCCCGCGGCGTGCTCGTGGTCAACGCGCCGACATCGAACATCCACAGCGCAGCCGAACACGCGATCGCGCTGCTGCTGGCCGCCGCCCGCCAGATCACCGCGGCCGACGCGTCGCTGCGCGCCCACGAGTGGAAGCGCTCGTCGTTCTCCGGCACCGAGATCTTCGGCAAGACCGTCGGCGTCGTCGGCCTGGGCCGCATCGGCCAGCTGGTGGCCCAGCGGTTGGCCGCCTTCGGCGCCTACCTGGTGGCCTACGACCCGTATGTGTCGCCGGCCCGCGCCGCGCAGCTGGGCATCGAGCTGCTCACCCTCGACGAGCTGCTGGCCCGCGCCGACTTCATCTCCGTGCATCTGCCCAAGACACCGGAGACCGCCGGGTTGATCGACAAGGAGGCTCTGGCCAAAACCAAGCCGGGGGTCATCATCGTCAACGCCGCACGCGGCGGGCTGGTCGACGAGTCCGCGCTGGCCGAAGCAGTGTCCAGCGGCCACGTGCGGGCCGCCGGCATCGACGTGTTCGCCAGCGAGCCCTGCACGGACAGCCCGCTATTCGAATTGCCGCAAGTAGTCGTCACCCCGCATCTCGGGGCTTCCACCGCCGAAGCCCAGGACCGCGCCGGCACCGATGTGGCGGCCAGCGTAAAGCTGGCGCTGGCCGGCGAATTCGTGCCCGACGCAGTCAACGTCGGCGCCGGCGTGGTCAGCGAGGAGGTGGCGCCCTGGCTGGATCTGGTGCGCAAGCTCGGCGTGTTGGCCGGTGCGCTGTCCGACGAGCTGCCCGCCTCGCTGTCGGTGCAGGTGCGCGGTGAGCTGGCGTCGGAAGACGTTGAGGTGCTGCGACTTTCGGCCCTTCGCGGCTTGTTCTCCGCAGTCATCGAGGACCCGGTCACGTTCGTCAACGCTCCGGCGATCGCCGAAGAACGCGGGGTCGTCGCCGACATCAGCACCGCCACCGAAAGCCCCAACCACCGCAGCGTCGTCGACGTGCGGGCGGTGGCCTCCGACGGCTCGGTCGTCAACGTCGCCGGCACGTTGACCGGGCCGCAGCTGGTGGAGAAGATCGTCCAAATCAACGGGCGCAACTTCGATTTGCGCGCCCAGGGCACCAACCTGGTGATCAACTACATCGACCAGCCCGGCGCGCTGGGCAAGATCGGCACCCTGCTCGGCGCGGCCGGTGTGAACATCCACGCCGCGCAGCTGTCCGAGGACACCGAGGGCCCCGGCGCGACAATCCTGCTGCGGCTGGACCGCGATGTCCCCGACGACGTGCGGTCGGCCATCGCGGTGGCCGTCGATGCCAACAAGCTTGAGGTGGTTGATCTTTCGTGAAGCTAGCGGTGATTCCCGGCGACGGGATCGGCCCCGAGGTGGTAGCCGAAGCCGTCAAGGTTCTCGACACCGTGCTGCCCGGGGTGGAGAAGACGAGCTACGACCTGGGTGCCCGGCGCTTCCACGCCACAGGGGAGGTGCTGCCCGATTCGGCGATCGCCGAGCTGCGCGCACACGACGCGATCCTGCTCGGCGCCATCGGCGACCCGTCGGTGCCCAGCGGCGTGCTCGAACGTGGCCTGCTGCTGCGACTGCGCTTCGAGCTGGACCACCACATCAACTTGCGACCCGCGCGGCTCTACCCGGGCGTGGACAGCCCGTTACGCGGCAACCCGGAAATCGACTTCGTCGTGGTCCGCGAGGGCACCGAAGGCCCCTACACCGGCACCGGCGGCGCGATCCGCGTCGGCACCGCCCACGAGGTAGCCACCGAAGTCAGCATCAACACCGCCTTCGGTGTGCGCCGCGTCGTGCAGGACGCCTTCGAGCGCGCCCAGCAGCGCCGCAAAAAGCTCACACTGGTGCACAAGACCAACGTGCTCACGTTTGCCGGCTCGCTGTGGTCGCGGACCGTGCAGGAGGTCGGCGAGAAGTACCCGGAGGTCGACGTTTCCTACCAGCACGTCGACGCCGCGACCATCCATCTGGTCACCGACCCCGGCCGCTTCGACGTGATCGTCACCGACAACCTGTTCGGCGACATCATCACCGACCTGGCCGCCGCGGTGTGCGGCGGAATCGGCTTGGCCGCCAGTGGCAACATCGACGCCACCCGGACCAACCCGTCGATGTTCGAGCCGGTCCACGGCAGCGCGCCCGACATCGCCGGTCAGGGGATCGCCGACCCGACGGCGGCGATCATGTCGGTGGCGCTGCTGCTGTCCCACCTCGGCGAAGACGCTGCCGCCGCGCGAGTGGACCGGGCCGTGGCGACCCATCTGGCCAGTCGCCCGACCGAAAAGTTATCCACCGCCGAAGTCGGCGAACGGATCGCGTCCGCGCTCTAGTCTCCAGGCCCGGCGGCAACACGCGGGTCGGGACGAACGGAATCGCAGCGAGCGGGAACAGTCCGCATACCAGCCACGCCGTGGGATAACCGGCCGCCGTGATCAGCGCCCCGAACACCGGCGGTCCGGCCGCGGCGGTGAGTCGCTGAGTGGTGTTTTGGATGCCGAGCGCCCGTCCGCTCCAGTACGGCCCGGCGTACTCGGTGATCGCGGTGGACTCCAACCCGTTGTCGAGCACGGCGATCACCGCTGCGGCGACCATGACCACCACCTCGAGTCGCCAGCCCACCCGGTCGATCAGGCCCAACAGGAACATGCTCAGCGCGGCCGCGATGGCGACCGTCCGTAGCGGCCGCATTCGCGAGCCCACCCGGTCCGACCATCGGCCGGCCAGGATCCGCCCGACGGCGCCGAGCAACTGCGAGATGGTGACCAGCGCGCCGGCCGACGCGATCGACCAATTGTGGTCGTTGATCAACCAGACGAGCATGAACGTGACCGTCACCGTCTGCGGCATCATCAGCAGCGACGACGTGATGTGGATGCGCCGCAAGACCTTCGGGCGGCCGCGATACGGGTTGGCCAACTCCTGCTCGGTCGCAGCAGCCCGCGGCTTGCGCGGCGGGTCGATCACCCCGATCGCGCTGGCCACCGCCGACACCGTGCACATAAACGCCGGAAACATCAGCCCGGCCACTGGGCCGCGTTCGGCCAGCTCCGGAATCACCAAGGCGCCCAAGGCAATTCCCACTGGCTGCGCTGTTTGGCGGATTCCCATCGCCAGCCCGCGGTGATGCGGCGGGAACCAGCCGGACACCAGCCGACCGCCGGCCGTGTTGCAACTGGCTGCGGCCATGCCACCGACGAACAGAAACGCCCCGATGGCAATCAGCGAGTGGACTGTCGTCGCGGCGTAGGCGGCGGCCGCCGTCAGTGCCGACCCCGTCGTGAGCACGATTCGCTCGCCCACCCGATCGAGCAGGGCGCCCCAGGCGATCAGCGTGACCACCATTCCGAAGCTCGGCATGGCTGCCAACAGACCGGCCTCAGCCAGCGCGGTACCGCGTTCGGCTTCCAGCGCGGGGATCAGGAAGGCGACGCCGTTGATGAAGATGAACGCACTCGCCGTCACAGCCAGCGAGATCGCCACCATCGACCAGCGAGTTCCGGCACCGATCGACTCCGTCGCCATTCAAGACATCGTTCCACACGCATGTGGCGGCGATGTCGGCAAACTCACGTGCCGCGCGGCCGGGCGCCTACCGGCACTATCGGCAGCGCCAGGATCGGGAACAGCGCGCACACCGCGAATGCCAGCGGATAACCGCCCGCATCGATCAATTCACCGAAGACCGGCGGGCCGGCGCCGGCGGTCAACCGCTGGGTGGTGTTCTGGGCGCCCATCGCGCGTCCGCTCCAAAACGGCCCGGCGAATTCGGGGATCGCGGTGAACGCCAACCCGTTGTCGAGCACGGTGATCACCGACGCGACGACCATGATCGGCACGGCAAGCGGCGAACCCAAGCGATCGGTCAGCGCCAGCACCGCCATGACGACGGTGGCACCCACGGCGATCGTGCGGATCGGCCGCATCCGCGAGCCGACCCGATCCGACCACCTGCCGGCGGCGATCCGGCCCAGCGCCCCGAGCAGTTGCGAGACGCTGACCAGCGCGCCGGCCGCCGCGGTCGACCAGCCGTGTGCGCGGATCAGCCACACCAGCATGAACGTCAACACGACGGTCTGCGGCACCATCAGCAGCGCCGACGCCAGGTGCAGGCGCCAGAGCACCGCGGCGCCGCGGTAGGGGTTGGCAAGTTCGTCGGCGCTGGCCGCTGCCCGTGTCTTTCGCGCTGGGTCGAGCACGCCGATGGCGCTGGCGACCGCCGCAGCTGCGCAAACCGATCCCGGAAACAGCAGCGCCACCGAGAAATCGCGTTGGCCGAGCTCGGGAAGAACCAAGGCCGCCAACGCAATTCCCAGCGGCTGAGCGGTCTGGCGGATGCCCATCGCCAGCCCGCGCTGGTCCTTGGGAAACCAGCCGGTCACCAGTCGGCCGCTGGCCGTGTTGGCGCTGGCCGCGGCCATACCACCCGCGAACAGGCACGCTCCGATGGTCAGCATGGAGTGCACCGACGCCGCGCCGAAGGCGGCCGCCGCGGTCAGCGCCAGGCCCACGGTGAGCACGACCCGCTCGCCGACCAGGTCCAGTAGGTAGCCCCAGGCGATCAGCGTCAGCACCATGCCGAGGCTGGGCATCGACGACAGCAGACCGGCTTCGGCGAGGCTGATGCCGCGTTCAGCATCCAGCGCCGGGATCAGGAACGCGATGCCGTTGATGAAGACGGTGGCGCACAGTGTCGCCGCCAGTGAAATGCCCAGCAGGGACCAGCGCCGCGTCGCGCTGATCGTTGCTGCCGGCACCCTTCCATGGTGCAGACGTCAGCCGGTGGCGGCCAGGACGTCGTGACGCCGGTAGCTGCGGTCGCCGCCCGTCTCACGGAGGCCACGGCCGACGAAGCGCCGCCGCGACCATTGCCCGAATTCTTCGCTGAGCCGCGTCGCGCCCGGCAGCAGCCGGCGGAACTCGAAAACCCGGTTGATCGCCGAGGTGGCCAGCACCGCCGCCTGCAGCGGCTTGTTGTCCGGCAGACCGAGCTGGTCGGCGTTCGACCGGCCCAGCATCAGCCGGCTGTAGGAGGACAAAAAGCCCCGGGCCAGCGCGGTCAGCGGATCCTCATCCGGCGGACCGGTGTGCAGCGCCTGCGCCAGCCGATAGGAGTCCTCGTCGGGCCGGAACTCGGTGTCGGCCTCGAGCCAGAAGAGCCGCCACGTGTCGTCTTCGGTCGCCGGGACCAGTTCCGGGTACACGCCCATCAGCAGACCCACGTAGCGCCACAGGTGAAAGACCGCGTCGCGCTCGCGCGCCGAGAACTTCACGCCCATCGCCTGGCACCCGGCCAGGTTCGCCAGCGAGAACAGCATCAGCGTGCCGGCCAGCTGCACCTGGTTGAGCGGGTGATCCCAGGCGGCGAAGTCCCAGTCGTCGCGGCGGCTCATGGCCGCGCGCACCATCGCATGCATCAGCCGGACCCGCAGCGTGCCGGTGAAACCCGGCGCGAAACGCTGCAGGCCGCCAGGGGAGGTGACGTCGATGAACCAGGTCGCGGTCTCGTTGAGCCGCCGCGGCGCCATCCGGCGCAGATCGCCGGTCCCCACCAGCGGCTTGTCGGCCTTGGACGCCAGGTAGCCGCCGGTGAGCGCCAGGCCCGGCAGGGCCAGCCCGATGCCGACCAGGCCCGTCCGCATCGTCACTCGCGCTGCCAGGTCGAGCTTGGCGTGGTCCAGCCAGTACGGCCGGTCGTCGACCTGGGCGAAAAACGCCACCAGCTCCTCGGGCGGGTCGGTGACTGCGTCGATGCCCTGCTCGACGGCGACATCGAACATGCGCCGGCCTTCTCCGGTCGGCAATCGCTGCATCATCGCCACGATGTCGTCGGCCAGCGGGTCACCGATGGTGGCGAAGCGACGAAACGATTCCCGCTGCGCGACGGTGGCCCGCACGTCGCCGGGCGCCAACAGGCGCATGAAGACGTCGCTCACCTAGCCATGATGGCTCAGCGTTCGGCGAGCTCGCGCGGTACCACGAACACGTCGACGAGCGCGCCGTTACGCCACACCGTCATCTCGATGCGGCGCGCGATCGCATCTTCGACCATGAGCTGCTGAATCGCGGTGGCGGTCACCACGTTCTTGCCGTCGACACTGACGACGATGTCGCCACGGCGCAGGCCGGCTTCGGCGGCCGGGCTGCCCGCGACCACACTGGCGATCTGCAGCCCGTGCGTGGTGCCTAGTTTGGCGGCGACGACGGGCGGCACCGGAATATGTGCGCCGGCGATGCCGAGCCATGCGCGGCGCACCCGGCCGGCATGCATCAAGGCGGCGATGATCTTGTGGGTCGACGCGTTGATCGGTACAGCCAGGCCCAGGCCGACTCCCGCGACTGCGGTGTTCACCCCGACCATCTGTCCGCGGCCATCGGACAACACGCCGCCGCTGTTTCCCGGATTCAGCGCGGCATCGGTTTGGATCACCTCGTCGACGACCCGGCCGGCACGGGTGGGCAGTGAGCGCCCGAGACCGGAGACAATGCCAGCCGTGACGCTGCCGGCCAGCCCGAGCGGATTGCCCACCGCCACAACCAATTGGCCGACGCGGAGATCCTCCGCGCGTCCCATCGTGACCGGGGCGGGAACGGCACCACGGGCTTTGAGCACGGCGAGGTCGGAGAGTTCGTCGCGCCCGGCGATATCGACGCCCACCGTCGTGCCGTCGGTGAATGTCGCCTGCGCAGTACGTGCTCCGGCGACGACGTGCGCACTGGTCAGAAGGTAGCCGTCGGGCGTGATGACGCTTGCGCTGCCCGCGCCGTTGCCGCGGCGGCTGCGTACCGCGAGGCTGGCGACGCTGGGCAGCACCGCCTGGGCGACGGCGGTAACCACCGCCGAGTACGCGTCCAGCGCGTCGGCGTCGTCAGGCATACCCGCGTCAGCGTTGCAGCGGTGCGAGGTATGCCCCTGTTCGCCGTGGGCTTACGCCGCGCCCGTCAGGCGCAGCGGCACGCGAGTGGGAGCTCTAACCGGCGGGCTTGAGGAGCGCCACCATCGCCTCGACCTGCTCGCGGTCGAGCACTGCCGTCGACCCGTCGGGCAGACCGAGGATCCGGTCGGTCGTAATGCCGTGCAGCTTGATGCGCTTCACGCAGTCATCGATGGCCTTGCGTCGGGATTTCGCGTCGCGTGCATTGAGTACCTGAACCAGGTTGGTCTGCAGGCTGGCCGCGAACCCCTGAATGATGTCACCGACGCCCTCGGGATCGAAGGTGTCGAACACGCCCTCGCGTACTCCCTGGGTGATGACTTCGGTGAGTACCGGCCGGAAGAGGTCCTCCCAGATCGTCACGATCTTGGCGAACAGCGCGTGGTTGTTCGGCTCGAACAGTGGCGTCATAGCCGCGATCTGTTCGGGGGCCCCCATGGCGATCTTGACCTGATAACTCGCCGCAAGTCCCGCGTTGAGGCGTTCCAGCGCGTTCTTGCCGGGCTGCTCGAAGACCGGGCGCAAAGCTTCGAAGGCCTCCGCGGCGCTGCGTTGCGCCAGCGCGGTGATTAGTGCCTCCTTGGATGGGAAGTAGTGGTAGAAAGCGCCTTTCGACGTGCCTGTCGCAGCGAGAAGGTCGTTGAGACTGACATTTTCATAACCACGTTCGAGGAAGAGCGCGAGTGCCTGGTCGAGCACTTCGCCCCTCCGGACGTCCTTGGGTTTCACGACACGCGGCATGGCGGTATCGAATCAGTCGGACTTCTTCAGCCACCCCACATATGTCAGGTACAGGCCGCACAGCGCGAGCAACCCGAAACCGGCCCGCACGGCGCCGATGGCAGGGCTCGATGCTTCGGTGGCGTTTTCGGCCCCTTGGACGATCAGCTGTGGCGTGGCAAGCAATGCGAAGCCTCGCAGCAGCAAAAACCAGCCGAACAGCGAAATGATCACCGCCGCAATGCTGCCCCAATACTGGTGGAACGCAACGACGAACAGGCCGGCAAAGAAGAGCAGCGCGCCCAGCACCCACGGCCACATCGGGTCGTCGGCGAAACCCGACAGCTGGCTCCCGACGCTTTTCGCTCTGATCGCGACGATCGCGGGCACGACGGCGATGAACGGACCGAGCACGCGTGCGAATGAGCGCGTGCGCTGCGAGCGATCGGCCGGGGCGGTAGGGGTGCGCATGGTTACCGAACCTTCTCGACGTGGCGGCGGACGTCGTCTTCGTTTTAGACCACCGGTCTATAGATTAGACCACCGGTCTAACAGGTCCGCAAGATTCCGCGGTTGCCGAACATGTGTCACAAATCCGTCCGCACGATCCGTCTGGTGTGCGTCAGCAGTTCACACACGAAAGGGCAAGACCATGAACGAGATCGTGATCATCGGCGGCGGATACACCGGCATGGCCGCGGCCATCAGCCTGGCAGCGCGGGTGCGCCGCCGCGAGGACACCCACATCACGCTGGTCAACCCGGAGCGCCGGTTCACTGAGAGGCTGCGCCTGCACCAGGTCGCGTCCGGCCAACAGCTGGCCGACTTGCAGATCCCCGATCTGCTCGAGGGCACCGCCGTCACGTTCGTCGAGGGCTGGGTTACGGCCATCGACGCCGACGCGCAGACCGTCCGCGTCGACGACGTGCGCACCCTGCGCTACGACACGTTGGTCTATGCGCTCGGCAGCGTCGCGGACACCGCCGCGGTGCCGGGCGTCGACGAGTTCGCGTACACGCTGAACAGCGCACACGACGCGGCATTGTTCGCCGAACAGCTGGATCGGCTCGGCGACGGCACCGTCGTGGTGGCGGGCGGCGGCCTGACCGGTGTCGAATCCGCTGCCGAGATCGCCGAGCAGCATCCCGAACTGGACGTCGTCCTGCTGAGCCGGACGACACCGGGCTCGATGATGGGCCCCAAGGCACAGGCACGCCTGCACGCGGGATTGACCCGATTGGGCGTGCAGGTCCGCTCCGGTACCGAGATCGTCAAGGTGATGGCCGACGGCGTGGCGCTGGCCGACGGCGACGTGGTTGGCGCGCAGGCAGTGCTGTGGACCACCGGGGTGCGGGTGTCACCGCTGGCGGCCGCCGCGGGATTGCGGGTCGACGAGCGCGGCCGGATCGTCACCGACGAGTCGCTGCGCTCGGTGTCACACCCCAACGTCTACGCCGTCGGCGACGCCGCCGCCATCCGGCAGCGGTACGGGGTCATGCACGGCACCTGCCAAAGCGGAATCCCGACGGCGCTGCACGCCGCCGCGTCGATCAGCCGGCAACTGAAAGGCAAGCAGCCCAAGAAGTTTCGATTCGGCTACGTGCACCAGCCGGTGAGCTTGGGGCGTCGCGACGCGGTCATCCAGTTCACCCGCCCCGACGACAGCCCCTCGCGGTTCTACTTGGCCGGCCGGTGGGCCGTCGCGTACAAAGAGACGGTGAGTTCCAGCCCGTGGCCGACCTACCGGCTGCTCAAGGCAGTGCCGTCGGTGGGCACCACGACGTGGCGCCGCGGCGGCCGGTTCACGCGATGAGCAGCGACCAGCAGACCTTCGAGGACCACCGCAAGCTGTTGTTCGCTATCGCGTACCGGATCCTGGGCACAGCCGCAGACGCCGAGGACGTCGTCCAAGACGCATGGTTCAAATGGTCGGCGGCCGACCGGGGGCAGGTCGCCGATCCGAAGGCCTATCTGGGACGGATCGTCTCCAACCTGTCGATGGATCGGCTCCGGTCCAGCCAGCGGCAACGGGAAACCTATGTGGGCCCGTGGCTTCCGGAGCCGATCCTCACCAGCGCGGACACCGCCGACGACGTCGCTGCCGCCGAGTCGGTGTCAATGGCGATGCTGGTGGTGCTGGAGACGCTGAGTCCGTTGGAGCGCGCCGTTTTCGTCCTCAAAGAAGTGTTCGCCTTCAGCTACGCCGAAATCGCCGAAGCCCTGGACCGTTCCGAGTCCGCCGTGCGCCAGGCCGGTCATCGAGCGCGCGAACATGTGCAGGCCCGGCGACCCCGGTTCGAGACGGACCACGCCAAGAAGCGCGAGATCACCGAGCGGTTCTTCGCCGCAGCCGCCGGCGGTGACATCAACGAGCTCATGGAACTTCTCGCCCCCGACGTCACGCTCTGGACCGACGGCGGCGGAAAGGTCCGCCAGGCACTGCGTCCCATCCTGGGCAACGAAAAGGTGGCTGCCTGGATCGCCGGCACGATCAAGCGACCCTACGAGGGCGTCGACATCGCGGAGATGGCAGTCGAAGTCGTCGACATCAACGGCGGACCGGGCATCGTCTTCAGCGGTGCGGGACGCGTGATCGCCACCCTGACAGTCGATCTCGACGCCGACGGGCGCATCGTCACCATCCACAACGTGGCCAATCCCGACAAGCTCGGGGCCGTCGCCGACGGTGTGGCCAGGATGTAGCGTGCTAGGCCTGTTGGCCGCAGGCCTTGAGCACCAGTTCGCGCACCCGCGCCGCGTCGGCCTGGCCCTTGGTCGCCTTCATCACGGCGCCGACGATCGCGCCAGCCGCCTGCACCTTGCCGCCGCGAATCTTCTCCGCGATGTCGGCGTTGGCGGCCAGCGCCTCGTTCACCGCGGCCTGGATCAGCGAATCGTCGCGCACCACGGCCAGCCCCCGGGCCGTCATCACCTGTGCGGGCTCGCCCTCGCCGGCCAGCACACCTTCGACCACTTGGCGGGCCAGTTTGTTGGACAACTTGCCGTCGTCGACCAGCGCGATGACCTCGGCGACCTGCTTGGGCGTGATCGGCAACGCGTCGAGGTCGACACCGGCCTCGTTGGCCTTCTGCATCAGGAAGCTGCCCCACCAAGCGCGCGCCTTGTCGCTGGAGGCGCCGTGTTCGACGGTGGCGATCACCAGGTCGATGGCGCCGGCGTTGACCAGATCGCGCATCACCTCGTCGGAGACGCCCCACTCCTGCTGGATTTGCTTGCGGCGCAACCACGGTAGCTCGGGAATGGTCTGGCGCAGGCGGTCGACGAACTCGGCGCTGGGCGCCACCGGCTCCAGGTCGGGTTCGGGGAAATAGCGGTAGTCCTCGGCGGTTTCCTTGGTGCGGCCCGGGCTGGTGTAGCCGGACTCGTGGAAGTGCCGGGTCTCCTGGGTGACCCGCCCGCCAGACGCCAAAACAGCGCCCTGCCGTTGCATTTCGTAGCGGACCGCGACCTCGACGCTTTTCAGCGAGTTGACGTTCTTGGTCTCGGTGCGGGTGCCGAACTGTTCGGCACCGACCGGCATCAGCGATACGTTCGCATCGCAGCGCATCGAACCCTGGTCCATCCGCACATCGGAAACCCCCAACGCGCGCAACAGGTCTCGCAGTGCAGTCACGTAGGCCCGGGCGATCTGCGGGGCCCGCTCACCGGTTCCGACGATCGGCTTGGTGACGATCTCGATCAGCGGCACGCCGGCGCGGTTGTAGTCGATCAGCGACGTGGTCGCGCCGTGGATGCGGCCGGTCTCGCTGCCGATGTGGGTCAGCTTGCCGGTGTCCTCCTCCATGTGCGCGCGTTCGATGTCGACGCGCCAGGTGGTGCCGTCCTCGAGTGGCACATCGAGGTGGCCATTGACGGCGATTGGCTCGTCGTACTGCGAGATCTGGTAGTTCTTGGGCATGTCCGGATAGAAGTAGTTCTTCCGGGCAAAGCGACACCACGGCACGATCTCGCAATTCAGCGCCAGCCCGATCCGGATCGCCGACTCGACGGCAGCCTGGTTGAGCACCGGCAGCGACCCCGGCAGGCCCAGGCACACCGGGCACACCTGGGTGTTGGGCTCGGCGCCGAAGGCGGTGGCGCAGCTGCAGAACATCTTGGTGGCGGTGGACAGCTCGACGTGCACTTCCAGGCCGAGCACCGGCTCGTAGCGTGCGACGACGTCGTCGTAGTCGAGCAGCTCAACCGCAGCAACAGTCATGGACTAGATCCTAGGAGCTCATCGTTCCCGCGGGTTCTTCAGGCGACCCGCCCACCCGTTCGTGCGCCGTAAGCAACAGATGGTCGAAAACCGAGCGCGACGGGATGCCATCTCGACTGGCAGCGCAGAAGTCCGCAGCGACCTGCTGGGCAAGCAGCCGCAACTTGACGTTGCTTTCCTGCGATCGCCACTTGAGCAGGCCGAAGGCGGCGTCGGCGTCGATGCCGTAGACGAGCATCAGCATGCCCTTGGCCTGTTCGATGCTCGACCGCTGGCCGGTGATCTCGGCCACCTTCTCCGTGATCGCATCTTCGCCGGGCTGGTCCGAGGCGGGGGTGATGTCGACGTAGTAGCCGTGGGTGCCGACAACCACACCGCCGCCGTCGGTCAGCTGATCGCCCACCACCACGACGTGGTGCACGGCGCCGCCGGTGTCCAGGATGCGATGCCGGGTGCTGAACGGCTGGCGGGTGTGCAGGACGTTGTCGATGGTGGCGGCCACCTGCCGCCGATCGTCGGGGTGCTTGTGGGAGAGCACCAATTCGGTCGTGGGCGTCACCGTGCCCGGCTCGTAGCCGTGCATGCGCTGCACTTGCTCGGACCATTCCCAGCGCTGGTCGTCGAAAAAGAAGCGGAACCATCCCACCCGCTGCGGCGCACCAGCGGCCAGCGCCTGCTCGGCCTCGGTTGTCTGACCGTCTAGTTCGCCGGCCACGAACCACTTTCTACGTCGTCTAGAGGAGGCGGTGACGAGCGGACCGTCCCGGGGTAGCGCGCGGCGGACCGGGCCTGGAAACTGGCGCCGCACACGCTGCAGGTCAACGTCGTCGCAACCACGAACGTTACGTTACAGCTATTCGTTACGTTCAGCGCCGTTGCTGTCCGCCGAACATGTCGGCGAGCGCGGCAGCCAGTTCGAGGTAGCGGCGCCGGCTCTCCTGGCTCAACCGCGACGGGAGGATCTGGTTGTCGTCATGCACGTGCCGGTCGAAAGGCAACACCACCACGCGCTCGGGTGAAAATCGTTCCGACAACTCCCGTAGTTCCTTGCTGACCCAAGCCCGCGGTTTTCGTTGCTCGGTGCGGTTGATCGCCAGTACGGCCGACTCGACCAGGTTCTGATACCCGTTGCTGCCCAACCAGTCCAGCATCGACCAAGTCTTCCTGATGGCGTCGATGGACGTGTTGGTCACCAGCACCAGAGCCTCGGACTCCGACAAAACCGCTTCGGTCACATTGGATTTGAGTGTCTTGCCGCAATCCACCAGCAGCACTGAGTATCGTTTGCGCAGCATCGAGAACGCCTTGACGACGTCGTCGCGCTTGATCTGCCAGTCACTGTGCGCATAGTCCGGATGCCCGAAAACATCCAAACCCGAGCTGTTTCGGCTACCGAGGCGACCGGCGAGGTCTCCGGTGTCGACGTCGACCGCGATCACCCGGTCGTCGCGCGCCTCGGCGAAAATGGAGCCGAGCGTCTCGACGACGGCCGTTTTTCCGACCCCGCTCTTGGCGCTCACCACCGCGATCGGGAAGGCGCCGACCACCGGCACGCGGATCCGCTCGCGCAGGTCGCGTTCGTGGGCCCTCGGTTTGCCTTGCCCGGGTTCGCCTCGGGTCAGTTGGGCGAACAAATTGCGCAAGCCCGGTTTGGCGGGGACCTCGACGTCCTCGACGCTGTCAAGCACGGCCTGCTCGGGCTCAGCCTGGACCGGCGCATCCATGTTGGCCAGCGGAACCGTCGCACGGATGTCCGCCGGCGACGGGGGCGAGTACGCGCGTGCATCATTGCGCCGGCGCGCCGCCTGCCGTCCTCCCGCCAGCGGTTCCGTCTGTTGAAACATGCCGCGATCAGGGCCGCGGTTATTCATGTTCCCGACCGTAGCACCGGCCGGGACGGTCGGAAAACCTTGCCAATGGCCGGGATTCGGTGAAAGGTTAGTGGCCCGCGGGTGAACGCGGGGTGGACGTCGCTCGTTGGCGGCGACCCGCAGCGCCCGGCTACGCCGCGCTTGCGATCGCCGTCAGCCGAAAAAGGCGGCCGCGTCGTCATAGCGGCTCTGCGGTACCAGCTTGAGCTGGCGGACCGCGTCGGCCAGCGGCACCCGGCCGATGTCCTGGCCGCGCAGCGACACCATCTGGCCGTACTCGCCGGCGTGCGCCGCGTCGGCCGCGTTCACCCCGAACCGGGTGGCCAGTACCCGGTCGAAGGCCGTCGGGGTACCGCCGCGCTGCACGTGGCCCAGCACCGTCACGCGCACGTCCTTGTTGATCCGCTTTTCCACCTCGGCCGCGAGTTGGGTCGCCACGCCGGTGAAGCGCTCATGCCCGAATTCGTCGATGCCGCCCTCACGCAGCATCATCGAGCCCGGAATCGGTTTGGCGCCCTCGGCCACCACGCAGACGAAGTGGGAGTCGCCGCGCTGAAAGCGCCTCTTGACCAGCCGGCACACCTCTTCGACGTCGAAGGGCTGTTCGGGGATCAGTGTCATATGTGCGCCGGAGGCCAGCCCGGCGTTCAGCGCGATCCAGCCGGCATGCCGGCCCATCACCTCCACCAGCATCACCCGCTGGTGTGATTCGGCGGTGCTGTGCAGCCGGTCGATCGCGTCGGTGGCGACCGTCAGCGCGGTGTCGTGGCCGAAAGTCACGTCGGTGCAGTCGATGTCGTTGTCGATGGTCTTCGGCACGCCGACGACGGGAACGTTCTCCTCGGAAAGCCAGTGTGCGGCGGTCAGCGTGCCCTCGCCACCGATCGGGATCAGCACGTCGATGCCGTTGTCGTCGAGGGTCTGCATGATCTGCGGCAGCCCGGCACGCAACTTGTCCGGATGCACACGGGCGGTGCCGAGCATCGTGCCGCCCTTGGACAGCAGCCGGTCGTTGCGGTCGTCGTTGTGCAGCTGGATGCGCCGGTTCTCCAGCAAGCCGCGCCAGCCGTCCTGGAAACCGACCACCGACGAGCCGTACCGGGCGTCGCAGGTGCGCACCACCGCCCGGATGACCGCGTTGAGCCCTGGACAGTCGCCGCCTCCGGTGAGAACCCCGATCCGCATAGCCCCATCTTGCCGGGTGCCGTCCCGTGGCGCGAGCAGACGCAAAATCGCACGCGCCGGGCGATTTTTATGCGATTCTGCGTCTGCTCGCCGTCAGATAGCCGACGGCAGCGGGCCGCGGGCGGCCTCGTAGGCGGCGCCCACCCGGTACAGCCGGTCGTCGGCCAGCGCCGGCGCCATGATCTGCAGGCCGACCGGCAACCCGTCGTCCGGCGACAGCCCCGACGGCACCGACATGCCGCAATGGCCCGCCAGGTTCAGCGGCAGCGTGCACAGGTCGAACAGATACATGGCCAGCGGGTCGTCGACCTTCTCCCCCAACCGGAATGCGGTCGTCGGGGTTGCGGGCGACACCAGCACGTCGACCGACTTGTAGGCCTCGTCGAGATCGCGGGCGATCAGCGTGCGCACCTTCTGGGCCTGGTTGTAGTAGGCGTCGTAGTAGCCCGCCGACAACGCGTAGGTGCCGATCATGATGCGCCGCTTGACTTCCGGGCCGAACCCGGCGGCGCGGGTCAGCGCCATCACCTCTTCGGCGCTGTGCGTGCCGTCGTCGCCGACCCGCAGGCCGTAGCGCATCGCGTCGAAGCGGGCCAGGTTGCTCGACACCTCCGACGGCAGGATCAGGTAGTAGGCGGCCAGCGCGTAATCGAAATGAGGGCAGTCGACTTCGCTCACTTCGGCGCCAAGCTTGGTCAGCTGCTCGACCGCGTCGTTGAACGACGCCAGCACGCCGGGCTGGTAGCCCTCGCCGCTGTGCAGTTGGCGGACCACCCCGATGCGCACGCCTTGGAGATCCCCTGCCGCACCGGCTTTCGCGGCGCCGACGACGTCGGGGATTGGGGCGTCGACCGACGTCGAATCACGCGTGTCGTGCCCGGCGATCACCCGGTGCAGCAGCGCGGCGTCCAGCACCGTGCGCGCGCACGGCCCGCCCTGGTCCAGCGACGACGCACACGCCACCAGGCCGTACCGCGACACCGTGCCGTAGGTGGGCTTGACGCCGACGGTCGCGGTCAGCGCGGCCGGCTGGCGGATCGAGCCGCCGGTGTCGGTGCCGATCGCCAGCGGCGCCTGAAACGCCGCCAGCGCCGCCGCGCTGCCCCCGCCCGAACCGCCGGGCACCCGCTCGGTGTCCCACGGGTTGCGGGTAGGGCCGTAGGCGGAGTTCTCCGTCGACGAGCCCATCGCGAACTCGTCCATGTTGGTCTTGCCGAGGATCGGAATGCCCGCCGCCCGCAACCGTGCCGTGACGGTGGCGTCGTACGGAGAGCGCCAGCCCTCCAGGATCTTGGAGCCGCAGGTGGTGGGCATGTCGACGGTGGTGAACACGTCCTTGAGCGCCAGCGGTACCCCCGCCAGTGCGGACGGCAGCTGTTGCGCGTTGTCGACGGCGGCCGCGGCGGCCAGCGCATTCTCGGCCGCGACGTGCAAGAAAGCGCCGTAGCGCTCGTCGGTGGCCTCGATCTGGTCGAGGCAGGCCTGGGTGATTTCGACCGACGACACCTCTTTGGCCGCGATTTTGGCGGCCAGCGTGGCAGCGTCCAGCCGGACGAGGTCGCTCACTGCTCTTCCCCGAGGATTTGCGGGACGGCGAAGCGGCCGTCGACCGCGGCGGGCGCCTGGTCGAGCGCCTGCTGCTGCGTCAGGCAGGGGCCGATCTCGTCGGGTCGGGTGACGTTGACGTCCTTGAGCGGGTTGTCGGTCGCTTCGACACCGGTGACATCGACGGCCTGGATTTGGCTGACGTGCGTCAGGATGGCGTCGAGCTGGCCGGCAAAGCTGTCCAGTTCGGCGTCGGTCAACGCCAGCCGGGCCAGCCGGGCCAGGTGGGCCACGTCGTCACGGGAGATCTGGGACACGAGGCAAAAGCGTACCCAGCGCAGCGATGCCCGCCGAAATGCCGCAGCCGCCGGGCTGTGAAACAGTGTGCGCGTGCCTTCCTATCTGCTGCGGGTTCAGCTGGCCGACCGACCGGGCAGTCTCGGTTCGCTGGCGGTCGCGCTCGGCTCGGTGGGCGCCGACATCCTCTCGCTTGACGTGGTCGAGCGCGGGTCCGGCTATGCGATCGACGATCTGGTGGTCGAGCTGCCGCCCGCGGCGATGCCCGACACGCTGATCACTGCGGCCGAAGCGCTGAACGGCGTCCGGGTGGACAGCCTGCGACCGCACACCGGACTGCTGGAAGCCCACCGCGAACTCGAACTCATCGACCACGTCGCGGCGGCCGGCGCCACGCCGGCCAAGCTGCGGGTACTGGTCGACGAGGCACCGCGCGTCGTGCGCGTGGGCTGGTGTGCGGTGCTATGCGCTGCGCCGGGCGGCCTGCAGCTGGTCGTCGGCAGCTCGGGCACCCCGGAAACCCAGCCGGATACCGCGCCGTGGATGCCGATCGAGCGAGCCTCCGCGCTGGATGGCGACGCCGACTGGGTGCCACAGGTCTGGCGGCAGATGGACACCACGCTGGTGGCGGCGCCGCTGGGAGAGCCGAACACCGCGCTGCTGCTGGGCCGGCCCGGGGGCCCGGAGTTTCGGCCGTCCGAGGTGGCGCGGCTGGGTTATCTGGCCGGCATCGTGGCGACGCTGCTGCACTGAGTTATTCGCTGCTGTCGCCGTAGGCGTTCGAGTTGTCGAGCAAAGTGCGCAGCCGGTCCAGCGGGTCGCCGCTGCCGGTGCCCAACCGCGGGGCGGCACTGGGACTGCCGACGCTGGGCAGCCGGTCGGGGCTGACCGGGTTAAGGGCATCGCCTTCGCCGGCTGGCGCCTCGCCATCCGAGGGCACTTGCCCGCCGGATCCGGCGGGCGGCGAACCCGAACCGCCTTGCGGCGGTGGCGATCCCGGGCCCTGGCCCGACGGCGGAGGTGGCGACCCCTGGCCCTGGTCCGGTGGCGGCGGGTTGCCCTCGCCCGGCGGCGGTGGCGAGCCCGAGCCACCACCCGAGCCTCCCGACCCGCCACCGTCACCGCCCGAGCCGCCCGAGCCGCCCGAGCCACCCGAGCCGCCCGACGGTGGCGACTCCTGGTTGCTCGACGGCGGCGGCTTGTGCAGGCTATCGATCTTCTGCTGCAGCCGGGGCAACGCCTCATGGCGAATGCGGCGACGATCCGCATCCGAATCGCCGTTTCCGGCGAAACAGCCCTGCGGGGCCTCCTTGACCACGGTGATCGCGCTGTTGTACCGCTGCTCGGCCACCTGCACGTTGCCGGCGCGGGCGGCGAGATCGCCCAACGTCTCGATGACCAGTTCCAGATTGACCCGCGCGGGACAGGACTGCGCAAAACTGGTGTGCGCCAACGATTCCCGGAAGCCTGCACTGGCGTCATCCAACCGGCCCTCCAGGACGGCCAGATCCGCATCGGCGAACGACGTCTTCGCCGGCTCGAAAATGTCGAAGGACTTCAGCGCGGAGACGTCGTCGCGCAGCGCCGCGATGTCGTGTGCGGCAAAATCGCCGACCGCCGAATTGCTGACCACCGCAACGCTGATCATCTTGGCGCCCACCAGCAGCAACACGACCACCACCGGCAGGGAAAAGGCGAACAGTCGCCACCGCAACCGGATCCGCGACGGCCCGGAGCGCAACCTCGCCAGCGCACGCTCTATCCGCGGGCGGATCGCGAAACCGGGCGTCTTGCGCAGCATCATCGCGACACGTCCTGGCGCGCCATCCGGTTGAGTCGGAACTCGCGGATGGTCAGCACGATCTCGGCGAGCAGCAGCACCGTCGACAACAGGGTGAACACCCAGTACAGCTCTCGACGCTCGATCAACTTGGATGCCCGCAGCGAGCCCGCGTCGTCGGATGACAGCCCGGGCGGGTCCACCGCGGGCAGCACCGCGGCGATGCTCTGCCCGCTATCCCGGTGGAAATACGGCACTTTCAGCTCGCCCGCGACGTTCTTCAGTGTCTGCTCGTCCAGCACCGACGCCAGCTCGGCGCCGCTCGCCGGATCGGTTTGGTAATTCTTCGTGCCGTTCACCCAGCCCTGCGGGATCGGCCCACCGGCCGCGGTGCCGTAGCCCAACACCGCGCCGCCGGCGATCGCGTCGCGTGGCGGATCGAACGAGGCGCGTGAGACGCGCGAACCGCCGTCGCCCGCACCGAAATAGAACACCAGGCTCTTCGAACCGGGAAATAGGTCCGCTGCGGATTTGAGTTGCTCGCCAAGGATGCTCCTGGCCGTGGTCGGGTCGGCCTGATACATCGCGTCGGGTGCGGCGACGGTGTACGACGACAGGCCATGCACCATCGATCTCAGGCTCCAGGCGTCGTCGGAAAGCGGCCAATCCAGCGTCGCTTTCGATGCGAACGAGATGACCGCGAACCGCGCCCGGTGGTACTCGCCGATCAGCGCGTCGAGGTCGGAACGGATCCCGCTCATTCGCGATTGGTGGTCGCCGTAATCCTCCACTCGCGAATTCACCGAACGATCCACCACGAAGAACACGTTCAGATTCGGCTCGGCCGCCGCGGCGCGGTTGGGTTGATCGGCCGAGCCGCCGGCCAGGTCGATGCCCGGCCGCGCCGCCGCGAACACCAACAGCAGAACGGCGAGGGTCAGGCCGCACCAGCGCAACACCACCCGCCGATAGCGGCCGCTGCCGGTGCGGACCAGCACCCGATACAGCGCCACCATCCGCACTACGATCAGCGCGACCGCGATCACGACGAGAACCGCGGGCGCGAAGACCGGATTGAACGTCATCGCCGCAGGACCGCCAGTGACAGTCCCAGCAGGGCGGCGAACGCCAGCGCGGCCACGAGCGCCAAACGCGGCGAGTCAAACGACTCGATCGACACCACTTTGCCGTTGGGAAGCGTTGCCTGCGGCGGGTTGTCGCGGACCTGGTCGAGGATGCGGGTCAGAGTGGCGTCGGCCCCGGAATCGCTCGATGCGACCCCGGAGGGGTTGTACAGGAAGAACTTTCCGCCGGTCGATTCTGTGATCGCGCGCAGGGTGTCGTTGGCTTGCGGTGAGCTCTGCGCAACATCGGAACGGGAGATGGCGTTGATCTGCACGCCGGCGTCCGCGGCCATCTTCGTCACCGCCTGCGCGGTGTACAGGGCGGGCCGCTTCTCGTTCGGCGGCCTCGGCGCGCTGTAGCCGACGTAGACCAGCGATCGCCGATGCGTGCTTTTGGTCTCGAACGACGGAAATCCGGTGAGGCACAACGCGAGATTGTCCTCGAGGCTGGTCGCATAGTCGACGTAGCTGACCCGCTGGCTGAATTCCTCGATGCCCGACTGCAGTGCACGGCGGTCACCTTCGGGCACCGCTTTGTTGGCGGCCAGGTCTTGCTGGGTGCGCGCGAGCTTGGCGAAGTGCTCGAGCCGCCCGGCCGCATATCCGTGGTCGCGAGTCAACGGGACTACCCGCAGACTGGTCGACGTCAGCCCGATGCGTTGGGTGCCATGGGACTTGGCTTGCTGGGCGTAGTAACCGAGAAAGTTGGCGGTGGTGGAATCGGTGACGGGCTCGCCGACGCACAGCATGATGTCGTCGGGATGCTGCACTTCGAATTCCTTTGTCACCGACGACATTCCCATGGGCCGGGCGCTGGCGACCAGGGCCGTGGCGAAGGTCGCCAGCAGCAGCGCGCCGGTGACGACCATGGACAGGAAATAGATCCGGTAGACCCGGGCATACTCGGGCAGCCGGGTCAGGCGGTCGACATGTGCCAGCGGGCGCAGCTGACGATGGACCTTGGGCATCGGTAATAAAGCCGCGGCGGCGATACAGCCCGCCAGGCACACAATGCCCACGGCGATCAGCGGCCACCACCTCAGCTCCATGACCGGATGAGCTCCTCGGTGGATCGGCCCACCGCGCCGATGTCGACGCGGCTGTCGGCGTTAAACTGAATGTCGCCCAGCGCCTCCAACAACGGCCCGGCCGGCGCCAGGTCGCCGGACGCGATGTCGCCGACATGCAGGTACTGCGCCCGGGTTCCGGTCGCCAGGAACAGGAAGCTGCGCAACGTGCGGCTGATCGCGGCGCTGGCTTGCGGCGCGGAAATGCCGCCGGTGCGGTACTGCCCGCAGATCGCAGCGACCGAGCGTGCGAAACGGCGTCGCAGCAGCCGCGCGTGCAAGCCGCCGATCACCGGCATGGCGCGCAGCCGGGCCGGCGGCATGGTCCACACGAAAACACCTGCAAGCCAAGCTATTACAAGCGCAATGAGGCAAAGCCCGGCCCACAACCACCATACCGAGAACGGCAGCGGGCCGCTCACATATCGCAGTAGGTCGTCAGCTGGCATTGCGGTAGGCCTCAGCCATCTCGACGATGCGTGGACGGATCTCGGCACTGTCGCCGATCTTGGCGAAGCGGACATGGTGCGAGGTGAGGAACTGGTCGAGCTGCACGGCACGCTGCTGCTCGGCGGCTTGGTAGGCGGCCACGACACGGGGTCCCAGCGTGGCGCCGTTGAGCACGAATTTGCCGGTGGATACGTCGAATCCGTCCTGCTCGCCCTCGTCCGAGCCGACGGCGGGCAGGTCGGTGATCATCAGCCAGATCAGCTCGTGGCGCCCGACGAGCTGGTTGAGCACCTCCTCGAGGCGGGCGCTGACATCGGGTTCGTCGGAGACCACGATCAGCAGCAGCCGTCGGCGGTGGGCGCGGGTCACATACTCCAGCTGGCTGACGATATCGCTGGGCCCCGGATCTGTTGTGGCGCTGCTGTAGTAGAGCTCGAGCATGCTTTCGATGTGCGTCTCGCCGCGCCGGTTGCGGATGTTGGCGCAGCCGCGCGCGTCGCCGTACACCATCCCGATCTCGTCGCTGCGGCCCATCGCGATCAGGCCGATCGCGCCCATCACGTTGGCGGCGATGTCGCGTTTGATCTCGCCGTTCGGCGCGAGCGCCGACATGTTCCGTCCAGCGTCGGCGACCAGCAGGATCTTGTGGTGCCGTTCGGAGACATAGCGTTTGATCAACACTGTCCCGGCCCGCGCGGACGCTTTCCAGTCGATGTCGCGCACGTCGTCGCCGGCGACGTACGGCCGAAGGTCGTCGAGTTCGAGGCTGCGGGTGTGCAGCAGCGCGTAGCGTCCGCCCTCCAGCATGCGGCGGGTGTCGGTGCCGAAATACAGGCGCGCCCGGTTGAGGTGCTTGCCCATCGGCGTCAGGGAACTCGAACAGAAGCCAGCACAGCGTCGATCACGATCTCCGGCGTGACCTTGGCCCGGACCGCTTCGAATCCCAGAATCAGCCGGTGGCGCAGCACGCGGTGGGCGAGCTTGTGGATGTCGTCGGGAATCACGTGGTTGCGCCCGCTCAGCACCGCCAGTGCCCGCGACGCGCGGCAAAACGCAATCGTGGCACGGGGACTGGCGCCGTACTCCACGAGTTTGGCCAGATGCGGCGGCAGGAACTGCTCGGCGTTGCGAGTCGCGTGCACGAGTTGGCTCGCGTAGTGCACCAGGACCTGGTCCATGTGCACGTTGCGCACCACTTGCTGCAGGCGCCGGATGTCGTCGAGACCGACCACCGGGCGAGGCTTTCGATCGCGGTCGTAGACCCCGGCGTCGATGCGGAAGATGACCTCGGCTTCCTCTTGTGGCATCGGGTAGCGCAGCACCTCTTTGAGCATGAACCGGTCGGTCTGCGCCTCCGACAGTGGATAGGTGCCTTCCTGGTCGACCGGGTTCTGCGTCGCGATCACCACGAACGGGTCCGGAATCGGGTAGAGCTGACCGGCGATCGTGGTCTGGCGCTCCTCCATGGCTTCCAGCATGGCGCTTTGGGTCTTGGCGCTGGAGCGGTTGATCTCGTCGAGCAACACGATGTTGGTGTGCACCGGCCCCAGTTGCGTGGTGAACGAATTGGTCGACGAGTCATAGATTTGCGTGCCGATGATGTCGCTAGGCAACAGGTCCGGAGTGCACTGGATGCGCTGAAAGCCACCGGATATCGAATCGGCGACCACCCGGGCCGCCGTCGTCTTCGCCAGTCCCGGAACGCTTTCCAGCAGGATGTGCCCTCCGGTGAGCAGGCCGATCAGCAGCGACTCGCGCAGATTCTCTTGTCCGACAACCTTGCTGGCGAACACCTGGGTGATCGCGTTGACAACGCGGTAGGCGTTGTCCATGTCCTGTCGGTTGGGCTGAAGTCGAATATGTTCGGTTGTCATGGTCAGTGCCAATTGATGGTCGGTGGACTTTGCGAAAGATCGGCCTCGCCAATGAGGATGGCGGGCGCGCTACCCGTCACGCTCGAGCCGTCCCTGGTTTGAGCCGTGTACCCGAAAGTGGTCTGCATGGTGACGAGCGCCGACATTTTCAACGGGATGAACCGGATTTCGGCATTGTTGGCGTCGGGTGCTTGCCATGTCACCGTCCCGTCGACGACGCCGGGGACAAACATTTTCTGCGGACATTGTTCGGGCATCGGCGATTTCGATTGCGCACAGGTATCCAGCCGCTGCTTGACAGCGGCCACGATATCCGCCCGGCCCGCATCACTGATCGACAGCGTGGGAAGGACCGCCGCCCCGGCGGGGGACGCCAGCGACTCGAGCAGCACCGGTTTACCTGTCGCGGCGATGTTCTTGTTGCTCGAGCCCCAGTCGATCCAACCGGGAAATACATAGGCCACCGATTTTCCGACCGGCTTGCCGAACGCGGTGAGGGTCTCCATCGCCTGATTGGTGGCGGTGAAGCGGGTGAAGTCCAGCCGTACCGTGCTGGCGCTGAGTTTCCAACGGCCGTCGGCCTTTTTGACTGGCAGCGTGCTGTCGGAGCTCTGGTCGCCGAAACTCACTGTCACGTGAACCTGGCCCGTGCCGGATGCGTCGCCCGCATTGTCGCCGAGGATCCGGACATTGGAGATCGGCATCTTCTCGGTCTGCTTCTTGAGGATGTCGTCGGTCAGCAGCTCCTTGGACGCGGGCTGATCGGCACCGTAGGACAACGCCGCTTCCGCGTCGCCGCGCGCCAGCGCTTCCAGGTAACCCTTGACCGCGGCACTCGGACTACCTGCGCCGCTGCCACCGCCCCCACCGAACAAGGTGAAGGCCCCCACGATGGAGATCACCACGATCACCGCCACACCGGCCCCGACCGTCACCAGCAGCGCCTTGCGGTGACGACGCCCCGCGCGCGGTTGCACAGGAAACTGCGGACCCCATTCCGGCGCGCCGACAGGGCCCCAACCGGGCGGTGGCTGTGGCGGCGGTTGTGGTGGCGGCGGCGCCTGCCACTGCCCCGGTGCCTGCGGGACCTGCGGCGGCCCCCAACCGGTGGGCGGGGCTTGGCTGGGGCCTCCGATCGGGTTGGGACCGCCGTAGTTGCGCCCCGTGCCCGACGAATCCGTCACTGCACTCCTCCCGCTGAAATAGGCGGCGAACACCGCTTGGCGGGCGGCGCCGGCACCGCAGAGCCGGTGAACCACGAAAGTCTAACCAGACGCGGGCGGTCTCGATGACGCGAATTCGGCCACCACTGAGACCGACGGCTACTCGGCCGTGCCCGAAATCCCGGCCGGCCCTTCGGCCAGCAGCCTGCGGAAACCGTCCTCGTCGAGGATCGGGACGCCCAGTTCGACGGCCTTGTCGTACTTGGATCCGGGCGAATCCCCGGCGACCACGTAGGCGGTCTTCTTCGACACCGAGCCGGCGGCTTTGCCGCCCCGCGCGACGATGGCCTCCTTGGCGTCGTCGCGGGAGAAGCCGGCCAGCGATCCGGTCACCACGATCGAGAGTCCCTCGAGCGTGCGGGGCACGCTGGTGTCACGCTCGTCGGCCATCCGCACTCCGGCGGCGCGCCACTTGTCGACGATCGCCCGATGCCAGTCAACGCTGAACCATTCTTTGACCGCGTCGGCGATGGTCGGCCCGACGCCCTCGACGGCGGCCAGCTGTTCGGTGGACGCAGACGTGATCGCGTCGATGCTGCCGAATTCGGTGGCCAGCGCGCGGGCGGCGGTCGGCCCGACGTGCCGGATGGACAGGGCCACCAGCACCCGCCACAGCGGCTGCTGCTTGGCCTTGTCCAGGTTGGCCAGTAGCCGCTTGCCGTTGGCCGACAGCGTGCCGGCTTTGGTGCGGAACAAGTCGGTGCGCAGCAGGTCGTCTTCGCTGAGGCTGAACAGATCGCCTTCGTCGGCAATGACTTTCGCCTTCAGCAGCGCAATGCCGGCCTCGTAGCCCAGCCCCTCGATGTCCAGGGCGCCGCGGCTGGCGACGTGGAACACCCGCTCCCGCAGTTGCGCCGGACACGACCGCGAGTTCGGACAGCGGATGTCGGCGTCGCCTTCCTTGGCGGGCGCGAGCTTGGTGCCGCATTCGGGACACGTTGCGGGCATCACGAATTCGCGTTCCGATCCGTCGCGCAGGTCCACCACAGGGCCCAGCACCTCGGGAATCACGTCGCCGGCCTTGCGGATCACCACGGTGTCGCCGATCAGCACGCCCTTGCGTTTGACCTCCGACGCGTTGTGCAAGGTGGCCAGCCCGACCGTCGACCCGGCGACCTTCACCGGTGTCATGTAGGCGAAGGGGGTGACTCGCCCGGTGCGCCCGACGTTGACCCGGATGTCGAGCAGCTTGGTCTGCGCCTCCTCCGGTGGGTACTTGTACGCGATGGCCCATCGGGGCGCCCGCGAGGTGGACCCGAGCCGGCGTTGCAGCGCGACTTCGTCGACTTTGACCACCACACCGTCGATTTCGTGGTCGACGTCGTGGCGGTGCTCGCCCCAGTAGGCGATGCGCTCGTGCACGCCGGCCACTGCGTCCACCCGGGTGGTGTGCTCGGAAACCGTTAGGCCCCAAGCCTTTAGCGCAAGGTAGGCGTTGTGCAGGCTGGTCGGCCGGAAACCTTCGGTGTGCCCGAGGCCGTGACAGATCATCCGCAGCTTGCGGCGGGCGGTCACGGCGGGATCCTTCTGCCGCAACGATCCCGCCGCGCTGTTGCGTGGGTTCGCGAACGGTGTCTTGCCGTCCTCGACCAGCGCGGCGTTGAGCGCCTCGAAATCGGCCACCCGGAAGAACACCTCGCCGCGGACTTCGAGGACATCGGGGATCGGGTAGTCGTCGTCGGCCGTGAGCCGCTCGGGGACGTCGTCGATGGTGCGGGCGTTGAGCGTGACGTCCTCGCCGGTGCGGCCGTCGCCGCGGGTGGCCGCGCGGACAAGCCGGCCACCGCGGTAGACCAGCGACAGCGCGACGCCGTCGATCTTCAGCTCGCACAGGTAGTGGGCGTCGTCGCCGACTTCGGCGCGCACGCGGGCCGCCCACGCGTCGAACTCCTCGGCGCTGAACACGTTGTCCAGCGAAAGCATCCGCTCCAGGTGCTCGGCCGCCATGAAGTCGGTGGCGAAGCCGGCCCCGCCGACCAGCTGCGTGGGTGAATCCGGGGTCCGCAGCTCGGGGTACTGCTCCTCGAGAGCCTGCAGGCGCCGCAACAGCTCGTCGAACTCGGCGTCGGAGATGATCGGCGCATCGCGCACGTAGTAGCGGAACTGGTGTTCGCGCACCTCGTCGGCCAGTTCCCGCCATTGCCGGCGGACGTCGGGCGCAACCGGGTCGGCTTCTGGCGAGCTCACCTTGGCAGGCTATCGAAGGACGCCGACTAATCCTCGACGTAGGCGCGCAGCCGGTCGATCGCGGCGTCCCAACGGCGCGACAGCTGGACCAGGTAGTCGCTGGCCTCGGCCAGCGGCTTGGTCTTCAGCGCCCAGATGCGCTCGCGCCCGCGGCGGCTGCTGTCGACCAATCCGGCTGCCTGCAGCTGCTCCAGGTGTTTGGTTGCGGCCTGACGGGTGACCGGAACCGCTTGCGTCACTTGGGAAGTCGAGCTTGGCCCGCTGTCGGACAGCTTGACTACGATGCGTAGCCGGTTCGGGTCGCCCAGGGCGCTGAACAGCGGCGCCGTCACACCGTGTGCTCCAGCGCCAGGTATTTGCGCACCAGTTCGACCTGGTGGGCCCAGCCTGCGGCGTTGGACTCGAAAGCGTCCGAGCGCCGTGCGGCGGGCAGGGCGTCGAAACCAGATTCGACGATGGTCAACAGCACGCCGTCGGGCGTCTCGTCCAGGGTGAACTCGACCAACGTGGTCGGCTCGTGGTCGGTGTCCGGTTCGCCGGCGCACGGATGCCAGCGGTAGGCGAAGCGCCGCTGTGGTTCGACCGCGACGATCTGCCAGGTGGTTGTGTTGCCGGCATGCGGCTGTTGAAGTTTGGCGACCTCGTCGTCGACGGTCGTCGGGGTGATGGTCGCGCTGACCGACGTTCCGGCGACGAACGGCCCGTCGAAGCGCACGCCGAACCATTGCCCGAACTCGTCCGCGTTGCTGATCGCCCGCCACACCCGGTCCAGTGGCGCGCGAAGTAGTACCTGCTTCTCGATTCGATCCCTAGTCATATGCAACCTCCTGGTTGCGTTTTAGTAGACCATGGTCCGGCCTGATGCGCAACCCTGTGGTTGCGTTTCAGATTGCGTCGGGATCGTCCGCCAACGCCTCGGCGGCCTTGCGGGCCAGGTCGATCGCGGTGCGGGCCCACTCGGGTGTCGCGCCGGCCAGGCCACACGCGGGGGCGATTCCGATCCTGTCCCGCAGCGCAGCACGGGTAAACCCGAGCCGGTCGACCACCGCGACGGCCGCCTTGGCGACCTCCTCGGCCGACGGCCGGCGCGGCGGGGCGGTGGCGGCCACGGCGCCCAGCACGACGGTGCGGCCGGAGTCGACGAACTCCGCGACCCCGTCCAAATCGACGGCCTGCAGTGTCGTCACGTCCACCGATACCGCGTGAATCTCGCTGCGCTGCAATACCTTCCACGGCATGTCGGGCGCGCAACTGTGCACCAGGACGTCGGCGCCGGCCGCGGCCACACAGCCGTCGAGCAGCGTGGTTGCCAGCGTCTCGTCGATCGGGTGCACCGGGGTCAGTGCCGTCACTCCGGTCAGCCGTCCGGCCAGCGCCGCCGGCAGCGACGGTTCGTCGAATTGCACGACGACGGGTGTGTCGAGTCGCCGCGCCACCGTCGCCCGATGGTTGGCTACCCCTTCGGCCAGCGACGCGGCCAGGTACCGGATCGCGCCGGCGTCGGTGATGGCGCGGTGGCCGTTGCTCAGCTCCAGCTCGGCGGCCAGCGTGACGGGTCCGGGCGCTTGCACCTTGACGGGCCGACCGCTGCCCCGCAGGCCCGCCGTCTCCCAGGCCTCTTCCAGCGCGTCGACGTCCTCGTCGAGCAGGCTGATCGCGCGGCGTGTCACGGTGCCGGGACGTGCGGCGACGCGGTAGCCCCGGGGCACCGTGTCGATCGCGACGTCGATCAGCAGCGCACCGGCGCGCCCGATCGTGTCGGCGCCCACTCCCCTGCCGGGCAGCTCGACGATGTGGGCCAGTGCGCCGGCCAGCTCGCCCACGACGACCTCCGCCGCCTGCCGCGCCGTGGTGCCGGGCCACGAGCCGACCCCGCTGGCCGTCGCGAAAGCAGTCACCGGCCAACCGTACGGTCCCGGGCTAGCCTCAAGGGATGCGGATACCGGCACGCATGCTGCTGGTGTGTTGCGCGGGGCTACTGGCAGTGGCGTGCACCCGGGTGATCGGCGGCGTGGCGGTGCCGGCATTTCCCGGGACGCTCAGCGCCTCGCCGGTCGACGTCGATCAGATCCTTCTCGACCAGACCCGGATGCAGGCGATCACCGGCGGCGGCGAGCACCTGACGATCATCCCGTCGATGGACGGCAAGGCGCCGGTGGACCTCGACGCGCTGGCCGCGACTGCGCCGCCGCCGTGTCGGTTCATCTATGCCGAGACGGCTACTTTCGGACCCGACGTCGAGGAATTCCACAAGACCACGTTCCAGTACCCGCCGCAGGGCGGGCTGATTTCCGAGGGCGCGGCCGCCTATCGCGATACCGGCGCCGCCAAGCACGCCTTCGACGTCCTGGTGTCGACGGTCGAAAGCTGCGCGACCACCTCGGACGGATTCGTCTACATCGGCGACTGGCATGCCGACGCCCAGTCGCTGCACACCCGCCCCGGAAACTGCGGGCGCGATTACCGGCTCAAGTCGGTGGTGCTGCTCGAGGTGACGTTCTGCGGCTTCCCGGAGTCGGTGTCCGACATGGTGATCACGAACATCGCGGCCAACGTTCCCGGCTGACGGTCAGGACGCATTGGCGATCGTCGCGCTGCCGATCACCTCGTCGCCGTCGGCGTCCGGGCGATAGAGCACCAGGGTCTGGCCGGGCGCCACTCCCCGCAGCGCTGCCCGCAACCGCACCGCAAGCTCGTCGTCCACCAATTCGGCTACCGCGTCGACGGTTTCGCCGTGGGCGCGCACCTGCACCGCGCACTCGACGGCCCCTGAGGGCGCCGCGCCCGCGGTGAAGACGGGCTTCTGCCCGGTCAGCGCCCACACGTCCAGATCCGCGGCGGTGCCCACCCGTACGGTGCCGCTGTCGGCGTCGATCGCTGTCACATAGCGCGGCCGGCCGTCGGGGCCGGGACCGGCGATGCCCAGCCCCTTGCGCTGGCCGATCGTGAAACCGTGGACGCCGTCGTGCTCGGCCAGCACCGCTCCCCCGGCATCAACCACGGTGCCGCGACGCACGCCGATGCGGCTACCCAGAAAAGCCCGGGTGTCACCGGACGGGATGAAGCAAATGTCATGGCTGTCCGGCTTTTCCGCGACCGCCAGGCCGCGACGGGCGGCCTCGGCGCGGATCTGCGGCTTGGGGGTATCGCCGACCGGGAACGCGGCATGGCGCAGCTGCTCGGCGGTCAGCACCGCCAGCACGTAGGACTGGTCCTTGTCGCGGTCGACCGCGCGGCGCAGCCGACCGTCGGCCAGCCGGGCGTAGTGCCCGGTGGCCACAGCGTCGAAACCCAGAGCGAGCGCACGGGTCGCCAACGCCGAGAACTTGATCCGCTCGTTGCAGCGCACGCACGGGTTGGGAGTCTCGCCGCGGGCGTAGGACGACACGAAGTCGTCGATCACGTCTTCCTTGAACTTGTCGGCGAAATCCCAGACATAGAAAGGGATTCCGAGCACATCGGCGACCCGGCGAGCATCGGCGGCGTCCTCCTTGGAGCAGCAGCCCCGCGATCCGGTGCGCAGCGTGCCCGGCGCGCTCGACAGCGCCAGGTGCACGCCGACCACATCGTGTCCGGCGTCGACCATCCGGGCGGCCGCCACCGACGAGTCGACGCCGCCGCTCATCGCGGCCAGCACCTTCATCGCGACACCCCCGCGGCGGCCAGCGCGGCCTGCCGGGCCCGGGCGACCGCGCCCGGCAGTACCCGCAGCGCCGCGTCGACGTCAGCCTCGACGCTGGTGTGCCCCAACGACAATCGCAACGATCCGCGTGCACTGGCGGTGTCGGCGCCCATCGCGAGAAGAACATGCGACGGCTGCGCCACCCCGGCCGTGCAGGCCGAGCCGGTCGAGCATTCGATTCCATTGGCGTCCAACAACATCAGCAACGCATCGCCCTCGCACCCGGCAAAGGTGAAGTGCGCGTTGCCCGGCAGCCTGGCATCCCGGGGCCCGTTGAGCCGCACGTCGTCGATCCCGGTCAGCACTCCGTCGATCAGCCGGTCGCGCAGCACCCGCAGGCGCGCGCTGTTGGCCTCCAGCCCGTCGACCGCGATCTGTGCGGCCGTCGCCATGCCAACGGCTCCGGCGACATCCGGTGTGCCGGAACGGATATCGCGCTCCTGCCCGCCGCCGTGCGACAGCGGCACGCAGCTGACGTCGCGGCGCAGCAGCAATGCCCCGACTGCGGGCGGGCCACCGAACTTGTGGGCGGCCACGCTCATCGCGGACAGCCCGCTGACCCCGAATCCGACCGGCAGCTGACCCACTGCCTGAACAGCGTCGCTGTGCATCGGAACATCGAATTCGGCTGCGATAGCCGCTAGTTCGCTGATCGGCATGATGGTGCCGACCTCGTTGTTGGCCCACATCACCGACACCAGCGCGACGTCGTCGCGGCTCTCCAAAACGTCGCGCAGGGCGGCCGGCGCCACCGAGCCATCGTCGCCGGCCGGCAGCCAGGTCACCTCGGCGCCTTCGTGTTCGGCGAGCCAGGTGACGGCGTCCAGCACGGCGTGGTGTTCGACGGCCGTGCTCACGATGCGACGGTGGCGGGACTCGGCGTCGCGACGCGCCCAGTAGATGCCCTTGATCGCCAGGTTGTCGCTCTCGGTGCCGCCCGCGGTGAAGATCACTTCGGAGGGGCGCGCGCCGAGTTTGTCGGCGATCAGTTCGCGGGACTCCTCCATCCGGCGCCGCGCGGCGCGGCCGGCGGTGTGCAGCGACGAGGCGTTACCCACGGTGGCCAGCACGGCCGTCATCGCCTCGATGGCGGCGGGATGCATCGGGGTGGTGGCGGCGTGGTCGAGGTACACCATGACCCGCCCAGGATACCGGCGCTATTGGTCGCCGCCGCCTGCCAGGACATAGCCGGCGAGGCTGCCCAGCAACCCGGCGCAGTGCTCGACGAGTTGATCCGGGGTGTGGTCGAGTTCGCCGTCGGCCCAGCGGCGCAACACTTCGAACACGCCGCCGACGCCCACGATCGCGGCGAGTTCACCGACCTCGGCCGCGGAGTCGGGAATGTCCAGGTGCAGCCGCGCCTGCTGCCACACGAGATCGGCGAAGCTGGCCATCAGCTCGCTGCGGAGTTCGCGCAGTGTCGGCTCGGTGCCGGATTCCACGAAAAGAATCCGGCCCAGCCGTGGATCGTCGGCCATCATGGTCAGCAGCGCACGAATCGGGGCTTGCGCCAACGCATCTGGCGTGGAGCTGCCCTCGGGGATGGCCTTGACGATGGCCTCTTGGATGGTGGTGCGGAGTTGCTCGGCGACGGCGCGCAGCAGCGCGTCGCGGTCAGCGAAGTGCTGGTAGAAGTAGCGCGAGGTCACCCCTGAGGTGGTGCACACGGCGGTCACGGTGGTGTCGGCGGCGCCGCGCGTGCCCATCAGCTCGATCGCCGTGTCGATCAGCCGCGCTCGACGGCCGGCCTCGCGCTGCTCGGCCGTCATACCGCCGTAGATCCGCGCCGGACTCACGGGCTACAGTCTGTCATTCCCATGTGACTAGGCGTAAAGTCACATGTGAGCTTGCCGACAGGAGGACCGATGCCCCAGCGCCCAGTATTGAAAGCCCGCCGCGTCCAGTTCACGCTGCCCACGGGCACCCGGAAGCATTACGCCGGCGACGACCTGGTGATGAGCCACTTCGTCTCAGTACTGTCTGCGGCGTTTCCGGAGGGCGAAGACTTTTTCATCCGGTCGGTGCGCAACTATCGCGACCAGATCACCGACCCGGAACTGCAGCAGGCGGTCAAGGGGTTCATCGCCCAAGAAGCTACCCACCGCCAGCAGCACCGGATGCTCAACGACCGGCTCCAGGACATGGGTTATCCCACCGCGCGGTTTGACCGCCACGTCAAGTGGTTGCTCGCCAAGCTCGAAAAGGTCTTTTCCACGGAGATGGCCCTGGCCGGCACCGCCGCCCTGGAGCACTACACGGCGACGTTGGCGGAGCTGATGCTCAGCGACGAGCAGATGCTGGACTTGCTCGGCCGCTCGGACGTGCGCCAGATACTGCTGTGGCACGCATTCGAGGAGTGTGAGCACAAGGCGGTGGCCTTCGATGTCTTCCAAGCGGTCGGCGGAACCGAGCGGACCCGGGTGCGGGCCATGCGGATAGCCACCGTGATCTTTGTGGCCGAGGTGGTCATCCAGACGCTCCGGTCCATGGCCCGCGACCGCGCGTCCTACAACCCGCGACGGCTGCTGCGCAGCCTCAACGATTTCCGCAAGTCGCCGTTGGTGAGCGCCGAGACCCGTCGTCGCATCGCCTCCTACACCCGGCCGGGCTTTCACCCGGACGACTGGGACACCACCGAGCTCCTCGACCGCTGGTCAAAGGAACTCTTCGACGCCGACGGAAACCAGCTGGTGCAGGCGCGGTAGCTCCTGCCGAGCCGACGCAGCGAACTCGTCGCGCACCGCAGCCTGGCAGCGTCGGGCAAGCTCCCGTCGGTCGGTGCCCGGCAGCTGCAGCGATTCGACGCATACCCGCGCCACCGTGCACCGGGCGAACAGCAGCCGGCGCATCGAGGTCAGCAACGTGTCGTCGCCGATGAAAGCCGGAGCGGTCGAGACCCTGCCGTCGCTGTGGTGGTATCTCAGCCGCAGCGGCTGGACCGGCCGGCCCGCGTCGATCGCGGCTTGAAACATGGCCGGACGGAACCGCCCCGAAGCGAGGCCGCACCAAGTGGTGCCTTCCGGGAACGCCACTACCGTGTCACCGGTGTGCAGCCGATCGGCGACGACGCCCACCACGCGGGGCAACTGACGCAGGCTGTCGCGGTCGATCGGAATGACTTTGATGATCGGGGCCATCATGCGCACCGCAAGGCTGCGCGCAACGTCGGCACGGGCGACGAACGACAGCGGCTGTGAACGATTGACCGGGAACACCGCACCGATCGTGATGACGTCCAGCCAGGACATGTGGTCGCTGACCACCAGGACGCCGGGCAAGTTGCGAAGCGGCCCACCCGTCACCGTGATCCGCACACCAAAAGAGCGCAAAACCAGCCGGCAGTAAGCACGCTGCGCCCACGACCGGCCGGGTAGCGGAACGGCGAGCAGCGGCAGCGCCGGCACCAACAACAGCACCAGCAACACCCGCAGCGCCACCGTCGCCCGTCGCGCTGCGTGCCCGGCGCCCGCTTGCACGCAGGCGTCATCGCAGGATGCTCGCGGCCACCAGGCATGGGTGGGCGGG
>NZ_LQPE01000057.1 GCF_002101735.1 Mycobacterium kyorinense | reverse complement strand
GGTGTCTTCGCCCGCATCGCTCAACGCTTACTCGCACTGGCCGCCGTGATCTGGCACAACTGGAAAATCAACACCCCCACCAAACGATCACTGATCGCCTACGACCACTGACCGGGATAGGAATCACTCATCTAGACCACCTGCCCGGCCAGCGCGCTTGCCGCGTCGGTGTCACTGCCGCCGTAGGCCACCCCCGCCGCGGCGACTTTCTTAGCGGTTGCCCGCATCCGCGCGGCCAGCGCCGCCCGATCGGTGGCCGCACCGGCCCGTGCCGTGCCCGCCCCGGCCACGCTGGACTGCCACGACGACCCCGCACCCGCTGAAGGGGCGCCGTTGGCGCCTAGCTGGCCGGCCAGCGCCTCCATGTGGCCCGACACCCGCTGCAAGTCGGCCGGGCTGACCTCAAGCGGTTTCATGCGCAAAGTCTAAGCCTCAATCCGTGGATCAGTGATCTGGTGACCTGGGATGCGGTGCTGGCCCAGTTGCTGGTCGCTGCATCAAAGACGCGCGTGAGCTTGACTCGGTACCTGCTGCGCTGATCGCCGGGATCGCGTCGAAAAAATGCACTCGTAGAGGCGCTCGACTAACTGAAACTATCGGGCCAACGGTGGCGTTTGAGCGTGTCTCATGCGCTTGATGTGATTTTTGCTACATAGTGTGGCCCATGGGAAACATGTGTTGTCACGTCGCATGCTGCCCGGCGCGTGGTGGACGATCGGCTAACCAGCGGTGACGACGGCGGCGCAGACGCCGGCGCGGCTCGGCGAGTACGTCCGCGACCAGCTCACGCCACCGCTGGCAACCGTCGGCGGCTTCGCCCGGATGTGCGTGCTGACCGGCAAGGCGCTGTTCCGGGTGCCTTTCCATTGGCGCGAAACCATCTACCAGTGCTGGTTCATCATGCGGGTCGCGCTGCTGCCCACCATCGCCGTCTCGATCCCGCTGACCGTGCTGATCGTCTTCACGCTCAACACCTTGCTGTCGGCGTTCGGCGCCGCCGACCTGTCAGGCGCCGGTGCCGCGCTGGGCGCCGTCACCCAGCTGGGACCGCTCACCACCGTGCTGGTGGTGGCCGGCGCCGGGTCGACGGCCATCTGTGCCGACCTCGGTGCCCGCACCATCCGCGAGGAGATCGACGCGATGGAGGTGCTCGGCATCGACCCGATCCACCGGCTGGTGGTGCCGCGCGTCGTCGCCGCGACCTTCGTCGCCACACTGCTCAACGGCACCGTGATCACCATCGGGCTGATCGGCGGCTTCTTTTTCGGGGTCAAGCTCCAAAACGTCTCGGGCGGCGCGTATCTCGCGACCCTGACCTTGGTCACCGGTCTGCCCGAAGTGGTCATCGCCATGGTCAAGTCGGCGATATTCGGGGTGATCGCCGGTTTGGTGGGCTGCTACCGCGGGCTGACCACCAAGGGTGGTCCCAAGGGCGTTGGTGTTGCGGTCAACGAGACGCTGGTGTTGTGCGTGCTTGCGCTGTTCGCAGTCAACGTGGTGCTCACCACCATCGGTGTGCGGTTCGGGACGGGGCGCTGAAATGTCCACTGCCACCGTCATTCGCGCCCGCTACCCGCGCACGGTCGCCAACGTCGAGCACTACGTCGGCGGCGCCACCCGCGCAGTCAGCCGGGCCGGGCAGATGACCCGGTTCGCACTTGCCGGCAGTTGGTCCATCGGGTGGGCGCTGCGCCGCTACCGGCGCGAAACGCTGCGGCTGATCGCCCAGATCGGCATGGGCACCGGCGCGATGGCCGTCATCGGCGGCACCGCGTCGATCATCGGTTTCACCACGCTGTCCGGCGGCTCGCTGATCGCCATCCAGGGGTTTGCGTCGCTGGGCAACATCGGCGTCGAGGCGTTCACCGGATTCTTCGCCGCGCTGGCCAACGTTCGCGTCGTCACCGCCGTCGTCACCGGCGTCGCGCTGGCCGCGACCGTCGGCGCCGGCGCCACAGCCGAATTGGGCGCCATGCGAATCAGCGAAGAAATCGACGCGCTCGAGGTGATGGGCATCAAGTCGATCGCGTTTCTGGTGTCGACCCGGCTGATGGCCGGTCTGGTGGTGGTCGTCCCGCTGTATGCGATGGCGCTCGTCATGTCGTTCCTGTCCGGGCAGACCGTCACGACGCTGTTCTACGGACAGTCGGTGGGAACCTACGAACACTACTTCCGAACGTTCCTGCGCACCGAGGACGTGTTCTGGTCGGGGGCAGAGGTCATCGTGATGGCGGTGATCGTGATGATCACCCACTGCTACTACGGGTACACCGCCAGCGGCGGACCGGTCGGGGTGGGTGAGGCAGTCGGCCGATCGATGCGCTTCTCGCTGGTGTCAACGGTGATCGTGGTCCTGCTGACCTCGCTTGCGCTCTACGGCGTCGACCCGAACTTCAACCTCACGGTGTAGCCGCCATGACGATTCCGATCAAGGAACGCAAGACGCGAAGCTGGCCGGACCTGGTGGCGGGCCTGGGTCTGTTGCTGGCGTGCACGCTGGTGCTTTCGTTGACCTACTGGCAGTTTCGCGGCAACTTCACACCCAAGACGCGGCTGACGATGCTGGCCGGCCGGGCGGGCCTGGTGATGGACCGCGGCTCCAAGGTCACCTTCAACGGCGTCAGCATCGGCCGGGTGGCCGACATCTCCGAGGTGCAGCACGACGGCGAGCCCGCCGCAAAGTTCACCCTCGACGTCGATCCGCAATACGTGCAACTGATTCCGTCGAACGTCAAAGCCAAGATCCAGGCCACCACCGTGTTCGGCAACAAGTACGTGTCGTTCACGTCGCCGCAAAACCCGTCGCCGCAACGAATCACACCGCAGCACGTGATCAACGCGATATCGGTGACCACCGAATTCAACACCTTGTTCGAGACGCTCACCCAGATCGCGGAAAAGGTCGATCCGGTCAAGGTGAACCTGACTCTCTCCGCGGCCGCGCAGGCGCTCGGCGGGCTGGGCGACAAGTTCGGCCAGTCGATCGTCAACGGCAACGCGATCCTCGACGACGTCAACCCGCAGATGCCGACCATCCGCCACGACATCCAGCAGCTCGCGGCGCTCGGCGACATCTACGCCGACAATGCACCGAATCTCTTTGACGCTTTGAACAATGCGATCACCACCGCACGTACACTCAACCGCCAGCAGGCCGACGTGGATTCCGCCCTATTAGCAGCCACCGGCTTTGCCAACACTGCGGCGGACACCTTCGAGAAGGCCGGGCCGTATTTGCAGCGTCTGCTCGCCGATCTGGTACCCACCGCCGGGCTGCTCGACACCTACAGCCCCGAGATTCTCTGCACGTTCCGCAACTTCGCCAAGCTGGTCCCCAAAATCGGTGAGCTGGAAAGCGGCAACAGTTACTCTGCGCGGCTTGGTGTTTCGCTCAACGGCGCGGAGAACCCGTACGTCTATCCCGACAACCTGCCGCGGGTGAACGCCCGCGGCGGGCCCGGCGGCTCGGCGGGTTGCTGGCAGCCGATCACCCGTGACCTGTGGCCGGCGCCCTATCTGGTGATGGACACCGGCAACAGCATCGCACCGTACAACCACTTCGAACTCAGCCAGCCCCTCGCCACCGAATACGTGTGGGGCCGCCAGTACGGGGAGAGCACGATCAACCCATGAAAATCCGCGGAACGATCATCCGACTCGCCGCCATCGCATCGGTGCAGCTGCTGTTCACCGCCGTCATCGTCATTGTTTTCGGGCAGGTGCGGTTCGACAAGACCAACAGCTATTCCGCAGAGTTCTCCAATGCCAGCGGATTGCGGGCCGGCCAGTTCGTCCGCGCCTCGGGTGTCGAGGTCGGCAAGGTCAAAAGTGTCGACTTGATCGACGGGGACAAGCGAATCCGGGTCGAATTCACCGTCGACCGCTCGATCCAGCTGTACCAGTCGACGACCGCGGCGATCCGTTATCAGGACCTGATCGGCAACCGCTACCTGGAACTCGACCGCGGCACGGGTGAAAACGCCGAACGAGTGCTTCCGCCTGGGGGATTCATCCCGCTGGCCCGTACCCAGCCCGCATTGGACCTGGACGCGCTGATCGGTGGTTTCAAGCCGTTGTTTCGGGCGCTCAATCCCGAGAAGGTCAACAGCCTCGCCTCGGCGATCATCACTGTGTTCCAGGGCGAGGGCGGCACCATCAACGACATCCTCGATCAAACCGCGCAGCTGACCGAACATCTGGCCCAGCGTGACGACGCGATCGGCGAGGTGATCAAGAACCTGAACACGGTGCTGGACACCACGGTCAAGCATCGCAAGGAGTTCGACGCAGCCGTCGACAACGTCGAGAAACTGGTCACCGGTTTGAAAGACCGCGCCGATCCGCTGGCGTCCGGCACGGCGCATATCAGCAACGCCGCCGGAACGGTGGCCGATCTGCTGGCGGATAACCGAAACCTGCTGCACGACACCGTGAGTCGTTTGGAGGTCGTCGCGCAGCCGCTCGTGGGCGGACAGGACCGACTCGACAACATGCTGACGAAACTGCCGGACGCCTTCAACCGGATCGGCCGCGCCAGCGGCATCTACGGCGACTTCTTCAACTTCTACCTCTGCGACGCGTCGCTCACCGTCAACGGGCTGCAGCCCGGCGGACCGGTCCGCACGGTCAGGCTCTGGCAGCAGCCGACGGGCAGGTGCACCCGGCAATGAGAACGCTCGAACCCGCCAACCGGGTCCGCATCGGCGCCCTGGCCATCGTCGTGACACTGCTCGTCGTCGGGGTGGGCCAAAGCTTCAGCAGCGTCCCGATGCTGTTCGCCACCCCGAGCTACTACGGGCAGTTCGCCGATACCGGTGGACTGAGCAAGAACGACAAGGTGCGCATTGCCGGCAAGGACGTCGGCACTGTGCAGAGCCTCAAAATCGACGGCGACCACATTCTGATCAAGTTCACGACCGGAACCCACACCGTCGGCACCGAGAGCCGGCTGGCGATCAAGACCGAGACCATTCTGGGCAAGAAGGTGCTCGAGATCGAGCCGCGCGGCCACGAGAAGCTGCGCCCGGGCGGCGTACTGCCGCTCGGCCAGAGCACCACCCCGTATCAGATTTACGACGCGTTCTTCGACGTCACCAAGGCCGCTGCCGGCTGGGACATCGACACCGTCAAGCGGTCGCTGAATGTGTTGTCGCACACCATCGATCAGACGTATCCGCACCTGAGCGCCGCCCTGGACGGAGTGGCCAAATTCTCCGAGACCGTGGGTAAGCGCGACGAGGAGATCAAGCACCTGCTCGAACGCGCTCGAAAGGTGGCCGATGTCCTCGGCGACCGCAGTGAGCAGATCAATGCGCTGCTGGTGAATGCCCAGGCGTTGCTGGCGGCGTTCAACCAACGCGGACGGGCCGTCGAGGCGCTGCTGAGAAACGTCGCGTCCTTTTCAACTCAGGTGCGCGGCCTCATACGCGACAATCCGAACCTGCATCACCTGCTCGAGCAATTGCGCACTGTCACCGACGTATTGGCCAAGCACAAGAACGACCTGGCGTCCGTGCTGACCACGCTGCGCAACTACACCGCGGCGCTCAGCGAAGCGGTCGGCTCCGGCCCGTACTTCAAGGTGATGGTCGCCAACATACTGCCGTACTGGATTCTGCAGCCGTGGGTGGATGCGGCGTTCAAGAAGCGCGGCATCGATCCGGAAGACTTCTGGCGCAGCGCGGGATTGCCGGCGTTCCGGTTCCCCGACCCCAACGGCACCCGGTTCCCCAACGGCGCGCCGCCGCCGGCGCCGCCGGTCCTGGAGGGCACGCCGGATCATCCGGGACCGGCCGTGGCGCCGGGCTCGCCGTGTTCGTATGCGCCGCCGCCGGAGTTGTTGCCGCGGCCCGGTAATCCGATGCCGTGTGCGGGCGTCGATCAGGAGCAAGGGCCCTTCGGGCCGAACGGTCCGTACCCGGCGTTGCCCCACGTTCGGCCGTTGCCGCCCACCAGCAATGGCCTGCCGCCCACTCCGGGGATCCCGATCGCCGGCCGGCCGGGCGAGGCGCCGCCCGACGTTCCGGGCACTCCGGTGCCGATCGCGCCGGGGCCGCCGGGGGCGCGCAGCGAGCCGTTGGGGCCGGCCGGCCCGCCCGCGCCGCCGTCGACGTTCGCGCCCGGACTGCCGCCGGGACCACCGGCGCCGCCCGGGCCCGGCCCGCAGCTCCCAGCGCCGTTCATCACGCCTGACGGGACCGGAGGCCAGTATTGAGCACCATCTTCGATATCCACAACGTCCGGCTGCCCTCGCTGTCGCGGGCGTCGATCGTCATCGGGTCGGCCGTGCTGCTGCTGAGTCTGATCGCCGCGTTCGTCGGCTGGCAGGTGTATCACCGGCTGACGAATACCACTGTGGTGGCGTACTTTCCGCAGGCCGACGCGCTGTACGTCGGGGACAAGGTGCAGATCATGGGCATCCGCGTCGGCGCGATCGACAGGATCGAGCCGGCCGGCGACAAGATGAAAGTGACCTTTCACTACCAGAGCCGGTACAAGGTGCCGGCCAACGCGCAGGCGGTGATCTTGAACCCGACGCTGGTGGCGTCGCGGGCCATCCAGCTGGAGCCGCCGTACAAGGGCGGGCCGGTGCTGGCCGATCGGGCGGTGATCCCCATCGAACGCACCCAGGTGCCGGTGGAGTGGGACGACCTGCGCAACCAATTCACCAACATCATCGACAAACTCGGCCCGACGCCCGAACAGCCCAAGGGCCCGTTCGGCGACATCGTGGAATCGTTCGCCGACGGCCTGGCCGGTAAGGGCAAGCAGATCAACGCCACGCTGGACAACCTGTCGCAGGCCTTGACCACTCTCGACGAGGGCCGCGGCGACTTCTTCGCCGTGCTGCGCAGCCTGGCGCTGTTCGTCAACGCCCTGCACCAAGACGACCAGCAGTTCGTCGCGCTGAACAAGGACCTTGCCCAGTTCACCAACGCCCTGACCTCCTCAGATCAAGCCGCGGCCAACGCGATTCAGCAGACCGACGACCTGCTGGACACCGCCCGGACCTTCTTCAGCGAGAACCGCGAGGTGCTGGCCCACGACGTCAACAACCTCTCCGAAGCGACGACCGCGATCGTGCAGGAAACCCCGAGGGACGGTTTGGAGACGGCGCTGCACATCCTGCCCACGATGGCCGCCAACGTGCTCGGGATCTACGAGCCGGCGCACGGCAGCCTGACCGGGGTGCCGGCGCTGGTCAACTTCGCGAACCCAATGCAGTTCATCTGCAGCGCAATTCAGGCCGGCAGCCGGCTGGGGTATCAAGAGTCCGCCGAGTTGTGCGCGCAGTATCTGGCGCCGATTCTGGATGCGATCAAGTTCAACTACGCGCCGTTCGGGTTGAACCTGTTCAGCTCCGCCGACACCTTGCCCAAGAACATCGCCTACTCCGAGCCGCGGCTGCAGCCGCCGCCCGGGTACAAGGACACCACCGTGCCCGGGATCTTTTCGCGAGATACCCCATGGTCGCACCGGAACTCCGAGCCCGGCTGGATCGTCGCGCCGGGCATGCAAGGAGTTCAGGTCGGGCCGGCCACGGCGGCGATGCTGACGCCGGAGTCGCTGGCCGAGTTGATGGGTGGCCCGGACATCGCACCGCCACCGCCGGGGCAGAACATGCCCGGACCGCCGAATGCCTACGACCAGAACAACCCGCTGCCGCCGCCGTGGTATCCGCAGCCGCTGCCGTCACCGACCGCGGCTGCGCCACCGCCGCCGGCGCAAGCTCCGCTCGGCGCTGCCGAAGGGCCAGGGCAGTGAGGCGCGTCCGGCAGGCCCTGGCGATGCTGGTGGCCGTCATGGTGCTGACGTCGTGCGGGAACTGGCGCGGCATCTCCAACGTGCCGCTGCCCGGCGGGCCGGGCAGCGGGCCCGGCTCTTACACCGTCTACGTGCAGATACCGAACACGTTGGCGCTCAACGGAAACAGCCGTGTCTTGGTGGCAGACGTCTTCGTCGGCACCGTGCGTGCGATCAACCTGAAAAACTGGGTCGCCACGCTGACGATAGACTTGGAGAAGGGCGTCCGGCTGCCCAAGAACGCCACCGCGAAGATCGGCCAGACCAGCCTGCTGGGATCTCAGCACATCGAGCTGGCCGCGCCGCCGAACCCGTCGCCGCAGTTGCTGAAGGACGGCGACACGATTCCGCTGAAAAACTCCTCGGCGTATCCGTCGATCGAGCAAACCTTGGCCAGCTTGGCGATGGTGCTGCGCGGCGGCGGAATTCCGAACCTCGAGGTGATCCAGAACGAGGTCTACAACATGCTGCACGGGCGGGCGCAGCAGTTCCGGGACTTCCTGCACAAGCTGGACACCTTCGTCACCAAGGTCAACCAGCAGCGCGGCGACGTCACGCACGCGATCGACTCGACCAACCGGCTGCTCGGCTATGTGGCCGGACGCTCCGACGTCATCGACCGGGCACTCACCGAATTCCCGCCCTTGGCAAAGCATTTCGCAGACCAGCGGGATCTTTTCATCAACGCGGTCGACGCGGTGGGGCGGCTCAGCGACGTCGCCGACCAGACGTTGTCGGCGTCGCGTGGCGATCTGCATCAGGATCTGCAGTTGCTTCAGCGGCCGCTGAAGCAACTCGGCCTTGCCTCACCGTATTTGGTGGACGCCCTGGGGCTGCTGCTCTCGCCGCCGTTCACGATCGACAGCGTGCCGAAGATCGTGCGAGGTGACTACATCAACGTCTCCGGGTCGTTCGACCTCACCCTGAGCACCATCGACAACGCGGTGTTTTCCGGAACCGGGATATCGGGGATGCTGCGCGCACTCGAGCAGTCGTGGGGGCGTGACCCCGCCACCATGGTTCCCGACATCCGGTTCTCGCCCAACCCCGCCGACGCCCCGGTGGAACGGGGTGAGTAAGCGATGTTGACCCGCTTCATCCGTTACCAGTTGATCGTGTTCGCCATTCTGACGGTGGCCGCACTCGTCGCGCTCGGCTGGTATTACTTGCGCATCCCAAGCATGCTCGGCATCGGCCAGTACACGCTGACCGCGGATCTGCCCGCCTCGGGCGGTTTGTACCGCACCTCGAATGTGACTTATCGCGGGATCCAGATCGGCAAGGTGACCAGAGTTCAGCCGACCGTGAAGGGTGCGCGGGCCACGCTGTCCATCGACAAGCGTTACCGAATCCCCGTCGACGCCACGGCCAACGTGCACTCGGTGTCTGCGGTCGGCGAGCAATATCTGGACCTGGTGTCCACCGGCAATCCGGGAAAGTTCTTCTCGCCCGGCCAAACCATCACCAAGGGCACGGTGCCCAGTGAGATCGGTCCCGCGCTGGACGCCGCCAACCGCGGCCTGTCGGTGTTGCCCAAGGACAAGATCGGGTCGCTGCTCGACGAGACCGCGCAAGCGGTCGGCGGCATGGGACCGGCGCTGCAACGCCTGGTCGACTCGACCCAGATGGTCGTCGGCGACTTCAAGAACAACCTCTCCGACGTCAACGACATCATCCAGAACTCGGCACCGATCATCGACAGCCAGGTCACCTCGGGCGATTCGATCGAACGCTGGTCCCACAACCTCAACGTGCTGACGGCGCAAGTCGCCCAACACGATACGAACCTGCAACGCATCCTGTCGAAGGCGCCACCCACCGCCGATCAGGTCGCCGAGGTGTTCAGCGACGTCCGCGAGGCACTGCCGCAGACGGTGGCCAACCTCGAGATCGTGGCCGACATGCTCAAGCGCTACAACAAAGGTCTCGAGCAGTTGCTGGTGTTCCTGCCGGAGATCGGGTCCGTCGCGCAGTCCGCCATCGCGTCGGCCCCCGGTTCGGTGCTGATGGACTTCAACCTGTCGCTCAACAATCCGCCGCCGTGCCTGACCGGATTCCTGCCGGCATCGGAATGGCGTTCACCGGCTGACACCAGCACGGCGCCGCTGCCGGCCGGCACGTATTGCAAGATCCCCCAAGACACTCCGGCCAATGTGGTTCGCGGGGCGCGCAACCTGCCGTGCGTCGACGTGCCGGGCAAACGTGCCGCGACGCCGCGAGAGTGCCGCGACCCCAAGCCCTATGTTCCGTTGGGCACCAACCCGTGGTACGGCGACCCCAACCAGATTCGTAACTGCCCGGCCCCCGGCGCGCGCTGTGACCAGCCGGTCAACCCCGGCCAGGTGATACCGGCGCCGACGATCAACAACGGACTGAACCCGCTGCAAGCCGACAAGGTGCCGGGCACGCCGCCGCCGGTCAACGATCCGCTGTCCCGGCCGGGTTCGGGCACGGTTCAGTGCAACGGGCAGCAGCCCAACCCGTGTGTCTACACACCCTCGAGCCCGGCGGCCGTGTATCTGCCGTCCAGCGGAGAAGTGGTGGGCCCCGACGGGGTCAAGTACAACCTGGAGAACTCGAGCGACCTCGGCGACGACGGGTGGAAGCAGATGCTCGCGCCGGCTCCGGCGCATTGAGATCGCGCTCAGGGTCGTTGATTCGCGAAAATCACGACCCTGTAAGCGATCTCAACGGGAGGCGGGCGCCGAGACTCGCCAGCCTCTCGATCGACAACGGGCGGGCCATGGTCCGGTTGACGCCGGGAGCCAGTCGCAGCATGACGTAGCCCAGCCAGGCTTCGGTGCGAACCGGTACCACCGCGAGGTCGAATCGCACCGCCCGCACGGCGGCCCGGGCAACGAGATCCGGGCCCATCGGCGCGAACGGCAGCCTCTCGGCGAATTCTTGCAGCTGCCGGGTGACCTGCTTGCCGCGTTCGACCAGCTGCTCGTCGACGCCCACCATGATCGCGTGGTCGCCGATGTTCGTATTGATCACGCCCGGGCAGATCGCGCTGACCCCAACACCTTTCGGCCCCAGCTCCAGGCGCAGACATTCGGTCAGCATCTTCACGCCGGCCTTGGACACCGAGTATGCAGACATCACCGGCGTCGGGGTGAATGCGGCGGCCGACGCGATGTTGACGATATGGCCACTGCCGCGCTCGACCATGTGGGCGCCGAACGCCCGGCAGCCATAGACAACGCCCATCAGGTTGACGCCCAGTTGATGCTCCCAGTCCGCCGGGCTCAGCTCCAGGAAGGGCCCGGCGACCAGCATGCCCGCATTGTTCACCAGCACATCGGTACAGCCGTGCTCGGCGAGCACGTCGCGGGCGAACGCATCCCATTGGTCGGGCTGGGTGATGTCGAGCGGTGCGGCCGACGCCGAGTGGCCATGGCCGCGGATGATCGCCGTGGTCGCCCGGGCGGCGTCGAGGTCGATGTCGGAGACCACCACGTGGGCACCGAGTTTGGAGAACCTGATCGCGGTCGCGCGGCCGATGCCGCTGCCGGCGCCCGTGACCACCACGACCCGGGGCCGCAACCGGTTGAGCTTCACACAAGCTCCTTTGCTCGAACCGCCGTCGGCGCACCCACGGTGTAGCGATACACGTCGAGGTCGTAATGCCGGTTGTGCCAATACATCTCGCCGTGCGTCGACGGCCGGAACGGTGAATCGCCGTGGCTGTCGAGGTAATAGGTGTTCGAACCCGCGCAGGTCGGGGTGAACAGGAAGTTCTTCCGCTGACGTCGCAGGCAATTGCGGAAGTACTCGTCGTGTGCCTGCTGACGGATCTCGCACACCGTCGCGCCGCGACGTTTGGTCTCGGCGATCGCGCGGCTCAGGTGGGCCGATGTCGCCTCGATCATCCACAGATAAGAGCCGAGCACGAATCCGTAAGGCCCGGTGACGGCGAACATGTTGGGAAAGCCGGGCACCGAAACCCCTTGGTACGCCTGGTAGCGATGCTCGTCCCAGAACTGTCCCAGCTCGACGCCGCGATGGCCGACGACGGGGAAGGGCGGCACCGCGCCCTTGTCCCACAGCCGAAACCCCGTCGCGCAGATCAGGACGTCGATCCGGTGCTCGTCGCCGTCGACGGTGCGCACGCCATCGGCGGTGATGCGCTCGATGGGCTCGGTGACCAGACTGACGTCGTCGCGGTTGAAGGTCCGCAAGTAATCGTTGGACATCGACGGCCGTTTGCAGCCCAACCCGTATCGCGGGATCAGCTTTTCGCGAATCAGCGGATCGTTGACCTGACTGCGCATCCAGCGCCGCACCGGTGCTTCGCTCAGTTGCCGAGTGGCATCCACCAGCCACCGCGGGCCGGCCCACAGCCCGCTCATGCCCAGCTCGGTCAGCGCGGTGCCGGCCACGCGGACGCTCGATCGAATCCACGGCCGGCTCATCAGCGCTCGGCCCAGCGGCCCGACCGCGATGTCCGGCTTGGGAAATACCCAGATCGGTGTCCGCTGGAAGACAATGAGGTGCGCGACGTCGTCGACAATCGCCGGTACGAGCTGTAGCGACGTGGCTCCGGTGCCGATCACCGCCACCCGCTTGCCGGTCAGCTCCACGTCGTGATTCCACAGCGCCGTGTGCATCAGCGTGCCGCCGAAATCGTCGAGCCCCGCGATGTCGGGCATCTTGGGGCGTTCCAATCCGCCCACCGCCATCACGACAAACCGTGCGGTCAGCTCCCGGTCGCCGTCGGTGGTGAGCCGCCACAGGCTATGAGCCTCGTCGAAGACTGCCGAGGTGATCGTGGTGTTCAGCCGGAGCTTCTCGCGCAGCCCGTACTTGTCCACCATGTCGTCGGCGTAGTCCCGAAGCTCTGCGCCCGGAGTGAAGATCCGGGACCAGTCGCCGCGCTGCTCGTAGGAGAAGCTGTAGATGAACGTCGGGATGTCGACGGCCACACCGGGATAGGTGTTGGCGTGCCAGGTGCCGCCGACCCGATCCCATTTGTCGACGATCACGAAGTCGTGAATTCCTCGTCGCTGCAGGGCAATGCTGGCCCCGATGCCGCCGAAGCCGGCTCCGACGACGACGACTTCGTGGTCCGGCTGCGCTGCCATACTCACTTGAGGTGGTCGACCAGAGCGCCGTCGGAGCCGAAGAGTTCTTCGCGCCACTGCTCCAAAAGTGCCGTCGTGTCGATGTCGTCGGGGTGGAAGCCCGGCCGCATGTACTTGCGCAGGTCGGCCATCACGCCTTTGAGCAGTGGGCCGCGGAAAACGCCGATCGTCTGGCGCCACACCGTGATCGGGTGCCAGCCGGTGGGGTCCATCATGATCGACAGAATCACGCCGCCCGTGACGAGCGGGATGGTCAGCACGTAGATCACCGCCATCACCCCGATGCGGATCCACTCCGGCCCGCCGACCGCCCGGTAGACGTCGAACGCCACCGACTTGTGCTCCAACTCCTCGATGGCGTGCCAATTGAGCAGATGACGGACCTCGGGATCGCCTGGGATGGCCTGCATCTCGTCGGTGAGCATCCGCTGAGCCAGCGTCGCCGTGTAGTGCTCGGCCGCCGCCGTCATCGCCAAATGCAGATAGCCCGGCAGCCGGTTCTCGTAACGCACCAGCAGTTTGTGACGCCTGCTGTCGTGGTCGAACATGAACACGCGCACCAGCGGATAACCCATCGCCACCAGCTGCTCGTTCAGCCGTCGATGCTCTTGGCCGTGCACCGACTCCTGGCCGATGAATCCGGCGACCCTCTTCTTCAGCTCGGGGTCGGTGACGTGATCGGCGAAGCGCCGCACCGACCTGATGAATCCCTCCTCGCCGGGCGGGAAGATCGCCGACAGCAACGCGGTCAGGTGGCTCAGCACGATGTCGCCCTCGACGAAGTGACGCTTCATCGGCCGCGAGTCGCCGAACCGGAACCGGATCCGCCGCACCTTGGGATACGTTCTGGCCGAGAGGCTTTCGACCGTCGTCCGCTGCACAGCACCCATGACGATCTTCTCCCTTGTTACTTGAGGTGGTCGACGAGGACGCCTTGGGCGCCGAAGAGTTCGTCGCGCCACTGGTCCAAAAGTGCTGTCGTGTCGATGTCGTCGGGGTGGAAGCCCGGACGCAGGTATTTCGCGAGCTGGCCGATCAACCCTTTGAAGAACGGTCCCCGGTACAGGTCGTAGGCCTCGCGCATCAGCCGAAGCGGGTGCCGTCGCGCTATCGGATCGCGGGCCAGCGCGATCGTCAACAAGACGGTGGTGAGCGGAATCATCACCGCAAGCAGTACCGCCATCACCGTGATGCGGATGCGCTCGGAGCCGCCCACGGCCCGGTACACGTCGAACGCCACCGACTTGTGTTCCAGCTCTTCGAGGGCATGCCAGTTCAGCAGGTTCCACACTTCCGCGTCGCCGGGAATCGCTTGAATCTCGGCGCTGGACAACACCCGTTCGGCAAGCACCGCGGTGTAATGCTCGGCGGCCGCTGTCAGCGCCAGATGGCGTCGTCCGCCCAGCCATTCTTCGAACCGAAGCCGCTTCTGCTTCAACGACTCCGAATCCCACCACCCGATCGGGTAGCCCATCTCGATGAGCTTTTCGTTGAGCCGGCGATGCTCCTGCCCGTGGGTGGATTCCTGGCCGATGAAGCCGTTGACCCGCTTCTTCAGCTCCGGTTCGGTGATCCGGTCGGCGTAGCGGCGCACCGATCGGATGAATGCTTCTTCGCCCGGCGGGAACGAGCCCGACAGGCCAGCCACGAAGTGGCTGAACACCATGTCGTTGTTGACGAAGTACTTGCCGTAGGTCGCGTCCTCGCCGAATCGGAAGCGGATCCGCCTCGTCGTCGGATAACTGAACTGTGCCGCGTTCGCCATGACTCCGATGGCCTTTCTTCGAACGTTCAGTACCTAGTACTACTAGTACTATGTGCTTGTCGTCACAGTACTGCGGCGTACCACGGCCCGCAAGGGTCAGCGGAATCAGCGCAGCGAACGTGCTGCTAGGACAGTTTTTGGTCCGGATCCAGATCCAGACCACGCGCGGCGGCGGTCGCGGACAGCGCGCCCCACAAGAAGGTGGTCAGCTGCTCGACGAGCTCGGCCTTGCTGATCGTCGGCTCGTTCAGCCAACGCAGCACGCCGAGCGCCACCCCGCCCAGCAAAGCATCGACGGCGTATTGAAGGTCGTCGGCCTGCCCGCCGCGCGCTCGCAAGATGCCCGCCACCACCTCGGTGGTGGCGTTGGCCAGCGGCCTGCCCCCCTCGATCAACGCCTCGGTCGAGCGGCGCTCGGTGAACTGGGACCCCACCAGGAAGCGGAACAGATTGGGCCGCTCGTCGACCAGGTCGATGTAGGTGGCCACCGCCGAGCGGACCAGCTCCCGCGCGGTGCCGGCCTCGCTGAAACGAGGTACCACGCGTTCGAGCACCATCGCCTGCACCCGTTCGCCGACGGCGCTGAACAACGTGTCCTTGTCGGCGAAGAACCGGTAGAGCTTCGGGCGCGGGACACCCGCGGTGCGAACCACGTCATCGATGGACAGGTCCGGGCCGTATTCCTCGATCGCCCGCAGCGTCGCCTCGACCAACTCGGCCCGTACCGCGGCACGGTGCTCACGCCAGCGATCGGCTCTGGCGTCGCCGGTCAGTTCGGGCAACCGCCCGCCAAGAGCCTCCGTGGACACCAGCCAATGGTATCCGCAGGCCGCGCTGAACAGCACGTACTCGGTCGGGTGACGACCGCCAACAACTTAAGTTTCAGCATGCCGCCGCGAGAACCAAGTAACCAGCCGCCCAAGGATGATCAGCAGCAGCACGAAGATGATCAGCAAGAAGGCAGCGTCATACGACAGGTCTTGAGCCGTCTTGGACGGCAGATCGTAGAACGTCCAAATCGGGTAGGTCAGGTACCCGACGGGCTCGCCGAAGAGTTGCCCCGTCGGCGGAGATTGCGACCAGCCGGCCGTGTACAGCAAAGGAGCAGTTTCCCCGAAGGCCAGCGCCAGCGCGACGAGCAGGCCGGTGACGATGCCGGGCATTGCCGACTTCAGCACAATCCGGCGGAGCGTCCAACCAACCGGAAGCCCCAGTGCCTCCGCTCCTTCCCGATACGACGTCGGCACTTGATGCAGCGCCGACTCGGTGGCTTTGGTGATGTACGGAATGCTGAGAACCGACAGCACCAGCACCCCGGCCGCAAGCGAGAACCCCCAGTGGAAGTACACCACGAGCGCCACATAGCCGACGTAGCCGAGGACGATCGACGGGATGCCGGCCAGCACCTCGTAGGCGCCGCGCAGAATCGATTGCGTGCGTCCGGTTGCGAACTCGGACAAATAGATCCCCGTCAATACACTCACGGTGCCACCGACCAGCATGACCCCCAAACCCAGGACGGCTGTGCCGATGATTGCGTTGCGCAGGCCGCCCCCGTTGCCCTGGGTGTTCTGCACCACGACGCTCCAGTGGAACACCGGCAGGGCGCGGCTGACGACCCCGATCAGCATCCACAACGTCGGGCCGATCACCACTGCCAAGCAGCCGAAACAGGTGGCCAGGAAAAGGGTGTTGACGGCCTTGCGCCGGGCGGCGACCCAACGCCGTCGACCGGACAGCGCGTGCGCGGAGTGTGGAGTAGCTGTCGCAGCGGACCCGCTCATCCTCAGACTCCTCGCCCGACCGGCAGCGCAGTGCCAGCTGTCCGATGCACCAATACGCGGGCGACCACATTCGTCAGCAAGGTGATCACCATCAGCACCAGACTCACCTCGGCGAGAGTTTTGACCGCAAAGTCGGTGGAGTCCGTCATCGCCGAATCCAGTTGCGACACCACGGTGGCGGCGATAGTCGTCATGGTCGCGTAGATGTTGGCTGGCATTGCGCCCAACACCGCACCGGACACCATGGCGACGGCCATCGTCTCGCCGAGCGCACGGCCAAGCCCCAGTACCACGGCGCCGACGATGCCGCGCGATATCCACGGCAGCGTGACTCGGCGAGTGCACTCCCAATCGGACATCCCCAGCGCGATTGCGCCCTCGCGGGGCAGCGGCGGCACCTGCCGTATCAGATCCCGGGTGGTGCTGGCGATGATCGGAATAACCATCACTGCCAGCACCAGGCCGGAGACCAGCATGCCCTCGCCATGACCGGGATCGCCGCGGAAATAGTCGAGCACCGGCACATCGGGAGCGTTGCGAGCTATTACCGGAGCGATGTTCCGGGCGATGAACGGCCCGAACGTCATGGCGCCCCATAGCCCGACGATGACGCTCGGAATGCCGGCGAGCAGTTCGAGTGTCATGCCGACGGCCGAGCCGAGGCGCTTCGGTAACCGTTCTGCGATCACCAACGCCGCGCCTATGGATACCGGCACTGCGATGATCAGCGCGATAGCCGAGGTGGCCAGCGTGCCGACGATCAGCGGCAACGCCCCGTAGTACACGCCGACCGGATGCGCGACGCCGTGGCTGACTTCGGTGACGCCGTAGATATTGCCAGGGTTCCAATCGGTGCCGGTGAAGAAGTGCAGTCCATTGACCCTGATCGCGGGCAGCGCCTCGATGATCAGCGTCGCCAGCACGAACACCAGCGCCAGCAGCGGGATTACCGCGCCCACACCGCCGGCCCACTGAACGCCGAGACCCTGGCAGCTCAGGTCACGGACGTGGCCCATCATGCGCCGGAAGGTGCTTGGCGTGTGCGCTGTCGTGGAGGCCGTCAATGGCTCGGTGAAGTTATTTGGCCGTGATCTTGGCGATCTGGGCATCGGACAACTTCACCACCGAATCCGGCAGTGGCTCAAAGTGCACCTTGTTCAGGAACGAGGGGTTGTTGCCGTCGGTGATCACCCAGTGCAGGAATGCCTGCATTGTCTGCGCGACGGCGGCATCCGTCTGGTGCTGCTGGACGATGGCGTACTCGTAGTTGACGATCGGATACCCGTCGGCGGCTGAGCCGTTGACCATCGAGATCGCTTCGTTGTCCGGGGTTTTCGAGACGAAGCCAGCGGCCCCGGCCCGGATGCTAGGGGCGTCGGGCAACAGGAACTTCCCTGCGGCATTGCCCAATTGGGCTTCGCCTAATCCCTTTTGATTGGTCTCGTCGAGGTAGCTGATGCCGATATACGCCACACAGCCCGGAGTGCCGGCGCAGCCGGTTACCATACCGCCGTTGCCGTGCTCCGCGAGTGCGCCCGGCACCGCTGGGAAGTCGACGGTGGTCCCGAAGCCGGGCGACCTGCCCCAGCCGTCGGGGTCCTGCATGGACAGATATTGGGTGAACAAGAACGTGGCGCCCGACCCGTCGGAGCGGTGCAGCGTAACCACCGGAGTGTCGGGCAGGTTCACCCCCGGGTTGAGCGCCGTGATCTGCGGGTCGTTCCAGCTTTTGACCTTGCCCTGGTAAATGGCGGCCAGCACTTTGCCGTTCAGATTGAGGTGCTCGCTGACACCAGGCAGGTTGTAGTTGACCTGCAAAGAGTCGATGGCCAACGCGATGTTCATCAACCCCTTGCGCATGTCGCCCTCGGACAGGTACGCGCCGGAGGCGCCGATATTGACCGTCCCGGCGGCGGCCTGCGAAATCCCGGCGCCCGACCCAGTGCTCTGGGTAGTGATCGTGACGTTCGGATACTTCCCGTGATAGGCCGGACCCCACAGGTTCATCAGCGGATACAACTCGGTGGCGCCGCTCTCCGACAACGTCACCGCTGACGTCGCCGGAGCTGTGGCGACCGCACCCCCGGCCCCCGGTTTCGAAGGACCGGTCGACTTGTTCGACCCGCAGCCTGCCATGGCCAGAATCAGCGTGGAAGCGGCCGTCAGGGCCAACAGCGTACGCAGACGAATTTCCATGTGCCCCATAGTCACTACCTCTCTGTTTCGCCACTGACGTGTTCAGCCTCGGCAAGGGCGCCGAGGAGTTTGTGATTGCCGAACAGACCCGAGATGTACCGAACGGTTTCTTCCTGCTTCGGCGACGTGAACAGCTGCTCGGTCGGTCCCTCCTCGACCAGCCTGCCGTCGTAGAAGAGTGCCGTCCGGTCGCCAGTCCGCGCGGCCTGGGCGAGGTCATGGGTCACCATGATCACGGTGAGCCGGTCGGTGAGCGACCGAATCAGGGCCTCTATCTTCTCAGTCGTTGTCGGGTCCAGCGAGGAGGTGGGCTCGTCGAGCAGCAGCACCTCCGGATCGACCGCAAGGGCACGAGCCAGGCACAGCAACTGTTGCTGGCCCCCGGAAAGCCGGAACGGGGAATCGTCGAGGCGATCCTTGACCGCACCCCACAGGCCGACCTCGGTCAGCAGCTTCTCTGCGATGTTGTTGAACTCTTTGCGGGGAGCCATCTTATGGGCACGTACACCGGCGACCACGTTGTCCAGGATCGACATCGGGAATGGATTGGGACGCTGGAACAACATGCCGACTCGGCGCCGCAACTCCATCAGGTCGTGGTCGCTGAAGATGCTGCGGCCGCCCAACAGCACGTCGCCGCTGTAGCGGTATCCGGATACCTTGTCGTTCATCCGGTTCAGTGACCGCAAAAACGTCGTCTTGCCCGAGCCGGTGGGACCCAGCAGCGCCGTAACCGCATTCGCGGGGAACTGCAGGCTCACCCGGTCGAGCACTGTTTTCGCGCCGAAACCCAAGCTGAGATCGATAACGCCCAAGGCCGGATCAGCGGCTGCAAAGGAGCGCGTGTCGTGCTGTTCACGATTCATCACCGCACATGTTACGTCGCGCGGCTGTTCAGTCCTCCTTTGTCGGGAATGGCTCGTATATTCACCGTGAGTTCACGCCTGCTGTTGCCGGTGGTGACACGAGCTGTGCGAAATTTTCCTTCGCTGCTCGGATCGAATCGGTGGCAGAGTGAGGTGTCGTCACCCTTGACTCTTCGGAGAGGAGTCCCGTGAGGTTCGAGCGAGCTGGGGCCGCGCTGAGCCTGCTGGCCGCCTGCGCACTAGTGATGCCGGCGTGCGGTAGCCACTCAAAATCCTCGTCTGACTCCAACACGGCGCAGGTGCAGTGCGGTGGTAAGAAGAAACTCAAGGCCAGCGGCGCGACTGCACAAGAAAACGCGATTGAACAATTCGTCTATGCCTATATTCGCGCGTGCCCAGGCTACACGCTGGACTACAACGCCAACGGCTCCGGCGCTGGGGTGAAGGACTTTATCAGTGCCAGAACAGATCTGGCGGGCTCTGGGGTTCCATTGACCCCGTCGAAGGGTGAGCCCGAGCGTGCAGCAGCGCGGTGCGGTTCACCGGCCTGGGACCTGCCGGCGGTGTTTCAACCGATCGCGGTCACCTACAACATCAACGGGGTGGATGTGCTGAACCTGGACGCGCCCACGTTGGCAAGGATCTTCAACGGCGGCATCACCAGCTGGAATGACCCGGCGATCGTAGCTCTCAATCCAGGAACCACCCTGCCCTCGGCGCCCATTCGAGTCATCTTCCGCAGCGACAAATCCGCCAACTCGGCCAACTTTCAGGAATACCTCGACGCCGCGTCCAACGGGGCGTGGGGCAAAGGCGACGGGGAAACATTCAAAGGAGGGGTCGGCGACGGTGCGGCGGGGGATAACGGCACCTCCGCAATTGTGCAGAGCACCGACGGGTCGATCAGTTATAACCAGTGGTCGTTTGCGGTGGGCAAACAGTTGAGCATGGCCCAGATCGTCACGCCGGCGGGTCCGGATCCGGTGTCGATCACCACCGATTCGGTGAAAAAGACGATCGCCGGGGCCAAGATCGTCGGCCAGGGTAATGACTTGGTGCTGGATACGTCGTCGTTCTACAAGCCGACGCAGGCCGGCGCTTACCCGATCGTGGAACCGACGTACGAGATCGTGTGCTCGAAGTATCCGGATTCCGCGACCGGCGCCGCCGTGAAGGCGTTTATGCAGGCCACAATCGGTCCTGGCCAGGACGGCCTGGATCAGTACGGATCAATCCCGCTGCCGGCTTCGTTCCAATCAAGACTGGCCAGCGCTGTGAATGCAATCTCGTAGCGGGGTTCGGGCGTTCCTTACCCGGCGATCTTGGCGATCTGGGCGTCGGACAACTTCACCACCTGGGGCGGCAGTGGCTGAAAGTGCACCTTGTCCAGGAACGAGGGAGCGTTTCCGTCGGTGATCGCCCAGTGCAGAAACGCCTGCATCGTCTGTGCGGTGGCGGCGTCCTTTTGATTGCTGTTGACGATGGCGTACTCGTAGTTGATGATCGGGTACCCGGCGGCAGACGGGCCATCGATCAGCGAGATCGCTTGGTTCTCCGGGGTTTTCGAGACGAAGCCGGCGGCCCCGGCCTGGATGCTGTGGGGGTCGGGCAGCAGGTATTTCCCGGCGGCATTGCCCAACTGGGCCTCGCCGAGGCCCTTCTGGTTGGTCTGGTCGAGATAGCTGATGCCGATGTAGGCGACACATCCGGGTGTGTTTGCGCAGCCGGTTACCATACCGCCGTTGCCGTCCTCGCCCAGCGCACCCGGGACCGCGGGGAAGTCGACGGTGGTGCCGAAGCCCGGCGACTTGCCCCAGCCGTCGGGGTCTTGCTTGGACAGATATTGGGTGAACATGAAAGTGTCACCCGACCCGTCGGAGCGGTGCAGCGGGACCACCGTGGTATTCGGCAGCTTCACGCCGGGGTTGAGGGCGGCGATCTGCGGATCGTTCCAGGTCTTGATTGTGCCCTGGTACATCGCCGCCAGCACTTTGCCATTCAGCTTGAGGTGCTCTGTGAGACCGGGCAGGTTGTAGTTGATCTGCTGAGCGGAAATTGCCAACGCGATGTTCATCAGGCCCTTGTGGGCGGCCATGTCGCCCTCGGAGAGGTACGCGTCGGAGGCGCCGATGTTGATCGCTCCGGTGGCGGCCTGGGAAATTCCAGTACCCGAACCGGTGCCCTGGGCAGTGATCGTGATGTTCGGGTACTTCTCGTGATAGGCGGGACCCCACAGATTAAACAGCGGGTAGAGCAGCGTGCTCCCAGTCTCCGACAACGTCACCTGCGACGTCGCTGGTGCGGTGGCGACCGGGCCGCCGGTGGCCCCGGGGTTCGACGAACCACTTGTGGAGTTCGAACCGCATGCTGCGACCAGGACCAACGCCGCGGCCAGCCCCGTAGGCAGATGAATTTTCACGTTCCTTACCTTCTTTCGACTACTCAACCGCTATGGACCCGGCAATGACACCAACGAGCCTGCGGTCGCCGAATAGACCGGAGACGCAGCGGCTCACCTGGGTCAGTAGCCTCTCGGCTAACCGGTGGAATTGCCTGCGCGGCAACACTTATGGTCGTGCGCACGACATCGCGGTTCTCGGAGTCGAGCTGTTCACAGACCATCAACGCCTGATGCTACTGCGTTACGCCCCTCTGCGGGCAGCCTCTGTAATCCTCCGTCCGCCTTCAAAGATTTGTATATTCACCGTGGGTTCACACGGCAGTTGGCGGCGACGACGCCGCTGTGCGAACGAGCGCGATTCCGCGGCTCGGCTCGGCTCGGTGGCAGAGTGATGTGGTAGTCACCTTTACTCTTCAGAGAGGAGTCCCGTGAGGTTGAAGCGAGCTGGCGGCGCGCTGAGCCTGCTGGTCACCGGCGCAGTGATGATCTCGGCCTGCGGTGGCCACAGCAAGGACTCTGCGCATGTGGACTGCGGCGGCAAACGGGAACTCCGCGACGCCGGGTCGACGGCGCAGGAGAACGCGATCGAGCAATTCGTGTATGCCTATATCCGGGCGTGTCCGGGTCACACGCTGGACTACAACGCCAACGGCTCGGGCGCGGGGGTAAAGGCATTCATCAGCAACCAAACTGACCTGGCCGGCTCTGACGTCCCGTTGGATCCGTCGACGGGTCAGCCCGACGCGGCGGCGGGGCGGTGTGGGTCGCCGGCGTGGGATTTACCGACGGTGTTTGGCCCGATTGCGGTCACCTACAACGTCGGTGGCGTGAACCCGCTCATTCTGGACGGGCCGACCACCGCCAAGATTTTCAACGGCACCATCACTTCGTGGAATGATCCGGCGATCGCCGCGCTCAACAAGGGCACCGCGCTGCCCGACACGCCGATTCACGTGATCTACCGCAGCGACAAGTCCGGGACTTCGGATAACTTCCAGAAATACCTCGATGGCGCCTCCGACGGTGCGTGGGGCAAGGGGGTTAGCGAGACGTTCCTCGGGGGTGTCGGTGACGGCGCAGCGGGCAACAACGGCACCTCAGCGGCGCTGCAAAGCACCGAGGGGTCCATCACCTACAACGAGTGGTCGTTTGCGGTGGGCAAGCAGTTGCACATGGCCCAGATCATCACTTCGGCGGGGCCGGACCCGGTCTCGATCACTACCGAGTCGGTCGGCAAGACGATCGCTGGGGCCAAGATCGTGGGACAGGGCAATGACCTGGTGTTGGACACATCCTCGTTCTACAAGCCGACCCAGCCCGGGTCGTATCCGATTGTGCTGGCGACCTACGAGATCGTCTGCTCGAAATATCCCGATTCGGCGACCGGCACCGCGGTCAAAGCGTTCATGCAGGCAGCAATCGGCCCTGGCCAAGACGGTTTGGACCAGTACGGATCCATTCCGCTGCCGAGCTCGTTCCAATCCAAACTGGCCAAAGCGGTGAATGCTATCTCTTGATTAGACGGAGGGAGCTCGACGGTGAGCAACACTGAGCCAGGTTCGCGGGTGGGGTCGTGGTTTGGACCCTATCGGCTGCTGCGGCTGTTAGGCCGCGGCGGAATGGGTGAGGTCTACGAGGCTGAGGACACCCGCAAACATCGGGTAGTGGCATTGAAGCTGATCTCCGCGCAGTTCTCCGGCAACCCGGAATTCCGCGCCCGGATGCAACGCGAGGCCGATACCGCCGGACGGCTGACCGAGCCACATGTGGTGCCGATCCACGACTACGGCGAGATCAACGGCAAGTTCTATGTGGACATGCGGCTGATCGAGGGCAAATCGCTGCGCGACATCTTGGCCCGCAATGGTCCGCTGAGCCCGGCACGGAGTGTGGCCATTGTGCGCCAGATCGCCGCCGCCCTGGACGCCGCGCACGCCGCCGGCGTGACGCACCGCGATGTCAAACCGGAGAACATCCTGATCACTGGTAACGACTTTGCTTATCTGGTGGATTTCGGTATAGCGCGCGCCGCCACCGATCCGGGGCTGACCCAGACCGGGACCGCAATCGGAACCTACAATTACATGGCCCCGGAGCGGTTTTCAGGCAATGAAGTCACTTATCGCTCCGATATCTATGCGCTAGCTTGTGTGCTCGCTGAGTGTTTGACAGGGGCACCTCCTTACCGGGTGGACAGCATCGAGCAGTTGATCGCCGCGCACCTGATGCAGCCCGCCCCACGGCCCAGCCAGGTGCGACCTGGAGAGGTGCCGCCGGCTATAGACCAGGTGATCGCCAAGGGCATGGCGAAAATCCCGGAAGAGCGCTATCGCAGCGCCGGTGAGCTGGCTGCGGCCGCCCACGACGCGCTGACCGCATCGGACCAACAGCAGGCCACCACAATTCTGAAACAAGGAGAAAATGCCACTCTGCTGGGCGGCGCCGCCGGTGCGGCGGTGACCGGTTTCCGGAATCACTCCGCCAGATCGGATCCCCGCGCCGATACGTGGACCCAGCCGGCGTGGGCACCGTCCGCCGACACCGGCGGTGGCAGCTGGTCGCGCCCAGGTATCCCGTCCTCCGGCGGTTCCGCAAAGGCACCGGATTTCAGCAAAGCACCCGAATACGAGGACCACCGCAAGCGGTGGGCCATTATCGGAGCTATCGCCTTGGTGACCATTGGTGTTGTTGTCGCCGTCGCAATCCTGGTTTTCCGGCCGTCGTCTTCATCGACGTCGGCATCTGGGCAAAGCGTGCTACCGTTCAACGGCCTCGACTTCCGGCTCTCGCCGAGCGGGGTGGCGCTAGACACGGACGGGAATGTGTACGTCACCAGTGAAAGCATGTACGGTCGGGTCCTGAAGCTGGCGCACGGGTCTAGCACCCCCGCCGTCTTGCCATTCACCGGTCTCTACCAGCCACAGGACCTTGCGGTGGATTCCGCCGGCAGCGTTTACGTCACCGACTTCAACAACAGGGTGGTGAAGTTGCCGGCCGGGTCGAACGACCAGACGGTTTTGCCGTTCAGCGGTCTCAATTACCCCGAGGGCGTGGCAGTGGACGCCGCTGGCGCAGTCTACGTCGCAGACCGCGGTAACAATAGGGTCGTCAAGTTGCCGGCCGGATCGAGCGACCCGACCGACTTGCCGTTCAACGGACTAAACGACCCCGATGGCGTGGCGGTGGACACCGCCGGCAACGTCTACGTCACCGACTCCGACAACAACAGGGTGTTGAAGTTGGAGGCCGGATCGAACGCCCAGACGGTTTTGCCGTTCAGCGGTCTCACAGTGCCCTGGGGCATAGGGGTCGACTCCGCAGGCGGCGTCTACGTCACCGACCACGACACCAGCAAGGTGCTGAAGTTGGCCGCCGGGGCGAACACATCAACCGTGCTGCCGTTCGACGGCCTAAACACGCCATTGGCGGTGGCTGTGGATCCCAAGGGGAACGTATATGTCGCCGACCGCGGGAACGACAGGGTGGTGCAGCTGGCCGCGGGCTGATGTGCGGCGCGGCGATACGGTGTCCGACCGCTCAGGTTTCGCGGGCGAATCGCTGCGCCACCGCACGGCGGTCGAGCGAGCCCTTGGGGGTATGCGGCAGCGCGCTCGTCTCCTGGAAACGCGCCGGAATTTCGAAGGGGGCCAGCCGCTTTCGGCAAAACTCGGCCAGTTCCGTGAAATCTGGTGGACGGGACTGCTGCGGCACAATCACCGCTGCGACCGCCTCCCCGTACATCGGGTCGGGAACGGCGAACACGGCGGCCTCGACTATATCGGGATGGCTGGCCAACACACCCTCGACGTGCTCCGGCGATACCTTCTCGCCGCCGCGGTTGATCATTTCCTTGATGCGGCCGCGCAGCCTCAGCTCGCCCGTCGCCGACAGCGACCCCAGGTCGCCGGTGTGCAGCCATCCGTCCGTGAAACTTCGGGCGGTTGCGGAGGGGTCAAGGTAACCGCGCACGATGTTCCGGCCGCGTAACCAGACCTCCCCGACGGCATCCGGCGGGCACGCTTGACCGTCGTCGCCGACGATTCGAACGTCGGCTCCCGTCGAACGACCGACCAGGCCCGGCGTGACAGTGCGTTGGTCGTCCGCGGCTAAGCCCATGCTCGTCACCTGATGAGTGGCCTCGGTCATACCGTAGGCACACAGCACCGGTGCCGCGAACTCCGTCCGGAGTGCGACGGCTGTCTCCGGGTCCAGCGCGGCGCTACAGCTGCGGATGAAGCGCAGCGGCACCCGCGCGGGGCCCGGATAGTCGGTCCCCGTGCGCTGCAGCAAAATTCGGTGAATCGTCGGTACCGCTGTGAACCAGGTGGCGCCGACGGCGTGTGCGTCGTCCCAGAATGTGTGCGCGGAAAACCGCCCATGGGTTGGAAGGAGCACGCTTCCCCCGGACGCCAGGGTTGACAGGAGCGCGGCAATCAAGCCGTGGCCGTGGAATAGCGGCATCACGGCGACGGTCGCATCTCGCGGCCCGAGTTGGTACGTAGCGATGACGCTGCTAATCGAGGCGGCGATGTTATTGCGGGTCCAGGGAACCATTTTCGGCGAACCGGTCGTACCACCGGTGAACATGATCATCGCGTCGTCGGGCCGCAGTCCGTCGGGCGTCGCGGTCCTCGGGTGCGTTTCCGCGGTGTAGTCCAGCTCGACCGACGCTCCGTTACGTCGGCTGACCGCAACCGAGATCGGCCAGCACGGCACCTGCGGTCCATCCGCGCCGGCGTCGTCAACGAGGACAGCCCGCGCTCCGGCCGCCGTGACCCTCGCGCGTTGCTCGCTGACCGGCAAGGCCGGATCCAGCGGCACTACGATCAGCCCGGCACGGGAAGCCGCCAACAACCCCACGACGAACTCAGCGCTGCTGCATGCGCGAAGCGCTGCCCGATCGCCGGGCAGCATGCCGCCCTGCGCCAATCTCCCGGCCAGCTCGTCGACCAGTCCAACGAGGTCGCGGTAGCTAATCGGGATACGGTCGGCGCCGGCGACGAGTGCGGGTGCCTCGGGATGTCGGCTTGCCGTCGCTTCCAGTAGATCTGCCATGGTCGGGCCGGTCGCACCAGTGCTGATCCGATCAGGCGTCATTGGCCGTTCTCCTTCCTGGGCCGCACCAGAATCCTATGGGCTGCACAGCGGCTCGGTTTGGACGTCGGCGCCCTAGTAGACCAAAGTGGTGACCACAGGCGGATCCGCCCACGGATACCAGGAGTCGCGCATGTCCGCAGGATCGACACCTCCAGACGAAACGCCGCAATCCGGTCGGCTGACCGATGGCTTCCACCTCGTTGCGGATGCCCTCAAGCTCAACGGGATAACCACCATTTACGGGCTGGTCGGCATCCCGATCACCGACCTTGCCCGTGTCGCGCAGACATCTGGTATCCGTTACATCGGCTTCCGGCACGAGGCCTCCGCTGGCCACGCAGCGGCTGCGGCCGGCTTCCTGACCCAGCTGCCCGGTGTCTGCCTGACCGCGTCCGGCGTCGGCTTCCTCAACGGTCTGACCGCGCTGGCGAACGCCACCACGAACTGCTTTCCGATGATCCAGATCTCGGGATCGGGGCCGCGGGCGATGGCAGATCTGCAGCGCGGCGGTTATGAGGAGCTCGACCAGCTGGCCGCGGCTCGACCGTTCGCGAAGGGGGCGTACCGCATCGGGCGTGTCGAAGACATCGGCCTCGGCGTCGCGCGCGCCATCCGCACCGCGGTCTCGGGCCGACCCGGCGGTGTCTACCTGGACATCCCGGCCGCTGTGCTCGGACAAGCCATCGGTGCCGACGCCGCGGCAGACACGATCTGGCGGGTCGTCGATCCTGCTCCGCGGCAATCGCCCGGGGTGGCCGCAGTCGACCGCGCATTGAACCTGCTGGCGCAGGCGCAGCGACCACTGGTTGTGCTCGGCAAGGGTGCGGCCTACGCACAGGCCGACGCCCTGATCCGGCAGTTCGTCGAAACCACCGGCATCCCGTTTCTGCCGATGTCGATGGCCAAGGGACTGCTGCCGGATTCGCACCCGCAATCGGTCGCCGCAACGCGTTCGTTGGCGTTGGCCCGCGGCGATGTGATCATGCTGGTCGGCGCCCGGCTCAACTGGTTGTTGGGCCACGGGGAATCACCGCAATGGTCGGCCGACGCGCAGTTCGTCCAGGTCGATATCGCGGCATCGGAATTCGACAGCAACCGACCGATTGCAGCACCGCTGGCCGGCGACATCGGCTCGGTGATGTCGGCGCTACTCGATCGGCTCCCGCAGCACCCGATCACTGTGCCGAGACAATGGACCAGCGAGCTCGCCGAACGCAAGGCCCACAACGACACCGCGATGCACCGGCGCCTTGCTGACGACCCGCACCCGATGCGCTTCTACAACGCGCTGCGCGCGATACGCGCAGTGCTGGACCGACATCCGGACACGTACCTGGTCAACGAGGGCGCCAACGCGCTGGACATCGCCCGCAACGTGATCGACATGCAACTGCCGCGCCATCGGCTCGACAGCGGAACCTGGGGTGCGATGGGTATCGGCATGGGTTATGCCATCGCGGCGGCGATCGAAACCGGACAATCGGTCGTCGCGATCGAGGGCGACAGCGCATTTGGCTTCAGTGGCATGGAAGTCGAGACCATATGCCGCCACCGACTGCCCATCACTGTGGTCATTCTTAACAACGGCGGTGTCTATCGCGGCGACGAGGTCGCTTCCGGAGCAGACCCAGCGCCGACCGTCCTGAACGCACATGCACGCCACGAGCTAATTGCAGAAGCATTCGGCGGAAAGGGATTCCACGCCACTACTCCGAGCGAGCTGCAAACGGCACTTACGGAAGCGCTGGCATCGAATGAACCTGCGATCGTCGACTGTGAGCTCGACCCCGCCTCCGGAGTGGAGAGCGGGCACTTGACGCACCTCAACCCCAAAAGCGCGGCCACGCCTTCCGCCTGAGTCGGCCTGGGTGCCACATCCGAACGCCCTGAAGCAAGCCGGGAAGACCAAGGATCAGAGGCGATTTGGTGGTGAGGCTGGCCGAGTACGACGGGCGGCTTCAGCCGGGTTACCCACGCCGGCGGGATCCCAGCAGGCGGGTGGCCGCCGCGGGGACCAGGTTGACGACGACCACCACGATGATCAAGGTCAGCGCGGCACCCCAAACCCGCAGGAAGCCGGCGTGTTCGGGATTGTCGAGCTCGGTGTAGATCAACAACGGCAGCGACGCCATGTTGCCGTTGAACATGTCGTAGTTGATCGAGCGGCTGTAGCCGACCAGCACCAGCACGGGCGCGGTTTCGCCGATGATACGTGCGATCGACAGCAGGATCCCGGAGATGATGCCCGGCAGCGCGACGGGGAAAACGATCCGCACGATCGTCTTCCATTTCGCAATGCCCAACGCGTAGCTGGCTTCTCGCAATTCGTCGGGTACCAGCTTGAGCATCTCCTCGGTGGAGCGCACCACGATCGGCAACATCAGCAGGACCAGGGCCAGCGACACGGCGAAGCCGCACTGCTGGAATCCCAGGGTGGCGATCCACAGCGCGAAGATGAACAGCGCCGCCACAATCGAGGGCACGCCGGCAAGGACGTCGACCATGAACGTGGTCAACCGGGTCAGCCGATCGGGTCCGTATTCGGCCAGGTACACCGCGACCATCAGCCCCAGCGGCACGGCGAGGACGGCGGCCACCGCGGCCTGGGCGAGCGTCCCGTACAGCGCGTGATAGACGCCGCCGGCGAATTGTTCCGGCATCACGCCGCGCAGCGAGTGGGTCCACCAGCCGGACCTTGTGACCGCGTACCAGCCTCGGGCGATCACGACCCACAGCACCCAGACCAGCGGGACCAGCGCAACGACGAACGATGTGAGGAAAAGCGTTGTCGCGACGTGGTTTTTGATCTGCCGCCCGATGCTGATGTGGCGAAACGCCACCTGCTTGACGGGCCGGCTGAGCGTGTCGGCGCTCATAAGGCGATCACCCGTTGACCTTTCCGCCGGCGATCGCGCGCGCGGCGGCGTTGACCAAGAAGGTCAGGACGAACAGCACGAATCCGGCAGCGATGTAGGCCCCGGTGGGCAGCGGTTCGCTGAATTCGGTTGCGGCCGAGGCAATCTTGGAGGCAAACGTGTAGCCGCCGTCGAACAGCGACCAATTTCCCGGCTGGGCGGCCGCGCGCAGGATGATCAGCACCGCCACGGTTTCGCCCAGCGCGCGGCCCAAGCCCAGCATCGACGCGGCGATCACGCCGCTGCGACCGAACGGGAAGACGGTCATGCGGATCACTTCCCACTTCGTGGCGCCGAGCGCCTGCGCCGCCTCGATTTGCGGATGCGGGGTCTGCCGGAACACCTCTCGCGACACCGACGAGACGATCGGCAGGATCATCACGGCGAGTACCACGCCCGCGGTGAAGACGGTGCCGCCGCCGACCAGCGACACGTTGCCCTTCTTGAACAGGAACAGCCAACCGAGGTCCCGGTTGAGCAGCAGCTCGAACGGCTGGAGCTGCGGCGCCAGCACGAAAATCCCCCACAGCCCGAAGATGATCGAGGGCACCGCGGCCAGCAGGTCGACCATCGCGCCGAACGGGCGCGACAGCTGTGCCGGTGCGTACTGGGTGAGGAATACCGCAATCCCGACCGCCACCGGCACCGCCAGCACCAGAGCGAACAACGAACTGAGCACGGTGACCATGAACAGGTCACGGATGCCGAACGCCAGATTCTCCGCGTCGGTGGTGTCGAATTGGGCGCTGGTAAAGAAATTCGCGTGGTTCGCGCGCAGCGACGGCACAGCGTGGATCAGTAGGAATATCGCGATCAGCACGATGGCGGTCACGATCGTCAGACCGGCGGCGACGGCGACCGACTTGAACAGCCGGTCGCCGCGCCGCGCAGCCTCCACACTGGTCACCGTCAACTCCGGCGTGCCGGGACGCGGCGGTGATCGTCGAGCCATCAAGCCTGGATCAGGAGATGGCGTTGACCGAGTCCGACAACTTCGACTTGAACTTGTCGGGGATCGGGATGTACCCGTTGTCCGCCAGGCCATTCTGGCCCGGGCCGATGGCGGCTTGCAGGAACGCCTTCACCGCCGTACCGACCTGGGGGTCGGGGTACTTCGAGCAGACGATCTCGTAGGTGGCCAGCACGATCGGGTAGGAGCCAGCCTGCGTCGGCTTGTAGAACGAGTTCGTGTCGAGCACCAGGTCGTGACCCTGGCCCTTGATCGTTGCGCCGGAGATCGTCTTGCCGACCGAGTCGGCGCTGATCGACACCGGTTCAGGCCCGGCGGAGGTGACGATCTGCGCCATGTTCAGCTTCTGCGCCTGAGCGAACGACCACTCGTTGTAGGTGATCGACCCATCGGTGCTCTTCACCGCCGCCGACGTGCCGTCGTTGCCCTTGGCGCCCTCACCGACACCGCCGTTGAAGGTCTTTCCACCGCCCTTACCCCAGGCGCCGTCGGAAGCAGCGCCGAGGTACTCCTGGAAATTTGCGGTGGTCCCGGACTCGTCGCTGCGGAATACGACGTGAATCGGTTCGGCGGGCAGGTTGGCGCCGCCGTTGAGCCCTTTGAGCGCCGGGTCGTCCCACGTCTTGATGGTGCCGTTGAAGATCTTGGCGGCCGTCGGCCCGTCGAGAACCAGCTTGTCGATGCCCTTGACGTTGTAGGTGACCGCGATCGGCCCGAACACCGTCGGCAGGTTCCACGCCGGAGAGCCGCAACGCTCCTGCGCTTTGCTGGCTTCGTCGGTGCTCAGCGGCACGTCAGAGCCGCCGAAATCGGTTTGCTTGCCGGTGAACTCGGTCACCCCGGCGCCCGAACCGTTGGCGGTGTAGTTCAGGGTTTGGCCGGGACACGCAGTTTCGAACGCGTTGACAAAGCGGGCCATCGCGTTGGCCTGGGCGGTGGAACCGCTGGCCTTGAGCGTCTTGGTCCCGCCGCAAGTCACGTTCGCCGACGACGCGGCGGACGACGAACCGGAGGTCGGCGCGCCCTGATTGGCGCTGTTGTCGCTGCCGCATCCCGACAACACCAGCGCACCGGTGGCCATGACACCCAGTGCGGTGCCAACTCCGTTGAGTTTCAAATCAGCTCCTTCGAACGATGACGACAACTTTCACCCGCGCCTGCGGGGCCGGCGAACCCCGGCGTCGGTGGGTCCGCAGCCGCCCCCGGGCCGGCACCGCATAGACGCATAGTTGATCAAGGGCCCCACCGAGGCGAACGTATCAGCACCACGACGTCCCAGTCGAGAACTCCAGATGGTTTTTCAGCGAACGGCGGGGGCGGGCCGGCGCCGGCACTAAATCAGTCACTTGACTTAACCGAGAGGCCGCCGATTTACTCTTCGGTGTGGTCAACGAGTTAGCCGGCAAGGTCGCGATTGTCACCGGCGGAGCATCGGGTATCGGCGCCGGCATCGTCGAGAGGTTCCTGGCGGAGGGCGCCCGGGTGGTCGTCGGCGATATCGACGCCGACCGCGGCAACGCGCTCGCCGACGCACATAGTGGGCAGGCCGCGTTCCGGCGCGCCGACACTGGCGAGCCGGACGAGGTCAGCGCCCTGGTTTTCTTCGCGGTCGAGTTGTTCGGCGGCCTCGATGTCATGGTGAACAACGCCGGCATTTCCAGCCGGATGCACCGCAGTTTCCTCGAGGACGACCTCGCCGACTTCCACCGCGTCATGGCGGTCAACGTGCTCGGTGTCATGGCGGGCACGCGCGACGCCGCCCGCCAGATGGCCTCTGCCGGCGGCGGTTCGATCATCAACGTGTCGTCGATCGGCGGGATCCAGGCCGGCGGCGGGGTGATGACATATCGGGCCTCCAAGGCCGCGGTCATCCAGTTCACCAAATCCGCCGCAATCGAATTGGCGCACTACGATATTCGGGTCAATTGCATCGCCCCGGGCAGCATCCCCACGCCCCTGCTGGCCTCCTCGGCGAGCGGCATGTCGGGGGAGCAACTCGAACGTTTCGAACGGATCACCCGCGAGCAGATGCGCGCCGACCGTCCGCTTCAGCGGGAGGGCACACCCGACGACGTCGCGGAGGCCGCGCTGTACTTCGCCGCCGATCGCGCCCGCTACGTCACCGGAGCCGTCCTGCCGGTCGACGGCGGCACCTCGATCGGCAAACCGATCCGCCGGCGCAGTACTCCGAAGGATTAAATCAATCGCTTGACTTAATGCACGCAGGGGAGTTGACTACCTGCGTGACCACCGCGAGGACCGCGCGCAGCGACCGAGCCAGCACCACGCAGGAGGCGATCCTGACTGCGGCCGAGCGGCTCTTCGCCGAGCACGGCGTGTTCGCGGTGTCCAACCGGCAGGTCAGCGAGGCTGCCGGGCAGGGCAACAACGCCGCCGTCGGCTATCACTTCGGCACCAAAACCGATCTCGTGCGGGCGATCGAGCACAAGCACCGGGTGCCCATCGAGCGGCTGCGGGAGCAGATGGTCGCCGAAATCGGCGACTCCACCGAGATGCGGGACTGGGTAGCTTGCTTGGTGCGGCCGCTCACCGACCACCTTGCCGAGCTGGGCAATCCCACCTGGTATGCGCGCTTCGCGGCCCAGGTGATGACCGACCCGGCCTACCACGACATCATCGTCAAAGACGCGCTCACGTCGCCGTCGCTGGTTCAGGTGATCGACGGCATCAACCGTTGCCTTCCCGAGCTGCCCCACGAGGTCCGGGTGGAGCGAAATGTGATGGCTCGCAATCTGTTGATGCACACCTGCGCGGACCGGGAACGGGCAATGGCCCGCGGTACATCGGCATCCCGCTCGTCCTGGCAAGCCGCCGGATCCGGCCTCATCGACGCGATCGTGGGGTTGTGGCTGGCAGGGGTCAGTGAAAGAGGCAGCCAGGGAAAGCCATGAAAGTCATTGTCGACCAAGACAAGTGCGCATCGTCGGGCAATTGCGTGATGCGCGCCCCCGAGATCTTCGACCAGCGCGACGAGGACGGCGTCGTCGTGCTGCTCAACGAGAACCCACCGCCCGAGCAGGCCGAGGGCGCCCGCAACGCTGCCGCGGGCTGTCCCGCATCCGCCATCTACGTCGAGGAGTGAGACGTGTCCGACACCCTCACCGGCACAACCGAAACCGCCTCGGGCCTCCCGGAATACCCGATGGCCCGCGACGGCGGCTGCCCGTTCGCGCCGCCACCGAACGTGATGGCGCTCGCGGAAGCCAAACCGCTGTCGAGGGTGCGGATTTGGGACGGCAGCACACCGTGGCTGATCACCGGCTACGAGGAAGTGCGGGCGCTGTTCGCCGACTCACGGGTCAGCGTCGACGACCGGCGGCCCGGCTTTCCGCACTGGAACCAGGGCATGCTCTCGACCGTGCACAAACGCCCCCGGTCGGTGTTCACCTCGGACGCCGAAGAGCACACCCGATTCCGGCGAATGCTGTCGAAACCGTTCACGTTCAAGCGGGTTGAGGGCCTGCGGCCGGTGATCCAGCAGATCACCGACGAGCACATCGACGCGATCCTGGCCGGGCCGCAACCCGCCGACATCGTCACCGCGCTGGCCCTGCCGGTGCCGTCGCTGGTGATCAGCCAACTGCTGGGCGTGCCGTATGAGGACGCCGAGTTCTTCCAGCGGCACGCCAACATCGGGCTGGCCCGTTATGCCACGGGCGAAGACACCGCCAAGGGCGCTGCGGGGCTGGCCAAGTACCTGGCCAACCTGGTCCAGACCAAGATGGACAACCCGGCCGAAGACGCCGTGTCGGATCTTGCCGAGCGCGTCAAGGCCGGCGAGCTCAGCGTCCGCGAGGCCGCCCAGCTGGGCACCGGTCTGCTGATCGCCGGGCACGAGACCACCGCCAACATGATTGGGCTCGGGGTGTTGGCGCTGCTGGAAAACCCCGGTCAGTTGGCGATCCTTCGCGACACCGACGACCCGAAAGTCATTGCCAACGCAGTTGAAGAGCTGCTGCGCTACCTGTCGATCATCCAGAACGGCCAGCGCCGCGTCGCAATCGAGGACATCGAAATCGCCGGCGAGACAATCCGTGCCGGCGAGGGCATCATCATCGACCTGGCGCCGGCGAACTGGGATGCCAAGGTGTACCCCGAGCCGGGCGAGCTCGACCTGACCCGCGCGGACGCAGGCCAGCACGTCGCGTTCGGCTACGGCAGGCATCAATGTGTAGGCCAGCAGCTGGCCCGCGCCGAGCTGCAGATCGTCTTTTCCACCCTGCTGCGCCGCATCCCGACGTTGCGGCTCGCCGTGCCGATCGAGCAGATTCCGTTCAAACACGACCGGCTCGCCTACGGCGTCTACGAGCTTCCGGTGGCCTGGTGAGATGACTACCCTCAAAAACCAGCCGATCCGATTGGAGGATCAATCATGACGAGCACTGTCTCGCTCTATCCGCCCGGAGGTTACGGCGCCCCGAAGGATCGGCGCGGACACGCCGACCTCGGCAACGTCGGCCTGCCGGAAGGCACGGTGGTTTTCTCTGCCGACAACCACATTTCGCTGGCCGAGGACATCTTCTACGAGCGCTTCCCGGAGAACCTCAAGGACAAGGCGCCGCGGATCTGGTACGAGGACGGCGCCTATCAGGTCGGCCGCAAGGGGCAGTCGTTCCTGCCGGGCGATTTCAGCGCGGTGCTGATGCAATACGACGACCTGCCGGGCGCCGGCAGCACCAACATCGAGGCCCGCATCCAGGAGTTGCACGACGACGGCGTCGAGAAGGAGCTGGCGTTCCCCAACGCGATCCTGGCGCTGTTCCACTACCCGGACAAGGAGCTTCGCGAGCTCGCGTTCCGCATCTACAACGAGTACATCGCCGAGCTGCAGGAGCGCTCGGGCGGCCACTTCTACGGCGCCGGGCTGATCAACTGGTGGGATCCAGCGGGAACCCGGCGGACGCTCGCCGAGCTGAAATCCTTGGGCCTCAAGACATTCCTGCTGCCGCTGAACCCGGGCAAGGACGACGACGGCAACATCATCGACTACGCGAGCGATGCGATGAGCCCGGTGTGGGACGAAATCGAGGAGTCCGGGCTGCCGGTCACCCACCACATCGGCGAAACCCCGCCGAAAACGCCGTGCGCGTTCAACAGCGTGGTGGTCGGCATGATGATCAACATCGACGGGTTCCGGGAAGCGTTCTCCAAGTATATTTTCGCCGGCATCCTCGACCGCCACCCCAAGCTGCGCATCGGCTGGTTCGAAGGCGGGATCGCCTGGGTGCCATGGGCTCTGCAGGACGCCGAGCACTTGGTCGCGTCGTATCAGCACATGTTCAACCGACCGGTCGAGCACGACGTGCGCTACTACTGGAACAAGCACATGAGCGCGTCGTTCATGGTGGACCCGCTGGGCCTGCAGCTCATCGACAAGATCGGCGTCGACAAGGTGATGTGGTCCAGCGACTATCCGCACAACGAAAGCACCTACGGCTATTCGGAAAAGTCGCTGGCCGCGGTCGTAGAGGCCGTCGGGCCGCAGGATGCCGTAAAGATCGTGAGCGGCAATATCAGCGAATTCTTAGGTGTCTGAGGCGATTTCGTGACGACATTCATTCAGGCACCGCCGTCTGCCCTGGTCATTCCCGAGACTCCGGACCTCGACCGGATGCGCTCGCAGACCGGCGCGCGGCTGCGGTCGGCCATGACCGACCGCGGGGTAGACGCATTGATCCTGTTGGGCAACAACAACGTCGTCTACGCGACGGGGGTCAGCTGGCCGCTTGGCGACGCCGGATTGTCCTATGTCGAACGCCCGGTCGCGGTGGTGCGGGCCGACGATCCGTGGCCGCATCTGTTCCTGCCGTTCCGCGAGGGGGCGTCGTCGGAATCGGGCCTGCCCGCCGACCATCTGCACGGCCCTGTCTACCTGGAGTTCGACGAAGGCGTCGATAACTTCGCCAGGGTGGTCGCCGAACTGCTTCCCACGGATGCGGTCGTGGCGGTCGACGAATTGACCGGGGCGATGCGGCGCGCGCAGCAGCAACTGTTCCGCGCGGGCCGGCCAGTCGACGCCGCTCAGGTGATCGGCGCGGCCAAGCTCGTCAAAACCCCCGACGAGCTGTCCTGCATTCGCACCGCGTGCCGGATCACCGACCAAGCGATGGTCGACGTGCAGGCCGCGCTCGCGCCCGGCATCCGCCAGATCGACCTGTCGGCAAGCTTCATGCGCCGGGCCTTCGAGCTGGGCGCGATGGCCAGCATGCTCGAACCGATCTGGCAGGTGATGCCCCCGAGCAAGGCCGACGGCGTGTGGACCACCCACGGCGATCTGGCGTTGCCGCTGTTGACAACTGAGCGCGAGCTGAGCGCCGGCGACGTGCTGTGGACCGATGTGTCGATCACCTACGCCGGCTACTGCTCGGACTTCGGCCGCACCTGGGTGGTGGGTCAACATCCCACACCGCGCCAACAGGCCCAGTTCCACCGGTGGCAGGAGATCATGACCGCGGTACTCGAGGTGACCCGGCCCGGCGCCACTGCGGCCGAGTTGGGCCGCGCGGCCACGAAGGCCAACGGCGGCAGTCGGCCGTGGCTGCCGCACTTCTACCTGGGGCACGGGATCGGCGTCAACGCCGCCGAAACACCCATGATCGGAACGGATCTCGGCGACGAGTTCGACGAGAATTTCGTGTTCGAGCCGGGAATGGTACTGGTGCTCGAACCGGTGGTGTGGGAGGACGGCACCGGCGGCTACCGCAGCGAAGAGATCATTGTCATCACCGAGGAAGGCTGGATCCGGTTGACCGACTACCCCTATGACCCTTATGGGAACTGAAGTCCTGCCCGACGACCGGGCATTGCGCTCCGGACGTCGCGAACGCGCCCTGGCCCAGATGGAAGCGCACGACCTCGACGTGCTGGTGCTGGGGCGCCAGGCCAACGTGCGTTATGTCGCGGGCGCGCCGCAATTGTGGGTGGCCGGCACCCGTCCGTTCGGACCGACGTGCGTCGTCGTCCGGCAGACCGGCGCCATCCATCTGCTGTCCACCTGGGACGAGGGCGTGCCCGACGACATTCCGCACGAGAACCTCTACGGCATCGCCTGGAACCCGATGAACACGATCTCGGTGTTACAGGGCATCAATGGTGCCGCCGACGCGAAACGTGTTGGCACCGATGCGCTTTCCCCGGGCTTCGCCCAGTTGCTGCCGGTGGCTTTCCCCAACGCCGAGTTGGTCGACGGCGAGCCGGCCATGCGTGCCGCCCGGCGCATCAAGACCGCCGAGGAGGTGGTCGCCCTGCGCGAGGCCATCGCGGTCGCCGAGCACGCGCTGGCCGCGGCGGTGGTCGAGCTGCGCCCCGGGATCGCCGAAAAGACCTTGGCCGGCGTTCTGTTGGAGGCCATGACGGCCGGCGGGGTGAGCACCCCGTCCACGCAGGACGCCGCGTGGGTGACGTCGCGGGACCACCCATGGCGACGAGGCAGCGACGACGGCACGGTACACGCCGGTGACCTGGTGGCGTTCTCCGCGGGCGTGCTCGGCGGCGGCTACACCGGGGAGGTTGGCCGCACCTGGCCCGTCGGCGAAGCAGACGGCGCTGGCGACCTGTATCGGCGGTGGGAGTTGTTGTGGGACAGGCTGTATGACGCATGTCAGCCGGGTGCACCGGCCGCAGAGCTGCTGTCGGCGTATCACGCCGCAGGGGAGCCGCTGCCGCCGATGCCCTTGGCACGCGGGTTGGGGATGGGCTTCGACCCGCCGGTGGTGTCGGCGCACCTGCCCGCGACCGCCGCAGAGGACCAGCTGGAGCCGGGCATGGTGCTTGCGGTGACCGGCTACGTCTGGGAACGCGGGGTCGGCGCGGTGTTCGGCCGCGAGGCGGTGCTCGTCACCGCGGACGGCCCCGAGGTGCTCACCACCAGCCCGTCCTGGCAGGGCGTGGTCCATGCCTGACAGCCGCCCCTCGCCGGAGGAGATCATCCTCTACGCGAAAGACCCCAAGACCAAGATCGCGACGATCACGTTCAACCGCCCGGAATTCCTCAATGCGCCGACGGCCGCGGCGCGGCTGCGCTACGCCGACCTGCTGCGCGGCGCCACCGTCGACAACGACGTCAAGGTGGTCGTGATCCGCGGTGTCGGCGACGATTTCGGCAGCGGCGCCGACCTTCCCGAGTTCATGGAGGGCCAGGACTCGCCCGCCTTCCGGCTCGCCGAGCTGCGGCTCGAGGATGACGGCGTGCAATACCCGCCGAAGGGATCGTTCCGGCACGGCGCGACGATCAGCGCCTGGTATGCCAATTCGCAGGCCGGCAACCGCCCACTGCAGGAGTTGAAGAAGATCAGCATCGTCGAGGCGAAGGGCTACTGCTACGGCTGGCACTTCTACCAGGCCGCCGACGCCGACCTGGTGATCTCGTCCGACGACGCGCTGTTCGGCCACCCGTCGTTCCGGTACTACGGCTGGGGCCCGCGGATGTGGACCTGGGTCCAGACGATGGGGTTGCGCAAATTTTCCGAAATGGTCTTCACCGGAAGGCCTTTCACCGCCGACGAGATGTTCCAGTGCAACTTCTTGAACAAGGTCGTGCCGCGGGATCAGCTCGAGGCCGAGGTCGACAAGTACGCGCTGGCCTGCGCCCGTAATCGGCCCACCGACACCGTCTTCATGCAGAAGATGTTCTTCGAGGTGTACAAGCAGCACCAGGGCGAATACATGGGCAGCCTGCTCAGCGCCTTCTTCGAGTCGATGGGCAGCGGCGTGACCTCCGACGGCGACGACCTGATGCTCGACGACGCGATCGACGCCGGGCTCACCGACGCGGTCAAGGACAACGACAGCAAGTTCCCGCCCGAGTTCCGGTTGAGCAAGTCCAGCCGCAAGAAGAAGGAGTAGCCGTGGCGCCGCTGCACGGCTACACGGTCATCGACCTGTCCAGCGGGATCGCCGGCGCCTACTGCACCAAACTACTGGCCGACGGCGGCGCCCGCGTCGTCAAAGTCGAATCGCCACAAGGAGATCCGCTGCGGCGGTGGTCGGCGTCCGGGGCCCCCACCGAAACCGACGGCGCGCTGTTCAGCTTCCTGGCGTGCTCCAAGCACAGCGTGGTCGCCGACCCAGCGACCGACATGGACTTCGTGAACGGACTGCTGGCGTCGGCGGACGCCGTGGTGTGGTCGTGCGGCTCGGCACTCGCAGACGTCTTCTCGCCTCTCGAGATGCACCGCAGACACCCACATCTCGTCGTCACCGCGATCACCCCGTTCGGGCTGACCGGCCCATGGCGGGACCGGCCGGCCACCGAATTCACCCTGCAGGCGTGGTCCGGGGGCATCGTCGGGCTTGGACGTGGATCCCCGGACCGCGCGCCGGTGTACGTCGGCGGCCAGGTCGGGGAGTACTTCGCCGGGGCCTACGCCAGCGCCGCGACGCTGACCGCCCGGCTGCGCCAGATCGACGGCGGCGCAGGCGAACTCGTCGACCTGTCGATGCTGGAGACGGCGATCCTGGGTCTCACCTATTACCCGGTCACCTACTTCGAGATGCTGGGCCGGCCGTGGCGGGACGCCCGCAAGCTCACCGTCCCCGGGGTCGCACGCGCCAAAGACGGCCTGGTCGACGTCGGGTGCGGAACCGCTCAGCAGTGGTTCGACCTGTGCGCGATGACCGGCCACCAGGAGTGGATCGACGAGGACTCGCCGTTGTCGATCACCGAGCAGGCCAACGAGAAGGCCGGCGAAATCTATGAATGGGTGTCGAGCCACACCGTCGACGAGATCCGCGAGCTGGCCACCGCGTTCCGGATCCCCAACGCGCCCGTGGCCAACGGCGCCAACATCACCGGGCTCGACCACTTCCAGCACCGGCACACGTTCACCACGAATCCCCGCGACGGGTTCTGTCAGCCCGACCACCCCTACCGGACGACCCCGACGTTCCTACGAGCACCGCAGCCGGCGCCGCGGCTCGGCGAGCACACCGCGCAGCACCGGTCCGCGATTTCGGCGCGGTCCTGTGCGCTCAGCGACGACAACCGCGCCGAAATCACGGCAGAACGCTTGCCGTTCGCCGGTTTGCGCGTGCTCGACATGACCACCTTCTGGGCGGGTCCGTGTTGCACGCACTACCTGGCGATGCTCGGCGCCGACGTCATCCACGTGGAGTCCACCGGCAAGCCCGACGGCACCCGGCTGATCGCCGGCATCCCGATCACCGAGGAGCAGTGGTGGGAACGCTCGCCGATCTTCTCGGCGCTGAACACCAACAAGAAAGGCGTGACACTGGACCTGCAGACCTCTGCAGGCCGGGATCTGTTGCGCCGGTTGATCGCAACGTCCGACGTGATCGTCGAGAACTTCACCCCACGGGTACTCGACCAGATCGGGGTGGACTTTGCGACCGTCCAGGAGTTGCGGTCCGACGCGATCCTGCTGCGCATGCCGGGGTTCGGGCTCGACGGCCCGTGGCGCGACAATCCCGCGTTCGCCTACGTGATCGAAGCCGCATCCGGATTGAGCTGGCTGACCGGCTATCCCGACCGCAACCCGTATGAGCCTTACTCGGTCGGCGACCCAAACGCCGGGGTGCATGCCCTCAATGCGCTGCTGCTCGCACTCGAACACCGGCGCCGCACCGGCCAAGGCGTCTTGGTGGAAGCCGCCATGGTCGACGCCGCAGTCAACGTCGCCGCTGAGCAGGTCATCGAGTACTCGGCCTACGGGGCGCTGTTGGAGCGGGCAGGCAATCGCGGACCGACAGCCGCGCCGCAGAATCTGTATCGCACCGCCGACGTCGACGAATTCGGCCGGCTGGACAGCTGGATCGCGGTCGCGGTGGCCACCGACGAGCAATGGGCAGCCATGTGCGAGGCGCTGGACAGACCAGCCTGGGCGACCGATCCCGCGCTGGCCACCGCGGCCGGCCGTCGAGCGCAACATGATCTGATCGACGAGCACCTGGGCGCCTGGTGTGAGCGCCGCAGCGGCGACGAGATCGTCCGTTGTCTGTGGGAAGCCGGGGTTCCGGTGGCGAAAGTGATGCAGCCGCACCGCCAGACCGAGCTGGCGCAGCTGGCTTTTCGCGGCTTCTTCGAACACGTCGAGCACCCGGTGAACCCCGCGGTTCCGCACAGCACCGTGCCGATGCGGTTCTCCCGCGGACCACAGCGCTTGCACCGCCAGCCGGCGCCGCTGCTCGGCCAGCACAACCATGAGCTGCTCACCGAACTCGGGCTGACCGACCCCGAGATCGCCGAACTGGAAGCCGATGGCATCATCGGAGGAGCACCGGGGGCCGCGAGAAAGGCCAAAGCACAATGAAGTTCGGCATCCCGCTGGCCCGCGCGCATCCCGGGCTGTGGCCCGAGTTGACCCGGCGGGCCGAGGAGTTGGGGTTCGAGTCGGTGTGGCTGCCCGAGCATCTGGTGCTGCCCGCCGCGATGAGCGGCAGCCCCCACGAGGGCGACACCCACCCGCCCATCCCGGCGCAGACGCCGATCTTCGATGCGCTCAACTACCTGTCCTTTCTTGCCGCACAGACCAGCACCATTCGGCTGGGCACCTACGTCTACAACATCGGCCTGCGCCACCCGTTCGTCAGCGCCCGCGCCGCCGCCACCCTCGACATCGTGTCCGGCGGCCGGTTCGACTTCGGGGTCGGGGCGAGCTGGCTGCGTGAGGAATGGGACGCGGTCGGGCTTGACTTCGACACTCGCGGTGCCCGCGTCGACGAGGCCCTGCAGGTGTGCCGAGCATTATGGAGCCAACCGGCCGTCGAATACCACGGACGTTTCTTCGATTTCGGCGAAGTCATGTTCGAACCCAAACCCGTCCAGGACGGTGGACCGCCGCTGCATATCGGTGGCGACGGCAAGGCGGCGCTGCGCCGGGTGGCCCGATTCGGCGATGGCTGGCTGCCGATGAACCACACACTCGACCGCATCCCCGGCTCAGTGCACACGCTCACGCAGCTGTGGGCTGATCACGGCCGCAGCGGCAGACCACAAGTCACCACCTCGGTGCCGATCTCGTCAGCCGATGACGTGCAGCGCGCCGCCGACGCGGGCATCGACCGGCTCATCGTGGCACCCTGGCAGCGCACCCGTGAAGCGCTCGACGGCATCGCCAGGTTCGCCGACGGGTACATCGTGAAAACCGTGGCGGGTTAACGGCTGTGGCGATCAGCCCGTCCGACATACAGCTGACTGGCCGGGTCGCAGTGGTGACCGGCGGGGGAGCGGGCATCGGGCGCGGGATCGCGGCCGGCCTGGCGGCGTTCGGCGCATCGGTGGCGATCTGGGAGCGCGACGCCGACAGCTGTGCAGCAGCCGCCGACAGCATCGGAGCGCTGGGTATCGTGACCGACGTTCGCGACACCGGGCAGGTCGACGCCGCGCTGCAGCGCACCACCGACGAGCTCGGGCCGGTGAGCATCCTGGTGAACAATGCCGGCGGCACATTCTCGTCGCCGCTGCTCGACACCAGCGAAAACGGTTGGGAAGCACTGTATAAGGCCAATCTGCGCCACGTGCTGCTGTGCACCCAGCGGGTAGCGCGCCAGCTGGTCGCCGCGGGCATGCCGGGCAGCATGATCAACTTGACCTCGATCGAAGGGGTGCGGGCCGCGCCGGGTTACGCCGCGTACGCGGCGGCCAAGGCAGGCGTCATCAACTACACCAAGACCGCGGCATTCGAATTGGCGCCGCACGGCATTCGTGTCAACGCGCTGGCGCCCGACATCACGCTAACCGAGGGGCTGATGAACCTCGGCGCTATCAGCCTGGACATCGGCAACGTCGTCCCGCTGGGCCGGCCAGGCGATGTGGACGAGATTGCCAGTGCGGCAGTATTTCTCGCATCCGACATGGCAAGCTACATCACCGGCGAGACCATCCACGTCGACGGCGGAACGCACGCCGCCGGCGGCTGGTACCGCCATCCGCACACGGGCACGCCGACGCTCGGGCCTGGCTAATCAAATCCACCCGTCGGCGGCCTGATCGTCGAAGGTGCGGTCGATGCGCTCGAACCTGCGGCGGATCAGGCCGCGCGAGGCCGCGTGCGGCAGGATGTAGAGCCGGTTGGCGAGTATCGCCTCGACGGTCAGCCGAGCGACGTCGTCGGCGGCCAGGACATCGTCTTGGCCGACGCTGACCGGTTCCGAAACCGGTTGCGTCGCCGGCATTCCGTAGTCGGCGCCGCGGTTGCGCTCGCAGCTGCCGATGTTGGTGGCGACGAGCATCGGGCACAGTACCGACACCCCGATGCCGTCCGGTTTGACCTCGCGGGCCAACGCCTCGGCGAGCGCGACAACACCGTACTTGGCAACGGAATACGGCCCGAGCCCGACATTGGAGACCAGCCCCGCGAACGACGAGGTGAACAGCAGATGGCCGCCCTCGCCTTGCTCGAGGAGCCGGGGCAAGAAGACCTCGACGCCGTGAATCGCGCCCCACAGGTCGACGTCGATCACCCAGCGCCAGTCGTCGTGCGTCATCTGCGCGATCGGCCCGGCCACCGCGACGCCGGCATTGTTGAAGACCACGTGGACCCCGCCGAGCAATCGGAACGCTTCCTCGGCGAGCCGGCCGACGTCGTCGCGGTTGCGGACATCGCAGACCACGCCGTGCGCGTCGAATCCTTCGTCGCGCAGACCGCTCACAGCCGTGTCGAGCGCACCCTGCTCGATGTCTCCGAGCACTACTGCGGCACCGCGGCCGGCCAGCTCGCGGGCAGTGGCCAAACCAATGCCACTCGCCCCGCCGGTGATGACTGCGCCGCGTCCCTCGAACCCGTCCATAGACGGGACTTTAGCTACTTCAGGCAGCTACCCGCATCGACCGGAAGGGTGACACCGGTGATGTAGCGCGACTCGTCTGAGGCCAGGAACAGCACCGCGTTGCTGATGTCCTCGGGTTCCACCCATCCGATCGGCAGCGTGTGCATCATCTGCGCAACGACCTTCATGTCGTCGGGGCCGGGGTTCTCCAGGTCCGGCCGGAACAGCTTCATCGTCCCCTCGTTGAGGAACAACGGCGTGTTCACGTTGGTGGGGTGCACCGAGTTGACCCGAATCATGTGCTGCCCCAGCTCAACTGCGAACGTCCGCATCAGCCCCACCACGCCATGTTTGGCGGCGACGTAGTGTCCGGTGTGCGGGTAGGCCTTCAGCCCGCCGACGGAGCTGGTCAGGATGATCGAGCCGCCGCGCCCGCCCGCAAGTATGTGCGGCACACCGGCTTTCACGGTCTTCCACACCCCGGACAGGTTGACGTCGATCATGTCGGTCCAGTCGCGTTCGCTGGTCTTGTCCAGTGTCGCCCCGCCGTTGCCGATGCCCGCGTTGGCGACGATGATGTCGAGCCTGCCGAACTGGTCCACGCCCGCGTCGACCGCAGCCTTCAGCGCGTCGTAGTCCCGCACGTCGACTTCGGCGGTGTAGATGCGGCGGTTGAGCCCCTTGACCAGATCGGCGGTCTCGGCCAGATCCTCCGGTGTGGAAAGCGGAATCTGCACGCTGTCGATCTGTTTACAGATGTCGACCGCGATGATGTCGGCGCCTTCCTGGGCCAACCGCACCGCATGGCTGCGGCCCTGACCACGCGCCGCGCCGGTGATGAAGGCGACTTTGCCTTCGACTCGTCCCGCCATTGTTACCTCGTTTCCGTTGACGTTGGTCTCAAACTTGCCGCGGCTCAGCGGATCACAGCCGGCATTGATTCCCAGCCCCGCACCGTGGAAGTCGGAGACAGCTTGGCGCCGCTGAGGTCGACGTCCCAGTCGGGGAAGCGCTTCAAGACCTCCTCCAATGCGATCCGCCCTTCCAGTCGGGCCAGCGCCGATCCGAGGCAGTAGTGCGTGCCGACGCTGAACGACAGGTGCTGCCGGAGCTCGCGGTGAATATCGAAAACGTCGCCGTCGGGCGGGAACTGGCGGTGGTCGCGATTCGCGGCGCCGATCAGCATCATCATCACGCTGCCCGCGGGCACGCTCTGGCCGTAGTATTCGACGTCCCGGGTGACGTAGCGGGCTACGTGCGGAGCGGGCGGCTCGAAGCGCAGCAACTCCTCGATGGCCCGCGGAATCAACGACATGTCCTCGACCAGTTGGCGCCGCTGGTCCGGGTGCTCGGCCAGCACCTTGCCCGTCCAGCCGATCAGGCGGGTGGTGGTCTCGTTGCCCGCGCCGGCCACCACGTTGACGTAGATCAGCAGTTCATCGCGAGTCAGCCGGCGGGTGGTGCCCGTCTCGTCCTCGAATTCGACGTTGAGCAACTCGGTCATGATGTCGTCGGACGGGTGCTCGGCGCGCCAGTCGATGTACTGGGCGAAGGCCTCACCGGTGTCGAAGCCGTGCTGCGCGATATCCATCGGCTTGCCTTCTTCGGTGCGCATCGTGGCGTTCGAGCGATCCCGGATGGCTTCCTGGTCGGTTTCCGGGATGCCCAGCAGCATGCCGATCACCCGCATCGGCATTTGCGCGCCGAGATCGGCGACGAAGTCGAACCGGTCGGCGCCGATCAACGGATCCAGACAGCGCACACAGTATTCGCGGATCTTGCTTTCCAGCTCGTTGATCTTGCGCGGCGTGAACATCCGGGCGAGCAGCTTGCGGTGGATGTCGTGGACCGGGGGATCCTCGAAAATCAAGACGCCGGAAGGGACTTCGATGTTGGCCTTGATCAGCTCGAGGATCGCGCCGCGCGCCGAGCTGAACGTCTCGTGGTCGACCAGTGCGTCGTCGACGTCGGCGAACCGGCTCAGCGCGTAGAAGTCGTGCTGTTCGTTGTAGTACAGCGGCGTTTCTTCACGAAGCCGTCGAAACATGGGATACGGGTCGGCGTTGAGTTCGGGGTTGTACGGGTCGTAATAGGCCTCGCTGGTGGCGCTGACTGTCACGGGTGTTGCTGCCTCTCACCGGAACCACGTTCTCGCGGGATCTGCGTCCCTGTTGCCCCTGAACTCTGTCACCCGTCACAGGGAAGTGTCAACGTCGAATCCGTTTCTGTCATCTCATGCTCTCATTATCAGAGAATTTGCTTCTCCAACCGCGACGATTGTGCGATATGTGAACAATTCTGGAGGTGTCGAGACGGCGAATTCCCCTGCGCCCGGCCGCCACTGGTAGCGCGTGGGGGCGACCGGCGGTGTGCGTATCCACATCTCGAGCCGCGGCGGCCCCGGCGGGCACTCCCCGCGTGTAAACCTAATTCTCGGCGGCTGGTAACCTACTTCTCGCCCACGAATCCGCGCGAGCAGAAGTCCCACACCTCGTCGGCGGTGATGGGGTGGACGGTCGCGTCGTCGGTGCCGCCGCTGGACTGGGCGATGAACATGACGGTCTGCATGGTCATCGCGGCCATGCGCTTGGGATTGATGCCGGCGCGCAGCTGCCCGGCCGCGCCGGCCTCTTCCATCAGCTCGGTCAGCAACGCGAGCAGCGGCGCGTGGGCCACCTTGACCTCGGCGGGGTGGGAAACCAGCAACCGTGGTGCGAAGTCGGTGAACAGCGGCCGCTTGGCCGTCGGGTCGGGGCGCGACGCCTCGAACAGCAACTCCACGGCCACCTTGAGCCGCTCGAGCGGGTCGGCGTGGCTGGCGGTCGCCGCGCGGATCTGGTCGGCGGACCGGCTCAGCGCGTCTTCGAACAGTGCCAACAACAGCTCGTGCTTGCCGTCGAACTGCAGGTAGAAGCTCCGCAGCGACTGCCGGGAGCGGTCCACGACCTCCTGAACGGTAAAGTCCGTGCTGCCCTTTTCGATGATGATGGCCTGGGCGGCGTCCAGAAACCGTTGAACGCGCTGCGCCGCCCGCAGCTTCGCCGTCTTGATCGACCGCTCGACCGCGCGCTGCTTCCAGGCAGGCTCTTCGCTCGGGCTTGTCACCGGCGGCCCGGACGATTGCCGTGAGGGGAGAACATGATTGGACTGTACCGGAGAACGTCGTGCCATTGGTGTCTAGACCCCCTCACGGACGACGTGTCCGAGATTGTAACTTTCTCATCATGAGAATAGTATTCTCTTCACCGTGCCCGCGGAAGAGAAATGCGCAACTGCGGGTGCAATCGCAGAGGAGTACCCGTGCAGCTGACGTTTGGCGCCGATGTCGAAGCGTTCCGGTCCGAATTCGTGGCATTTCTCGACGAGAATTTGCCCGACGAGGCATCCGCGGCCGAACGCCCCCGCTCGACATCGCACATTCCGGAGTGGGCGCGGCGGTGGCAGAGGCTGTTGTTCGACCACGGCTGGTTGCTGCCGGGAAACCCACCGGAGTTCGGCGGTCGCAACGCCACCGTGCTGCAGCAGTACGTGCACTTAGCGGAGCTGTCGCGGCGACGGGTTTACCAGAGCTTCAATCCGCAGGGCATCGGCATCATCGCGGCGTCGGTGCTCTCGTTCGGGACCGACGAGCAAAAGCAGCGGTGGGCGGTGCCGATTCTGCGCGCCGAGATGACCGCCGCACTGGGCATGAGCGAACCCGGCGCGGGCTCGGATCTGGCCTCGTTGCGCACGCGGGCGGTGCTGGACGGAGATCACTTCGTGGTCAACGGGCAGAAGGTCTGGACGTCGGGCGCCCACGATGCCGACGTGCTGCTGACGTTCGTGCGCACTGATCCCGACGCGCCAAAACACAAGGGCATCAGCGTATTGCTGATCCCGACCGATACTCCCGGCGTGACGCGCCGGCCATTCGCGTCGGCGTCGGAGCGCGACGACGTCGATTTCAACGAGGTCTTCTTCACCGATGCACGGGTGCCCGTCGAGAATTTGGTCGGGCCTCTGGGCGACGGGTGGCAGGTGGCCAACGGCTCGCTCGGGCACGAGCGCACGATGCTGTGGCTGAGTTACGCCGACCGGCTGCGCGAGCTGATCGTCGATTTCCGACCGTCGGGCGTGCTGCAACGCGACAAATACGCCACGCTGGCAATGGATTTCGAGGCGCTGAGTCTGCTCGGGTCCGCGGCGCTTGCCCGCGCCGACCGCGGCGAGGAGGATGTGGCCGGCCTGTCGCTGCTCAAACTGCTGGGATCGGAGGCCGTGCAGATTGCTTCCGAGCATGCGCTGAATGCCGCAGGTGCCGACGGACTGGTTCACCCCGACGTCACCGGTCCGTACGCACCGCTGAACCTCGACGCCCACTACGGCAGTTGGTTCGACCGCTACTTCCGCAGCTTCGCCGGCACCATCGCCGGCGGCACGTCGGAGATCCAGCGCAACATCATCGCCCAGCGGGTCCTGGGCCTGCCGCGCTAGGTGAATTCGGCGCGGTTGTGTGCGCTCAGCGACGATTATCGCGCCGAAATCGCTCAAAGCTGGACCAGTCGCGGCACAGATCCCTGGGCCCGCACGATGGCTCCGGCTTCCTTGGTGAGTTCGCGTGCGCTGCCGAGCAATCCCTCGAGCACCAGGGCGCGCTTCACGTGGCGATGCAGCTCATGCTCGGCGGTGAAGCCGATCCCGCCGAGCACCTGCTGGCAGTGCCGGGCGGCGGTCAATGCGGCCTGGCCGGCCGCGGCTTTGGCCAGTAGACAACCCAGCTCATCGGATGCGGCAACCAAGGTCGCTTCGGCACCTTCGATCGCGACGAGGGTTTCCGCGAGCCGATGCCGGATCGCCTGAAACGACGCGACCGGGCGGCCGAACTGCACACGATCCAAGGCGTGTTGGCGGGCCAACGCCAGCATTGCCCGGCCGGCGCCGACCAGCCACCACCCCAGCGCGCGCCGGCCCTCGGCCAGCGGCACCGGCGTGCCGTCCGTTACTCGCTGTATCGGCAGGTCATCGCCGAGCGCCGAACCCGGCGGCCCGGTGCGCTCCCAGACGACCCAAGCACCGCCCGCGTACGGCAGTGGCACGGTTGCGCCCTCGTCGTGTCCTGCGGCGCGCAGCACGACGTCGTTGAGCACCGGGGCGTGGGCACCGGTTTCGCCGAGCAAACGGAAAACCAATGGGATTGCGGCGTCGGGCATTTCGTCGAGCATCTCGAGCCAGCCGAGCTCGCTCAACGCCGCGTCGAGCTCTGCGCCCGACGCCGCGGCCATGGTCTTGCGCAACCCCTCCTCGAGCAGCTGCAAGGATTCGGTGTCCACACTCACTCCTTGCCCAGATCCAACAGCCGGCGCGCGATGATGTTGCGCTGGATCTCGGCGGTGCCGCCGTAGATGGTCGCCGCGCGGGAATACAGGTACTCGGTGCGCCACTGGCACTTGTCGAGCTCGACGACACCGGGCAGCAGGTCGCGGGCGGTGTCGTAGAGCCGCTGCTCGGCGCCGGCCAGCAAGACCTTGTCGATCGAGGTCTCCGGCCCCAGCCGCGCACCGTCGGCAAGCCGGTGCAACGTGGCGCGGGACCGGCAGCGCAGCGTGTGCAACGCCAAAAACGCTGCGCCCAAAGCGGAATCATCGGCGTTTGTCGCCTCTGCGATCAGTCGGTCGAAGCGCGCATACAGGTAGGCGATGCGCTGCCAGAAACAGGTGGAACGTTCGTACGGCAGCAGGTCCATCGCGAGCCGCCAGCCGTCTCCCGGCTGGCCGAGCATCCGGTCGCCGGGTATCACCACGTCGTCGAAGTACACTTCGCAGAACTCGTCGACGCCGTGCATGGTGCGCAGCGGCCGAACGGTGATGCCCGGAGTGTCCATGTCGACGAAGAACGCCGTGATGCCGGCATGGCCGGGTGCGGTCCGGGTCAGCAGAATGCAGCGGGTCGAGTACTGCGCGAAGCTCGTCCACACCTTCTGCCCGTTGACAATCCAGTCGTCTCCCTCGGGCACCGCGCGGGTGGACAGCGACGCCAGATCGCTGCCCGAGCCCGGTTCGGAGAAGCCCTGACACCATTGCTCTCGGCCGGACAACAGCCGCGGCACCATTTCCGCGGCGAGTTCTTTTGGCGCGTAGTCGATCATCGTCGGGGCGAGAACCTCGAGCATCGAGTACGGGCCGGGCTCGGCCAGGCCGCGGCCGACGACCTCCTCGCCGACGACCGCGCGCAGAATTGCGGGACCGCCCAGTCCGCCCACCTCGACGGGCCAGCCGTATCGCATCCAGTCGGCGTCGTACAGCGCCCGGTGCACGCGGGCGAGCTGGCGCATGTGGCCTTGCAGGGAGCGATCCGGCCCCGGGGTCAGGTCGTTGTCGTCAAGCCAGGCCCGCAGATCCGCCCGGAACTGCTCGACTTTCATGCAGGTGGACGCCCGACGGCGTGCGGCCGGCCGGAGTCGTGCGCGCCGCTGCGCCGGATGAACGTCATCGCGCGGGTTTTCAGCCGCCAGCCGTCGGCCGTGCGGACATAGGTGTCGTTGTAGTAGCCGATCCGCATGTCGTGGGTAGCATGGTCGATGAAGCACAGCGGCTGAGTTCCGGTCGCGGTGTCGCCGTCCAACTCGATCACCGGCGTCGCCGTTAGGAACAAGCCCTTGGGCGCGGCGTCGACCAGCACGGGAAACCGGTCCAGGGAATAGGTTTCGCCGAAGGCGCTGTAGGTGCCGTCGGGTGTGAACACCTGCACCAGCCCGTCGATGTCTTCTTTGGTGATCGTGACCGCGTAGCGGGCGAGCAGTTGCTGAATCTCGACGAGGTCGTCAGTTCTTGTTGGCATACACCTTGCCGCCTTTCATGACGAACTGCACATTCTGGGTAACGCTGATGTCGGACAACGGGTCTCCCGGCACGCCGATGACATCGGCGAGCAGTCCCTCGGCCAGCCGTCCCCGGTCCGTGACGTCGATCAGCTCGGCCGCCGTGACCGTCGCCGCCCGCAGCACCGCCAGCGGCGGCAAGCCCAGCTCCACCAGCGTGACCAGCTCGTCGGCGTTGCGGCCGTGCGGAATTGCCGGAGCGTCGGTACCGACCGCAATCTTGACGCCGGCCTCGTACGCGGCCAGCACCGACTTGCGTGCCCGGGGGAACATCTCGGCGGCCTTCTCCTGCAACTCGGGTGGAGCATGCGCGACATCCATCGCATCGGCCAGCCGTCTTGTGGTGACCAGGAAAGTGCCGTGCTCGACCATCATCGCGATCGCGTCGTCGTCGACCAGAAAGCCGTGCTCGATGCAGTCAATACCGGCTTCGACGGCATGCTTGACCGCGTCGGCGCCGTGCGTGTGCGCGGCGACCCGCAGGCCGCGCCGATGCGCCTCGTCGACGATGGCGCGCAGCTCGTCGTCGGAATAGTGTTGGGCACCAGGCGGTCCCGTCATCGACATGACGCCGCCCGAGCAGCACACCTTGATCAGCTGGGCGCCGTGCTTGATCTGGTAGCGCACCGCGCGGCGGATCTCGTCGATGCCGTTGGCGATGCCTTCCTCGACGGTCAGGTCCAGCACATGCGGTGCGAACGCGGCGAACATCGTCGGATCCAGATGCCCGCCGGTCGGGGTGATCGCATGCCCGGCCGGCACCACCCGCGGTCCGTCGATCCAGCCGGCGTCGATCGCCTTGCCGAGGGCGACGTCGAGCAGATACCCGCCGGTTTTCACGAACAGCCCGAGGTTGCGCACGGTGGTGAACCCGGCCCGCAGCGTGCGGCGCGCGTTGCCGACTGCGCGCAAGACGCGGGTCGGCGGGTCGTCCTGAACCTGGGACAGTCCGGGCTTTTCCCCGCGGCCGCCCATCAACAGGTTGACCTCCATGTCCATCAGCCCGGGCAGCAGGATCTGCTCGCCGAGGTCGATCACGTCACCTTGCGGTGCGCCGCCGACCCCGACGATGCGCTCGCCGTCGATCCGCAACACGCCCGGCCGGACAATTTCGCCGGCGTCGACGTCGAGAAGCCCAGCTGCCTTGAGCGTCAACACAGCTCAGATCACCGGTTCCTTGATCAGCTCCACCCATGCGGCGCCGCTGTCGGGGACGCGCGGCTGCTTCCAGGCCTCGATGGGGAACGACACCATGACCAGCGACTGCATCATGTGCATGAGCGTCCTTGCATCCTCAGGCAGTTCGTCCAGCGGGTATTTGTCGCAGTACGCGATGACGTCATTGAGGCGGGGAAACGCGGCGTCATAGAACGCCTGCATCTCGGTCATTGTCGATGCGAGCCGCTTGGCGTAGCGCTCGGGTTCGGTCGCCAGATCCCAATCCAAATAGGGCTCTAGATCGGCGAACTCGGACGGCAGCTTATTTGCGGTGGCCATTGTTGCGGTACTCCTTCACGTAGTCACCGGTCGTCTTGTGGAGGTGGCGAATCAAGACCTCCTGGTCGCACAGCAGGAACTCCTTGACGGCCCGGGTGCCGATCATGGTCTGGGTCGCTTCGAGCGTATTGGCGTCCTGCAGCGCGTACTCCTTGAATGTCACCGCGGCCAGCTCCTGGGCCAGACGTTCCCGCGCGTTGCGCGGCGGAACGAAATGCAGCGTGCACTCGAAGATGTGCTTGTCCACCGCGGTCGGCCAGTAGTGGTAGGTCAAAAACCAGCCCGGCTCCCATATCAACAGCATGAAGTTGGGGTAGAACAGCCACGAGTCGATACCCCACTGCGGCGCCCTCTTGACGTTGACACCCGGTGGCAGCTCCAGGTTCTCGATGATCTCCGGCTTGTCCCACGGGCCGAACAACCCGCTGCGCAACACCTGGTCCATCGGTTTGACCATGGACATGTCCGGGGGCGGTGCCTGCCCGCCCCACGTCGACTGCAGGTTGTGCGGGCCGGCCAGTTCGTAGTGGAGCGCCTCGTAGCCGAACTTCTGGATCTTGGCTGCTTCTTCTTTGGTGTACTGGCCCTGGTGCAGGATCGGCGCGTGGTAGAACTCGACGAACGCGTCGATGAACAGCTTCCAGTTGCTGCCGACCTCGGCGCGGTAGGAGTAGGTCTCCGTCATCTCGCCGAACGGGTAGCCTTCGATGCTCTTGGCCAGCGGCCCGAGATAATCGGTCAGCGGCGCCGCGTTGTCATCGAAGTTGATGAAGATGAATCCTTCCCACACCTCGCAGCGCACCGGCACGAGCCCGTATTGGCTCTTGTCGACGTTGAAGAACTCGTCCTCCTGCTGGATGAAGGTCAGCTCGCCGTCGAGGCTGTAGCGCCAGGCGTGGTACTTGCAGGTGAACTGCCGGCAGGTACCTGACGTCTCCTCGTGCGGAAAGTCGTTCCATACCAGCTTGTTTCCGCGGTGGCGGCAGACGTTGTGGTAGGCCTTGACGGACCCGTCCTTGGTTTTGACCACGATCACCGACATGCCGGGGCCGGCCGACGGCAGCTCCTTGGTGAAATAACTGCCGGTGCGTGGCAGCCGTTCCACCCTGCCGACATTGAGCCACGTCCGCTTGAAGACCGCCTCGCGCTCGGCTTCGAAAAACGCGGGGTCGATCGAGTCGGTGTAGTCCACCGGCCCGGTGCCCAGTTCCGGATAGTTCTCCGTCCAGCTTCCCGCGGCCGGCTTGGTGAAATGTGGCACGGTTCTACCCTTCTGTTCTTCCTAGCCTGGTTCCACTTCGACGCCAAAGGTGTTCAGGGCCATCGCGAGAGCGGTGTAGCCGCCGATCGTGAAGACCAGGTCCATCCGCTGTTTTTCGTCGAGCTGTTCGCTCAGCGTGGCCCAGGTCGCATCCGACAGGTTGGATTTTTCGTCGAGCTCGTCGACGGCGCCCACCACGGCGCGGTCGAAATCGTCTGCCGGGTCGCCGGATTGGATTGCGGCGATGTCGGCGTCGGACAGCCCGGCTTTCTTGCCCAGCTTCACGTGGTGTGTCCACTCGTAGGCGCAGCCGCGCCGATGCGCGACCCGCAGGATCGCCTGCTCGCGGATGCGCGGCGGCAGCGTCGAGGCGGACAGCAGGTAGAAGCTGAACCGCAGGAACGCGCGGGTCAGGTCGGGATGGCGCACCAGGGTGGACAGCAGGTTGCCCGCATCCTCCGGATTCCGCCGCTCCTCGGGCAGCATCCCGGCCACCGCATGCCGGACAGCGTCGTCCCACTCGTCCGCCGGCAATGGGGACAGACGCATAGGGCCCTCCTCGGTTTGGAGAATCATATTCTCATATTTGACCAATAGATTTCCACGATCGAGGCGATAGGTCAATACCGGCAAGAAGGTGGTGGCCACCTGCGCAAACGACGACGGCGGAGGCCGGCTCACGGGTAGCGTCGTTGCGGCGTCACCGTCCTGCCGCCCGCTGCAAGATGTTGATTCTCGCCATCTGAGAAGCTAATTTTCATAGTGAGGGAAAGGACCGTCCAATGAACAAAGACGACATGATCCTGATCAGCGTCGACGACCACATCGTCGAACCGCCCGACATGTTCAAGAACCACCTGCCCAAGAAGTACATCGACGACGCCCCGCGGCTGGTGCACAACCCGGACGGCTCCGACACCTGGCAGTTCCGCGACACCGTGATTCCCAACGTGGCGCTGAATGCGGTGGCCGGTCGTCCCAAGGAGGAGTACGGGCTCGAACCGCAGGGTCTCGACGAGATCCGGCCCGGTTGCTACAACGTCGACGAGCGGGTCAAGGACATGAACGCCGGCGGCATCCTCGGGTCGATCTGCTTCCCGTCGTTCCCGGGTTTCGCCGGGCGACTGTTCGCCACCGAGGACCAGGACTTCTCGCTGGCGCTGGTGCAGGCCTACAACGACTGGCACATCGACGAGTGGTGCGGGGCGTACCCCGCCCGATTCATCCCGATGGCGCTGCCGGTGATCTGGGACGCCGAGAAGTGCGCCGCCGAGGTGCGACGCGTGTCCAAGAAAGGCGTGCACGCGCTGACATTCACCGAGAACCCCGCGGCGATGGGTTACCCCAGCTTCCACGACGACTACTGGACTCCGCTGTGGAAAGCCTTGTGCGACACCAACACCGTGCTCAACGTGCACATCGGGTCGTCGGGCCGGCTGGCGATCACCGCACCGGACGCGCCGATGGACGTGATGATCACGCTGCAGCCGATGAACATCGTGCAGGCGGCCGCGGACCTGTTGTGGTCCAAGCCGATCAAGCAGTACCCGGACCTCAAGATCGCGCTCTCGGAGGGCGGCACCGGCTGGATTCCTTATTTCCTGGAGCGGGTGGACCGCACCTACGAGATGCATTCGACGTGGACGCACCAGAACTTCGGCGGCAAGCTGCCGTCCGAAGTGTTCCGCGACCACTTCCTGACCTGCTTCATCTCCGACCCGGTGGGCGTGACGCTGCGCAACATGATCGGCGTCGACAACATCTGCTGGGAGGCCGACTACCCGCACAGCGACTCGATGTGGCCGGGTGCGCCCGAGGAGCTGTGGGAGGTGCTGTCCGCCAACAACGTGCCCGACGACGAGATCAACAAGATGACGCACGAGAACGCGATGCGCTGGTACTCGTTCGACCCGTTCAGCCACATCTCCCGTGAACAGGCGACGGTCGGCGCGTTGCGTAAAGCCGCTGAGGGACACGATGTTTCGATCCGGGCGCTGAGCCACCACAAGGAGCGGTCGGGCTCGTCGTTCGCGGAGTTCGCCGCCAGCGCGAAGTCGTTGACCGGCAACACCGACTGACGCACGCACCCGCTGGCGAGCAGACGCAGAATCGCATCATTCGGGCGGCAATCGTGCGATTCTGCGTCTGCTCGCGCTAAGGAGTAGAGCATGGATTTCGAGCTGACCGATGATCAGGAGCTGATCCGAAGGTCGGTCGCAGAGCTGGCGGCGAAGTTCGACGACCACTATTGGATGGAGCGCGACCAGGCGCACGAGTTCCCGACCGAGTTCTACCGCGCCATCGCCGACGGCGGCTGGCTGGGGATGACGATCCCGACCGAGTACGGCGGTCACGGGCTGGGCATCACCGAGGCCACCCTGCTGGCCGAGGAGGTCGCCAAGTCCGGCGGCGGGATGAACGCCGCCAGCTCGATCCACATGTCGATCTTCGGGATGCAACCGGTGGTGGTGCACGGTTCTGAGGAGCTCAAGGCGCGCACGCTGCCGAGGGTGACCACCGGTGATCTGCACGTCTGCTTCGGCGTCACCGAACCCGGTGCGGGCCTGGATACTTCGCGCATCACCACGTTCGCCAAACGACAGGGCGATCACTATGTGGTCAACGGCCGCAAAGTGTGGATCTCCAAGGCGATGGAGTCGGAGAAGATCCTGCTGCTGACCCGCACCCAGACCTACGACGAGGTTACCAAGAAGACCGACGGCATGACCCTTTTCCTCACCGACCTCGACCGCAGCCGGGTCGACGTCCGGCCGATCCGCAAGATGGGCCGCAACGCCGTGTCCTCCAACGAATTGTTCATCGACAACCTGGAGGTGCCGGTCGAAGACCGGGTCGGCGAGGAAGGCAAGGGTTTTCAGTACATCCTCGACGGGCTGAACCCCGAGCGGATGCTGATCGCCGCCGAGGCGCTCGGCATCGGCCGGGTCGCGCTGGACCGGGCGGTGAAGTACGCCACCGACCGCGAGGTGTTCGGCCGGCCGATCGGGATGAATCAGGGCATCCAGTTCCCGCTGGCCGACTCGCTGGCCCGGTTGGACGCCGCCGAGCTGATGCTGCGAAAGGCCACCTGGCTCTACGACAACGGCAAACCCTGTGGGCGCGAAGCCAATACCGCCAAGTACCTGTGCGCCGACGCCGGGTTCACCGCCGCCGACCGCGCGCTGCAAACCCACGGCGGCATGGGCTACGCCGAGGAATACAACGTCGCCCGCTACTTCCGCGAGGCCCGCCTAATGAAGATCGCGCCGATCAGCCAGGAGATGATCCTGAACTTCCTGGGATCGCACACGCTCAAACTGCCGAGGAGCTACTGATGAGCCGGTATTTCGACTTGTCCGGCCGCGCGGCGCTGGTCACCGGCGCCGCAGGCGGCATCGGTTCTGCGGTCGCGGCGGCTTTGGCCGACGCGGGTGCGGCGGTGCTGGTCACCGACGTGGACAAGGACGCAGCTGCAGCTGTGGCAGAACGCATTTCGTCGTCCGGACGACGCGCCGAGGCCGCCGTGCTGGACGTCTCGGATCGCGAGTCGGCCGACGCCGCGGCCGCGCAGGCAGCCGCACTCGCCGACGGCAAGCTGCACATCCTGGTCAACAACGCGGGCGTGACGCGGCCGGCGATGTTCGAGAAGACCACACCAGAGTCGTTCCGGCTGCTCTTCGACATCCACGTGATGGGTGCGTTCAACTGCACCCAGGCCGCGCTGCCCCACATTCCCACCGACGGCACCGGGCGCGTCATCAACGTGACGTCGGCGGCCGGATTGACCGGCACGCTGGGGCAGGTCAACTACTCCGCGGCCAAGGCCGGCATCATCGGTTTCACGAAATCCCTTGCGCGCGAGTTCGCGACAAAGAACATCTTGGTCAACGCGCTCGCGCCGCTGGCCGCGACGCCGATGACCGAAACCATCCGGACCAACGAGAAGTTCGCGGCCAACATGATGCAGCGCATTCCCTTGAAGCGTTGGGCTGAGCCGGACGAGGTCGCCGGCGCGTTCGTGTTCCTCGCCTCCGATGCGGCGTCCTACATCACCGGTCAGGTGCTGCCGGTGGACGGCGGCATGGTGATGTAGATGCCCGAACCGCAGGCGCCGCTCGCGGGGGTCACCGTGGTGGCGCTGGAACAGGCCGTGTCGGCCCCGATGTGCACCCGGGTGCTCGCTGATTTCGGGGCCCGGGTCATCAAGGTGGAAAACCCCAAGGGGGGAGACTTCGCCCGGTATTACGACGACGTCGTTAACGGGCTTGCCGCGCACTTCGTCTGGGCCAACCGTGGCAAGGAGTCGATCACCCTCGACCTGAAAACCGAAGCCGGGCTGGATCTTCTGCACCGGCTGCTCGACCGGGCCGACGTGCTGGTGTCCAACCTGGCGCCGGGATCCACCGCGCGGCTCGGAATCGGGCCGGATGACATGGCGGCGCGGCACCCGGACGTGATCGCCGTCGAGATCGACGGCTACGGCGCCGGTGGCCCGTTGTCGCACAAACGCGCCTACGACCTGCTGGCCCAAGCCGAATCCGGTGCATGCGCCGTCACCGGCCATCCGGGCGCCCCGGCCAAGCCCGGGCCGCCGGTGGCCGACATCAGCACCGGGCTGTATTCGGCGTTGTCGATTCTCGCGCTGCTCTATTCGCGAAGCGGCGGTCGTGCGGTGAGCGTGAGCCTGTTCGACACCATGACCGACCTGATGGGCTACCCGCTGACCTACACCCAGCACTCCGGTGTCGACCAGCAGCCGCTGGGCATGAGCTCGCCGGCGGTGGCCCCCTACGGCGCGTACCGCACCGCCGACGGTCAGACCGTCGTGCTGGGCACCACCAACGACCAAGAATGGCAACGACTTTCCCGCGAGATCCTGCAGCGTCACGACCTGGCCGACGATCACCGATTTGCCACCAACTCCGGCCGCGTCGCGCACCGCGACATCCTCGACCAGGCCATCGGCGCCTGGTGCGCCGAGCACGACCTCGAACACGTCCAGAAGACCGCCGACGCCGCCGGAATTGGCAACGCGCGCTACAACGTGCCCAGCGAGGTGCTGGTGCACCCACAGTTGAGCGCCCGCGACCGTTGGCGTCAGGTCGACACCCCGGCCGGGCCGATCCCGGCTCTGCTGCCGCCGCCCGTCATCGCCGGCTATCAGCCCCCGATGGGTGCGGTGCCCGGACTCGGGCAGCACACCGGCTCAGTGCTCGCCGAACTCGGCCTCGCCGATCACGAAATCACGGCGCTGCGTGCGCAAGGCGCCATCGGACCGGCGTATGCCTGAGCCCGTACTCCTGTCCAGCGACAACAACGGCGTGCGGACGCTGACGCTGAACCGCCCGCAGCGCAAGAACGCGATCAACCGAGACCTGTGGATCGCGCTGGCCGAGGCGCTCACCGCCGCCGGCAACGACCGCGGCGTGGGCGCGGTCGTGATCACCGGAGCCGGCGGGGCGTTTTGCTCCGGCGCCGACATCTCCACGCTCGACGACACCCACCCGACCTACAAGATGCGGATGCTGACCGATGTAGCTCTGGCCCTGCATGAATTACCGGTGCCGACGATCGCCAAGGTGACCGGGGTTGCCGTCGGTGCCGGCTGGAACCTTGCGCTGGGTTGCGACTTCGTGGTGGCCACCCCGGAATCGCGGTTCTCCCAGATCTTTTCCAGGCGTGGCCTGTCGCTGGATCTGGGCGGGTCCTGGTTGTTGCCGAAAATTGTTGGGCTGCAACAGGCCAAACGTCTCGCGCTGCTGGCCGAAACGATCGACGCCGACGAGGCGCAGGCTCTGAATTTGGTGACCTGGGTGGTGTCGGGCCAGGAGATCGACGCCTTCGTCACCGACCTCGCGGCCAAACTGGTGGCCGGGCCACCGATCGCGCTGGCGCAAACCAAGGCACTGCTCAACGAGGGCGCCGACCGGACGCTGCGCGACGCGCTGGCCAACGAGGCTCGCGCGCAGACCGTCAACTTCGCCACGGCCGACGCGGCGGAAGCCTATGCCGCGTTCGCCGAGAAGCGGGAGCCGTCGTTTACTGGTCGGTGGGCGGTTTCGAGATCGGAGCAGACAGATGCGTGAAGTAGTCATCGCCGAGGCGGTGCGCACCCCGGTCGGCAAACGCAACGGCGGGCTGTCGACCATGCACGCCGCCGACCTGTCGGCGATTGTGCTGGGCGAATTGGTGGAGCGCACCGGGATCGATCCCGGGATCGTCGACGACGTGGTGTGGGGCTGTGTGTCGCAGGTCGGGGACCAGTCGAGCAACATCGGTCGCTACGCGGTGCTGGCGGCGGGCTGGCCGGAGAGCATTCCGGGCACCACGATCAACCGGGCGTGCGGTTCAAGCCAACAGGCGCTCGACTTCGCGGTACAGGCGGTCATGTCGGGCCAGCAGGACGTCGTGGTGGCCGGCGGGGTGGAGGTGATGAGCCGGGTGCCGCTGGGCGCCGCCCGGGCCACTGGAATGCCCTACGGGCCCAAAGTCCTTGAGCGCTATCACGATTTCTCCTTCAACCAGGGCATCTCGGCGGAGATGATCGCGAAGAAGTGGGGCTTTTCCCGCACCCAACTCGACGAGTATTCGGTGCGCTCGCACGAACTGGCCGCCGCTGCCCAGGACAACGGCGCGTTCGACGCACAGATCGTCCCGGTGTTCGTCGAGGACGCGGTGGTCAAGCACGACGAGGGTGTGCGACGGGGGAGCAGCGTGGAGAAACTGGCCGGGCTGAAGCCGGCGTTCACCGAGGACGGAGTGATCCACGCCGGCAACTCGTCCCAGATCTCCGACGGGGCGGCGGCTCTGCTGGTGACGACGGCGGCGATGGCGCTCGAGCTCGGACTGACTCCGCTGGTGCGGTATCGGGCCGGTGCGGTGACCGGAGCGGACCCCGTGCTGATGCTCACCGGCCCGATTCCGGCCACCGAGAAAGTACTGAAGAAGGCGGGCGTCTCGATCGACGCCGTCGGCGTGTTCGAGGTCAACGAGGCGTTCGCGCCGGTGCCGCTGGCCTGGCTGGCCGAAACCAGCGCGGACCCCGACCGGCTCAACCCGCTCGGCGGCGCCATCGCGCTGGGCCACCCGCTCGGCGCGTCCGGCGCGGTGCTGATGACCCGGATGGCATATCACATGCGGGACAACGGGATTCGTTACGGACTGCAGACCATGTGTGAGGGCGGCGGCACCGCCAACGCCACCCTGGTGGAACTGGTGGCCTGACGCATGCGCCGAGACTTGTTCACCGAAGACCACGAGGCGTTCCGGCAACTGGCCCGCGACTTCGTCGAGAAAGAGATCGAACCGCACTACGCCGACTGGGAGAAGGCCGGCCGGATGCCGCGGGAGATCTTCGAAAAGCTCGGCGCGCTGGGCATGTTGGGCATGGCCATCCCGGAGGAATACGGCGGCTCGGGCTTAAACGACTACCGCTACAACGTCATCCTGCAAGAGGAAGCCGCCCGGGCACTGGTCACGACGGGCACCGTCCGCACGCAACTCGAGGTGATCCTGCCGTACTTCCTGCACTACGCCAACGACGAGCAACGGCAGCGCTGGTTTCCCGGTCTGGCCGCCGGCACACTGCTGACCGCGGTCGCGATGACCGAACCCGGCACCGGCTCAGACCTGGCCGGCATCCGCACCACGGCGATGCGTGACGGCGACCACTATGTGCTGAACGGCGCCAAGACCTTCATCACCGGCGGCCTCCTGGCGGACCTCGTCATCGTGGTGGCGCGGACGTCGACCGATCCTGACAACCGCCGGCGCGGGCTGACGCTGCTCGTGGTCGAGGACGGCATGCCCGGCTTCGTCAAGGGCCGGGCGCTGGACAAGATGGGCTGCAGGGTGCAAGACACCGCCGAGTTGTCGTTCACGGATGTCCGTGTCCCCGTGGCGAATCGGCTCGGCGAGGAGGGTGAGGCTTTCGGGTACCTGGGTCACAACCTGCCCCAGGAGCGGATGACCGTCGCCGTCGGGTCGGTGGCCCAAGCCCGGGCGGCCGTCGCCGCGACCATCGACTATGTCAAGGAGCGCAAGGCCTTTGGCACGCCGGTCGCGTCGTTTCAGAACACCAAGTTCGAACTGGCGGCGATGTCCGCGGAGATCGAGGCCGCCCAGACGATGGTCGACCGGGCCGTCGCCGAACTGGTCGCCGGCGAGCTGTCGGGTGCGGATGCGGCCAGGGTGAAGCTGTTCTGCACCGAGATGCAGGGCCGGGTCGTCGACCGCTGCCTGCAGCTGTTCGGCGGCTACGGCTACATGATGGAGTATCCGATCGCCCGGTTGTACACCGATGCCCGGGTGGCCCGCATTTATGCGGGGACGAGCGAGGTGATGAAGGTGATCATCGCCAAGTCGCTCGGTTTGTGATCGCCGGCAGAAAATGGGCGGCCTGAGACCCTTGTCACACGGCCCCAACCAACCTACTGTGTGTTCACTAGGTTGGTTGGACGAAGGAGTCTGGTGCCGGAAACGCGGCCTTACGACACGCTGCTGGCCAAGGGCGAGGACCGCAAACAGCGGATTCTCGAGGTCGCGCAGCGGCTGCTGACCCGCAACGGGTGGCGCAACACGACGTTGGCGCAGATTGCCGGCGAGGCTGGCGTCAGCCCCGCCGGCCTACTGCACCATTTCGAGTCCAAAGAACAGCTGCTGCACGCCGTGGTCGACGCCCGCGACGCCGACGACGACGCCCACGCGGACCGGGCCGGCGACTTGATTTCGGAAATCGCAGCGGTCGCGGATCGCTTCCACCGCTCGCCTGAATTGGTCGGCACCTACACCGTGCTGCTGGCCGAGAACATGGACCCCGACGCGCCGCTGCACGACCGCCTGCTTGCCCGCTATCAGGATGCGGTCGGCATCATCACCGGCCTCATCCGGCGCGGTCAGGAGGCCGGCCAATTTCGCATGGACATCGACGTCACCGTCAAGGCGGTGCAGATTCTCGCCTTCATCACCGGAATGGAGACCACATGGTTGCTCGACCCTTCGATACCACTGACCGAAGCGTTCAAGGAGTACGCGGAATCGCTGGCCCGGGACTTGGCACCGCCGGGGACGACGTGAGGTACCAGCTCGACGTGGTCGCCGCCGACGTCGTCGACGTGGTGAAGTTCGCGGGCGGCTGGCTGTTCGACCGGGCGATGGCCGGCTGGGACGTGACGGTCCTGGTCGCCGATCATCCCGACGAGCGGCCGCTGCAGATCCTCGGCGCGCGGGTCGTCGACCTCGAATACGCGCTGGCGACGGTGGGGCAGCGCCCGCGTCCGCAGACCCTGGCCGCCGCCGCCGACCTCATCGGATGCGATTCACGGGTTCGCCAGGGCGTCCTGCAGGCCCTCGACCACGGCGTCACCGAAGTAACCCTGTGGGGCGAGACCTGGCCGCCGGAGCTGAACGACAATGTCGGGCTCGTCCAGCACCGGCTCAGCGCCGCCGCGCAGGCGTTCAAGGCCCAGGCCCTTGCCGCGGCCGGGCTGCCGGCATGCCCGGTTGGGGATGCCGAGACCTTTCGCAGCGGCGCGATGGTGTCCCCGTCCGTCGCGGCCGACCTCATTCCGGCCAGCTAAAGAGGTACCTTCACTGCTCCGTTGACGTCGAAGCGCTCCCTATGGAAATGTAATACTCATAGCTGAGAGGGACATTCTCACTAGCCGAGATTGCGCGAACGGAGCAGCAGATGGCGGACGATCTGACCGCGTTGGATTTTTTCCGGGACGACCGGCTCCTCGAGAACCCCTACGCCTACTTCGACGCGCTGCGACGCAAGTGCCCGGTCACCCGCGAGCCGCATCACGGGGTGACGATGGTGACCGGTTGGGAGGAGGCCGTCGAGGTCGCCAACAACGCCGAGACGTTCTCGTCGTGCATCTCGGTCACAGGTCCGTTCCCGGGCTTCCCGGTGCCGCTCGAGGGCGATGACGTGACCGAGCTGATCGAGCAGCATCGCGACGAACTGCCGTTCAGCGACCAGCTGCCCACGCTCGACCCACCGGTGCACACCAATCACCGTGCGCTGCTGATGCGATTGATTACACCCAAGCGTCTCAAGGAAAACGAAGACGCGATGTGGGTGCTTGCCGACCGGGTACTTGACGATTTCCTCGCGCCGGGGCAGGGCGAATTCATCAAGGGGTTCGCGGGCCCGTTCACGCTGCTGGTGATCGCCGACCTGCTCGGTGTGCCAGAAGAGGACCGCGACGCGTTCGTCAAGGGAATTCACCGCAACGCTGGCGGCGGGGTGGGCAGCACCGGCGAAAAGTCGTTGTCGCACAGTCCGCTTGAGTTCCTGTACGGCACGTTCTCGGACTACATTTCCGACCGGCGCCGCGCACCCCGCGACGACGTGCTGACCGGGCTGGCGAACGCGACGTTCCCCGACGGCTCGGTTCCGGACGTGACCGACGTGGCCCGCGTCGCGACCAACGTGTTCTCAGCGGGCCAAGAGACCACCGTGCGGCTGCTCGGTGCCGCACTGCAAGTCATCGGTGAGCGCCCCGACATTCAGGAGCGGCTGCGAGGCGACCGCAGCCTGATCCCGAACTTCATCGAGGAGGCATTGCGCATCGAAAGCCCGGTCAAGGGCGACTTTCGGCTGTCCCGGGTGCCGACCAGCGTGGGTGGGGTCGAAATCCCCGCCGGCACAACGGTGATGGTGGTCAATGGGGCCGCCAATCGTGACCCGCGCCGGTTTGAAAACCCCGACACCTTCGACCCGGCCCGCAAGAATGCGCGCCAGCACATCGCGTTCGGCCGGGGGATCCACAGCTGCCCCGGCGCGCCGCTGGCCCGAGCGGAGACGCGGGTGGCGATCGAGCGGTTGCTCGACCGCACGACCGACATCAGGATTTCGGAGAGCAAGCACGGGCCGGCCGGCGACCGGCGTTATCAGTATGTGCCGACGTATATCCTGCGCGGCCTGACCGAACTGCACCTGGAATTCGACCTGGAGGGTGGTAGGTGAAAGCCAGAGTCGACGAGGAGCGCTGTCGCGGGCACGGGATCTGCACCACCATCTGCCCGTCGGTATTCGAAATCAACGAGGACGGCTATTCGGTCGTCACCGTGTCCGAGGTTCCGGCCGAGTTCGAGGACGCGGTCCGAGACGCCGTCAAGGATTGCCCCGAGCAGGCCATCGAGGCGAATTAGCCTCTAACACAAGGAGACCCAGTGCCAAAGGGATATGTCATCCTCACCGAGGCCATCAGAGATCCGGAGGGGATGAAGGCCTACGCAAAGGCCGCCGGAGGAGCGATGGCCGGAGTCAACATCCTCGCGGTCGATACCGCCCCTACAGTTCTCGAAGGCAGTTGGCACGGGGACCAGACCGTCGTGCTGGAATTCGAGTCGGTCGATGCCGCTCGCGCCTGGTATGAGTCCGAGGGCTATCAGAAAGCGGCCAAGCTGCGGCAGGCGGCCGCCGACTGCAACGCGGTGATCCTCTCCGGCTTTGCGTGATGAGTCAGCGGGTTTCGGTTATCACCGGCGGGGCTGGCGGCATGGGGCTGGCGACCGCGAAGATCGTCGGCCGCGAGTATTCCGTCATCATCAGCGACGTCGACCGTGATCGGCTGGATGCCGCGGCGGCCGAGCTAAAGGAAGCGGGCATCGCGTGTACGGCGGTGCTCTGCGACATCACCGACCGGGAGTCCGTCGCGGAACTTGTCGAGACGTCGAGCGCGCTGGGAACCGTCGCATCCGTAATTCACACCGCCGGCGTGAGCCCGAGCATGGGCGGCGCCGAGATGATCATGCGGATCAATGCGGTGGGTACGGTGAACGTCAACGAGAGTTTCTTCAAGGTCCTCGGTGAGGGCTCTGCGATTGTCAACGTCGCCTCCATGGCTGCACATATGCTCCCTGAATCGTTCGTTCCGACAAAGCGATTCGGCTCCGCATTGCGCGACGAGCACGCCTTCATGAAGAAGATGATGGCGGTCTGCGGCCTGGTTCCGGAGAGGGCGCGCCCGGGCATGGCATACAGCATCAGCAAGAGCTTCGTGCGTTGGTATTGCACGTCGCAGGCCGCCCGATTCGGTAGCCGCGGCGCACGCATCCTCTCGGTCTCGCCGGGCTCCATCGACACCGCGATGGGCCGGCTCGAAGAGCAAAGCGGGGCCGGCGCGATGATTCGGTACGCCGCGTTGAAGCGATTCGGGAAGGCCGAGGAGATCGCGGAACTGCTGGCGTTCTGCGCGAGCGACAAAGCCGGCTACCTCACCGGTACCGACATCTTGTGCGACGGTGGCACGGTGGCCTCGATGACCTTGCGGGACAAGCTGACCGTGGGGCGCAAGTCGTAACCGGTTGAGCCACAATGAGAATGGTGGTGGTTCTTCGTCGGTATGCCGATGCGTGCCGTCGACGTGGCCACTGTGGGCACCGTAAGGCCGATGGTGTGACATCGGTTTCAGGTGATGGGGCCAGCTTTGCTTGCCATGAACCAGGCGGTTGCGATTAAGGACACCTGCGCAATGCAGCCAAGTAGCGGCATCCAAAACGAGACCTTGCGTCGGGCAAGGAGAACCATGCCGCCGATGGCGAAGGAGATGCCGACGACGCCGGAGATTATTCCTGCCCACCATGCCCTCGTGATCCATTGCTCGTCGCCGCAGGGTTGGTAACCGCACTCGTCGATGGACATCGGCAAAACGATGAGGCTTACGAACGTCAGCGCCCCGATGCCGCCTTGAACGAGGATAAGCACCACGGTGAGAAGGGTGTCGATGGCCCGAGCGGTTTTTCGCGGAGCCTGCGTAGGGTGCGGACGCGTCACTTCTTTTCGCGAGGTAGTCGGCAGCCGGTGCTACCCGAAATCAGCGCGGCCTTCTGCGATCCTAGTCGTATGTTTGTGCCGGTCTCGTTGAAGAATTCGACATCGTGATTGCCAGGGGCGTCGCGAAAGACTTCGATAGTAGTGGCGCCGAGTTTGGCGGCAGCATCGCGCGCGATCTCAAACACCGGTTTCCAATTCTCTTCGGGAATGGGTGTGTCGGACACATATTTCGGCATGAGGACCAGTTCACCGTCAGACTGCTCGTAGGGGGGGGAACAACCCCCGCGGCTTGGCTCATCGAGCCAGTGCCACGCCAGGGTGGGGACAATTGCGGTGGCTGCAGTGGCGATCTGTTCGATGGTTGTTTTGAGTTGTATTTGCGTGGCTTCCAATGATGGCAGCGTGTTAAGTGTCGCTGCCGCTTTGGTAGCTTCGCGGGGATCCGTTGGCTTATAAGGTTCTTTCATGTGACATCCTGATACTAGTGCGACAACGACGATCGTCGTCGATAGAAGTCTGCTGCGGCCGTGCTGGAGGCAATTCTTCATCTGGTGCGTTCAATTTCCGGGTATTGGAGTGAGTCCGGCGATGACCGCGGTGATGTTGTAGCCGCTGGTGGCGTCATCGTCGCAGGACGAGTACCAGAAGACCGCTTTAACGAGGTGTAGCTCGAGGGCGTGGACGATTTCGCTTGCGGCATCGACGGCTTGAGCCCTGGACTGCTCGGGCGTTATCGGATTCGTCACGCTGGCGGCTTGCAATTTATCCATCACCCCGCATCCTGAAATGACGGCGACGATAGCGACTACGGCCATTATCAGCAGGTGGCCGTACCGCCTTCTGTGTCACGGTCGAGCCTCCTGCTGCCGATGGGGTGTCGCGTCGCGCGCCGGCGCGATAGTTCTGGGCATTTGCGCCCAGCCCTCAGAAGGCAGCAACGGCAAGTAGGAGGACAGAAGTCGCACCTGCGGCGCGGGGTCATTTCGCCTCAGTTGAACTTGATGTCCTCCGAATCGCCGCGAGTGTCTTTCGTGGTCGTCACATCACGACATTCCCCGTTAAGTTCGATATGCCCTTGCGGGACATCTTCGTTGGCTGGCCAGAGCACAGCCTCGACATTATTTTTCTTTAATGCTGTCCCGTGGGTGTGGAAGTCGGCGTCGCCGCTCCAGCCATCGCTTCGCAGGTCCTGCGCCAGCTTGGCTTGCTTAGCGTCCGCTTCGTCGAGGTCGGCGGGACGCGGGTAGTAGATGTCGATCACTCCCCGAAACGGTGCTTCGCCTTGGTCATTGCACGAGGAGCGCGAGAAATACGCGTGGGTAACGTCCAGGTGGAGGGTATGGACGATGTCTTGGGCGGCGTTTACAACCTGTGCCTTGGACTGCTCGGGTGTCATCGGATTCGGCACGTTGGTGGCTTGGAAATTGATTGCGCCACATCCTGAAACTATGGCGGCGACTATGACTACCACTATCATCTGCAGTTTGTCACGCATGTGCTCGTCCCAATCGACCCTCCCACTAACGCGATGGTGCTCCCTCGTGCCTGGAGGGTGTAGTTCCGAGTCGCTGTTTCCGGAGCGCCGAAAGCCTCGACCTGACCAGGGACGGTGTCGCGGGCGGTGAGACGCCATAGTGGGGCATTGTGGTGCGGCGAAGTGTCGCTTCCACGGAGACAATTGTCCGCACCCAGGCTGACTCGCGAATTTGATCGAGCGCGGCTTTAGCCGAGCTTGATTTCTTCGGTCGACCCCTGGGCCTGTTTCGGGGTGGTCACATCTCGGCACTCGCCGAGCACATCGATGCCTGAGTCCTGGCTACCGGTTCCCGGATAGAACGTGACGACCACGTTGTTCTTCTTAAGCACGCTGCCATGGCTATGGAAGTCCGGGTCGCCTGTCCAGCCGAGACTTTGGAGCCGTTGCACCATCTTGGCGATCTCGGCTTCTGACGCTTCGAAGCTCGGTGCTGGCGGGTAGGCGATGTTCACTTCTCCGCGGAAAGGGCGGTCGCCGTCGTCGTTGCACGACGAGTGCGAGAAGAACGCTTTGACGACGTGCAGACCGAGGGCGTGGACTATTTCCCGTGCGGCGTCAACGACTTGAGCTTTGGACTGCTCGGGTGTCATCGGATTCGTCACGCTGGCGGCTTGCAAATTGTTCATGACTCCGCATCCTGACGTTACGACTGCGGCAACGACTATGACTGTACTGAGCAGCTGACCGCTTTTTGTTCGCGTATGCAAGTTGCACCTCTTGCTATCGGTGGTGGTAGTGCCCGGACGTGCCCGGGCGGTACAGTTCGGGGTCGCTGGCGCCGGGAATGCCGGAAGCCTCGAGGATTTGACCCAGGGCGGTGTCGCGGTGTGGGGCGGTCATGCCGTGACGCTCTAATGCGTCGCCGTGGCCGGATGCGATGTCGGCCATGCTGTACAGGGATTCGCTGCCGGGATCGTAGTAGTGGCTGTGGTCGTTGAAGGTCAGTCCGGGGACCTCGGCTTTGAATCGGGTGGACCCGAAGCCGTCGACGGCGGGGTCGGCACCGAGGGCGACGGTGACATCGGTGCCCGGCGCGTGCACCTGTGGTATGCCGCCCAGCTGGGTGATCGGGTCGGTCGAGGCGGAGCCGACATAGACGTGGCCCCCTTGCGCTAGATGAAAGTCGGCCGCGCTATGGGCCATGTCGGTTCCCGGGCATCCGATCAGAACCACGTCGTTGGCGTGCATCCCGTAACCGGCCGCGGCGTCGGCCACCGTCGTTGAGCCGTATGAGTGCCCGATCACCGTGACATCGGAGGCACCCTGGTGAGTGACATTGAGCGCGTTGACATCAGACGCCAACAAGGCACCGCCTTGATGCGCGAGCCCGGTCTGCCCCACTTGGGGATCGCCAAGGCTGTCGGGAGCGTTGTAGCCCATCCACGCCACAACCGAGGTGGCCTTGCCATGGTTAGCGGCCCAGGTCTCGTTGTACAGATTCGCCGCGTCATTGCTGGAAAGCCAGCCTTCGGTGACGCTGTGACTGGTGCCGGGCACCACCACGGCCGTGTTGGCTGCGGTGTCCGGGTTCCCGATTGCGATCGCCGCGCGACCCTGACCGTTGAACTTGTCAGGTTCGTACACCTGAAGGAAAGTCGGAGCATGGGTCTTCGCACTGTTGTACTCCAGCCCCTTCTTGACTTGCACCGCGTTGGTGTAACGGGTGACATCTGCCGGGCTGAGGCCGTAATTTTGCGGATGGGCGGTCACCTCATCGATCGAGACATGGTGATCCGACGCGGCGTGAGTAACCCGGTCCAGATCCTGCTGCATGACGGTCGTATTGGCCGTGCTGCGGTCGGCAACGTAGATACCGTCGAGGTTGCCCAACATATCCGGATGCTCGCGCAGCAGTTGATCTTTCTGCGGTTGGCTCAGCGAGTCCCACCAGCGTTTGACTTCGTTCGGGTCGGTGCCAGCTTTTGGGATCTGCGGGGCGGTGTCTTGGGGCGGCGGGGCGAGCGGAACTTCACGTCCGTTGGAGGCCGGGCGCACGGTCAGCGGAGTTGCCGGCGGCTTGCTCAGCTTGGTTGCGCCGGCTTGCACCAGTTGAACGTTTTCGGCGTGCGTCTCTCTGACTAGGCCTTTGATGAAGTAATCCTTTTGCTCGGGTGTTGCCTGCGGATCGTTCGCGATTTTCTCGATCAGCTGTTGGGTCTTCTCAACGTTTTCGATGATCTGCTGCTTGGTGCTGGTCACCACGCCAGCCGAATCGCGATACAGCTTGGCCGCCGCGGCCGACCCGTTCACGTGGGCTTGCAGCGTGCTGATCTGCTGCTGGTGTTTGGCGTTCGCGGCGTTGGCGGCCTGACCCGACCACACCTCGTCCTCAAAGAGCCTCGTGCGGCCCCGCTGGAATACCCACAGCTGCTCGTCGACGGCCTTCCGGTCGGCCTCGAACGCGTCGGCGGTATCCAACAGGGTGGTTTCGTCGGCCTCGGGCCAGGCTGGCGGCGCGGTCATTTCCGCGCCGTAAGGGCCACCGGGCCGGTCGATGCCCATCGGCTAGCCCGAGGCGGGCACGCCGGATATCTGGCAGTCAATTTCCTCGCCCAGCGGCTCATCTGTGCCGACATAGGCACGAGCGGCCGCGCCCAAAGCCTGCGCGTAGCTGCTCGCTTCGTCCTTGGCCGCCGGGCGATCCGCAACCAGCGGAGCGACCGTGTTAGTCACGTGGGCCGCGATGGCCGTCGACAGCGGATCGCCACCAGCGGGAGACACTGGCTGCGGTGCGTCGGGGATCGCGCTGGCAGCACTCAGCAACTCTTGCCCCACGCCGGAAAGAGCCCCAGTCTTGACCCGCAAGCTCAGCACCGCCACCAGCACCCTGCCTCGCATACCTCGTGTGGCAAATATACCCAACCGTCAGCCACCTCCGACGCGCCAATTGTCGGCAAACCCAAGGTGGGACGCTCTCTTACCTGGCTCGGATCGTTGACCGAAAAGTTGTCGGACCTGGCTGCGATGATGCGGTTATGTCGTCGATCGCGGCGTCTGCGGTGGCGCTTAAGCCTGTTGAGCGGCTGGAGGTGTTGTTTGAGGAGTTGGCGGAGTTGGCCGGTCAGCGCAACGCGATCGATGCGCGCCTTGTGCAGATCGCGGCCGAGATGGAGCGCGACGAGCTATGGGGGATGACCGGGGTGCGGTCACTGGCGGCGTTGATGGCCTGGAAACTCGGCGCCTCGTCGGGCACTGCGCACACGATCGCCACGGTGGCGCGCCGGCTCGAGGAGTTTCCGCGCTGCGCCGCGGGGATGGCCGAGGGGCGGTTGTCGCTCGATCAGGTCGGGGTGATCGCCGCGCGCGCCGGGCAGGGCTCCGATGAGCATTACGCGGCGTTGGCGGCGGTGGCCACGGTCAATCAGTTGCGCACCGCGGTCAAGCTCGAACCGCGACCCGACCCAGATCCTCGACCC
>NZ_LQPE01000056.1 GCF_002101735.1 Mycobacterium kyorinense | reverse complement strand
ACCCCGTCAACCACACCCACCGACGAGATTGCCTGTGTCGGATCGGAGGTCATCGCCACCAACACCCGCTCCAAACGATCGATCAGCCTGTGGATGTCGGCGGGAGTGAACAGCTCGGTGTCGTATTCGACGCGCAAACCGAGTTCATTGCCGGGCAGCGCCTGCACGGCCAGCGGGTAGTGGTTGTACTCCCAGTTACTGAACTCGGTGACCGCCAACCCGCCGCTGTTCGACAGCGCGGCGGTGTCGAGTGGATAGTTCTCGAACACAAACAGGGTGTCAAACAACTGGTCATGACCGACCAGGCGATGGATGTCGGCCAGCGCCACATGCTGATGCTCCAGGGTGTGGTTGTGGTTGTGTTGCAGCTGATCCAACAGGTGCGCGATGGTGGTGGCCGCGCTCATGCGTGCGCGCACCGGCACCGTGTTGATCAGCATCCCCACCATCGACTCGGCGCCGTGCAGCTCGGCTGGCCGCCCCGAGACCGTGGTACCGAAAACCACGTCGTGTCGACCGGTCAACACGGCCAACAGCACCGCCCACCCGCCCTGCAGCACCGTATTGACCGTGACCTGCCGTGAGCGGGCCAACTCGCCCAGCGCCCGGGTGGTCTCGGCCGGCACGGCGAACGAGGCCACATCGCGCCGTCCCGACCCCGGCCGGCCCGGCTCGGCCACCAACGTGGGTGTGTCAAACCCGGCCAACACCTCGGCCCATGCGGCGCGTGCCGCATCATGGTCGCGCTCGGCCAGCCAGTCCATAAAGCGGCGATACGGCGTGGCCGCCGACAACCGTTGCCCGCCATAGCCGGCGAAGATCTCCCGCACCACAATCGGCAACGACCACCCATCGGCCACCATGTGATGAACGGTCACCACCAACTGGTGTCGCTCGTCGCCGGTGCGGATCAACGCCACCCGAAACGCGGGCTCCTCAGCCAGGTCACGGATCGCGGCGCGCTCGACAGCGCACACCCGCCGAATCTCGTCGGGGTCGGCATCGTTGAGTTCCAGGTAGCGCCATCCCGGCGCGGGATCGGCCGGGATGATCTGCACCGGCTCATCGAACTTTTCGCAGAATCGGGCCACCAGATTCGGGTGCCGGTTGACGACGTTGTGCACGGCCTCACGCAGCCGGTGCTGCTCGAGCGGCCCGCTTAATGCGAGATTCAGTTGCAACACATACACGTCCTCGCCGCCCTCGACGGCGGTGCTGGCGTGAAACAGCAACCCCTGTTGCAGTGGGGTGAGCGGCAAGATGTCTGCGATCTGGTAGTGCTGGGCCAGCTGGTCGATGTGTCGCTGGCTCAACCGGGCGGGGACGATGTCCGACGGCGTCAATCCGCCCCCACCGCGGCGCACATGCGTGCAGATCCCGGCCAGCGCCTCGAACCACAACTGGTTCAGCTCACCGATTTGCGCCTCATCCAATGCGGACGGCGCCCAGATCCAGTTGGCCTGCAGCTGCGGACCGGAATCGGTGTCCACGGTGGCGGCATTGAGATCTACGGTGTGCGCCAACGGCATCGGCAGCGCCGCGCCGGCAGCGGTCAACGACAAGCCTTCGTCGCTGATGCGCCATACCTCGTCGCCGACCTCGGCCGCCGAAACACCAAGCCGCCCTAGGTAATTGAAGCCGATCGGCGGGTCTGAGTCGCCCAAATCGACCTCTGTGTTCAGGTAGCGCAGCACACCGTAGGACAGCTCGTTGGGCAGGGCGCGCAGCTGCTCTTTGACGTCTTTGACCAGCGCCCCAAGCCCGGCCTCGCCGGCCGCCACCTGTCCCCACGACAGCCCATTCACCTTCAGCGACACCGGATATTTGGTGGTGAACCAGCCCACCGTGCGCGACAAATCCACATCGGCGCCCAGTTCCTCGTGCCGGCCATGACCCTCGACGTCGATGCCGATGGGTGCGTCGCCGCTGCCGACAAACCGGGCCACCGCCAACCCGAACGCGATCAACAAAACCTCGTGGGCCCCGGCATGAAAGGCTGCCGGCACCTCCCCCAACAGCATCCGGGTGGTTTCCACATCCAGCGCCGTCGACAAGTGCCCAGCGCTTTCATAGGTGTCGACCTCCGGGCGCACCGCCGGCAGCACCGCACGGGCTGCCGCGACCTGCCGCCACGCCTCCGCCAGTTGTACGACGTGCGGGGCGCGCGCGTAGTCGGCCAGCAGCGAGGACCACCGCGCAAACGACGTGCCGATGGCAGGCAATGCCACCGGCTGGCCCGCCCGGTGCTGGACCCAGGCAGTGTTGAGGTCCTCCAACAGGATTCGCCATGACACCCCGTCGACGGCGAGATGGTGAATGATCAACGCCAACTGGCGGCTGTCAGCCACCCACAGCGCGCTGAGCATCACCCCAGCTGCCGGATTCAACCGCGACCGTGCCGCCGCCACCGCCTGCACCGACAACACATCCACCGAGTGCAGGCAGTCGCCAGCATGCACCGACCCTGGCTCCGGGACGGTCAACGACCAACGCCTCGTGCCACCGTCGTTCTCGACACGCGCCCGCAACATGACATGGCGGTCCAGTAGCGCCTGCAGCAGGGCCACCACGTCGGCCTCGCTCGCTCCCGCCGGGGCCTGCAAAAGCATCGTCTGGTTGAACTGCTCGACGGGACCGGCCAAGCTGGCCAGCCACCGCATGATCGGGGTGGGTATCACCTGCCCGATGCCCTCATCGACCGGGCCGGTCTCACCGTCGGCCAACACGGCCACGCCGGCCAGCCGGGCCACGGTCTGCTCGACGAACACATCACGCGGCCGGCACAACAGACCGGCCGCCCGAGCCCGGGCCGCCACCTGCATCGACAAGATGCTGTCGCCGCCGAGTTCGAAGAAGGAGTCGTCGACGCCGACTTGGTCGAGGCCCAGGACTTGGGCGTAGATGCCGGCCA
>NZ_LQPE01000055.1 GCF_002101735.1 Mycobacterium kyorinense | reverse complement strand
CCACAACCGCACCTGGCAACCCGAATCACCCCCGATCACCAAGTCGGCGGCTTGACATCTTCATTGAGAGTCCTTTCGTAGACAAGCTTTTACAGGCCGGCCAGGGCGGTTCGGATGTGGCCGATGATGCGCGACGCCGACGTGGGTGCGTCGCCGGGCCCGGGATCACCGGCGGACAGCGCCGCCGCGCGGGCGTGCACGAATGCCGCGGCGGCCGCCGCCTCGGGCGCGGGCAGCCCCGCGGCCAGCAGCGCGCCGATCATGCCGGACAGCACGTCGCCCGAACCGGCGGTGGCCGCCCAGGATTGCCCGGCCGGGTTGAGGTACACCGGGCCGCCGGCCTCGGCGATGACGGTGACGTTGCCCTTGAGCAGCACGGTGGCGCCGAACGCGTCGGCGAGCTTGCGGGTGGCGCCGATGCGGTCCTCGCCGGGCGGGGCACCGGCCAGCCGGGCGAACTCGCCCGCATGCGGCGTCAGCACGGTCGGCGCCTGCCGGTTGGCGACCAGCTCCGGGTGCGCGGCCAGGATGGTCAGGCCGTCGGCGTCGACGATCACCGGCAGGTCGGTGTCCAACGCGAACCACAGCGCGGCGGCGCCGGCCTCCTCGGTGCCCAACCCCGGCCCGACGACCCAGGACTGCACCCGCCCGGCTGCCGCCGGGGTGGGCGCCGCGACGACCTCCGGCCAGTGCGAGAGCACCTGGTCCAGCGCGCTGCCGACGTAGCGGACCATGCCCGACGTCGCCGCCACCGCAGCTCCGCTACACAACACCGCCGCCCCCGGATACGTCGACGATCCCGCCAGGATGCCGGTCACGCCCTGGGTGTACTTGTCGTCGTTGGGGCCGGGCACCGGCCAGCGCGCCTTGGCGTCGGCCGCCTCAAAGCTCAGCAGGCCGGTGTCGGGCAGGTCCAGGCCGATGTCGATCAGCCGGACCCGGCCGCAGTCGGCGAGCGCGTGGACGGGCTTGAGGCCGCCGAAGGTGACTGTCAGCGCGGCGTGCACGGCGGGCCCGGTGATCGCGCCGGTGGCCACGTCGATGCCGCTGGGAATGTCGACGGCGACCACCGGGATGTCGTCGACCGCCGCGAACACCTCGGCAGCTGCCGACCGCAACGGCCCGGAACCTGAGATGCCCACGACCCCATCGATAACCAGATCGGTCGCGGCCGAAACGCTTTCGACGATGCTGCCCCCTGATCTGCGGAAAGCCTCCAGTCCCTTGCGATCGGCGCGCTCCGGGTTCAGCAGTATCGCGTCGGCCGCAGCGCCGCGACGCCGCAGGAATGTCGCCGCCCACAGTGCGTCACCGCCGTTGTCGCCGGAGCCGACGACCGCGCACACCCGCCGACCGGCCACCCCGCCGGTGCGGGCGGTCAGCTCGCGAATGATCTCGGTAGCCAGGCCGTAGGCCGCGCGGCGCATCAGCGCGCCGTCGGGCAGGCTGGCCAGCAGCGGCGCTTCGGCCTCGCGGATGGCTTCCGCCGAGTAGTACCGCCGCATTCGCCTGCATGCCCTCCTCGTCCTGCCCCGCGCGTCACCAAGATTACGTGGCCGGGCCGCCGGGTAGGCTCGATTAAGTGAGCTAACTATCGACTACGGGAGGGGCGATATGCCACGAGCCGACGACGACACCTGGGACCTGGCGAGCAGCGTGGGGGCCACCGCGACCGGCGTCGCAGTGGGACGGGCGCTGGCCAGCCGGGGCGCCAGCCCGCTGATCAACGACCCGTTCGCCGAGCCGTTGGTCCGCGCGGTGGGCGTGGACTTTTTCACCCGGTTGGCCAGCGGCGAGCTGAACCCGGCCGAGGTCGACGACAACGGCGAGTTCGGCATGCAGCGGATGCGCGACATGATGGCCGTCCGCACACGCTTTTTCGACGACTTCTTCGTCGAGGCGGCCAACCGCGGGATCCGTCAGGCGGTGATTTTGGCGTCGGGACTCGACGCCCGCGCCTACCGGCTGCCCTGGCCGGCCGGCACCGTCGTCTACGAGATCGACCAACCCCGGGTCATCGAATTCAAGACCGGCACGCTGGCCGAGCTGGGCGCCACCCCCACCGCCGACCGTCGCTCGGTGGCCGTCGACCTGCGCCACGATTGGCCGACCGCGCTGCGCGGCGCTGGCCTGGACCCCACCGAACCGACCGCCTGGAGTGCGGAAGGCCTGCTGCCCTTCCTGCCGCCCGACGCCCAGGACCGGCTGCTGGACAACATCACCGCCCTCAGCGCCGCGGGAAGCCGATTGGCCACCGAGAACCTGCCGGACGCCGCCCGGTCCGTACCGATGATGGCCGAGCGGATGCGGGAGGTCGTCGAACGCTGGCGCGCACACGGGCTCGACGTCGACATGACCGACCTCTGGTACGAGGGCGACCGCAGCGACGTGGTCGACTACCTCAACACCCACGGCTGGGCGGCCACTGTCACCAACGCCACCGATCTGTTTGCCGCTCACGGGCTCTCGATCGAACCGGACGACGACAACGACGCGGCCATGTTCGGCTCGCTGGGCTACGTCACCGCGGTGCGGAGCTGACCAGTGCGCCTGCGGGCCATCGGATAGAAGCACAGGCCGATGAAGATCGCCGAGAAGTGCCCGATTGCCGTGAAATTCGGGTCGGCCACCAGGCCTGCGCCGTAGTAGACGGTCAATGCCGCCAGGTAGATCCATCGCCACGGCGACGCAATGCGATACGTGAGCACGGCCATCACGCCGACCATGAAGTAGCTGACACCGACATCACGCACGTGCACCATCTTCTCGGGCTCCAGGTGCTGCTGGATCGCCAGGTACAACAACCCTTCACTGATATAGGTGGCGACAATGTGTGCGGTGAGACCGACTGTGAGCCAGCGTAATTGGCCGAGCCACCGTTCGGCCGGCGCCAGGAACAGGGTGAACAGCACCAGGCACATCAGCCAGTCCCCGCCGTCGACCCAGAACAGACTGGTGAACAGCACGTACAGCGGGTCGGTGCTCAAGTGGTGGATGTTGGTGGAGCGGTGCACGAGCACGCTATGCAGTTCGTGCCGGCTGAGGTGATGTTGCACGATCGTGGTGACCAGCAACACCAACAGCCACAGATACGTCAGCGGTGCGCTGCGCACGAACCGCCACGCGCTGGTCAGCCACGCTGTCACGGCGATTCGACCGGAAGTCCTTGGGAACGGGCGACGTTCGCCATGCGCCGGTCGTAGGTGACAAAAGCGACGAGCTCGTCACCCAGCATCTCGGCGGTTGCCACATGGATCGCGTCGAGGGTCTTTAGTCCGCCCGGCAAGTCGGCCGCCCGGTCACGAACTTCGGCAGTGAGCGCAAGCTCGTCGTAGTCATGCAGAAGTTGCGTCATCAAGTTTGGGAAGTCGCCGATACGGCTGCAGTTCCTCACTGCTTCAATCAATCCCACCGTGCTCGTCACCATGGGACGGCCAGGATGACTTTCGAGAAAGACCTCGAGCTCGGCAGCATTCGGACGAGCAGTCACGATGGCGATAAGAGCCGAGGCATCGAAATAGATCATTGGTTCGCGTCGCCGGTCGCCTCGCGCCGGCTCTCCAGGTCCTCTCTTAATTTGCGCTCCCAGTCGCTTTCGCTATAGCGCTCCTCGAGAAGAAGCTGCAAAGGATCGGGAGCGCCTTCTGGCAGCGTGATACGCGTGAACGTGGCGAGGTCGGACGTCGTCTTTCCGGACCGTCGCAGCGCACCCGACGCCTCTAACTCCTCGATGCGGCTGCGCTTCTGCTGCGTCCCGGGGACCAGCGTGGCGATGACCTTGCCGTGACGGGTGATCTCGATCGTCTCGCCCTTCTCTGCCCGAGCGAACATGGCGCTCGGATTGTAGGAAAATTCGCGCACCGAAACCGTCGCCATTCCACACCAGCTCCATTTGTGCCTACGTGTACCTACATCAGGATAGGCCCTTGATCACTTCTGACGACGCCGCGTATCGTATCGGGCTATTACGAAACGGTGAGTAGCGTAATCATGGGAAAGGACTCTCAATGAAGATGTCAAGCCGCCGACTTGGTGATCGGGGGTGATTCGGGTTGCCAGGTGCGGTTGTCA
>NZ_LQPE01000054.1 GCF_002101735.1 Mycobacterium kyorinense | reverse complement strand
CCGCGGGACGCCCGCCGATCGATGCCCCGTCCGCGCCCCACGCCGCTGGCGGTGAGCCCGGCGTGCCGGCTGGCGAGTATCCGGCGCCCGCATCCGCCGCGCCCGGTGCAGGTGTGCACGAACCCGCGCCGATGGCGGCAGCCGAGCACCTGGTACCGGCCGCCGCCCCCGGCGGGGGTGTTCACGAACCCGCCCCGGTGAGCGCGGCTGCGGCATCAGGTGAGCATGCGCCGTCCGCCGGCATGCAGACGCCCAGCATGCCCGTGGCTGCCGATGGATACCCGGGCCAACCGACGCTTGCAACCGCGCACGCGCCCGAGGGTGCCCCGATGTCTCCGGCACACGAGCCAATCCCCGACTCATACCCCGGCGGCGCTCACCCACCCGAACCGCCGCGACACGACCCCGGCGGGCCGGGCGGAGGCGGTGGCCACGGTGGCGGTGGCGATGGCCACGGCGGTAGCGACGGCGGCGGCGGTGACGGCGGCGGGCATGGCGGCGGTGGTGACGGACACGTCGGTAGCGGCGGCGATGGCAGCGGCGGGCATGGCGGTGGCGATCATGATGCTAGTGGCGACCACGGCGGTGGTAGCAGCGATCATCATGGCAGCGGCGGGGATGCTGGCAATGGCGAAGAGCACCAGCCACCAACAGCACGCGAGGTGTTTCCCGACGCCAAACCGTATGGCGACCTTACTAAAGAGCAATACGAACAACAATTCATTGATGACAATGGCCACCTAATTTATCCCGATGAAAATGACCCAGCTAAGCCCTATGCGATTCCTGGAACGGTCCGCGATCTAACTGCGGAAGAGCTTATGAAGCTGGACGGCAAAATAGTCGACCGCATTGGGCACCCGGGTGGCGCGTGGTTCGCTCCAGAAGGGACGCCGTATGAAGGCCGCGCGCTTCCGCACGAAAGCTTAGACAAGGACCTGCACAAGTATGTCATACACCCGGAAAACGGTTTACCTCCAGGGTGGAAGCTTGAAGAATCTCGCGCAGCACCTTGGTTCGGTCAGGCTGGCGGTGAAACTCAATACAGACTTATTGCTCCGCCCGGCGTAAAAGCCCGTGTTCAAGATCTCATCGATAGAGGATTCTTGGAGGACGTATGCGACTAGTATATAGTAGGCCCTAATATGAACGATTACCAGATTGACTTGAGCCGATTTCCTCGGTCGCTGCACAGGATTGTAAAAGCATGGTACCAATGGCAGGTAGTAAACCTACGCAAACGGGGCAGTTACCCTGGCAAGGAGCAGCGCTCCCCTGAGCGTTGGGAAACTGAAGAGCAGGTTTTCTGGGGCGCGCGCCCGCCAGAAATGACGAACGTTTCCGAATTGGCTTTGGTGGACGATGCGGGCCTTTCCTACTACCTCGTGCCGGACGGTCCGGTATATTATATAGACGAGCAAGAACGTGGCTCCCGAGGCAGATATTGGATGTTCAGGAATTATGAAGATGCTGAGAAGTGTCTGCTGTTCTTAATAAGCCAAGCAGCTCGACCGGGCAAGTATTCTGATTCCCCCCGCTTTCGCTGGTACCAGGAAGGGCTGAACCCGAAGGTAACTCTGCACAAGCCGGACCCCGAGAATTTCCCGGGACGGGTTAGTTTGACGGTCGATCAAGAGTCGATTGATCGGGGCTGGATGGGTGAAAATGATGCCATCGCGTTCTCCCATGCGATCGTAATGACGTTCGAGGAACTTGATGCAGCCTTGCGGCAAGGGATCACACCCGAATGGTTCGATGTTAACATCATTGGCAATTAAGCGCATTTAGCTAGATGAACTTCAAAGACTGGCGTCTCACTAAACCGATTTGGCGACCTTGCGAAGCTTCTGATTGCGTGATGCAGGCTGTGCGAGCAAGCGACCACGTTAATTGGGAGTTGCTACACTTATCTGCCGCAATGATAAGGAGCAAGAACTCGCCGTGAGCGCGCCGATAATAGTGTTCGACCAGATGGACGTTGGGTCGCCTTTGGGTCACCTGAGTTCGCCGCTCGGTTGCCGCTGACCGCCGAGTTGTACAAAATACCGGCGAGCGCTAGTTAGCTTTGACGCGAAAATGCAGACGCATTCATTATACGAAGAGGAACGCCTGCCTGGTATCTCCCCTGAGCGTGCGAGCGAGCTGAGGGAGTACTAGAAGACTCGGTTCCACGACCGGGCGGTAGTTCTGAAATATTTGTTCCGCCGCGCGGGGGCCGCCAATAAGCAAGGTTCCGGTTACCTACTACGCACGCCTTGCAGGCGGACACACCCCAGAAGACCCATCTGGAGGTCAAGTCCCGGGAAGTGGTGTAGTGCTGCGTGATCCGGTGGGTTAGGCGGTGAGTGCGGGCATGTCGTTGGCTCC
>NZ_LQPE01000053.1 GCF_002101735.1 Mycobacterium kyorinense | reverse complement strand
CGGATGGGTGGGGCTGCTGGGGGTTGGGGACCTCCGAGCGGCGCGACTGCCGGGGGTGATGCTGGCGGCAGGTTGTGGTCGTAGGGGCCACCCGCGCAAACACCCGTCGGGTTCGCTATGCACGCCGGATCTGCAGGCCCAGTGGGGACGCCGGCGGGAGAGCCGAGGGCGAAGGGACCACCCGCACACGCTGCATTCCAAGGCATCGACGCGTATGTGGGGTCGTTGGGGCTGGTGGGTTGTCGAGGCGGTGGCGGATAGTTAGAGCTGGCGGCACAGACAGGATTCGCGGGGTCTGGCACACAACTGGGTTGGTCGATGGGTTCCGCATTGGCCGGGGCTTGCGAAACTCACTGTGGGTACCACAATCAACGCGCCCACGGCCGCTAGCTTCTAGATCCTGCCACAGCTGCTCAAACGCTTTGTCCAACGCATCGATCACCCCTTTCGTGAATACGACTGCAGGCGTACAGCCCGAAACACGTGCGCGCACAATGCCTTTGCTATCGACGGGGCTAACATGAAATCTAGTGGTTAAACCTGAGCGGATACCGTGAAGATTTTCTTTCAGCCCTGTGAACATGACGCGAGAACGCTTCAACTCGAACACTTTCGGCTGAGCGAACCGGCGTTCTACGCTGAAGCAATGACGGTTGCCCAGCGAGCTGACGAGTTCGAATCGTTGCGGCCCCAGCTGCTGGCCGTCGCCTACCGGCTGACCGGGACGTTCGCCGACGCCGAGGACATCGTGCAGGAAGCCTGGCTGCGCTGGGACGGCACCGACGATCACATTGTGGACTTGCGGGCGTGGTTGACGACGGTCGTCAGTCGCCTTGCGTTGGACCGGCTGCGGTCGGCGCGGCATCGGCGTGAGACCTATGTCGGGGAGTGGCTGCCCGAACCAGTGGTGACCGGTTTCGACGGCGCCGACCCACTGGCGGCGGTGGTTGCCGGCGAGGAGGCGCGGTTCGTCGCAATGGTCGTGCTCGAGCGGCTCAGCCCGGATCAACGGGTGGCATTCGTGCTGCACGACGGCTTCGCAGTACCGTTCACCGAAGTCGCCGACGTGTTGGGCACCAGCGCCGCCGCCGCCCGGCAGCTGGCGTCGCGGGCGCGGCGGGCGGTTGGCGACTCGCCGCCGCCGGCCCCGGATTCAGCGCACAACGAGGTGGTGAGCAAGCTGATGGCGGCCCTTGCCTCCGGTGACATGGCCGCCACGGTCGCGCTGCTGCATCCCGACGTGACTTTCACCGGCGATTCCAACCGCAGGGCGCCGACGGCGGCCCGGGTCATCCATGGCGCGGACAAGGTGGCGCGCTTCATGTTTGGGCTTGCAAAACGTTACGGACCATCGTTCGTCACCGCGAACCAGCTCGCGCTCGTCAACGGCGAGCTGGGCGCCTACACGCCGGGATCGTCGGGCGACGACGGCTATCAGGCGATGATGCCGCGGGTCACCGCGATGACCGTGCGTGACGGAAAGGTTTGCGCCATCTGGGATATCGTCAATCCCGACAAGTTCACCGGATCTCCGCTGCGGTCTCGGTAGCGACCGCGAGGCCGCGTTTAAGTGCTCCGGCCGCCTCGGCGGCGGCTTCCGCAAACCGGCCTCCGATACTCACGAAGTTGAGGTAGGCGTGCGGCAAGTCGGCCTGGCGGCTCAGTTCTACCGACACTCCGGCGGCTCGCAATTTGTCCGCGTATGCCTCGCCCTCGTCACGCAGCGGATCGAAACCGGCACTGGCGATATAGGCCGGCGGCAAGCCGTTGACATCGCCATGCAGTGGTGACAGTCGCGGATCGCTCAGATCGGTACCCGGCGGTACATAGTTGGCCAGTGCCCACCGCAGATTCTGGTCGGTGAAGGTGGAACTCTGGTTGAAGAGGTCACGCGAAGGCCGGTGTGTGCCCAGGTCTGTTGGCGGGTACATTAGCAGCTGAAACGCCGGGACCGGACCGCCTCGTCGCACCATCTGCTGTGTGGTCACTGCGGCGAGATTGCCGCCAGCGCTGTCCCCGCCGATAGCGATGCGGCCGGGATCTGCACCCAGATCGGCGGCGTGTTGGCACGTGTATTCGAAGGCGGTGACGGCGTCGTCGACGGCAGCGGGGAATCGGTGCTCGGGCGCGCGTCGGTACTCGACCGACAGCACTCGCACGCCGGCCTGGCTTGCGAAGTAACGGGCGACGGGGTCGTGGCTTATGCGTGAGCCGACCGAGAAGCCGCCGCCGTGGTAGTACACCAGCAGTTCTGACGGCTCGGGTACTTCCGCAGGGGTGTACAAAGTGGCCGGGAGGTGGCCGTGCGCGGCAGAGATGATGACCTCCCGCAGCGCGACAGGCACCGGCGATTCGTACCCGATGAGTTGCGGAAGGCCGTCGTATCGCCGACGGGCCTTGTCAATCGGATCGGTGAAAACGTCTGAGCCGGAAAGGTTTTTGAGCCTGATCATCAGCTGTGCGTCGAGTGCCTGCGTCTGTCCGTCGATCCGCACCGGCGGGCCGGCCAATAGCCGACGGACCGGGTTGGGCAACGCGAATAACGCGCGGAACGCGGTGGCCTTTGCGCGGATGCCTAACGGTGCTGTCATGCCAATCAGCGTGAGCCAACCGCGACGGAGACGCTTGTACGGATCCGTCAGGTTTCTCGCACCGCTTGCGCGAAGTCGCGCGGCGCAGCCCCGGTCATCTCCCAGCACACCTTGTTGGCGTGCGAGCCGTCGGCGAATCCGGCCAGATGGGCGGCGTCGGTGACGGAGCGACCGTCGATCAGGTGGCCGACTGCGGTCACCAGACGCTCCCAGCGGATCGCGGCCGAGAACGAGACGCCGGTCTGCTGCTTGCACAGCCGCCCGAGATAATCGCGCGACAGTGCTACGGCACTCGCGACCGAAGCCACATCGACGTGTTCGGGCACGCGACTTGAAACGACCTCAATCGCTTGCCGTAGTTGCGGGTGAACGGGTCGTGGCTCCTGCGTTCCGCAAAGCTGATCGACGAGAAAATCCGCGGCGACATCCGGACCAGCGGTGTCTAGCAACGCCGCCGTCGTCTCCGCTAGGTTCGCCCCATCATCGGCAATCCAGACACCATGATGCGCCATCGTGTTCAGCGCAACGCCCTGCGGGGTTTGCAGCCCGAAATACAGCGTCAATGCCCTTGATTCCGAATCTGACCGCACGGCATGGGGTGCACCGCTCGCTACCACGACCAGCCGGCACGTGTCGTGCCCGTCGCCGTCGGGAGCAACCGTTAAGCCACCCCGTCCACCGACCGTGACCTGAACCGCCGGATGATGGTGGACCGCCAGATCCGAGAACGCGCCAGCAACCATGAGCCGACCCGGCCCGAGCTCCCACACGCGCATTGCGCCACTGTACCGCCGTCAGCCCTGGCTCTGACTTGTCTCGCCAGCCCACGGCACGCGGCAGGCGTCACCGGAGTTGAAACCCTGCTCGGTGATGCCGAGTGCCGAATACATCCGGGCCCGCATGTTCTCCACGCCGATCTGATAGGTCAGCTCGACCACGCCGGCGTCGCCGAAGCGGGCCCGCAGATCGGCGACCTGCTCGTCGGTGACGGAGTGCGGGTCGGTGGTGATCGCGTCGGCGTAGGCGATCGCTGCGCGCTCGTCGTCGGTGTAGCGCGGCGACGTCGCGTAGTTATCGATGTCTTTCAGCCGTTCGACGTCGAGGCCGTCGAGGCGCTGCAGCATGGACCCGAAGTCGACGCACCAGGAGCAGCCGATGGTGCGGGCGGTCCAAAACACCGCCAGCTCACGCACGCTCGCCGGTAGGGCTTTCGAGCCGCGTTCCAGCAGAGACTCGTGGACCGCGTTGGCGGCGAGCAGTCGCGGGTGATGGGCCACGATCGTGAACGGCTCGGGCACTTCGCCGAACCGCCGCTTGGCGTAGCGGTAGGCGGCGCGCACCCACAGCGGTGCCTTCTTCGGGGGCAGCGGTTCGATACGGGTTTTCTGTGTCATACCCGTTAGACGAGGCAGTCGGAGGAAGTGTGACAGGCCCCGCCGCGAGCGTGTTGCTCCTATGTCAAGCGGCCGTGTTTTGCGGTGATTGATGGCTGGTTTTGTGGTCGGCTCGTAGGC
>NZ_LQPE01000052.1 GCF_002101735.1 Mycobacterium kyorinense | reverse complement strand
GGTTGCCGGTACTGCTCGATGACGCGAGCGCTCAGACCGGCCAGGGGCTGGCGCGCGTCGCTGTTGGGATCGGGCCCGAGCGCCAACCAGGCCAACGCGGTCAGATGCAGCGGCGCCTCATCAATCAGGGCCGCCTGCCGATGCACCAGCTCGATCAGCTGGTCACGTAGATCGCCCGTGGCCGGCGGCGAGGTCACCTGGGGAAGCAGCCGCTCAAACGCCTCCGCCAGCAGATGGGTGGTGCTCTCGAAGTGCCGATACAGTGTGGTGCGCGCCACTTTCGATAACCGCGTCACCGCGTCCACGGTGACCGCCTCCACCCCGCCGCTGGTCAGCAGCGACGTGGCGGCGTCCAGCAGCCGGGCGCGTGAACGAAGTTTGCGCGGGTCGATGTCGTCGTCGTCGAAAATGCCGTCTGCCCCGCGTGCCGGCGGTCCGGTCGGATCAACTGCGGCCATGGGCGGGCTGGCTCCTACCTAATAGTCCTGCTGTGCAGTGTGGCGCTATCGCGCCACCGCTGGGGTGCTGTCGTGCTCGTCGGGTATGTCGTGGCGCACGACGCGCACCCTGCCCCCGGGTAGGCAGGCCATATAGCCGTGGTATTTGCCGTACAACTCCCACGCCGTCAGGTTCTCATCGCCCGCGACATCGATCCAGTGGCCAGTGGAAAACTCCAGATGCAGGTGGCCATCGTCGTCGTAGAGCGCCCGAGTGCACGTCGATCCCGAAAAATCCAACAGCGGACGCAGCACCACCGGCACATCGTTCGGATCGATGACGACCTCCTCGGGCGGGCAGTCACCCACCGGGGGCACAGTCAAGCGCAGCGGCCCCCAAATGACCAGCTCGTTGTACTCGTCGAGGTCAAGGGCGAGGCCATCCTTGACGGCGACGCGCTGCACGGCGCACCCCTCGATCCACTGGCTCAACATGATCGTCCCTTCGACGCGACGTCAGGTCCTCACCACAAAGACTACCCTTGGTAGCGCTACGCTACTGCGAGTTTCATTATCGCGGCCCTCCGATTCAGATTTTCGAGTGCTCGTCGTCACCGATCAGCAGGCGCATCGCGTGGTCGAGTCGCCGACAGACCTCGGCCGTCGACACCCGCCGGCTCAGCCAGGCGGTCAGATTTGACAACCAAACATCGCAGATAACTGTCGCGATAGCATGCTGCTCCTCGGTGGGCTCACCGCCGCTCATGGCGCGGGCCAGCATGCCTTCGAAGACGTTGGCGGCATGATCAACCTCCGCGGCCGCACTGGCGTCAGCGAACACGAACGCTCGCGTCATCGCTTCCGTCAACCCGGGATTGCGCTGCCATTCCTCGTTGACACGGTCGATCAAACGGCGCAGCCGCTGCTGCGCCGTAGCGCCGCTCGCCGCCCAGTCGTAGCTGGTGTCGAAGCGTTCGAACTCACGCCCCAGCGCCGATACCAACAGATGCACCTTGGATGGGAAGTAGCGGTAGAGCGTTCCGATGGCGATGTCAGCCCGCTCGGCGACATCCCTCATCTGAACAGCGTCATAGCCGCCCTGCGACCCAATCGCCACAACCGCATCCAGGATCAGGGCGCGACGCCCCCGCTTCGGCGTGACGGCAGACCGCAAGTCAGCGAACGCTGCCGCGTTCATGACGGCACCACATAGGAGTTGAGACATCCAGCCGACCAGTGATGCGGGTAACGCCAAGCACCTCACCGGCACCAGTCAATGGCGCCCCGGCGATCGCCGCGGCCGGCGGATCTTCTGCCGACATGGCCCGTGCTCCCCCTTGCGTCCAGCTACCTACACCAAGCACGCTACTACTAGTAGCGGTGCGCTACCAGTAGTACTAGTTTTCGGGAACCGCGCGCGGACGCGATCGAGGACATCTCGTTGGCGACGTCTTGGGGGGACACTGCGAGCAAGAACGCCAGGATGTCCGCTTTGGCGAAGTAGTTAGAAGTGGTGGGTTTAGCGATTCCGGTGCCGACTGCGGCATCTTCGAGCTCTGCTTATCTGCTGACGGTCGCGCATTGATCACGAACACTCGGAAGCGCCGCCCGCATGCCCGCCATCGCCGACATGATCGGCGCCGCCTACCTGGATCCAGAACCCTCCGCGCCGAGCCGCGACCTACACATGTGCACCTGGCGAGCCACCAACCCGCCCGATCACCACATGTATAACACCTCTTGACCAGCCCATATTCAACAAGCTGCCGCTCTCCTTACAGATAAGATCGGGGGAGTTGAACCCATCGATTGCGGAGTCACAGACCGCTGTGTTGCCGTTACACCACGACCGCCATGCGTGGTCGCCGCCTTCGACGTCGCGCGCCCACAGTGGCCCATGATTGGGCCGGCGAGCACGATGTTGCGGAGGCGGAGGTGCGGAGGCGGAGGGATTCGAACCCCCAACCGCGGGTCAAGCGGCGACTCGCTAGCGACGAGCTGCAATACCGTTCTGCCACGCCTCCAAAAGCACACTTACTGAACAGGGCACCTGCGGCCCTAATTCGGCTGTGCGCGTGGAGAATAGGGGATTCGAACCCACTGGCCTCCCGCGTGCAAGGCGGGCGCTCTCCCAACTGAGCTAATTCCCCGTGAACCGCCATCAGAGTAGGCAAGTGGTCCTGATGCCCACAGCCCGCATGATCTGGTGACGCCGGGCGACCATGACGGGATTCGAACCCGCGTCCTCCCGCTCCAGGCGGGCGCTCTACCACTGAGCTACACGGCCAATGACGCTGACGTGTGTGGTTGTCCGGGGAGGGATTGAACCTCCGGCCTCCGCTGTATCAGAGCGGCGCTCTTAACCCACTGAGCTACCGGACACCGGACACCGGCACCCCGTGCGGGACTCGAACCCGCTCCCCCGCTGTGAAAGAGCGGGAGACTAACCCATATCCGAACGGGGCACAGCATGCCTTGGCTGGGGCGATGGGTGCCGCTGACAGGATTTGAACCTGTGACCTTCCGGGCTTCAACCGGGCGCTCTGCCTGAGCTGAGCTACAACGGCGTGGCAGTCCGTACGAGAGTCGAACTCGTGCCGTCTGGCTGAGAACCAGGTGTGCTGCCGCTACACCAACGGACCCCCGGCAGTCCTGGGCTGCCTCGTCAGGACTCGAACCTGAACTGTCCGGAACCAAAATCCGGTGGGCTACCGATTACCCCACGAGGCATCTGAGAAGGGCTGACCCGCCAGGACTCGAACCTAAACCGACTGATCCAGAATCAGCCATGCTACCGATTACACCACGGGTCAATGGGTCTCATGCGTGCGTGCGGGGGGATTCGAACCCCCTGCGCCCCAAGGACAACTGCTTTACAGGCAGCCGCGACTAACCGTATTCGCCTCGCACGCTTGGCATCACAGCTCCCCGAGCAGGACTCGAACCTACAGTCACGGATTAACAGTCCGCTGGTTTACCGGTTAACCGACCGGGGATTGACGCGGCATCGTGCGGGCGGGCGGCGATTACACACACCCTTCAAGTGGTGCTGACGAGCGCCGCCCGCCCGCAATGGAATCAAGCTGGCTGCGGGACCCGACGCCACCGGACCCGGTCGCGCTCCTTGGGTTCGAAGGGTTCGCGGATCAGCCGCATCCCAGCCTCCTGTGGCGTCAGGTCGTCTTTGACACCGTTGCAGTCCTGGCAGGCCGCCACCAGGTTGTACCAGGTGTCCCCGCCGCCGCGCGAGCGAGGCAGAATGTGGTCCACGGTGTCGGCCGGTCCACCGCAGTAGCAGCAGATGTTGCGATCGCGGCGAAGCACCCCGTCGCGGGTGACCCGGTTGTCGGGCTTGTACGGGATGTGCACGTATTCGTGCAGTGCCACCGATACCGGCAGCTCGATCACCAGCGACGGGCTGCGTATATGCACCGCGGGGCTGTGTACGTCGATGACGTAGACCGCACCCCGCAGGATCAGCCGGACCGCCTCTTGCCACGGAATGCGGGACAGCACGCGGTAGTCGGCGTTGTAGACCTCGACGGTCAGATCGGGCATCAGGATCGCCATGGCCGCGTACCTCCTTTCCGTGTCTGTTCGGTCTCGGCGAACTAGTTGCGCGGGCAGGATTTGAACCTGCGACTTCCGGGTTATGAGCCCGGCGGACTTCCGAACTGTCCTACCGCGCAGCGTGTTTGACGTACCCCTGGAGAGAGTCGAACTCCCAACGACCTGCGTGTAAGGCAGGGGCTCTCCCGTTGAGCTAGAGGGGCGTTGCGATCTTGCTGTTTGGTCGGGATGGCACGATTTGAACGTGCAACCGCCTGGCCCCGAACCAGGTGCGCTTCCAAGTTGCGCTACATCCCGTTGGCATCGCCGGAGGGAGTCGATCGCCCCACCCAGGGCAGTTGCACCCCCGCTGTACGACTCGTTGAGGCACCTGAGTCGGCGCGCGGATGATCCGTCAGCCCTAACGGCTCCCTACGCGAGGCAAAACATGGCCCCACCGCGCTGGCGTTGAGCGGTCGGCGGGAGTCGAACCCGCGTCGGCGGCTTTGCAGGCCGCTACCTAAGAGATGACCCGTAATCGTGGCCGGCGGTTCGACGATGATTCGAACGCTGCGCCTGTCGGGTCATACTGGTCGCGTGACGAATAACGTTGTGGACCTTGCCGAGAAGCTATCG
>NZ_LQPE01000051.1 GCF_002101735.1 Mycobacterium kyorinense | reverse complement strand
GGCGACGTCACCGGCACCGCCGACCCCACCGAACTGCGCACCCAACTCGGCGAGCGGCTGCCGGCCTACATGGTGCCGGCCGCGGTGGTCGCACTCGACGCAATGCCGTTGACGCCCAACGGCAAACTCGACACCCGCGCCCTGCCGGCGCCCGAGTACACCGCGGGTGGATACCGCGCGCCCACCAATCCGGTCGAGGAGATCGTGGCGGGCATCTACGCGCAGGTGTTCGGTCTTGAACGCGTCGGAGTCGACGATTCGTTTACCGACCTCGGCGGAGATTCACTGTCGGCCATGCGGGTCGTCGCAGCGATCAACATCAGCCTGGCCGCCAATCTTTCGGTGCGCAACGTATTCGAGGCGCCGACGGTTGCCCAGCTGGCGTCCCGTATCGGCGTAGGCGAGGGCCGGCTCGAACCGTTGAGGCCGGTGGAGCGGCCCGCGGTGGTTCCGTTGTCGTTTGCCCAGCAGCGATTGTGGTTCATCGACCAGTTGCAAGGCCCCTCACCGGTTTACAACATCGCGGTGGCACTGCGGTTTAGTGGGCGACTGGACGTCGATGCCCTGCGTGCGGCGCTGGCCGACGTGGTGGGCCGTCATGAAACGCTTCGCACCTTGTTCGTCGCACCTGAGGGCATCCCTGCGCAGGTGGTGGTACCCGCAGCGCAGAGCGATTTCGGGTGGGATGTGGTCGATGCGACCGGTTGGTCGGCGGACCGGCTGGATGCCGCGATTGGCGCTGCCGTTCGTCACACGTTTGATCTGGCAACGGAAGCCCCTTTGTGGACAAGGCTTTTCACGGAAAGCGCCGACGAGCACGTATTGGTGGCCGTGGTGCACCATATCGCCGCCGATGGCTGGTCGATTGCGCCGTTGGTGCGTGATCTCGGGCTGGCCTACGCCAGCCGGTGTGCGGGGCAGGCGCCGGGCTGGGACCCGCTGGTCCTGCAGTATGTCGATTACACGCTGTGGCAGCGGGCGCAGTTCGGTGAGTTTGACGATCCGGACAGCCCCATCGTCGCGCAGCTGGCCTACTGGGAGCAGGCCCTGGCCGGGATGCCCGAGCGGCTGGAGCTGCCGACCGATCGGCCTTATCCACCGGTTGCTGATCAGCGGGGTGCCAGCATCGCGGTCGACTGGCCGGCCGAACTGCAGCAGCAAGTGGCGCGTGTGGCCCGCCAGCACAAGGCGACCAGTTTCATGGTGATGCAGGCGGCCCTGGCAGTGCTGCTATCGAAGCTCAGTGCTAGTTCCGATGTGGCCGTGGGGTTTCCGATTGCGGGGCGCCGCGACGCGGCGCTCGACGAGCTGGTCGGGTTTTTCGTCAACACCTTGGTGCTGCGGGTCGACCTGGCCGGCGATCCCGATGTCGGGGAGTTGCTGGCCCGGGTGCGGCGGCGCAGTTTGGCCGCCTACGAGCATCAAGACGTGCCGTTCGAGGTGCTGGTCGAGCGGCTCAAGCCGACCCGCAGCCTGACCCATCACCCGCTGGTACAGGTCATGTTGGCCTGGCAGAACCTGCCCTGGCAGCACACCACCACCAGCGCCGAGCTGACTCTGGGTGATCTGGATGTGACACCACTGCCCGTCGAAACACAGTCTGCCCGCATGGATTTGGTGTTTTCACTCGCCGAATGCTGGAGCACGGACGGTGAGCCTGCCGGGATCAGCGGGATGGTGGAGTTTCGCACCGACGTGTTCGACGCGGCAAGCATCGAGGCGCTGATCGAGCGGTTGCGGCGGGTGTTGGTCGCAATGGCCGGGGATCCGGGCCGGTCGTTGTCGTCGATTGATCTGCTCGACGAGCTCGAGCACGCCCGCCTGGATGAGTGGGGTAACCGGGCAGTGTTGACCACGCCGACGCCTGCGGCGGTGTCGGTTCCGGGGTTATTCGCCACCCAGGTAGCCCAGACACCGGATGCGGTGGCGGTGGTGTGCGGGGATCGTTCGTGGACCTACCGTGAGCTGGATGAGGCGTCCAACCGCTTGGCGCATCTGTTGGTCGGACATGGCGCGCGGCCGGGACGTTATGTGGCGCTGCTGTTTTCGCGGTCGGCCGAGGCGATCGTGGCGATCCTCGCGGTGCTCAAAGCCGGGGCGGCCTATCTGCCTTTTGACCCGGCGCTGCCGGCGGCTCGAATCGGGTTCATGCTCGCCGACGCTGCACCGATCGCCGCCGTTGTCACCAGTGAGCTGCGGTCGCGGCTGGACGAATTTGACGTACTGACTATCGACGTCGATGACCCGGGTGTTGCTGCCCAGCCCAGCAGGGCGCTACCGGCGCCAAACCCAGATGACATCGCTTACTTGATCTACACCTCGGGCACGACTGGCCTGCCTAAAGGTGTTGGTATCACGCATCGTAACGTCACCCAGCTCCTGGGCTCCCTCGATGTCGGTCTGCCGCCAACGGGCGTGTGGTCGCACAGTCACTCGCTGGCGTTCGACGTGTCGGTGTGGGAGATCTTCGGCGCGCTGCTGCGCGGCGGGCGGCTCGTGGTGATATCGGGGTCGGTGACCGGCTCACCAGAAGGCTTCCACGATGTGTTGGTCGCTGAACAGGTTCGGGTGCTCACCGAGACACCCTCTTCGGTAAGCGTTTTGTCGCCTGAGGCGTTGGAGTCGACGACGTTGGTGGTGGCCGGGGAGGCGTGCCCGGCCGAGGTGGTGGATCGGTGGGCGCCGGGGCGGGTGATGGTCAACGCTTACGGTCCGACCGAGACCACGATGTGTGTGGCGATCAGCGCGCCGCTGAGGCCGGACGCGGGGGCGGTGCCGATCGGGTCGCCGGTGGCGGGTGCGGCGTTGTTCGTGCTGGACGGGTGGTTGCGCCCGGTGCCGGCCGGGGTGCTCGGCGAGTTGTATGTCGCCGGTGCCGGGGTAGGGGTCGGGTATGTGCGCCGGGCGGGATTGACGGCGTCGCGGTTTGTGGCGTGCCCCTTCGGCGGGTCCGGAACACGCATGTATCGCACCGGGGATTTGGTGCGCTGGCGCGCCGATGGTCAACTCGCCTATGTGAGCCGCGCTGATGAGCAGGTCAAGATCCGCGGGTATCGCATCGAGCTCGGTGAAATCCAGTCGGCGCTAAGTGGTTTGGATGGTGTGGAGCAGGCGGCGGTGGTTGCGCGCGAGGATCGCCCCGGCGACAAGCGCCTGGTGGGTTATGTCACCGGGAGCGCTGACCCGGCGCGGATCTGCGAGCAGTTGGCCGAGCGGCTGCCGGCCTACATGATCCCGTCCGCCGTGGTGGTGTTGGAGGCGCTGCCGCTGACCGTCAACGGCAAGCTCGACACTCGCGCGCTGCCGGCACCCGAATACGCCAGTGACGAATATCGGGCTCCGGCTAGCCCGGTGGAGGAGATCCTGGTAGGCATCTACGCTCAAGTCCTCGGGGTGGACCGTGTCGGCGTCGACGACTCTTTCTTCGACCTAGGCGGCGACAGCATTTCGGCGATGCGCCTGATCGCCGCGATCAATACTTCGCTGGATGCTGGTCTGTCGGTACGTGGCGTCTTCGAGGCGCCCACTGTGGCCCAACTCGCCCGGCGTATCGGCCTGAGTGCGAGTCGGCTGCCGCGGCTGATGCCAGTCGAGCGGCCCGCCGTGGTGCCGTTGTCGTTCGCTCAAAACCGGTTATGGATTCTCGACCAATTGCAGGGCCCCTCACCGGTTTACAACATATCGGCGGCGTTCCGTTTAAGTGGACGACTTGATGCCAGCGCGTTAGGGCAAGCACTGGCCGATGTGGTGTGCCGACACGAGAGCCTGCGCACACTGTTTGCCGCGCCGGAAGGAATACCACGGCAGCAGGTCATTTCCGGAGAGCATGCCGATTTCGGCTGGCAGGTTGTCGATGCCAGAGTCTGGTCAGCGGGCCAACTGGAGGAAGCCATCGGTGAGACAGCCCGCTACATGTTCGATCTGGCGGTCGAGATTCCGTTGCGCGCCAGGCTTTTCCGCGTAGCCGACGACGAGCATGTGCTAGTGGCCGTCGTACACCATATCGCCGCCGACGGGTGGTCGATCAGCCCGCTGGTGCGCGATGTGGGTGTGGCCTATGCCAGCCGGTGCGCGGGGCGGGCCCCGGAGTGGGCCGAGTTGCCGGTGCAGTATGTCGATTACACGTTGTGGCAGCGTGCCCAGTTCGGTTCACTTGATGATCCTG
>NZ_LQPE01000050.1 GCF_002101735.1 Mycobacterium kyorinense | reverse complement strand
CGCGCCGCGGCCTTCTGCTGTTGTGGTGTGCAGTCGATCTGATCGATGACCAGCCGATCGGGCTGATCAGCGGGAAACGACGCCACCGCCAGGTTGGACACGTTGGCATCCACCCCGGCCCGCCGACCGGCCGGGACCTCGGCGCGGCGGGCCCGGGTGGCGGGGGACTGATACCCGCTTTGATGTACGAGGAGATGCGCGTAGTAGCGCCAGGCCCCAGGAGCCCTACGGTCGGCGACCCGGACCAGGTCGATCTTGTGCCACACATCCGGATCGGCCAGGAAATGGGCCAGCTGCGCCCACCTGCCCGCCCCTTGAGGCAGCCGCACAGGTAGGACGAGATCTCCGGCGGGCAGCCCGGCGAACACTACCGCCAGAACACCATCGTAATCGGCCCATGAGCTCGCCGGACGCGTCGGCGCCGCCAGCCTGGCGGGCTGGGCCAGGATCGAGGTCCCCGCCGGGCGGGCGGCTGCGGCGGCGCCGGTGGTTACCTCGGCGCTGAGCTGCGGGTGCCGATAGGCGGCCAGGTGCCCGTCCAGGGTGCCGACCAGCCGGTAGGTCTCCCACGTCGGCGTGGCCTTGGTGTGCGAACGGGCCCGCCCCGGTATCCGGGTGAATTCCCACCACGACCCGACCCGCGGCGGTCCGTGCCGGCGCCCCGAGCCGTCAGCGAACAGGTGCCGGTCAACGGTTTCCCACACTTCATCGGCCACATGTAACCCGATGGCTTTGGTCAGGTGATCCCGCATCCACCGGCTGGCCTCGATATGCGATTTCGCCGCGGCCTCAAGACCCTTGCGCGTCAACCCCAGCCGCTCGCGCAGCGCCTTGGGATCAGCCGCGCGCTCATGATGGGCCGCCCAATAGGCCAGACACCGCGCGGCGGCGTCGCGCTGCAGCGCACGCCGAAGCCGAAACACCGCCTCCCACTGCCGTTCCAACCGCTCGCGGGCGCGGTGATCAGAGGCATCCAACTCCAGGCGGATCACCGACACCGGCCCCTCGTATTTGAAGTTCGGGGCTTTCGACTTGCCGCGCCGCCGTGGCATCACGTCACCGCTGGTCGCGGTGGTGGTGTCGGTGACCGAGGCTGCCATGTAGGTTATGAAACCATCACCCACTGACACCAACACGCTGCCACACCGATGGCGAAACCTACTGCCGCTCACCGGGCTAACCCGCACCCAGATACAGACCGTCTACGCCATGGCCCAACAGCGGCTGCCGCCACTGCCCGGACGGCCCTGGGCCCTGCCGTTGCCGGTGCGGGTGCTGCTCGTGCTGATCCATCTGCGCACGAACCTGACCACCCGCGCGCTGGCGGCCCTGTTTCACACCAGCCAATCCACGGTGGACCGCGTCATCCATCACCTGGTGCCAGTGCTGGCCCAAGCGCTACAGCCCAATCCGGCTGCCGGCACCGGGCCGTGGATCATCGACGGCACCCTCATCCCGGTGCACGACCAGTCGATCACCGCCATCAGCAAGAACTACCGCCGCAGCGTCAACACCCAGATCATCATCTGTGCTCACCGGCGACGCGTGCTGATAGCCGGCCGCTGCTGGCCCGGTAACCGCAACGACGTCATCGTGGCCCGCCACACCGTGGCGCAACTATTGAATGATCATGTCGTCCTTGGCGACGGAGGCTACCGCGGCATCACCACCATCACCACACCGCGCCGCGACCACACCGGCCGGATCGTCCGCGATGAGCAGTACCGGGCGCACCGCCGGATCAGGGCTCGGGTCGAACACGTCATCGCCCGTCTCAAAGACTGGCAAATACTGCGCCAATGCCGCCGCCGCGGCGACGCCATCAACCACAGCCTCCAGATCGTCGCCGGGCTGTGGAACCTGAAAGCACCAATCCAGTTCAAGAACTCAGACAACTTCGTAATCGGCGGTGCGTACCCCGCCCGCGCCGCCGGTGTTAGGCATGCCTGTTGGCTCGATAAGCACAGCATGGACCTCCTCGCTGGCAACAGGGCAGTGCTCGATTCCGCGGGGAACAACGAATAGTTGTCCCGGCCCCAGCACGACGTCTCGATCACGCAGCCGGATCGTCAGCTCACCTGCCAGGACCAGGAACAGTTCATCGGTGTCTTCGTGGCTGTGCCAGACAAACTCGCCATCGATCGTGACAACCTTGATTTCGTAATCATTCCGGCGCGCAACCGTTTTCGTCGTCCAGTGCTCGGAGAGCAGCGATAGCTTCTCGGCAAGGTCCACAACGTTATTCGTCACGCGACCAGTATGACCCGACAGGCGCAGCGTTCGAATCACCGTCGAACCGCCGGCCACGATTACGGGTCATCTCTTAGCCGGCATGAACGCGGTGACCCGGGCCGGGCAACCGTTACCCCGGCACTGGCCAACAACGGCCAACTACGTTTGTAACGGTTGTTTTTCTGACACCGCCGCGCGCAGCCCCTCGGCCAGATCCTCGCGGGTCAATTCTCGCAGGCGCTGCAGCTGCTCGTCGCTGAACTCGGCGTCGTCGCTGGCCAGCAGGTCATCCAGCTCGGCGTTGTCCAACCGGGCGTTGCGGTGATCGCGGGCCTTTTCCACCACGTTGCGCACAAACCCGGCGTTGCCCAGCATGTCGATGCCGCGGATGAGATCGCCTTCGGCGGTGCGGGTCTGCTCGGTGTAGAAGCGTTCGAAATCGGGTCGCAGCACCTCCACCGCGGCGTCACTGGTGACGTCCTCATCCTCAGCGACCATCAATTTCGTCAACTCGATAAGCTCAGGCGGGGTGTAGCTGAAAAACTCGATGACCGTGGAAAACCGGCGGCGCAGACCCTGATTGACTTCCAGCATGCGTTCCATGGCCTTGGCGTAGCCGGCGCCGAACACCACCAGCTCGTCGCGGTGATTTTCCATGTACAGCAGCAACGTGTTGATGATCGCGTTGCCGTACGGGTCGCCGGTGGAATAGCCGCGCTCATGCAGCGAATGCATCTCATCGAAAAACACCGCCCCACCCAAGGCGCCCTCAAGCATTTCCTCGGTGTTCTTTTCCGCATCGGCCATGTAGCGGCCCAGCAGCTTAGCGCGGCTAGTCTCCACCACCAGCGGCTTGGTCAACACTTTCAGACCGCACAGCTGCTTGGTGAAAGCCCGCGCCACCGAAGTCTTTCCGGTACCCGGGGGCCCCAACAGCAGTGTGTGCCGCGATGTCACCGGAACCCGCAACCCCGCCTTGGAGCGCGCCAGGTTCACTTTCGTTGTCGAGCGGATACGTTTGATTTCGCGTTTAGCCGCCTCCATGCCCAGCATTGCATCCAACTCGGCTTGACCCTGCGCCAAATACTGCGCGGCCGCCTGCGCATCGCGTGCGCTCTGCGTCTGCGCGCGGGTCGGCGCGCTGGCAGCATCCCACGGATCGGTGCGAGCCTCAATAGTTTCCGGGTCGGTCAGCACCAGCCGCCGGCTGGGATCGTCCATCGCCTCGCGGGCCGGACTGAACTTCGGGTCGCGAGAATACACCCGCCGCAACAGCTGCCCGGCTTCGTCTTCGCGGCCCAGATGCCGCAAACACATCGCCTGCGTATAGAGGATCACCGTGGCCGCCTGGGGCACCCGCTCATCGGCGGCGGCTCTTTCCCCGCGCCGAAAAGCGTCCTCGAACACACCCAGCGACGCCAGCGCCGTGGTCGCCATCGCGGTGGCCGCGCACTCGTATTCCGGCCGGTACCAACGCTTGTCGACCGGGAACAGCCGCAGCACATCGGTCCAGCGTTGGGTGCAAAAATGCAGCAGCCCGCTCACGTAGGTGTGCAAGTCGGCGTCGAACGGATCACTCGTGTCCGGCTGGCCGCCCAGCAGCGCATCAGCCTGCCGGTATTGCCTGCCTCGGATCAGCACGCTGGCATAGCCGCAGCGCAGCGAGTCCACCGAGTTGATCGGCAGCTGCAAAAACAAGCCGTCGAACACCATCGGCCGAAACTGTGCGCCGATGACCCCCAAGCGCCGTATCTCCCAGCCCAGCGTGCCCACCGCCGCCCACGCCCCGCCCAAGACCTCCGCAGAGTCCTCGCCGGCCAGCAACCGGCCCAGCCACCCGTCACATACCGACGGATCAGCCTCGGTGGCGGCGCGAAACATTTCGGCGGCCACCTGCTGGTTGTGGCTGGGAACCAGCCCGCCCACACTGACCCCTGAGGCCAGCAGGCCGCGCCGAAATGCGCTGCGCGCCGGGGTTTCCGAATCAATTCCCGTCATTGCGATGAAGTCCCCCCAAAGTCAGGCGGCGTGGCGGGATTTGGTGCCGATCAGGCGGCGCTCATAGCTCAAATCGATGCGCAGCCGGTACTGGAACGCCCACGTCCGGATCACCGCCGTGGCGGGGCTGTCCTGCTCGATATGCACATCAGCGGTGCTGCCTGCGCCCGGGCCCACCCTGCGCACCGTCACCGCCGCCGCGGCCGGCGTTGGTGCGTCAACGCCGTCATAGACCACCAGCCACGCCAGCCGTGACGGCGGCAAGCTCACACCCAAGCCGCCCGGGCCGACAACCTGCAAACCGGCCGCAGTGGCCTCCCGCCACCGCTGCGGCTGGCCGCTGCACACCAGCACCTGATATCCGGTTGCGGCCGCGCGCAACGCCACCTGCACCGTCAACGCGAACTCTCCGCACACCGTGACCAGCGACCCCGCGGTGGGGTCGGCCAAGTCCACCAGCAGCGGATGCCCGGTCGTGGTGGAACCGATGATGATGCCCGTGGCCGCGACCGGCATGGTGATCGTCTCCTCGGCGCCCAGCACCCGGCACGGCACCTTCGGCGCCGGCCCGGGCCGCGCCAGCCCGGCCAAAAGCCCGACGTCGTGGCGACCCGACAGCGGGTTCAACCCGGTCAGCGGGGGTGCGGCCAGCGGGGCGCCGGTGTGATATCGCACCATCACCCCCACCGTGGTCTCGCCGTTGTCGGTCCGCCGCAGCTGCACCGACACCACCGTGGCGTCGGTGTCCGGCGCCCACAGCCGATCCAGCGTGGCGGTGCAAATGTCGCCCGGCGACACCCAATAGGTGTGCACATAACCCCCCGAGTGCCGCAGCCGGCCCCACCCCGGCCGCACCGAGGACGCCTCGATCCCGGCCAGTAACACGGCATCCGCGTCGCGGATCTGCTCGGCGGTCAACACCCGCGCCGGCAGACGCATGTTGGTCAGCTCCGCGGCCAGCCACTCTGCGGCCGCACTGACCGTGGCCGCGACCGACTCACGCCACAGCACCGCCGCCGCGCCGCGCACCGCGTTGAACCGCACCACCAGATACGTTCGGCGCTGCCCGACCGCCGGGTGATCGCCCACTTCGCTCGAATACACCGGCGAATACGGGTGATGCGACTGCGGGGCCCGCCGCGACCCGCTGCTGAGGATGTCGACGCCGTCCAACCGCACATCGCACTGCTGTAAACCCTTGGCCAGCGCGGCCAGCGGCAGCTTCACCAGCGACTCGACCCGCCCGTAGTCGAGCACCGAGGGGCTGTGCGGCGGCCCGTCGACCGCCACCACAGCCACCGCATCCGCGCCCACGCCGCGGATTCCCACCCCCTGGGCCGGGCCGAATGTGCGCGAATAGTCGCCCAATTCCCCGCCCTGTTCATCGAGTCCGTGGTGCGGCCAGCCCAGCGCAGCCCACCCCAAATCGAGCAGCCCCGCGCCGCGCCAGCGCACCAACGCCGCCACCGCGATCAGCCCGGCCACCCCGATCCCGCTCCACCAGCCGGCCCGACCGCCCACGCCGGCCCCGGTGAACACACACCCCACGCCGGTGACAAACACCGCGACCAGCCGCAGCCACGAGGCCCCCACACCCAGCGGAAACGCCGGCGTCACGGCCTGGCCCCCCGCCGCTGTGAAATCAGCGCGGCACTGCCCAACACCAGCGCACCCAGCAGCGCGGTACCCGCCACCCCGGCAGCACTGACCCAAACCGGCGTCATATCGCGGCCGATCTTGGGTGGTGCCAGCACCAGCGGCGCGGCGAGGTGTTGCGGCCCAACCGGTTCGCCCGGCGGCAAATCGTAGGTCAGCGCGGCGACCGGATCGACAATGCCGTGACCGACCTGGTTATCGACTCCGCGGGCCGGGGCATGGGCGGTGGCCAGCAACCGGTTGATCACCTGATGCGCAGTCAAATTAGGGTATTTCGCCCGCACCAGCGCGGCGACCCCGGAGACGATCGCCGCCGAAAACGACGTGCCGCCAACCTGTTTGAGCGTGTTCTGCCTGCCCTCCACGGCGTTCATCAAGCCGTCATCGCGCGGCGAGAGCCCTTCGACGTCGGTGCCCGGCGCAGCGATCGACACCCACGGGCCCGCCATGCTGTTCTGCAGCGGCGCCCCGGTGGCATCCACCGCACCCACTGTCAACACATAGTCAGAAAACCACGCAGGGGTGGCGATGGTGGTCACCCCGGCCCAATCGCGAGGATCGTTGGGCGTCAACGGGTTATAGATCGGATTCTGTTTGCAGTCCCCACTGGCCTCGTCGCCGACATTGCCCGCCGCCGCCACGATCACCACGTTGCGCTCCACCGCCGCGTAACGCACCGCCGCCCCCAAATCCTGCTGATCCAAAATGTCGGTCGACGTCATGCACGACACCTCCGAGATGTTGATGACCGTGGCACCCAGATTCGCCGCGTGCACGATGGCCCGGGCCATCGTGCGCACATCACCGGCTTTGCGCCGCGTCGCCGGGTCTTGATTGCCGGCGAAAGCGTCTTTGGGGCTAAACGCTTTGGAGCTTTGCCGAATCGAAATGATCGACACATCCGGCGCCACCCCAAAAAACCCGTCCGCCACCGGCGGCGGCGGGGCCGGAAGTGGCGGCGGCGGCACCGGGGATGGATCATCAGGTCCTGGCGGTGCGGTCTTCAACCGGCCCGCGGCGTGCACGAACCCGCCGCCATCCGGGCCGCTCTGGCGCCAACCCTCCCCTTCCGGCGGCGGCGGAGGCGGGGGCGGCGCAGGCACCACGGTCACCGTCTGCGGCGGCGGTGGTGGCGGCGGAGCCTCATTGGTCGGCACCGATTCGGGCCGGCGAACCTCCCGCGGCGCCGGCAGCGGTGTGCTCCCGTCGTTGGGCTTGGCGGCGATCATCGACGCCACCAGCGTTCCGTGCGCATCACAGTCCGACAGGCCGTTGTCGGCGGGCACCACATAGTCGCCGCCGCCCACCAGATCCGGCAGCCGAGGGTGCGGGCTGACCCCGGTGTCGATCACGGCGACCCGCTGGCCCGCCCCGCGCCCAAACCGCCACGCTTCAGCCAAATTCAGCATGTCCAGGTAATGCGGCTGCACCCGGTAGTCGGTGCCGGGCATCGTGCCCACCTTGGTGCAATAGGCGCCCTGGCGCAGCGGCTGATCAGGACCCGGCGGCCCATCAGGGGGCAGCGCGGCCACGTTGATCTGCGGAGGCTCCACCGCGCCGGCGCATGGCGCGCCCCACAGCCCGGCCCAGCCGACCGCCGACACACTTAGCGCCGCGCTAACCAATGTGCGTGCCCGCACCGCCACCACCCTCCCCGTCACCGGTACCGGATTGCGGCCAGCACACCCATCAGCCAAAACACCAACGGGAAAACACCGGCCAGACACACGTACTCGATCCACTCCACCACCTTGCGAAACGGCGGGGTGTAGAAGTGGTTGGGCACCACCTGCGCTGCCACCAGCCCGGCCAATGGAACCGCGATGATCACCGACACCCCGACCAGCAACGCAGGCAACGTCCACAGCCCGACCACATAACGGCCGGCAACCCCCACCACCAGCGTCACCGCCGCCCCGGCCAACACGGTGGCCTGTGCCCGGTCGGCAAATGAACGTCCCCGCAGCAGCACCGCCACCGCGACCAGCCCCGCCACCAGCAGCGGCAGCCAGCGCCGCGGCGCATGCGGGTCGGCCAACCCCACACAGGCGGCCACCAACAACCCGGTCGTCGCCACCAAAAGCCCGGTCAAATAGGCGTGCGCCCGATCGGTGGCCACCGCGACCTCACGCACCGACTCCGGCCCGGCGAACGTGTCCACCTGCCCGCTGGCCACCGCAACATTGGCCGGCAGATCCGGGCGAGCCTCGAAAATCCAGCGGCCCGACGCCGAGGGAAACACCGGAAGCCGAATACCGGCCACCCGCCGCGCCGCGCTCGGCGAGGCATGCACACCCAGCAGCGCCGCCAACAGCAGAATCGACAACAGGATCGGCGCCGAGGTCACCGCCACCATGCGCGCCAGCCCGATCAGCACCCCGGCCACGCCCGTCACAATCACCGCAGTCCCCATCGCGATATGACGCCCCGTGAAGCGCACCACCAGCACCGCCGCCAACACCAGCACCGCCAACCCCAGCGCGGCATGAGGCGCACCCACCGGCCCCGGCACCGCCGCGCCGGCCGCCACCGCCGCCGGCGCGCACCCCGCCAGCAACATCGTGTCACCCACCACGCGCCCGGGCGCGCTGCGCTGGCGGGCCAACACCACCACCGCGGCCACGATCAGCACCATGGCCAGCAGACCGCCGTACACACTGGGAACCCAGCCCAGATGGCCGTAGCGCCAACGCGCCAACAGCGCGGTCGCGCTCAGCGTTCCCGCCGCGACCATGACCGCACCGACTCGTCCCGCCCACACCGGGGTTACCGCCGGCCAGCGCGCGGTCAGCTCGGCGGCCACCGCGGTGGTCACATGCTCGACGACGTTGATGCGTGACTCGGTGTCGGTGGCGAACCGCAACCACAACCGAGTGCCGTCACGAACCTGCTGCTCGGCCAACGTCAAACCGGGCTTGAGCGCGGTGCCGTCCACCCAGCACAACGCCCACCGGCCGCGCTCCCCCGCGGTCAGCGGCGCCTCGCCCAGCTCGACCAGGCGGCCGTTAACCAGGTCCACCAGCGCCGACATCTGCACCGACACCGCCACGGTGGCATCGAGGACCACCCCAATTTTGGTGGTGCCCGCGATCACCCCCACCATCACCCGATCCGGCAACGCCGGCGTCGGCGCGCTCGACGTGTCGGCTTCGCGGTGGCGTGCGATGGTCACGCCGCCCACGCCCCCGCGGTCGGGAACCCTTGGGCCAGGTCGGCGGCCAGCTCCATCAACGCCAGCCGGGTCTTTTTGCGCAGGGCACCGTAGTCCAGGTCGGCGCCGTCGCGCAGGTGCGGATCCCACGGGATGGTGTGCACCGAGCGCACCCGTTTGCCGACCGTTTCGCCGATATGGGCTTGGAAATGCTTGTTCAGGCTGTGGTTGGCGTCGTTGAGCACGATGACCGACCGCTGCAGCAGTTCATGGCCATTGCGGGCGGCCAGCCAGTTGATCGTCTGCTCAATGGCCAGGCCGCCGTCGACACCGCACGAACCGACGATCATCAACGCATCCGACACCGACAGAATCGCCTTGAAGAAACTGTTTTCCACATCGGTGCCGCAGTCCACCAGGCACAGTTGATAAAAACGGCGGGTCAAGCCGACGGTGTCGAAAAACGTGGCGTCATCAAGCGGCATCGGGCTGGCGGTGTTCTGGTTTCCGGCCAGCACTTCAAGGCCCTGCTTGTTGCGGCCGGTGAATCGGCGCGCCGTGGGATAGTCGACCACCTGGTCTTGGGAGCCCAAAAAGTCGCGGATCGACGTCCACGCCTGCGGATCGATGTAGCGGCCCAACCCGCCGTAGGTTGGGTTAGCGTCGATCGCCAGCACCGGCTGGCCGCGCTCCAAAGCGAACACCGAACCCACCCCAGCGGTCACCCGGGTCTTGCCGACCCCACCTTTGACCGACACCGCCGCGATCTGATAGTTGCCCGGGATATTGGATTTGATCAGCGCCGACCAGTCACGAAGTTTCTGCTCGTGCTTGCCCGCACCCAAGTTGACCAGGCCCCCGCTGCTCTTGTACAGCGCTTTGCGCCAGCCGATTTCGGCAGGCTCACGCCGGCGCTTGGCTACCTCGTCGGGTTTGACCGACCGTGTCGGGGTCGGCTGGCCCACATGGGTGTCGGCCTGCGGCGCCCACCGCTCGGCCGGGGCCACCGGCGGCGGGGCCCAGTTGCGCTCCGCCAGCGGGGCGCGCTGGTCGAATTGGCGTCGCGGCGGCAACGGCTGCGGGCGCTGCTCGGCGGGCCACCCGCCGCTTTGATCCGCACGCGGCGGCGCCGACACCATCCAGCCTCCGCTGGGCGGACCGCTGTGCCGCGGGGCCCGCGGCGGCGGCGGCCCAACCCGGACCCGCCCGCTGGCAGGACTGAACCCCCCTGGGGGCGTATCCACCCGTCCGGCCTCCCCGCCGCGGGGGGCACTACCCTCGCCGGGCGCGGGCGCACCGCCGAACTCCCCACCCGGTTGCGGTAGTGGCTGGCGATCCCGGATCACCTCGTGGGTGGTTGTTTCCTCGGCCCAATTCGGGTTAGCAGGTTCAGGCATCCGCGGCGGCGAGGGTGGTTGCGGATTGTCGACGACCGGATCAGCTAGCCGCACCTCTTCGGTCAGACCGTCCATCGGCGAGGGCGCCTGCTGCTTGTGTTCGTCGCTGTCTTGCGGCATGTAGCGCGCAAGGAAATCCGAATTATCGGTCATTGTGCCCCTCTTAAATGGCGTTGCCTGCGATTTATCCTATGGGCGGTTGCGGGCCGCTACCACACCCGAAACAAATTGATTGACGTTGATCGGGGGCGAATTGTGCCGAGATTAGTCCATGCGCTCGTGCGTGGCCCATTTGCGCACACCCACACTGTCGATCACCGTCGCCACGGCATGAGTAATCTGTGCCGGCGTTGCCGGCGCAATTGTCATCCATTCCTGCTGGCCGCCCGGCGGCGGGTTGAGCCGATACAACGCCACACGCCCCGAGGCGGTGTCACGCAGGTCGAGCACCGACGCGCTGCACATCACGTCGCTGTCAGCGTAGGCGCGGGCATACATCAGCGCTTCCGCCACCGGATGGTCCAGAGCGGCGCCGAGCTCGGCCAGCGCCGCGCCGCGCAGCCCCACAGCGCGCAGCGCGGCCGCTTTAGCCGCCGGGGTGCCGGCGTCGCCGTGTGTTTTCATCGCGGCCACCATGTCATCCAGCGGGATGTTGCCGGCACTGATCGCGGCGGCAGGGACCTGATGCACCGAGTCCAGGGCGCTAACCGTCAACTGCTCCACACGGGAGTGATCGACCGGTGCGCAGTCGTCGATGGTGATCACCTGGCCGGTCCGCGCCGCCGAGGCCCACCGGGTTCCGCGGCGCGCCAACACGATTCGCAGTTGATCATCCGGGATCGCCCGCCACGTCGACGGATCATCGAGGATCACCGGTGTGACCGTCATCGAACCGGCACACACGATGATGACCACCTCGACGTCGGGGGCTGCCAGCACCGCCATGCGCGCGGCGATGTCGTCGCGCACCACCCCGCCTTCGTCGGCGATTCCCTGCTCGACGAGGACCGCCAAACCCGGATGCTGGCTCACCCACCCGTTACCGCGGGGCTGCCCATACGGGCGGCCCCGCAATTCCGGTGCCAGCCGGCCGATCCCGAGCAGCGCCTGCAACAGCCACAACCCTTCCAGGTTGACGGTGATATCGCTCGTCGACGGTCCAGTCATGAGTTTATGTGCCCGCAACGCGAACGTGGCGACACCTTTGTGGTGCCGCCACGTTCATCGCAGTGTTGCTGCTGACCGGTCACGCCCAGCTGGAACCGACAGCAGAGTCGGTGCTGTTCATGTTGTTACCGGCGGTCTGCACCTTCTGGCCGTGGGCGTTGGCTTGTTCGTAGATGACCTGGAAGTTGCGGCCCAACTGGGTGATGAACTCCTGGCAGGCAGTCGAACCCGCCCCACCCCAGAAGTCGCCGGCGGCCAGCACATCGCGCACGATGGCTTGGTGCTCGGCCTCCAAGGCTGCGGCCTGGGCGCGGATCAGCGCGCCGTGGGCATCCACGTCGCCGAACTGGTAGCTGATCGACATCTTGGTGTTCTCCTTGAAAGTTGTTGTGTGGTGGGCTAGCTGGACAGGATCTGCTGGCTGGCCTGCTCTTGGGACTCGTAATGGTTGGCGTCGCGGATCAGCCCGTCGCGCACCCCGTGCAGCATGTTGACGATGTTGCGAAACGCCTGATTCATCTGCCCCATGGTGTCATACGACGTCATCTGGGCCGTGCCGCTCCAGCCGGCACCGGCGATGTTTTGACTCGACGCCCACATCTTGCGGGCCTCGTCCTCCACCGTCTGGGCGTGCACGTCGAAACGGCCCGCCATCGCCCGCATCTCGTGCGGGTCCGTCATGAAGCGGCTGGTCATCTGGTGTTCTCCTTTGATGCGCGATGGTGAATGAAATTGTTGGTAAAGCTGTCACGGCCAGTGTATTTGCGGTTTTACGGGCTCGGCAACGGCCAACACAATGTTGCTAATCTTTTTCCACTGTATTTATTTGGCTAACCGCGGCGGTGTACCACTTTCACCGGTTTTCCATATCGCGGTGAACCGTCGCCACCCTCACCGCGACCGGCCATCCCAGCCGCCCCCATCGGTGTGCCGCCGTACACCCCGCCCGAGGCGCTGGCCGGCGCCGCCGACGCCGACACCCCCCCGCTGGCCCCCACCGGTGTCACCGCCCGCGCCGTCGTGCCCGCCGATTCCGAGCTGGCACCTGCTGTCCACGTCGCCGGAACCGACAACCCGCCCAACGATCCAGCCCGCCCGGCCACCGCCTCAACTTCGGATGCCGCCCCACCCAGCCCCGCCAGGCCCGGTGCCCCCGCGCTCGAGATCGCCGACGTACCGCCGGCGCCGAACATGCCCGGGTTGCCCAGCACGCTCATAAACGGCGTCAACAGCTGCTGGAACTGTCCCAGCCCGCTGGTCCCCATGCCGCTGGTCAACGGCGATGAAAGCCCTTGCAGCGTAGAAGGAATGGTGCTGATCAGCTCTGGCCCCATCGACAGCATCGTCTGGCCGTCCACCCCGGCCGGCAGCGCCGAACTGCTCAACGTTGTCGATTGTTGACCCGCCGCCTGCCCGCCCGCATCGCCCAGTGCCGCGGCCTGAGCAGCCAAGCCGATCGGATCAGAATTCGGTACCGGCGGCTCGAAAGGGACCAGCGAGCCGGTGATCCCGGACGCATCCGCAGCGAACCCGTACATCACGCCGGTATCTTGCGCCCACATCTGATCGTACTCGGCCTCCAACGCGGCCACCGCCGGCGCGGTCCACGGCAGACCGCCGATCGCCGCCGCCAGCGCGTCGCGGTTCGCCTCGATCACCGGAGGGGGAACCACACCGGCCCGAGCACCCTCGAACGCAGTCGCCGCCGCCGACGCCGCGGCCGCCGCCTCCTCGCACTGCGCCGCGGTGGCCACCATCCACGCCACATACGGGGCCGCCGACATGGCCATCGTCATCGCCGACGGCCCCAACCACGACCCGGCCGTCAGCGCTTCGATGACCGCGCTAAACGCCGCACCCGCCGAACCCAGCTGCGCCGATAACTCCTGCCACGCCGCCGCGGAGGCCACCAGCGACGACGACCCCAGGCCGCCGTACATGCGGCCCGAGTTGATTTCGGGGGGAACCTCGTAGTCCATGAACGGCTCGCTGGCCGGGGCTCGTTAGCCTAAAGCGCGAGCGTGCTCAGCGCTTCGGTGGCGCCGTATGTGGCTCCACTTAGGCCCATGTTCGCCACGAACATCGCGTGAATCACCGAGCCGATGGCTTGGGTAGTTTGAAACAGCCCACCATGCGTGCCGAACGCGGCGGCCATCAGGATCGAGGCGGGCTCCGGGGCCGGCGGCACTACACCGACCGTCGCCGGCGCCCCGGCCGCGTTGCCGGCGGCCACCGTCGAACCGATCCCAGCCAAACTACCCGCCGCGGCGGCCAGGCTTTCCGGTGTCGTTGTGACGAACATCGAACCTCCCGAAGTGTGTCGAGCAGACCGTCAACTGCTCGCACGATGAGTGTATCGGCGCCGCGGCGCTTATGCCGCGTCCCAATACGAAATTAACCCAGCGCGCAGTCGGCGACTTGCACGTATATTCCGGATTCTCCGGATATGGCGCTATTCATCAAGAATCCGCGCCCCGCAGGCATGGAATGACCCTTCCAGCGGCCCTTGACGAAACCTTGGTCGGGGTCGGAGTCCATCACCAAAACCGGTGCGGCGCTATCGCGCAGAGGTTTGATGACCGGATCGCCCATGCCGCCCATGAACGCCCCGAACTGGCGGCTGTAGATGATGTGCAACCCGACGTCGGCGCCGGATTGCACCCACGGCGCCAACGCGCTCAGCGGAGAGTCATAGCCGCCGGGCAGCCGTTCGGAGTCGTCAACGATCACATAGATCTCCGGGCCTTCCCAGTCGCGGCGATCCACGTCGCTGATCGACAACGTGTCGCGCGGCATCCGGGGACGCAGCACCTCGCCCAGCTCGTGCATCCGTTGACCGATGGCCTCCGGTGTCGAGGCGAACCGATGCACATAGTCCGGGGCCAGCACACGGGTCAACTGCCGGCGCGGATCGATCAGCCACACTTGGGCGCTGCGCCGGCCCGCCTCAGCCGGCGGGGCTTTGTCCCCGCCAGGCACGTACACGCGGGCCACTTCGCGCATGATGGTGGCACACGCCGTGGTGCGCCCGCACTTGGGTTGCCCAGTGATCACCAAATGCTGGCCGTCGAACAACACCGGCCGCTCGGCTTCGTCTTGTGCCCACACCAGCATGGTGGCCAGCCGCGGATCGGCGCCCGCCAGCTCGCGCACCGCCTCGACGCTCACCTGTGTGGGCAGGCGGCGCACCTTCGGCGCCGGCGCGAATCCTCGATTCAGCGTGTTGACCGCGGCCACGACACTGCGCGAGTCGAACACACCCGGCTCATCGGAGTCCAGCGCAGGCCGGGCCATCAGGGTGTGCAACCCGACGGGCTCGGAACCGACCCGCTCATAATTCTGCGGGATCATGCCCCGCCCGGGCCGGCCGTGCGGCACCGCGGCCACCATCCGCGGTTTCAGCGGTTCCTGCGCGTCGTTGCTGTCGGCTAGGCGCAGCTCCACCCGAGACCCGAAATCCGTGCGCACCGTCACCTGAAGGTCAGTCGTCTTGTTCACCGCGACCACGGTGTGGATGCCGAAAGTCGGCCCCTCCTTGATCAGCCGGTTGACCTGCTCCTCCACCAAAGCCGGGTACTGGGCCAGCATCGCGGCGTAGTTGTCGATCACCACGAAGACGTCGCCGTGTTTGTCATCGGGCAGCCGCCCGCTGTCGTGGCCGGCTTTGCGGCGGCGAAACACCTCCATCGACATCACGCCCGCCTGCTCGAAACTGCGTTTGCGTGATACCAGCAGCTCGGTCATCTCACTGACCGTGCGGCGAACACCGTCACCGTCTAACGCTTGAACAACCCCGCTGACATGCGCCAACCCCTCAACGGTCTTTAGCGCTGCCGAGGAGAACGCCAGGCAGTAGAACTGCACCTGCTCGGAAGTGTGTGTCATCGCCGCCGCGCAGATCAGGCTCTGTAAGACCGTGGTCTTGCCCGACCCTGGCCCGCCCACGACGATCACGTTGGCCCCCGCACCCGAGACATCCACGATCAGCGGATGCTGATCATGTTTGAACGGGCGGTCGACCAGCCCGACCGGCACCCGCAAATCGGGACTGGCGGCGTAGTCGGCGTCCCACCGCCGCCCCAAATGCGTGTTGACCAGCCTTTCGATGGTCCACGGCACATCCAGCGGCGGTTTCCACAACCGATAAGGTTCGAAGTCGATACGCCGCAGCTGCTCGATGATCATGCGGCCCACTCGAGGCCGCATCAGCGCCGACGCAGTGTCCTCCCGTTCGTCGTCGTCGGCGGTGTCGCGGCGCGAACCGTTGTCGCGGCCCTGGCCGTTGTCGCGGGGATCGCTGAGCACACCGTCGCCGCCCGGCGACCCGGATTCGTCCTCGTCAGCGGCCGGCAGTGGTACGAAATCGGTTCCGAACAGCTGCGGGGGAAAGTAGCTGACCGTCTTGCTCTCGGCCGCAGGGCTCGTCTCCAAATAATCGACCCCCGGCTTGCGGTACTCCCGCCACAAAAATTCGCCCTGAAACTTCGTCAACGTTCCCACCCCAGGGCTGCCTTGCAGGAAATAACCCTGCCCGGAACCCTTGAGATGCACCGCATTCGGCACCCCGGCCAGCGAGGCCGCCGACGCAGTCCTGGCCTGCAACGCCACCCGATACGCCATGTTTTCCAGCAACTTTTCGGCGCGGTTGCCGATCTCCTGGCTGGCCATGAGCAGATGCACCCAATACGCGCGCCCCTGCCGGCAGATCCCGGACAGCACCTCGTGGATCTCGTTGCCCATCAACTTATACAGCTCGGCGAACTCATCAACGACGACCACCAACACCGGCAGTGGCGGCAACACCTCGCGGGCACCGGAGCTGATCTGATCGGCGCGAATCTTGTTGTATTCAGTCGCATCATCAGCACCGGCACGATCGCAGACCGCTTTGCGTCGCGCCAACTCGCCTTGCAAAGCATCGATGAAGCGGCTCAACAAAGTTTGATCCTCTTCGAGGTCAGTGATGATCTGCGACACATGCGGAACCCCCGCAAACGGGCGCACACCCGACCCGCCTTTAAGGTCGGCCAACATGAACTGCAAATTCTGCGGCGGATGACCCAACATCAGCGATTCGATCAACGCCCGCAACATCATCGTCTTACCCGAGCCGGTCGTGCCCGACATCACCCCGTGCGGCCCGTCGCCGCCGCGGTCCTCTGCCTTGAGATCAACAAAAAACAGCTCGTTGTTGTCGCTGCGGTTCCCCAACGGCACCCGCAGCATCTGCGGGGAATTAATGTCGCCACGGCTGGACCACAGCTGCTCGAAATCAATGTGGGCTGCATCGGCAATCCCGTAGTACGCCAAGATGTCTCGCGCCATCACCTTCGGCGCTTCACCCACCCCGATCGCCTCATAGGCCTCGGCCAGCCGCCACCGCGCCATCCGCTCAGCAAACGATTCCGCATCGTCGCGGCTCATCTGATCGGCGAAGGCGAAAAACTCCGGACCCGCCGAATACGCCTCCCGCGTCACCGGGTTACGCGGCACCGCCGACACAACCAAACTCTCATCCACATGCAGCACCCGCCGCGGCGCCCCGCACGCCGGCACCTCACCGGCCCCGCGCACGTCGATAAACGTCAACCCGTTGATTCCGGCCGCCTCAAACCCATCCCAGCCGCCCGAGGTGTCGCACACCACCACGGTGTGCGGCAACGGGCTTATCGGATCTTTGGCCGCCCCGATCCGGGTGCGGAAATCGCCGCGCGTGAGCAGCCCCAACGCGTCAGCCTGGGCGGCCAAGAAATCGTCGACCGAGCGGTACACCATCCGCAGCGGGCCCGCACCATCTGTATGCTGCAGATCTCCCGCGTGCGGCAGCCACTTCACCCAATCCCATTCGGCCACATCAGAACTGACCACAATCAGACGCACATGATCCGGGCCATGAAAAAACACCAGCTGGCAAATCATCGCCCGCACCAACGCCAACACCTGCTCACGCGGGCCGCGCAACTCATAACCAGGTTCCACCAGCATCGACACCAACGCAGGTGTCCCATACGACACCGTCTGAGCGCGCATGAAATCGGCCAGCACCTTACCGGTCACCGGTTCCAACTCAATATCGGTCGGGGCGTTCTGCGGCTCGGCGAACATCGCTGCATTCGACTCCACCAGATCGGTCATCCCCACACCCACGCGAGCGACCCCAAACCACGTGTCAGAGCCGTTAGGTTTGCGTTCCCACATCCGCACACTGCCCACCGCAGCCTCCAGCGTCGCCGGCGGCGGGTGATACCAGCGGTAGTTACGATCAACCTTGTCGGCCAAATCCGAAGCGGTTTCCCGCAATTCGTCCATCACCAGACAGAACTGAGCCCGGGCAGCATCGAGTTTGGTCCGCGACATTTCCTGCGAGCCGCCGCGGCCGCCGAACAGCATCGCCACCAACCCACCCATCATCAGGATCGGAAACAGCGAACCGCCGCCGGTGAACGAGCGCGCACCGCTGGCAAACGACACCACCATCATCGCGCCGAACAACCCGATCAACAAAATGACCAACACCACCATCCACTGCGACTTCCCCTGTGGTGGAGGGATTTTCAGCGGAGTCGGTAACTCGATAGTCTCCGGATTGAACCCCGGCGCCTTCGCAATCTCCTTGCGCGCAAACGCATCCTTCACTATTTCGGTACCTCCAACGCGCCGGGGTTGGTATCAACAGGAAGCGCATTGTGGCGCACCAGCGCATCAGCACGCGACAACGCCGGCCCCGGCGCCAACAGCCGAAGCGCCAGCCACGGCCCCGGCGACGGTTTCGCAGACTTCAAACCCAGCGCATCGATGGTCTCCTGCTCATTCGGAACCCCGAACCGCACCCCGGACTCCGAAATCCACCACAACGCCTCCGCGGTAGCCGACGACGGCGCGTTACCCGTCGACACCACATAATTCGCATACCCCGGGCCCATAAACACCCGGTCGGCCTGCAACTGCGCATCGGCGGGATGGCTCACCAACTCCACCACCTTGGCCGCCTGCGATTCGGCGACCGGAATAGAAGGCCCGGTGATGATCGACGTCGACGCCAACGACTCACCCGACACCTTCTCCCAATGCCAGCACGCCGCCCCATTCTGCTCACTGTCAACCACCGCAGGCGGCACAGCCGGAAACGCCGACAAATCCAGCCCCGCAGCCACCGGCAGCTTGGCCAGCACCGGGCCCGCCACCACCGGCATCCCCACCCCCGCCGGGCCCGCATTCGCCAACACCTGAGCCGCCACCGCCGACACCGGCTGCACCCCGTCGGCCAACACCACCGAATACGCGGTCTGCCCGCCCACCTGCGGTGTCGACACCACCGTGCCGATCGGTCCCGGCGCACCAACAAACCGCGCCGGCGTCCCCGCCCCGGCAATCACCGGAACCGACAGCTCCGGGCCCACCGGTATCGCATCCAGCAACGCCCGGCTGATCGGACGCGCCCCCAACACCGCGTCATCGCCGAGCCCCAACGCCAACAACACCGCCCGCGCGCCCCGATTGATCAACGAGCGGCGGCCATCGCGGATCAGCCACACATGATCCCCAAACCGGCGAACCATCGCCTGATTCGGCCCCAGCACCAGCCGGCGCGGCCCAATCTCAGGCTCGCCGTCGATCACCGTGACCGTCACCGGTTCAGGCGCCCCCATCCCGAACGCCTTAGCGATCTCATCACAGATCAACCACGACGAGCGGCCCGGCGACGTCGGCGACATCGTTGTCGGCGCCCCCGCGATACCCACCAGCGGCCCCCGGGGATGGGACTCGATTTCGCTGCGCCGCACCCGAACCGGGTTGGCCGCCTGCCCGACAATCAGCCGCGCCGAGGCCAGATTCAACGCCGGATACAGCCGCTCCCCCACCCGCACATACAACGCGCCCGACTCCTGGTCCGAGACGATCTTGGCTTCCCCCGCCGAACCAGCCGGGCGCACCAACGACCAAAACAACGCACCCAGGCACAACACCGCTGTGATCGAGGCCCCCGCCAACAACGCCATCGACTGGCGCCGACCAGGCTCGGCTTGCATCCCAACCCGCCGCCGCGTCATCGCCAGCACCGCCCGGCGGGCAAAGAACATATGGCCCGACACCTGGACCCGCGTCGACAGGCCCAGACCGCGGCCACGCGACCGTATCTCGGACACCTGATCTTCCTGGTCTACCACCGTGCGCCTTTCACTTCTTGACGTCTTCGTTCGCACCGCCGGCGGTCGGCGCCGGGTCAGTTCGTCTGGTCACAGGCGGTATACCTCGCCGCCTCGGGGATATCCGCCGCCGTTAGTAGCGATATGAACATGATCCATGTGATTTTGCGTCGGCGAGCCGCGGTCCTCCATATGTGACGACGACCCATCCGGGTTATACAGCGTCTGCTGCCAAATAACGTGATTCAAACTGAACTCGCGGCTGTGCTGCAACGCGAACCGTAAAATCGCATCCCCCAACGCTTTACCATGCGCAGACGTCGGATTAGGGATCATCACATCAATCGCCTTCCCCTGCGGATGCCACGGCAGCGAATCCGGTCGAGCGCCCCCGATGTCCCTGATTTCAGGAAACGCCGCCGACACCGCCCGAGCCGCCAAAATCGTGTCCCGCTGCAGGCCCTTCTCCGAACCCACCTCCGGCCCCAAATCACGCCCACTAACATCCCCGACCTGCGCCCCACCCACGCCGGCTGTGGCGGCGCCGCTGCCCAAGCCGCGGCCGCCAACAAATGAGGCTGGTAGCCCGGCCAAACCACTCAACCCCGACAAACCCCCGCCGCCGCCAAGACCACCAAGACCAGGCATCGACAACCCGCTTAGCGCCGACAACGGCGACCCACCCCCACCCCCGCCAACACGGTAGGCGGCGGCCAACTCCCGTAACCGCAACGCCAACAACCGATTCTGCGCCGTGGTCTGATCAAGCTGACGCTGCATCGCCTCCAAATGCTGATCCATCGTCGCCACCACCAACTGCGCCCCCGCCGCCGAGCTGCCCAACGGCGCGCTCACCGCGCCCACCGCCCGCGCCTGATCCCGAATCGCCCCCGACCCCGCCCGGCCCGCATCAGCCGTCGCCCCACCAGCAGCAGCCACCCCAGCAGTATCGACGTCAACCCCGTCGACCGCGCCCGCCGCCTGGCCATAACTCGCACCGGCAGCCCCGGCCCCACCGCTCAACCCGCTACCCGCAGGCGGATCCGGAACCGAAGGAGCCTCACCACCCCCAGCAGCGAACACCCCACCACCGCTGCCCCCGGAAACGGGAAACAAGCCATGCGCACGGGTCAGCAGCCGATCCACCCCAGCCACGAACTCGGCAACACTCACCCGTCAAAACTAACGTGGCCCACACCACCCCGGCCACAGCCAAACCCGACCAAAACCGAAGGTCAATAGCCGTGGTGGACGCCGGGATTGGCCTGCCCAACCAGTGCCCGTAGATTGTGCCCGTCGCGAGCCACACCATACCGCGACATCACGTAATTGATTGCTGCGCATCCGCTGGCCACCGGATCCCACACGTGATTAGAAGTCCCCGGCTGGTGATGACTCGCGAATGTGCCGGGTTCAACCTGGAAAGGTCCGCGAGTGGAGTGAAGCGGACCACCGTCGACCTGGTGGGGGCCGTGGGCATTGCTGTCCTTCAGGTTGATCGCGTCGGTACGCCAGGTCGACTCGTGCTCGGCGATCGTCAGCATCCCCGCCATCCAATTCGCCCGGGCCCGCGGATCAGTGATACCCAGCCGGTCCAACGACTCTTCCAAATAGTGTTCAATCGCGCCGCGACCCCCAGGCCACACACCCTTACCTTCAAAAGAAACCTCCGACAACGGGATAGCGCCGGCGGCGATCCCGGCCGCGCCAAGCGCTTGCTGTTGTGACCCCGACTGCGAAGTCGTTGCTGCGGCCAATCTGGCGTGATTGCCCAGAAATGAGGCTGGTAGCCCGGCCAAACCGCTCAACCCCGACAAACCCCCGCCGCCGCCAAGACCACCAAGACCAGGCATCGACAACCCGCTTAGCGCCGACAACGGCGACCCACCCCCACCCCCGCCAACACGGTAGGCGGCGGCCAACTCCCGTAACCGCAACGCCAACAACCGATTCTGCGCCGTGGTCTGATCAAGCTGACGCTGCATCGCCTCCAAATGCTGATCCATCGTCGCCACCACCAACTGCGCCCCCGCCGCCGAGCTGCCCAACGGCGCGCTCACCGCGCCCACCGCCCGCGCCTGATCCCGAATCGCCCCCGACCCCGCCCGGCCCGCATCAGCCGTCGCCCCACCAGCAGCAGCCACCCCAGCAGTATCGACGTCAACCCCGTCGACCGCGCCCGCCGCCTGGCCATAACTCGCACCGGCAGCCCCGGCCCCACCGCTCAACCCGCTACCCGCAGGCGGATCCGGAACCGAAGGAGCCTCACCACCCCCAGCAGCGAACACCCCACCACCGCTGCCCCCGGAAACGGGAAACAAGCCATGCGCACGGGTCAGCAGCCGATCCACCCCAGCCACGAACTCGGCAACACTCACCCGTCAAAACTAACGTGGCCCACACCACCCCGGCCACAGCCAAACCAACCCAAAACCGAAGGTCAACGCCAAATCTGAGCGGTTCCAGGCCGAGCCGTCCTCACCGAGACCGATCGCGCCGACGAGTACTCCCGATATTCCGCTGGGCTTCAGCAACTACGTCTTGGATCTCGCCATCGTGGAGGTAATGCAGTTCTGCGGGGCTCAAAATGATTGCCGGGGTCAAGGTAATTGAGCCGTCCTCATGCTCAACAGCGGTGTAGCGGTCGTGGCGGCCGAGCTTGGTCAAGTTGAGTCGCCGCCGGCTATCAACTTCAAGCAGAATTCCAACCGGGGCGGTCATCCCGCGCCGCTTACAGTCACGCAGCAGGTCGGCCCACGACTCGGTGGACTCCCGATAGCCGTCGGTGAGCGCGACCAGTTCCTTGCGGCCGTCAGCACGCACGCCGATCATCACCAGCAGGCACAACTTGGTCTGCTCCAGACGCACCTTGAGGTGGATCCCGTCCACCCACAGGTAGACGTAGTCGGTGCCGGAGAGATCGCGGCGCCCGAACGCGGCGGCCTCGTCTTGCCACTGCGCGGTCAGGCGGGTGATCGTCGACGCCGACAGTCCGGCACCGGAGCCGAGGAATTGCTCCAGGGCCGCGGTGAAGTCGCCGCTGGACAGGCCATGCAGGTACAGCAACGGCAACACCTCGCTCATCTGCGGGGACTTGCGTGCCCACGCCGGCAGGATCGCCGAGGAAAACCGCTGCCGCTCACCGGTATCGGGGTCGACACGGCGGTCATTGACCCGCGGCGCGGTCACCTGCACCGCGCCGGACGCAGTCAGCACCTCGCGGGCCTGGTGATAGCCGTTGCACACCACCAGCCGGTGGCCATTCTCGTCGAGCTGGTCGGCGAACTGCTCCACATACGCGGACACCTCGGCCCGCAGCGCCGCAGCCAGCATCTGCCGGGCACCATCACGGACGATCTCATCGAGCAACGACCGATGACCGGCCGCCTTGTCGTTGGCCTCCGCGGCATCGTGAACTACGGTGAGCAAGGGCGTACCTTCCCGACCAGCGCGCCAACGCCGGTCTTGATCAGAACCACTGGACTTTCAGATCATCCTCGGGAAGGTGCGCCCACTTTCACGCCCCTCACCAAGGCTCATCCACAAGTTCTGATCATTGCTCGCCGGGCGGCTGGTCGGGTTGCAGTGGCGGGCCGGGTTGATCATCGCGATCGCCGCGCCCGCCCAGACGGGTCGCCGCGGTAAGGAACAGCAGGCCGAGATCGCCGAGATCGAGGCGCTGATCGCGGCAGGCAAGGTGCTGTCCACCCGGATCGTGCGCACCGTGATCAACGGCCGCGACACCTACCGCATGCAACTGGTCTGCGACGGACACCCCACCCGGCGGCGCCCGGTCGGGGAAGGTCGGGTCTCCTTCGATCTCGGCCCGAGCCAGATCGCGGTAGCGGTGCGCGGTGTCGACGGCAGCTGGTCGGGTTGGGTGGAGCCGCTGGCCGATGCCATCCGGTTGGACACGATGCGCTTGCGCCGCACCCAGCGCCATCTGGACCGCCAACACCGGGCCGGCTCCCCGGACTGCTTCAACCGTGATGGTAGCCACACGACAGGCCGCTGTGTGTGGCAGCGGTCGAGCGCTGCGCAGCAGACCACGATCCGGGTGGCTGAATTGCATCGCCGCCTGGCGGAGCACCGCAAGACCCTGCACGCCGGACTGTCCAACAGGTTGCTGGCGCACGGAGCCGATATCGCGTGCGAGCGACTGAACTACGTCGCGTGGCAGAAGAACTTCCCGCGCAGCGTGCGCGACCGGGCACCGGGGTTGCTGGTGGAGGTGATGCGCCGCAAGGCTGAAAGCGCCGGCGGTGGTGGTCGTCTCTACGAGTACAGCCCATACACCACTGCCCTGTCGCAAACCTGCCTGTGCGGGGCGAAAAAGAAGAAGCCGCTCTCCCAACGGGTGCACCGCTGCGGGTGCGGCATCAAAGAAGACCGGGACCTGTTTTCGGCTTTCCTGGGACTGCATGTCCGCCAGGAGGCCGATGGTCTCGACCGGCTGGATCTGGAATCAGCCAACCATGGTTGGCTGATCCACCATCACGACGTTGATGGGCGTCGAGCTCCGGCCGCAGCAGCACCTAAGCGGCGAGGCCGCATGCATCCGCCCTCGCGGAGGTCAGTGGCGCGTATCAAAGCCCGGCGTAAAGCCAAAACCATGATGCGACAGAGCCGCTCGACGCGAACCTTCCCTGCTGGTGAGCCCACGGCGCTACCCGCCCAACAAGCGGCATAGCGAGACAGCACACCACCACAAGGAATCCGCGCATCTTCAATGCGCGGAGGACGTCAACAGCTCGACGTTAGTGGCCGCCGCCGCCGCTGTGCGGGTACGTCGCCGGCGGCAGCGAACCACCACCGGGCTGGTAGGTGCTGGGAAGAAGATCCTTGTGCCACAGGTAAATTCCTGAGCCCGGCAAGTATTCCTCCCACCCGTAAGGGGGCAGGTCTCCATGCCACCCACGCGGGTAGATCTTGGCGCCCGGGAAATCTGACTGTGGCACCCAAACCCCGCTATTGGGGGCCAATTCGACATACGGGTCAGGGTTGCCGTGCTGGTCGACCTTCGTCGACGGCCCCAAGGCGCCCGGCTGCAACTCCTGATAGTTGGGTATCTCGTCAGACGGTATGAAGTAGTGCGGGACCTTGTCCGGATCTTGTGTCCGGTCGTACACATCCACCCACCGTGGACCGTCCCGATAATTCGGGGGCCCGAACTGGCCAGGACCCGCGATATAGGGCTGGTGTTTCTGGCCTGGCTTGAGCTTCGGTGTATCCAGCGGCACTGCCGCGGCATCCTTTTGCCCGCCGGCTAACGTGCGATAGCCCGCCGACGCCTCACGCAGCTGCGCCGACACCGCCTGATTCGCCGTGCGCGTCTCCTCCAACTGGCTTTGCATCGCCTGCAAGTGCTGATCCATCGTCGCGACGACCAACTGCGCACCCGACGCCGTATTACCCAGCGGCCCAACTGAACTCGCGAACGCTCGCGCCTGCTCTAAAATCGCGCCCGAACCGGTGCGGCCCTGCTGGGCGATCACACTGCCCTGGCTGGCCGCCTGCTCAAGCTGCACATCCAGCCCGCCGGCGGTGACCTGGGAACGTTGATACCCGGCGCTGGCTGTCGACACTCCGGTGCCTAGCGCGCTTGCCCCGGCCGGCACCGGTGCCGTTCCACTCGGTGCACCGCCGCCTGTCAGCTGCCCTGCACCACCATCGGCGGGATACAGCTCATGAGCACGGGTGAGCAGCCGATCCACGCCAGCTAGAAACTCCGCAACACTCACCGGCTCAAGCTAACCGATCCACGCCGGCCGCCGCCACGGCCGACCCGCTTAAGCAATTGCCATGTCCTTCAACGGGGCCCGGATTCCGGCAACCCACGCCGCATACACCACGTTCAAAAGGTCGCCGCCGAACTGCTCCCAACACAACAACGCTTCCATCCGCCGGCACCGAATAAACTCCCGGCAATAACTGACTACCTGATCGGCATTCTCCACACCGTTGAGGCCGGGCCGCTGCGCCCCCGTAAGGGCCTGGGCGATCTCATACTCGGCACCCAACGCCGCCCACTCCTGCGCTTTTGGCCAACGCTGAGCGACCAAAGCGGTCGCCACCGACTGCGCCACCGGCGACAACTCATCAGCGACCACACCAAATGCCAACTGCCGGGTCAATTCTCGGCAATACGCCCGCAGAACATCCTCGTCGACGGCCTTCAAATCCGTGTACAGCGCTCGATCGACCGTCGCCAATCGGTGCGTACGCGACAACCCCAACTCGTTAGCTGGATTATCCGTTGCCGAGCTCGGCGGCACACCGGTCGCGACCTCACTCACCGCAGGGTGGTCGGCCAGATACTCCGACTCCCACGCCCACGTGGTGGCCACCGCACTAACGGTGTCCCCGAATTCGCGGGCGGCCCGCACCGCTTTCTCTGCCGGATTCACCCAACCCATCCAGCGGGCATCAAAGACGTCGTCCAATCCTGCGGCAACCGGCATTGTCTTTCGTAGGAACACACCGGGCGGGATATACGTCGCACCATCATTCGTCGCGATCCAGTAGGTCGTCGTCCCCGATGCGTTATGGCCTACCGCGACAGCCCAATCAAGGCCTGGATCGGTCACCGTGGCAGCGCCCGCTAACTCAGCCACCGCCATTTTGGCTTGCTCGAGATCGGACTCGGCTTCGCGTCGCGACACCGGCTCGGGGTCCCGACGGCCCGACACCGGCATCAAACCCGCGCCAGCCCCGGCCGCCGACGACGCAGACGCCGGCGGCCCCCCAGCCTCAGCCACCGCTGAAGCAGGCACACCCGCACCGGCCCCAGCACCCGCGCCTGGCGCGGCCGCCGCGGGCGGCAATACCGAACCGTACGGCGTCATACCTTCACCACCACCACCACCACCACCAGCAGCGGCGGCACTGCTACCCGAGCCCGAGACCGCAGCCGGCGTGGCGGGCGCGGCCACCGCGGCCGCCGGCGCCGCGGCACTCGGCGCGGACTCCAGTGGAGCCAGCAACGGCGTCATGGTTGCTTGCGGCACAGAAGGAACGACACCGGCAGCCGAAGCACCAGCCGCCAAGCCCTGCCCGAAACTCATGCCTAACGATGGCAACGGCGGCGGAGCCTGAAAACCCCCGCCCAGGCCCGCGGCAGGCGACATGAACCCGCCACCGCCAGGAAACCCGCCGAAGCCGCTCATCAAGCCTTGCAGACCACCCAACGGCAGCCCGCCACCGCCGCCCGACCCCAAACCAGACAAGCTCGGCAAACTCGGCAACCCACCACCCGCCGCACCAAGCAAAGAGGTCAACGGATTATGGGTCGGAACAGTTGGCGCGTCGGACCACGCTGGTGACAAGGGCGATCGCGGTCCGCCTGGCAACGCTGGTTTGCCCGCCCCGTCGGACCACAGATTCGATTTCACACCGTCCGAGCCGGTACTTTGGCTGGTCGGACCAGGTAGGGGCCCGTTGGGGTCCGAGCCATCCGACCAGGCATCAGAGGCGGTCCCGTTGCCGGCAGCCTTTGCGTGTGGGCCGCCTGAGCCGTTTTCGCCGCCGCTTTCTGGGAATTTACTCGTGAAGTGAGTGGTGTATTCGGTTGCGTAGCCTTGCAGCTCCGAGGAATAGCCTTGGATGGCGGTTCTGTGGGTTGTGAGGATGACGGCCACCTGCGCGAGCGAGTGCCCGGAGCCGCTGCGTAGAAATTGTTCAATCTCCTTGTGGGCGTTCGTGTTTTCCTTGTACATGTCGCGTTTAGTCCGCGCCACGTCTTGGGAGGCACTAGTCGCCAAAGAGGAGCCGGCCCTGCTTATTTCAGCATGGCGGTATTTGATGGATGCTAGTTCAAGATACGCCGCCCGGGCCGCGTCTGCGCCCTCGCCCACCCACAGGCCGCCATCTATGACCTTGAATGTGTAGCTGCGAATGTCGTCGCCTTCGTTTTCTTGGGCCTGCGCATTCTTACTGAGTTTCTCAGCTTTTGATGCGAGTTCGGTTTCCGAATCCACCGGCCACACGAACGGTTGGAACAGAAACGTGACGAACTGACCTTGCGGCACAGGGTGATCGCCGCCACCAACATGTGGTAAGGATGGCGCCTGCATCTTCTGGATCGCGTTCGACGTGTCTAGCAGCTTCAGTAGCTTCGCCGCTTGACTGTTGTTTCGCTCCGCCACCCACCCCGGAATATCCCCACCATCACCAGTTGACGCCAGAGCCGCCATCAGCACCTACCTACCTCGGCAAGCCGCACACGTCCAGCAACCTCTCGATTGCCTCATTGCGCAAGTCGGTTAAGCGATTACCTTCGCTAGCAGGGATATTGCCCATTGCGGCTGTGGTCTGGTCCAAGGTTGTGCTGATGTACTTGCGGGATGCATTGGCGACCTCAGACGGTACCGCAGGGCTCAGTGCATTCTGCACGGCTGCAGCGCTATTGACTGCGCGCAACACCACTGGCACGTTGAGATTTCCCTCCACACGAAGGCCGCCCTGACCCTCTTGTCCGCGCACGGACACATCGAAGATGTGGCACAGATTGTCCTTGGCCGCGCTGATCTCTTCGGCACTGAATTGAGTTGCAGGCGTGGTCGTTTTCGATGTCGGCGACGATGAAACTGTTGGGGCAGATCGGTTTTCGTTTGCTAGCCATAGCAAGGTTGTGGCGGACCCGACCGCCGCTGACACCGCCACAGCGAGCAGGGTAGCTGCGACCGCCCGCGGCTTTACAGTTCGGCGGGGCCGCCTAGGCGACGCCGGGTGCGGGGGCACGGGCCACTGCGGCCCCGCCTGTGGCGGCGGCAGCGTTTGAGGCTGTTGCGGCGGAATCGTTTGCGAAGGTGGCCCAGGCAACGTCGCTGACGGCGACCCCTGCTTAGACCATGGTGAAGGCTCCATGCCTCTGCTCCTTCTACGCTGTCAGCACGCTGGCGTTCGCGTCTTCGGCGGTTTGCACGGTCGCGATGCTGAATTGGCGTGTCGCCGCGTTCGTTGTGCTCCGTGCGGTGGCAGCAGCCTGCTGAGCTGCATCCGTAGCATCCATCGCCCCCACCAACGCCATCATGTAGCCGCCGGGACGCAAGGCTTGGCCGGTTGCGCTGTGCTGGGCGGCTCCTGCCTCGTCTGCGTTCGCCAGGTTCGACTCCGTCTGCGCGATGTCTATCGCGAATTTCGATGCCATGCTCGGCATCTTACCGGTGTCCGACGGCTCACACATCGTCTCACCAGCACCAATCACGCTTTGAACCAGAGCCTCGCCACCAACCGCGGGAGGCGAGCTGAGGCGGTAGTCTGCTCGGTATGCCTGGCGACGACCTGGAAGCCCGCGTCTCAGAACTGGAGCAGAAAGTCGAACACTTATCCGGTCGGGTCACGGCGAGCGAGCAGGACGCGGCCGCCGCCCGGGTCCTTGCCGGCGCGGCCGATCGCGACGTGAGCGCGATCCAGGGCGAGCTGCGCGACTTCCGGCAGGCCACCGCCAGCGGTTTCAATGCCATGCGCCAAGACTTCGTCGACCTACGCGAAGACTTCGTCGACCTACGCGAAGACTTCGTCGATCTGCGCCAGCACGTCGACGAAGGGTTTGCACGCGTAGATCAGGGCTTCACCGAAATGCGCGGCAAACTCGATGCCACCGCCGCTGGCCAACAGCGCATCGCAGAGCTGATCCAAACGCTCATTGACCAGTAGTAGCACGCGCGCGGCGCTGGGAAAGCCGTTTACGACTGCTTGCGCGGTTTACGTAGTCCTTCAGGCACAGGCGGAACGCCTTTGGCCGGTTTGGGGCCTGCCGGGTAGCCGCCCTTTTTCTCGATGCCGTCGTCGTGCGGAACCGCTGTTTCAATGCGTTGTTCCTTGCCCACCGCGTTCACCCTCCTATATCGCTCAGATCAACAAATTCTACGTACTCGATCTCTGACCAGCGGATCAGCAATCCGACACCGAGGTAGGCCGGGTCGCCGTTGTCGTCGTAGGCGACCGCGCCCTCCGCTGAGACGACGATCTGTTCGGCGATGTAGAGTTCCTGGTCTTCGCCGTACGCGCTGGCATACGCCGGCCTGTACCAGATCCCGGCTTTCCACTCCCCGCCCTTTAACTTCAGGGTGATGTATCCGGTCCGGTCTGTCGAGAAGAGGCGATCCCAGGCTCGCGGCTCAGGGTCCGTCCCAGATATGAAGGCCAGCGTGCGTTTCACCGCGTTCTTCGGCCACCCGATCACCCGGCGAGAGCTCGGCTTCCAATCGCGGGAGTCTTCCATCCAAACGCCAACCAGGTACGGGATGGTGATGTATGCCGCGATCGCGGCCCACCACGTCCAAGGCAGCTCGTCGGGCGCTGTCGCGCCGGTCAAGACGACGTGGCGGTAGGCATAGTAGGTCGCTGGTGCCAATAGCGCCTGAAATGCTGCCGACGTCGCCAGGAAACGAAAGATCAGGGTTGCGGCATCCGTTTTTCGCCAGGCCCAACTTGCGCCGTGGCTTTCCCGCGCAAGCGTGTAAACCGCGCCTGGAAGAACCGCGATTATCGCTACAAGCAGCGCTTGAAAAGTGGTGACCATTTCGCCTTAGCTCAGGAGGGCCAGACGCGGGTCATTTACCCAGGCGTCACCCAGGATGCCGTAGGCGCTCCAAAGGCTCAGCGCGGGGGCGGCAGGCCCGGTTAACCGCACCGGATAGGTCGAGTTAAACCCCATCGTCAGCGTCCACTGCTGCAGGTCAGGATGGAACTCGTTGCAGTCGCCGAACCAGAAACTGAGTTGCCCGTGCTTGGTGGTACTGCAGATCAGGCGCTCTGTCGTCACGATGACAGGGCAGTCCTCTTGGTCTCGCCACTGCACTGCCGCGGCGCGTTGCGCGCTCGTTTTGCGACGGCGGTTGATGACGCCTTGAACAGCCAGGGCGCCGAACATCACGGCCGGTCGGCCGGCCACAATCAGCGGCAGCGGCGAATACCGGGCACTGGACCCGTGATAGCGGCTATAGCTGATATTCGTGCTCAGCAGGGCAGACTCACCGGCAGCCAGCACCGGCCCGTACACGTTAACCGGGGCCGGCGGATACCCCGCCCGCAACGCCGCCGCACAAGTGCGGCTGTAGTGCCACCACTGCTCGTAATCAGACCCGGGCTGCCAGGCCGGCCACGCCGACGCCTGACTGCCTTGCTGCCTGCGCGCAGAACACGACGACGGGCTGGCCGTGGTCGCCGGCGCCGACTTGCTGTAGCGCACGGGCAGGTTCGTGTTCGGCCGCGGCATTCCCGGAATGTTGGCCATATCGGCAGCGTAAACGCCGCTGCTGACACCCGGCCACGGTCAACACTGTTGGAGTTCGGCCAAAATACGGATCGCCTCAGCGCGCTCTGCCTCCCCCAGCCAAGGCAACATCCAAATCAGCGCTTCCTCGGTCTCGCGTGAGGCCGCAGCGACCTCCTCCTGCATGGCCTCGCGGACCGCCTCGGGCATCTCGTCACGGTGTTCCATAAACGCTTGGCGCATCTTGATCAGCCGCTGCACGACCGCAAAACGCTGCGCAGCAACCACTTGCGCATCACGCGAGTCCGCCACCGGCGGACCGGCGACCTTGGCTTTGGGGCGCGGTGCCTGCCCATTCAATACCGCGTCCACGCTGCCGGGCTCCCACTCGATGGCCCGCTCCAAAGCCTGACGCAAGCGCTTACTCAACCGTCCCGAACGGTTATTTTCCACCGCGGTCAACGTGGCGACCGACGGGCCGCCGCGTTGGGCGACATCGACCTGGGTCAGATGCAGCTCCTCACGACGACGAGCGACTTCACGGCCCAGCCGTTCCCAGGACATGGCCGTAATCTTGCCTGACTCACTCCCAAGTTGGGTCACACAGGCCCCCAAAACTCTTAAATTCGTGGTCGGCGCCGGCCGCCGATCTTCAATCGCCACCCACGCATCCGAGCACCGTTTGACCCATCTGAGCTGCGGAGACGACACACCAGCGGCGCTTACCAAGGCTCACGCGCGCCGTACCGCCGCGCAGAAACTCCAAAATTAGGAGCATAACTCCTAGAAAATCTGCTAAATTAGCAGCCATTCGTGATTCACTGCGATGTGTGACGACACCCGCCGCCGAGAAAGGACCCGTGCCATGACCACCGCCCCACAACCCCCATCCAAGACACTGGCCCGCCCGGAATCGTCGTTCCAAACCCGCCGCGACGTGCGGGTCTTCGCCACCACTCACGAAGTGGCGTGCCGACAAGATCCCGAACTGTTCTTTGAACCCCGCAAACGCCGGCGCGCCATCAACCTCTGCGCGCAATGCCCGTTTAGGGGCCGCTGCGGCTACAACGCCGTGGTCACCGGAGCCACCCACGGCATCTGGGGCGGAATCATGCTGCCCGGCCACTTCCCCGAAGCCCTCAAGCCGCTCTACGCAGCCTTAGCCAAACAATTCGAGCAGCGCCGCCTCATCGAGGTCGGCGACATCCCCGTAGCACCCCCGTCTCCCCCCAGCGACAACCTCAACGACGACACCCCCGCCCCGCGCGCCGCCGGCGCCGCGGCCTGACTGCAAGGCGAGGTGTAAGTCGCGTGACCACCAACGACCACTCACTTGCAATGACCACTCGGCGACGACACCAGATAGTGCTGGCACGCGATGGCGTCAGACTCGCCGTCACCGATTCCAGGCCCGCCCGGCCGGCCGCCGCCACGGTGATGTTCTGCCACGGCTGGTGCTTGTCGCAGGCATCGTGGGGCCACCAAATCTGTTCACTGGAGCGGATTTACGGCGCAGACGTGCGAGTGATCGCCTTCGATCACCGCGGGCATGGCCAATCGGCGCCGGGGCCCGCCCCCAGTTACCGGCCCGAGCAGCTCGCCGACGATCTTGCGCAAGTCTTAGCGACCCTCGACGTCCGTGGACCACTCCTGCTCGTGGGCCACTCGCTCGGGGCGATGGTGCTGCTGGCGTATCTGGCCCGACCCGCTCTCGACCGCCCGATAGACCCCGATGGCCTGGTCTTGGTGGCCACTGCGGCCGGACAGATCGCCCAGCGCGGCCTGGGCCGCTTGCTGGCCACACCCGGAATCGAGACCCTATGCAGAGCCGGCGAACACGCCCCACAGCGGGCCCTGCGCGCGCTCGCCGCCCCGGTGTGCGCCGCTTTGAGCCGCCGGATCGGCTGCGGCCCGTCACAGCGCGCAACAGTGGCAAGCGTCGTCGCCGCCGCGGTGACGACCACCGCGCTGGGATTCGTCACCGGTTTACGCAGCTTTGACGCCTACCGCGTCCTGAGCACGATCCAAGCGCGCACCGTCATCATCACCGGCGAGGCCGACGTCATCACCCCACCTGAGCATTCCCGCGATTTGGCGGCCGGTATCGCTGGCGCACAGCTGATTTCGCTGCCCGGCGTGGGCCACATGGTGCCGCAGCAGGCCCCCGGTGTGATCGTCGACGCGATCGCATCGCTGATCAACACCGCCCGCGCCAACTCGACTGTCGACGCACTGGCGGGCAGCCTCGCCGACACACCTGCGGTGGCTTGTGCTGCCGTCTAGCGACTGATCGGCGACAGGCCCGACCTGGTCGCGCAAACCGCGGCAGCGAGCAGCGCCTGTAAGTCAACGAAACATCAACCAACACCAGGACAAACGCATGACCAACACGCGGGCCCAGCGCGAAGCTGACATCGCCGCCGACGTCATGCTGACCCACACCAACGGCGCCGGCGCGCACCCGTGTCGACGCCACATCTACGTTGCTTCGTCATGGCGCAATCGCCTGCACCGTCGAGTGGTTCATGTTCTACGCGCACACGGGCACGACGTGTACGACTTCAAGCACCCCAACACATCGACGGACCGCGGGTTTCGTTGGGAGGACGTCTTTCTCACCCACGACAACCCTGCCGACGACGATCCATCGCCCCCGGATCTTGCTAGCGCCGCCGAGTACCTGAATGCGTTAACGCATCCTGCGGCCGATCTGGGATTCCGGCGAGATTTCGACGCCATGCTCGCCGCGGATACCTTCGTGCTCGTCCTGCCGTGCGGGCGGTCCGCACACCTCGAGCTCGGCTGGGCCGTGGGAGCAGGCAAACGCACCGCGATCCTCCTGGATGATCCTTGCACTCCCGAACTCATGTACAAGATGGTCGATCAGGTAGCTACCGGCCTCGACGATCTGCTTGGCTGGCTGGCCGCGCTCCCGTCGTGCGAAGTCCAGCGATGACCGGCACGCGCCCACACTTGTTGGCCGGCGCGCCGCTTCGTGCTCTCCACAACCCGCCCAACAGGCGGCATAGCGAGACAGCACACCACCACAAGGAATCCGCGCATTTTCAATGCGCGGAGGACGTCAAGATTCATCGATTTGCTAGTAGTCGTCGGCTAGGGCTGGAAGCTCGTGCCAGGAGCTTTCAGGCCCCCAGTAGCGTGTCATCGCGGTCATGATGGCCTCGTTGAGCTGGGCGTGGCCGTCGAGCAGTACGTCGGTGATCATGTCTTCAAGCTCAATGTGGGTGTGGTCGGCCAGCGCGGTGGGCGCGATCACCAAATCCTGCAGAAAGCCGTCACGGTCGAACGTGGCCTCGATTTCATGGTTTGCGGACTCGGCTACTGCTTTGGGTTCAATAGCATTCATCTCAGCGACAAGGGCATGGGTGACGCGCAGGCCCTGCTGGATCGCCTCAACCCGGTCCTTATCCGACATCATCATGATTCTTTTTCTTTCTTGCGTTCGCGGCCCTCGCGCCGGTTTTTGACCGGTTCACTGTTGGGTGGTGCGACCACTTTCAATTTGCGGTCACGGTAAAGCTCTTTGACGTCTGGGCCTGACCCGCGGCCGCCGCCGGCCCCCATCGGCGGGGCCATCATCGGCCCCATCCCCATCCCGGTGGCCGGCGCCGGCTCCGCGGGTGCCGCGGCGGCTGCCGGGGCGGCCGCGGCCGGCGTGGGCGCCACATCCGGTGGGGCCGCCATCGGCTCGGCTCCCCCAGCGGGCTCCATCTCCCCGCCGCCACCGCCATCACCGCCGCCGCCCACGTCCGGAGTCGACGGTTCACCACCGGACGCCAGCTCCGCCGGCGGCTCCTCAGACGGCGACGACTGCTCACCCTCCTGCGGCTTGTCACCGCCTTGCGGATGCTGGCCCAACTCGTTCATCAGCGGCCCCGCCGCCTGCCCCATGCTCTGCACCGCCTTCTGGCCCGCACCTGCCAAGCCGCCCAGCGCCCCGCCTAAGCCGCCCACCACTCCACCGATCAGACCGGGAATCACTTGCGGCATCAGCGATCCCGCCGTATCGGGCAGGGCATCAACGAGCGGGTCGGCGGCCGCGGCAGGATCTGTAGCGCCGACCGGGAAGGTTGCACCCGGGCTCAGATCCTGACCGACACCGTTGCCCGCCTGCACCGGATCCACCGGGGCACTGCCGGGTGTGGGGGCCGGCGGCTTGAGCGTATTGATTTTGCCGTCACCCGGGGTTGTCGTCGTCCCCGCATCCGAGGAATCCGGCAGCAGCCCCGGCGGCGGGGTCGGCAGCTGCGGGGAGGGCATCGCCTCGGCTGCGGTGTAGCCGGAAAACCCCGTCGTCGACGCCTGATAAAGCTGACTTACTTTGACTTGGGCGTGAACTACCGCCGCCCGCTGGCGGCCGCCGCTTCGCGCATTGGCCGCCACAGCGTTCTGTAACTCCCGTTCACCGGCCACCACGTCCTGATACGACGGGATAGTCGCCGTGGCCTGGGTGAAGTTCTGCACGTGGGCCTGGGCTTCACTGGCCAGCCCGCGCACATAGTCGGCGTGGCTGCGATACCAGCTCTGCAGCTCGCGCATTTTCGCCGTAGCCGCATCAGCACTCGAACTCTGCCAGCCCTCGTCGGCCGCTGAGATCGCCGAACCCATCTGATCGGCGGCGTCGTCGAGTTCGCGGGCTTCGCGGTGCAAACTGGCTTCGGCTGCTTGCCAGGTCTGCTTGCCGACCCCGCCGCGGCCGGTCTCGATCAGCCGGGCGATGTCGCGTGGGCTTTCGGGAACCTCGCCAGGTGCCGCCCCCGATAGCGGCGCTGCACCCGACGTGGAGGCCAGCCCCGCAAGGCTTGACAGGCCGCTCACGGCGTCGGCCGCGTCCTCGGCGCCCCCGACCCCTGCACCACCGCCACCTAGCAGCGCCGCCGATGCGTCTTCTTGCCGGTCATACGCCTCGGCCGCGGCGGACAGCTTCACCCCGTAATGGGCGGCCACAGCATTGGCAGCAGCGGCGTACTGGCGGGCCAGCGCCATGCGCGCCCCAAACCGGGTGCTGGCAGCGCCGGAAACCACATCGCTGGCGCACGGACGGACCTGCGCAGAACCCGGCGTAGCGGTTGCGGCGGCCGACCCCGCACGGCTAGCTGCCGCGCGGACCGCCGACGAATCCACCCGTAACGAGTCCGACACCGAACAGCCCCCGGCTACGACGACAACGTTTGCTGGCTTTGAGCCTCAGTCTGCTCATACATCGCCACGTTCGACCGAATATGGCCCGCTACACCCTCGCAGAACCGCCCAAGGGCGTGGCCTGCCTCAGTGCGGGCGTGCAACGCCTCGGTCAAAGCGTCACGAACCTCCCACCCGATCACCCCGAACCGCCTACCGGCGCTGGCCAGCGCCTCAGGGCTCGCCGTCAGATGCTCCCGGATGCGCGGGGCTTCGTTGTCCCACCACCGTGCGTGCTCACGCCACTGCTCGGCATCGACCGTTACCGCGTCTCCGCTCATCACTACCTCCTGCGCTCTGAACAGCCTGTTTGCTAACCGTAACAACAGTGCGGGTCGCCCCGCATCGGTCAACAGTCCTCAAAAATCGATGGTGCGGCGGTAGTCATCGACATCGCTGGGCGCCGGCCAGCCCGGCGTCGGCGGCAACATGACCCCGCTTTCGGCCATGTGGCTCAGCCGCTTTTCGGAGCGGGCACGCATCAACGCCAGCCGGTGCAACCGCATGATCCGATCGGCCAGGATGTCGGCCGACCACGACCGCACCTCCGGTTCGAGCTGAACCCGCAGCTCGCTACCGGTGTAGTCGACTTCCACCATCACCGCGCCATCTGCGGAGCACTCCATCACCACCGGACCGCTGACGTATTGCCCGTCCACCACCGCTGCCCCCAATTCCTGCGCCACAGCATCACCCGCCGGTCGCCGTCAACACCGGGGACCCGGGGACGCCCGGCGAACCGGGCGCAGCCGCGGCTGCGGGCGGGGCTCCAGCAACCGCAGCCGGGTCCAACCAGCCCAGGAAATCTGCGGTCGGCAGCGCGCTTTGTGGTTGCGGTTGGCCATCAAGCCAAATCTTGCCATTACCGACATACATCACCGGGTCACGACTCTTGTACTGGGCGATCTCTCCTGGCACCAAATGGCTCGGATCCCCAGGTGTGGTGACCGGGGTGCCCGGCGGAGGAAGCTGCACGCCGTTCTGCTTCCAGGCATCAGCCACCGATGCTCCACTCATCACCGCGCGGACCGAGCCCGCGTGCTGCGGGGTCGTCGCTGTGACCGGGCTGCCATCGGGCATCTGCACCACCAGGCTGGGGTTGCCGGCTGCGCTCGCCGGGGCCGCCGCCGGCGCCGCGGGCTGTTGCCCCGGCCGCGGCTGGTCCTGATCTGCCTGCCCAGCAGGATTGCTTTGCGTTGTCGACCCCACGCTGTTGGGATCGCCGCCCTGGGTCTGCCCCCCGCCGCTGTGTTCGCCGCTGTCGACGAAGTCAGATTTAGGGTGATCGCCCGCGTGGTCGTCGTGGTCAGAGAACCCGTCGCTACCACCGCCGCGGCCGGCCAACCCATCACCCAAAGCTCCCAGCGCACCAGCAGGCAATGACGCACCGGCGCCGCCCAACGATCCGGGCAACGCGCCCAGCGCCGACAATGCCGGACCCAACATCGACGACAACGGATCGGCGCCGCCCAAGCCGCCCAGCCCGCCTAACCCCGCGAAAGGATCTGCCAGCCCCGCGCCCGCTCCCCCGGCGCCCGGGTCAGTCCCGGCACTGCCACCGGCCGCACCGCCGCTCTGGTCGGAACCTCCGCCGCTTTGGTCAGAACCGCCGCCACCGCTACCGCTTTGATCCCCACCCTGACCGCCGGCGTGATCCTTCGTCGAATCCGGGCCAGGAATCGTTTTGCGGTACTCATCGCCAAGCGCTGACAGCAACTCGGCTTGCTTCCTACTGTCCACCTTCGCACCATCGAGAATCTGCTCGATCTTGCCGAGCTGCTGATCCAGATATTGGTTGAAATACGACAGCGATTGCGGGTCACGAGCTTTAAACGGATCGCTCACCAATTGCTGCTGGGCTGCCTTGATGCCGTCGACAATTCCTTGAACCTGCGAGCGAGCCTGGTCATTGGAAGCGAAAATGTCCTTAAGGAGCCCGCTGACCTTGTCATCGGTAGCGCTTACCGCCCCGCTGGTCTGCTGATAGTTGCTGCCGGCCTGATCAGCACCGGCCTGAATGCCACTCGGCCCGCCCGGCGCAGGGGGCGGCGCAGGAGCCAGCGGAGCACCGTCAGGCCCGACAGCGCTGGTCACCACCCTGGGCGCAGGCCAATTCGGCGGGTCCTGGCTATATTCCTCGTCGTCGACGCCGAACAGCCCCAAAATGTCGTCGAACAAATCACCCAACGCGTCAAACAGGCCCATAACCCATCCTCATAATCGAGCTTTCGTCGCTGATCACTGCGCAAAACGCTACCGGCGACAACCGTCCCCCCGCGACGTCCAACTCAAGGCAAATAATGCGATCCAAGACTTGAACAACGCCATGGCCTGCGGATCATTGCGCGGCTATCCGATAGCGGCGCTTGACTGCTCGGCGCCCGCCGCGCCCAGCACCACCGCGGCAGCATCGCGGATCTTGCCTACCGTGCCGTGATGCAGCCCCACCTCGCGCTTCGCCCCGATTGCGCGCAGCGACAGCGCCGGCCGGCGCTCGTACAAATACCACAACACACCCGCGATCTTTTCGGTCGGCACGGTCAGGCAATGGCCTTCCTCATGCAGCTTGGCCGCAGCCGCTTCCCAGCGGTCCATGCGCTGCGCGGCCAGCTCCAGGGCGCGCTCACGCAACTGCGAGCGGGCATCCGGTGGCGGCACCGGATTGAACCGCCACAGCGTTCCCAGAATATGGGTGGTAGCCAACAAGGCTACCGGCGGCACACACGCCAAACCCGCAGAGCCCCACCGCATCCAGGCAACCAGACGAGCCGTGAAAAGCCACGCGTGCAAGGCGTTACCGCCCACGCTCACCGCCGCCGCAGCAGTAAGGACCGCCCAAAAGAAAGCCCGGTTGCGCAGCTGGTCGCGATACGGCGCCAACGCCACAATGCCCAACGTCGCCAAAACGATGATCCCATCAATGATCAACGGCAACAGCCACGATGACCACCCAGGCCAGGCCGACGCCGCCGCCAACTGTCGAAGCGACGTAAACGACAGTACGAAGCTGACAGTCGCAATAGCGACCGTCAGCCACACCGCCGCCCGGCGACTTCTGCGAACAAGAAGCAAAGTGCGCAGGCCCTCGTCGGCGACGGCGCCATAGTGCGACAACGACTCTGCTTCAGCAACCGAGCGCAGCCGCCCTTGACTGGATTGGTCTGTGCGCGGCCCCGGGGTCGGTCCGCCGCGCGCTGAGGCTGCCGATTCACCCAGCTGATAGGGCACACCACCAGACGGGGCCGCGACCTCAGCGCCGTTACGGCGGCTATCGACGATCGTCACGAGGTGTCCCCTTCGTTGAATAAAGCAGGGGCCCAACGCATTAGCCCCAACCAAGCGCGCCACCAAAGAACTGACTGAGCGCGGCGGTATCCGGCCGCTTATGCCCGAACCTACAAGGCTGCTAAGCCGCTACGCATCAGGCGACCGCCGGAAATTTTTTTACGTCGGGTGCGGCGCAACAGTAGAAGCGGGCCTTAACCTAGGCCCCATGGGCCTGGCGTACTGCTATCAGCGCCCCCAGGCGCCACCAGCGCTGCGCGGGTGGCAGTACACCAACCCACTAACAGCCCGAAGCCCCGCTTTAACCCACAGGAGACGACGGTAATGCCAACCCCAGACCCATAGTGCGCGGAAAACCGCGCGGCGTGTCGCCGAGATATCACAGTCCACGCGTGTCACTGTGGTCCCACACGTCCGCGACTTAGCGCCGGAGAGGAGACCGCAAGAAAGCCCCCAGGCACGCGAAACACGTTGACCCGCAAAGTCAGCAACGAATAACTGCACATTGGGCCAAACGCAGAAATCCCCGCCGAAGCGGGGACAACTGTGAACTGGAGACACCAACTCCAGTCATTGGCTTCCGAAACCAGAAACCAAGCCTTCACCGGGCTGGTTTCACGATAGAGGACACCTTCGTGAACCACAAGCGCGACATTGCCCCGCCTCCTTGCCTGCAGCACCCCGGCGACTGGTTCGACCCCACACGGCGGGCCCTCACCCGCCAGCAATGCCTGAAATGCCCGAACCGCGCCCAGTGCAGCCAAGACGCGCTACGCAACCGGCCCGCCTACGGCATGTGGGCCGGCGTGTGGATCAACGACGACTTCAACGCCAAACAACACCTGCTGCGCGCACACGCCCAGCCCATCAGCCCAACGGCCAAACACCCTGAGCCGCAGACTATCTCGCGGCCCGTCGGCCTCATCCCTGTACATCAACGCACCGCCCGGCGAAGCAAAGTCGGAAAACTCATCACTGCAACCCCGCTACCGCCGATCGCCGCACAGATCACCGCCCGGGCCAGCGGCCACTGCGAAATCATGGCGCCGGCCTGCACCTACCAGCAGGGCGCCATCTTCTCCCGCCGGCGCACGGCCACCCGGCAGGGACCGCTCGGCAGCCCCGCCGACGCCATCGCCGCCTGCCACAACTGCATCGAACTCATCGAACACACCGACCTACCCACCGCCCTAGACCTCGGCTACATCGTCGATCCGCGCACCACCACCAGCACCGCCCCCAAGCTCTGGCGCCAACACCGCTGGGTCTACCTCGACACCCAGGGCCGAATTCACGACGTCACCGACGCCTCGATCGCCCGAAGCGCCTAACCGTGGCTACCCCTGTCCCGGCCGGCCGTCCGCCGACCCAGCTGTTGCGTGGAAAACGCTGGCGCCTCTGCTTGCCGCCCCACCTCGTCCGCCACCTGAAGCAACCGAGGTTGCCACACCTCCCCGAAAGGCCAGGCACGCCGCCAAAAGCGCCGCGTTACACCACCATCCGCGTCCGTGTCGACGTCGCCATCGCTTTAGAGGAGCGTGCCGGCACGGCGGGCTCGCCGACGTCTCGCAACAACGGCGAGACGATCCGCACACGCCTGCATATCACGACACCGCGCCCGCGAATGGAGGTAAAGCCGCTGGCCATGTTGACCACGTGCTGATCCCCAGCACGACTCAAACCGAATACATCTGACCGGGCGATAGCACCGCCAAAAGCTCAAAGCCCCCCGGAGCGCAACCGGAGGGCTCTGATGAGGCGCTAAATCGCCTCTTCCCCGAAGGGAATTGCTTTGACAGGCAGCTCCCACGGTAGTGCATGTCTGCGTTTTCCACCAGAACTGCCGCACCGTGTCATACCCAAAAGCGGTCAACGACCGATCGGCTCTTCGCGGCAACGCCCTCGCCGCGGCAAAGCCTACGTCCAGCGGCGCCGCCGGCGCGCGCAGCGCAACCAACCCCGCTCGGTTGCGCTGCTGGCCCGCCACCCCGCACGTGAGGATCCTAAGCAGCTTGCGCTGATCGCTGACTACGCGACCAACTGCGTCTTCGACGAATTCCTGGCCCTCGCGCCCGGCGGTGACGCATACGCCGCGGTCCCCTTATGGACGGGCGCACAACGTTGGGCCCGCGTCGCAGTCCCGGTCGCCTACGCCACCCACTACGAACGCCTGCGCCGCGAGATGCCCTATGACGCCGTATCTCTCAAGACACTTGTCAAGGTTGCCGACGCCCGTGCCCGGTTCGCCGACGGGCGCACCGGCCGCCACTGTCGCCCCACCAACGCGACGCTGGCGGCACTCGCCCGGGTCGACGCCCGAACGGTGCGCCGTGCCACCCGCATGCTCGCCGCGATGGACTGTGCAACCGAAATCTTGAGGGGCCGGCAGCGCACGAAACGTGAACGCCTGGCCACCTGGCGGATGGGTAGCCGGGCGCGCGGCTGGGCTTCGGTGTGGGCGCTGCACCCGCCGCGTCCGTTTGTGGATAACTCACGTGATCGAAATGGGTTGTGGCGCTGCGTTGACCGCGAATTGTCCACCCATCCCCGTAGGGGGTCCTTATCAGTTGAAAACAGCTCTGTTGGTGAACAATTACCTACCGACAGACATGTGCATAACCCCAACACGGCGGGCCACGGCCCGCCAAAACAAGGCGGCGCTACGCGCCACCCCGCCCATACACCAAAACCGAGACCGAAACGATACGCTGCCGCCGACGAGGCCGGCCGGCTGCTGGCCCTTCGTTGGCTCGCTGACGGACAAACACCGTCCTGGGCAGGTCGACACACTCCCCGGGGCTGGGCGCGGCTGTTAGCAGGTCCTGCAGCTCACGGTTGGACTGCGCACGATCTCAATTCGATGATCCATGAGTGGGCCGCAATCAGCGGTAACTACCTACCAGAATCGCCGTACCGACCCATCGGCCTACTTGGCGCCATCCTGCGCTGGCACGGCAACCTGCAAGCACCGCCAGGGGCCGCCGAACGGGCCCGCGATGCCGAACGCGCCGCGGTGCGCGCCGCCGTCGACGCTTGCCCCGTCTGCGACGCCTCCGGCTGGATCGAACTCGCCGACGGCCTGCACCGGTGCCGCCGCCACCTCAATTTCGGAGCCGACCAGCGATTCACCGACAACGCCTGAGCCAGTCGACGTGCGGAAACGCGCTCAGCGCCCCGTACGCCGCCAAACGGCCTGCGGCATGGGGCAGTTACCGCGAGAGGGGGTTACAGCCCGGCGGCGAGCCGCCAGGACGGGATTTTCACGGCCCGGCCCGCAAGCCAGCGCGTGCCCGCCTGTAAATGCCCAGGTCAGATAGGCGACCTGCTTCCGCGGCTCAATGCCGTCCCGCAACAGCAGCCGGCGACCTTGCAGTAGCTGAACCGGCCGTGGCGCCCCGTGCTCCGCCGAACTTTGAGGACACCGGTCACGCCTAGTGATCTGTGAGCTTGCCCCCCAGTCGCTTCGGCACTGCGGCCCACCAAAGCGCGCATCTCGGGAGCTGGCACCCGTGATCCGGACCTCCCCACTCGGCAAGCCGACGGGATCGATCACCGAAGCCCTTCTCCCCCACGCGCAGGCACCACCCACGCCGCCACAAGTGACCCCGGCGTCAATGCAGTCCGCCCCCGTCGGCGACCCCACCCTTGGTCCTGGACCGGTTGGGACATACAAAAATGGGGTCGTCGGCGCTTGTTCCTCACGGCCTTAACCTTCACAGACCGCGTCCGAATCAGGGCCGGTACGTCGCACTAGAGGTCTAACCAACGCGCCCGGCAGGGGGAGAATTCTAACGGCTCCTACCCCTTGGCCGGGCTGCAAATATCTCCGTCTGCGGGCAGGTTGACGACAACTTTGAAACGACCGGAAAACCGAAGCCGCGGTTCAACCAACATCTCGTCCGACATATTGCGGGGCTCCTAGCGGCGGCCACGATATTCGGATTCGGTAAGAACCCGGCGAGCTTTGAGAGAGCGGCCTTGGGCAGCTGGTAGGCGGGCGCGAGCCCAAGGGTTTGCGCCGAGCTGGACCGGGGTGCCCAGCCGTCGCGGCTGCATCCCGATAACCAGGACGTAGCGCAACGCGGCCACCTTGGGTCGACGATCCCCTGCTGCCTGGTCGGCTGTACCCCGAACGGCAAGGGCTTTCAGTTCCGAAATGGGCGTGAGGGCATCCGTCATCCCTGTTACATCGACACGACTCAGCACCGACTTCACGCCCAGGAGTCGGCCGCTGCAGGGCTTAAGGTGGAAGATGTGAAACCACCTTCTAACCAGGTGAAGGCCTGTGAAATGAGGCCGCGCACGCCCAGTGGAATGTGCGTCGACACCCCCTACGTAAGTTCACGACCGCACCACGAGAGCAAACGGCTTGCCACGTGGCTGCTCACGCGCTGTGTAACGCGGGTCACCAGACGTGACGCCACGCTCCCGGCACCGCCCATTGTAGTGGAATGTGCAATACGTGTTCTTGCGTGGCGTTACATACCCGTGCACCCGCGCGTCCGATTGTGCCTGTTACAGGGCGGTTTAAGTTACATGCTCCGCCCACTCGCAACGTGCTACGCAAATAGGCTGGTCAAGGGCGATGCTAAGCGCATGACGATCCACATTCTAATGCACATTGGCATGCGAATGACCAGGCAATCTGCGCCGCACATTCGTATACACACTGGCAGCCGCTTGTCATCGATATGTGTTGTACAACTGCAAGTGTGTGCCGTCATGCACGGTATAGATGGATGTGCCAACCCACGGGATACGCACTATGACACGTGTCGGGCCAACACCGTGCGCAGTGATGAACACCCGTGCCTGCACAGACTCCATTCCGCACACATGTTGAATCACCTGTCCAGTCAGGACCAGAGGGGCATTAAGAGTGGTAGTACCAGGCGCATCTTCAGACACATCGACCCTAACGTCGGCAGCCCAGTGTAAAAGTTAGATAACACACACCGTTTCAAGGTGGTTTATCATGCGCATCGCCACGTACATTAGCCAGCATGACAGCGCCCTCAGGCCCGCCGAAAATCTTGATCGGAAACCAGAAAGGCGGCGTAGGCAAATCGTCCATCGTGGCCAACGTCGCCGTCGCTGTGGCCCGCCGCAATCGACGAGTCGCCGTTTTCGACGTTGACCAGCAAGGCAACCTCACCACCGAGGACCTCGGAGTACCCCTTGACCAGTGGGACAAAGGCCGCCACCTAGCCTCAGTAATGCAGTACGGCGGCGATCTAAAACCCTACCGAGACGTTCGCCCGAACCTCGACGTCATCATGGGTGGGCCGAGCCTAGGTCTGGTATCGACGTCCGCCGAACGCGCCGCCGATGCAGGGATAGACATCGCCGACAACTTCCGTCGCGCTGTCCATGAACTTTGCGAGCGAGAACAGTACGACATCGTCTTCGTCGACTCCGGTCACGGCGATGTGACGCTCCTGTTAGCCCTGCTCCAGGTATGTTCGCACCTCGTCGTGCCGGCCCGCGAAGACTCCGGATCCATGCGCGGCGTCGAGCAACTAGCCACCAGCTATCTGCGTGCGAAACGACACGGTTCGCCCATCAACCTGCTTGGAGTCGTTTTGTTCGAGGTCAACCCCCGCGCCACTACCCGCAACAAAGTCATTACCAACCGTGTACGTGACATGCTCGAAGGATCGAACGCGGAGCCTTTCACTGCCGCCATCCGCCACGCGCCTGGGCCTGCGTTAGCAGCCCGAGAATGCCATCTGACGGCTCAAGAACTCGTTAACGCTGCCAGCGAGCACACGTCCGAGCTATTGCCCGCCCTACGCGAAGGACGCAACGACGACGTGCCGGTGCTGAGGGCCCGCGACCCCGTGCCGCTGGCGAACGACTACCAGAACCTCACGCGAGAGATTCTGCAGCGGGTATTCAGCGCGCCCGTACCCGCAGGCGCGTAAACGAAGAAGGAGTTTATCCCGATGGCAACCAAGGGCGTATTTACCGAAAAACTCGAAGATATCGACGACCTCATGCCGCCGCCCATCTCGCGGTCCGCTCCGGAGGTCCCACAGCCGTCGGCTGTGCCCGACGAGTATGACGACACCGAGGAGGACCACGCAGCGTCCGCGACGCCGACCGAAAGTGGGGGAGGGGAGACGTCCGGCGTGATCACACCGCCGCGGCGGCGCCGCGCCGCAACAAGCGTTCCGACCGCCGAAGTCGCCCCTCAGATCCACCGCCTTTTGCGCCGGTTGACAACCAAAGAAAAAAGCCGCGACCCGATCACTGCCCGGACATATGCGCAGGTCGTGCTCGACGCGATCGAAGCGCACCAGGACCAACTAGCGGCTCACTGGCGACGTGAGGGCGCGGTTCCCGCCGGTGACGGCCTGTTCTCGCGTCGTCCAGCCGCGCCGGCGCGCAGACGCCGCCACCCCGAACCGCCCGCCCGCGTCCCGCTTACCGGGCTCAACGCCGCCGATGCTCACGTGCTCGACGACCTCGTGATCCGGTGGGACGCTCCCTCGCGCAGCGCCCTCGTCGAGCAGGCGCTAAAGCTCTACCTGAACGTCGACTAAGTCGGTTCGACACTGCACGGGAAGAACTGACGCCGCATCCGGGCCGGGGGAGGGGAGATGGGCACAGAAACCGCGGATCTCAGGTCCTCTACTTAGCTCGAGCCTCAGGTGGTTAATCCGCCCGCGTGCCCGGGCGTGATTTGTTGTGTGATGGTGTCGCCGTACTGCTCAATCACGGTTTGCAGCATCTCGATCGTGGTGTGTGCCCGGCTGACCGCCTGCTGATATCCTTCAGCGCCCTCGTGGAACTGCTCGGCCGCGCTGCGATAGCCCTCGGCGGCCACGCGATAGCCCTCAACGCCCTGGTCCACATGCATGCGGGCGGCCAACATGTCGGCAATCATCGACTGGCTTTCCTGCAACGCTTCCCGCAAGAGGGCCGGTCTAAGAGTTGACCCGTATTGGGTCATGCAGCGCCAATCAGCTTGGGGGCTGGTTGTTTTCGGCTGGGCCCGCGACGTCCAAGCTTTTGGCTTGGTCTGTTCGGGGGTGGGTCGAGTGCTGCTTGCTCAGCAGAGGCCACCCGGTGGTGGCTGCCGGTCCTGGCCGGTCCGTCAACGGGTGTTGGCGGTGGCTGGTGCCGGTTGACTGAGCCCTCCCACTCTTGCTGGGAGGCCAGCCACGCCCGCAGGGCGTGGGCAAGCTTGTAGTCGACCCGCGCGGTGCGCGGATCATCGGGATCGGTGAGCTCGACGCAGGCCGCTAGCATCGCCGAGGTGACGTCGCGGTCGGCGTGCAATCCGCATTCGGGGCAGTGATGGGTGCGCTGCGCCAAGGTCTTCGGAACACGATTACCGCATAAGCAGTGCTGGGAAAGTGCGGTGGTGCGAGTACCGGCACGATACAGTGTGCCGCCGGCGGATTCGCATTCGCGTTTGAGGGCGGCCACCAGCATGCCGGGGCTAAACACGGCAATCCGCTTGCCCCACAGGCGCGCCCAGGTCGAGATTCTGCAGTCCTCCACGGTGATGGCGTTGCCGTGGGCTGCAACGATCCGCGCGGCAACCTGGTCGGCGCGGGCTTGTTTGGCCTGACTGGCGCTGCGCGACTCGGCGGCGTGATCGCGGCGGGTGCGCTGAAAGCGCTGCGAGAGTGTGTCGTGGCGGTAGGCGCGCAGCGGCACCCCATCAGCGCGAGCCGCCCTTGGCCCGCCCGGGTTGGTGATCTGTTTGGCCACTAACCCGGCCGCGGCGCGACGCTGCGCCCGCTTGTGCTGTCGCTGCGACGGTCGGTACTGGTCGGGGTTGGTGTTACGCCGCGACCGATCCAACGCCTTCTGCCGGGCCCGGGCTTTCGTGGCCGCCCGCGCCGCGGCCTTCTGCTGTTGTGGTGTGCAGTCGATCTGATCGATGACCAGCCGATCGGGCTGATCAGCGGGAAACGACGCCACCGCCAGGTTGGACACGTTGGCATCCACCCCGGCCCGCCG
>NZ_LQPE01000049.1 GCF_002101735.1 Mycobacterium kyorinense | reverse complement strand
ACGCCGTGACATCATCGACTCCTTCCCTGATCCAGTGGACCAAGATCAGAAGCCTCCAGAAAAGCGGGGGAACCTCAAACAACCGCCGCGGCCGATCCGAAGCCCGCAGCCGGTTACGCATCCCGACCAACACCGTCGGATGAAACGCCGCCGCCGCCACCGTCAACCCGGCGGCAGCCTTCCAGCGCAGATCAAATGCCAACCGGTCACAGGCCTCTCGATCAGAGAGCCCCTCATAGGCCTGCAGCAGCATCACCGTGGCCACCACCCGCGCCGGCACCGTCGGGCGACCCCGCGTCGAGGCCTTGAACAGATCGGCGAAATACTCATCACCAAACAACGCGCCACCGTGCTCAGCCAACAGCCGATAGATACTGCCCACCGGCAGCTGATCACCCACCAGCAGCATCACATCATCGAATCGGCCCTGCCGAACCTCACATCCCAACGCCACGCACCGATCCTCGCGGCAACCCGCACCAAACCCACTCAGCCACGCCGAAACCCGCGCCACTAAATCAGCAGTCTCCTAGGTTGGCCCGTCGCATCGCGGCCAGTCGAGGAACGCTTCATCTCGATTCCATCGAACACGCCGCCCTCGGCGAGGTCCCATGCGGAGCGCACCGGAGCCGACATAGCAATCTTGAACCGTTGACAGTGACTGATCCGTGTTGGGCACTACCAGGGAGATTCGGGATAGCCCACAGACATTCAGCAAATGGTAGAGTTCACAAATCCGTTCACACGCGGCGTGAAAATGACCCCAGAGGTCACACCTCTAGGGTCATTTCCGCTGGTAGCGGGGACAGGATTCGAACCTGCGACCTCTGGGTTATGAGCCCAGCGAGCTACCGAGCTGCTCCACCCCGCGACGGGTAATGCAAGGTTACCGAACGCCGGGGGCACCCACCAAATCGCGGGTCAACCCGGCGCCAACGTGTTGCTCCTATGTCAAGCGGCCGTGTTTTGCGGTGATTGATGGCTGGTTTTGTGGTCGGCTCGTAGGCGGCGGA
>NZ_LQPE01000048.1 GCF_002101735.1 Mycobacterium kyorinense | reverse complement strand
GTGGCCCAAAAGTCAACCAGCACAGGCGTATTGCTGGACAACACCTCGGTTGCGAAAGTCGCGTCAGAGACTTCCACGGGGGTGCCGGTGTTGGCGGTCATTGAGGTGCTCCAATCATCGTGGTTCCGGTGGCCTCTGCCGGGGCGGGCTCGGCGCTGTCTGCGTGCTCGGCCAGCCAACGCTCGGCGTCGATGGCCGCGGAGCAGCCGGTGCCCGCGGCGGTGACCGCCTGGCGGTAGCTGCGGTCCACCAGGTCACCGGCAGCGAACACGCCCTCGAGCGAGGTCTGCGTGGTGTTGCCCCGGACCAGCACGTAGCCGTCCGGGTCGAGGTCGACTGCGCCGAGCACCAACTCCGAGCGGGGGTCGTGGCCGATCGCGACGAACACCCCGGTCACGGCCAGGGTGGTTTGCGCGCCGGTGGTGGTGTCGCGCAGCCGCAGTCCGGTCACCGTGGTGTCGCCCTCGACCGCCTCCACCACGCTGTTGGTGATGAACCGGATCTTCTCGTTGCTGCGGGCCCGGTTCAGCATGATCGCCGACGCGCGGAACTCCTCGCGGCGGTGCACGATCGTGACGCTGCGGGCGAAGCGGGTCAAGAAGGTGGCTTCCTCCATCGCCGAGTCGCCGCCGCCGATGACGGCGATGTCCTGGTCACGGAAGAAGAACCCGTCGCAGGTGGCGCAGGAACTGACGCCCCGGCCCAGCAGCTCCTGCTCGCCGGGCACGTGCAGGTAGCGCGCCGCCGCGCCCATCGCCAGGATGACCGCCCGCGCCCGGTGGGTCTCGCCGTCGGCGGTCACCACCGACTTCACCGGGCCGTCCAACGACACCGATTCGACATCCTCCATGCGCAGGTCCGCGCCGAACCGCAACGCCTGCTCACGCATCTGGTCCATCAACTCCGGCCCGGTGATGCCGTCGCGGAAACCCGGGTAGTTCTCCACATCGGTGGTTGTCATCAGGGCGCCGCCGAACGACGTGCCCTCGAACACCAGCGGCGCCAGTTGCGCGCGCGCGGTGTAGAGAGCAGCGGTGTATCCGGCCGGTCCGGAGCCGATAACGATCACGTTGCGCAC
>NZ_LQPE01000047.1 GCF_002101735.1 Mycobacterium kyorinense | reverse complement strand
GCCGCCAAGGCCGCCGACGAAGCGGCACAAGCGGCTCGGGCCGAAAGTCAGGCGGCGCGCGCCGGTGAGGGAATCCTGGGCGCCGGAGCCGAATCTGGTGTCGCCGCCCAGGGTTCGAGCATTGCCCGCGATCTCAACGCGATTGACGTCAAGCCCAGCGAAGTCGCGCCCGCCGCGCCGCCTGTGCGACCACCCGAGCCGGGACCGTCGGTAAGGCCGGCCGAGCCGGCGCCGGCCCAAGCGCCGGGAGCAGCTGCCGGGAGCGGTGCAACCGCGGGACGCCCGCCGATCGATGCCCCGTCCGCGCCCCACGCCGCTGGCGGTGAGCCCGGCGTGCCGGCTGGCGAGCATCCGGCACCCGCCTCCGCCGCGCCCGGTGCAGGCCCGCAAGAACCTGCGCCGATGGCGACAGCCGACAACGCTGCCCCGGCAAGCGCCGTGCCGGGCGGTGGTGTTCATGAACCGGCGCCGGTGGGAGCAGCCGCGGCGTCGGGCGAGCACGTGCCGTCGGCGGCGCCGAGTATGCCCGCGACTGCTGACGCGTACGCGGGCCAACCGACGCTTGCCAGCGCGCATGCGCCGGAGGGTGCTCCGATGTCCCCTGCGCACGAAACGATTCCTGACTCATACCCCGGCGGGGCGCACCCACCCGAACCACCACCACACGATCCCGGTGGACCGGGCGGAGGCGGCGGCCATGCTGGTGGCGATGGCGGCGGCCACGGCGGCGGTGGTGGTGGCCACGGCGGCGGTGGTGATGGCGGCAACGGCGGCGGTGGTGGTGACCACGGCGGTGGCGGTGGCGGCGATGGCAGTGGCCACGGCGGCGGTGGTGATGGCGGCCACGGCGGCGGTGGTGGTGACCACGGCGGAGATGGCGCGGGCGGTAGCGGCGAAGATAGCCACGGTGGAGGCGGCGATCATGGCAGCGGGCACGATCCGCTGCATTCCCACGAGCCCTCGGGTGACGGGTGGGAGCGATTGCCCAACAAGGACAACATTGACCCGCACTACGGCGAGCCGTTGGATGAGCATTGGGACTATGACCACAATCCGGCAGACCCGAGCCGGATACACCCCGACGTCGCCGAAATCATGAAAGACCCGGACGCGCCGTTCGGCCGCGACCCAGATGGGCACGCTTACACCCCACAGGAATACGCAGAGCGCTTTAACAAGCTGGGACCGGACGGTCAGCACTGGGGTAACTTCCCCGGCAACGACGGCGCGGTACCGCACACGAAGGTGGCCTTCAGCGACTTCGACCAGTTCAAGAAATACTTCGGCGACCAGGTGGACCGTATCGGAGAGGACGATGGCGCATATCTGGGTCTGATGAAAGATGGCGTGCCGGCACCGTGGGAGGAGCGCGCGATGCACGTCGACTCCCTCGGCGACCCCCGAAATGCCTACCGCATTGACCACCTTCCCGACGGTTGGCGCATCGAAGTGTCCGAGGTTGCGCCGGGGTTGGGCCAGCCTGGGGGCGCGACCCAAGTGCGGATACTTGACGCCGATGGTGAGCCGGTGAAAGTGAACGAGCTGAAAACCGAATGGGGCGTGTTGCAATGACGGAGCGGATCGAAGTTTCGGCGCGGCTGGCGGAGTGGGCACGCAGCGGCGGTTGGGGAGTGTCCAAGGCCGAGGACGGGCGCGCGATGTTCTGGAAAGAGGGCGGCCAGCTGCAGTATTTGCTCGGGCGAAACGGCGACGGCTGGTTCGTCATCACTCACTTAGAGCGCAGCGGACCGGAGTTTCTCGTCGTAGCGGCGCCCTCGATGGAAACGGTCGAGAGGTATTTCTTTGGCGATTTCGGCTCGTCCGTCAGGTGGCACCGCCGACTGCCGGATGTGCGCGAGCCTTTTTCTCGGGAGGAGCTAGCGCCCGGGTTCAGCCTCGCCACACGCACGTTTGACGGGGTCGAGAACCGGATGGCGTTGATCGATTCTGGTGGTGCGGTGGTGGCAGTCTCCGGCAAAGACGTGTTGAGAGGAACGGGCCGGTTGGTGAGGCTCTCGGTGTATGTATCTGCGACGGTCGATGACATTGTCGGCTCGTTTCTTGATCCCGAAGGAAAGCCGTTGTTCAGCCTCCGGTAGGTCAGAACCGACAGGCCATGCAAAATGACGAGAAGTTGGCTACCCATCCGAAAGACCTCGCAATGCTCTGGGCTATTGGGTAACCCCGCAACAGCGCCGATGATGCTCGCTCATGACGCTAAAGGCTTTTGGGTCAGACGCTCGACATGGCCAAGGGCATGGTCGACGCGAAGGACTGGACCAGCGATCATCCGCTCCGGCTGTAATTAGGTCTTTGGGCTACATCGGGAGCCTGCGCGACGAGGGTCCGAGTTCTCAAGACTCCCCAGTTGTGCGGGGACCGATTCCCGCCTACCCCAATTCACGGAAGGGGGAGGTCCTCCGCGAGCCAACCGGGTTGGGGGCCGCTGACGGTCTCATTGCCGAGCCTGACGAGCCCGTGCATCTCTTACGATTGGTCCCGGCGTAGTGGCGATTACATCAGGAGATACCAGTGGACGAGGATCCAGTCATCCGTGAGTTGTCTACTGCGGTGGACCGTAGCCCCGATGTGATCGAGTTGCGCTTACATCTGGCTGGCTTGCTGGCCGATCAAGGCCGTTATGCCGAGGCGCTCGGGCATTGCAGTGCGGCGTTGGCCCAGGACGGGGGAAACGCTGATGCGCTGGCGATCTTGCAGCGCTGCAGCTCTGCTTTGGCATCGCCGCCGGCCGAATCGCCAGCAGAGGAAAAACCGGCGGAAAGTTTCGACTGGTCCAGCGCCGAAAAGGAGGTTGCGGACATTGTCCAGCCGGCGTTCGTCGAAGCGCCCGCCGATGTCGTCGCCGAAGACGATTTTGAAGGAGTGCATCGCAGCGGCGTGAGTCTGGGCGATGTCGCGGGCATGGCTGACGTCAAACGTCAGCTGGAGCTTTCGCTGCTGGGCCCGATACGCAACCCGGAGTTGATGAAGGCATACAAGGTTTCCGCTCGCGGCGGACTGCTGCTGTACGGGCCACCTGGGTGCGGCAAGACCTACATCGCCAAAGCTATTGCGGGAGAGCTGGGGGCAAGCTTTTACCAAGTAGGGATTGCCGATGTCCTGCATCATTGGTTCGGCGACAGCGAGCGCAGCATCCGCGCGGTGTTCGACACCGCCCGCCGGAATACCCCCTGTGTGCTTTTCTTCGATGAAGTAGATGCATTGGGGCACAGGCGTTCCGGATTGGGCGGCAGTACTGGATTGCGTACTGTGGTGAATTGCTTACTCGAGGAGCTGGACTCGGCAACATCCAGCAATGAGGGTGTCTACGTGCTCGGTGCCACCAACGCCCCATGGGATGTTGATCCGGCGCTGCGTAGGCCAGGCCGATTCGACCGCATGTGTTTCGTCGGTCTGCCCGATGCTGAAGCCCGCGTCGGGATCATCCGAGTCCATTTAAAGGACCGACCTCTCGCAGGAATAGATCTCAAGTCGATTGCACGCCGCACTGACGGATTCTCGGGTGCGGATCTGGCGTATGTCTGCGACACTGCAACGCAATTCGCGATGGCCGACTCAATTCGCAGTGGAGAAGTCCGTCCGGTAACCATGACGGATGTGGACACGGCGATCGCGCAGATAAAGCCCAGCACAGGACCCTGGTTCGAGACTGCCCGAAACGTCGTCGAGTTCGCGAATAACGAAGGAACCTACGACGAACTTGCAAAATACCTGCGCCGCAGGAAGTTCCGGTGACGGCAGATGCGGCCGTAGGTGATCAGGCGAATGACGCCATCCATGTAGTCCGAGCCTATATCGACACCGGCAACTACGAGCGTGCACGCGAAGTGGTGCAGCGGTACTTGTCGGAGAACCCTAACGACCCGGTCTTGCTGGCGCATTACGCCCAGGCTGAACTGCTGCTCAAAAACTACGCGAGCGCCGCGCAGAGCGCCTACGCCGCGTTATCGATCGCGCCGGATGACAGCTTCGCCATGCGGCTTTATGCCTTGGCGCTCGACGGCCTTGGGCGCCGCTACGACGCACTCTCGATGGCGTGGCGCACCGTTATAGCCCATCCGAATGACCCCTGGGGTCACCGAGTCTACGCACGCCTGTTGTATCGAGCACGCGAATTTTCCTCTGCGCTGCGAGCCATCGATGAAGCGTTACGGCTGGACCCTACGGATGTCGACGCGCTGGTCTTGCGCGGCGTTATCTTGCATGACCTGGGCCGAATAGACGAATCCACTGCCGTTTATCGCCAAGTGCTATCACTGGATCCCAGTAACGCCGAGGCAGTCAACAACATGGCTGTCAACCGGCTTAACCGCGGCAGGACCCGGCGAGCGTTGCGTGGCTTCCTCGGCGCTGCCGGACTCGATCCGACGCTCGGCGACCTCGCGCGCAGAAATATCGGTTTGGCCCTCGCGAGGACAACACGGCGATTGACCGTCGTCGCGGCGATCGTGGGCTGGACCGTCACGGGGGTGGGGACTACCTACAGCGAGGGTGGACCGACCGTGCTGGACCGAGTGGTCAGCGGTGTTACCACTGCGGCGCTGATCATCTTAGTGGGGCGGCTGCTTCGCGAGATACCTCGTCCGGTGCTGGTTTCAGTGTTGCGCGATCGGGTCATTGCTGCCGCCCGTATCGTTCACGCCCTACTCGCTGCGGCGTGTGGGGCCTGGGCGACCGTCTTCGGCGGTTCTCCGTGGATGATTGCCGCGGGTCTGGTGGTGATATTTGCCGGACTGCTTCTTTTTGCGATTGGCCTGAGGGCGAAGACCTGAGTTGCTCAAAATAACTGGCCGCCGGACGTGGCCTTGTCGCGCTCATTGCAACGGTCGATGACATTGTCGCCTCGTTTCTTGATCCCGAAGGAAAGCCGCTGTTAGCCTCCGGTAAGGCCTGGACCGACGGGCCAGAGCGAGCAACTGCTGAAACTCAAAAGAGCTGTTCGAAGCGTTAGACTCCGCGCGTGGTCACCACATTCCTCGCCGAGCGAGACGCCGCTGTTCAGGTGGGGTACTTGATCGGGCTGTTCGGTATTCCGCTGGCAGGCTTGGTGATGCTGATCATCGGCTTGCAGCAGCGCTCGCGCAGTCGGATGCAGCCAGGCCCTTATCCGCCGGGGTACCCTCCCCCTCCGGGAATGCCGGGAGGTAGCCCATACCAGCCCGGCCCGTGGCCGCAACACCCACAGACGCCGGGCAGCGGCTACCCACCGCCGCCCGGCCCGGGCCCTCAACAGCCCCAAATGCCCTACCCGCCAATGCCGTATCCGGGCTACCCTCCGCCCCGTCGTCCTGGAGCTGCACCCGGGACGGCACTGATCGCTATCGGCACTGTCCTGCTTGTGTTGGGTTTGCTGGGCATCCTGGGCCGCCTGGCCAGCGCGGCTTCCACCAGTTCGGGCCATACCTCGAGCCAGTTGAGCCCGCCCGCGGCAGGAAGCCAACACATCGGCGAGTTCAATTTCGGTATCGCCCGTCTCAACGCATGACACCGATGTCACCCCTAATAGCCACACTGCAGTCATGCTCGATCTCGTGCTGCCGCTGGAATGTGGTGGCTGCGGCGCGCCGTCGACCCGCTGGTGTGACAGCTGCGGCGACGAACTGGCCCCACCGCCGGACGCACCCCATGTCGTAACGCCGCGCGTCGACCCGCAGGTGCCGGTGTTCGCGCTCGGCCGTTACGCCGGTGCCCGCCGCAACGCGATCGTCGCCATGAAAGACCGCGGCCGCACCGACCTGATCAAGCCGCTCTCACACGCTCTGGCCCTCGGCATCCATCGCCTCTTCACGTGGGGCCTGCTCGACGTGCCGCTGACCATCGTGCCGGCGCCCACCCGTCGCGCCGCGGCCCGAAAGCGCGGCGGCGACCCGGTCGCCCGGATGGCCACCGCTGCGGTCAAGAACCACCCCGACATAACAGTCTTCTCTGCACTGAAGATGAAGGCGCTGGCCCGCGACTCCGCCGGCCTCGGCACTGCCGAGCGGGAACGCAACATCGCCGGCCGGGTGGTGCTGACCCAGCGAGCACCTATCCGACACGAAGTACTGCTGGTCGACGACATCGTCACCACCGGCGCAACCGCATGCGAATCGGTCCGCATCCTGCGTGCCGCGGGCATCCGAGTGGCCGCCGTGCTGGCCGTAGCGGCGGCGTAACAGATCGTGAATAACTCGAAACAGGAAAGTACTGGCACATCCCCCCGGCCGCGGCTACGGTCGGCATCAAGCACCCGTGAACGCCTCACGGCGGCGCTTCCGGACAGATTTGAAGCGCCACGACACCGACGACGGTAGGAGGTGAGTTCTCGACACCTTGCACCGGCGGGCGGCCACGGCAGTAAGCGAACCCCGTCGGCGCGTGTATCTGACAGCCGGGCACGCACCTGCGTGCGACGCGAGAGAAACGAGTTGTCCAGAATGTCAAGGCAAACCGTAGATTCCGGCCAGCTTCTGGCGGACACCGACGAGCAGGACGAACCGAAGCCGCGCGCCGAGGTCGTCGTCAAAGGCCGCAACGTCGAGATCCCCGACCATTTCCGCATCTACGTCTCGCAGAAACTCGCCCGATTGGAACGGTTCGACCGGACCATCTACCTGTTCGATGTCGAACTCAAACACGCCCGCAACCGCCGAGAACGCAAGTCTTGTCAGCGCGTCGAAATCACCGCCCGGGGCCGCGGGCCGGTGGTGCGCGGCGAGGCCCGCGCCAACAGCTTCTACGCCGCGTTCGAGTCCGCGGTCGACAAGCTGGAGAGCCGGCTGCGTCGCGACAAGGATCGGCGCAAAGTCCACTACGGCGACAAGACCCCGGTTTCGCTGGCCGCTGCCACCGCGGCCGTGCCGCCGCCGGCGCCGGCCACCAGCGCAGAGCCCGCGCCGGCTGTCGAATCGGACGGCTACCACGAACCGGGCCACATCGTGCGCATCAAGGAGCACCCGGCGACTCCGATGACTGTCGACGACGCCCTCTCGCAGATGGAACTCGTCGGTCACGACTTCTTCCTCTTCCACGACAAGGAGACCGACAAGGCCAGCGTGGTCTACCGCCGGCACGGCTACGACTACGGGCTGATCCGGCTGGCCTGACGTTCGGCGTCCAAAGAGCGACGTCACCTAGGATGGGGGTCGCCAAAGACTCCTACCCACAAGGGACAAAGCTGTGCTGAGTAAGTTGCTGCGCCTTGGCGAAGGTCGCATGGTCAAGCGCCTCAAAAAGGTGGCCGACTATGTAGGCACGTTGTCCGCCGACGTCGAAAAGCTCACCGACGCCGAACTGCGGGCCAAGACCGACGAGTTCAAGAAGCGCCACGCCGACGGGGAAAGCCTCGACGACCTGCTGCCCGAGGCGTTCGCCGTGGCTCGCGAGGCCGCCTGGCGGGTGCTCGACCAGCGCCCCTTCGACGTGCAGGTGATGGGTGCCGCGGCGCTGCACTTCGGCAACGTCGCCGAGATGAAGACCGGTGAGGGCAAGACGCTGACGTCGGTGCTGCCCGCCTACCTCAACGGCATCGGCGGCAAGGGCGTGCACATCGTCACCGTCAACGACTACCTGGCCAAGCGCGACAGCGAGTGGATGGGCCGGGTGCACCGTTTCCTCGGCCTGGACGTCGGCGTGATCCTGGCGCAGATGACGCCCGACGAGCGTCGCGTCGCCTACAACGCCGACATCACCTACGGCACCAACAACGAGTTCGGCTTCGACTACCTGCGCGATAACATGGCCCATTCGCTCGAGGAGTGCGTCCAGCGCGGGCATAACTTCGCGATCGTCGACGAGGTCGACTCCATCCTCATCGACGAGGCGCGCACCCCGCTGATCATCTCCGGGCCCGCCGATGGCAGCTCCAACTGGTACACCGAGTTCGCTCGGCTGGCGCCGCTGATGGAAAAGGACGTCCATTACGAGGTCGACCTGCGCAAGCGCACCATCGGCGTGCACGAGCTCGGCGTCGAGTTCGTCGAAGACCAGCTCGGCATCGACAACCTCTACGAGGCCGCCAACTCGCCGCTGGTCAGCTACCTCAACAACGCGATCAAGGCCAAGGAGCTGTTCCAGCGCGACAAGGACTACATCGTCCGCGACGGCGAGGTTCTCATCGTCGACGAGTTCACCGGCCGCGTGCTCTACGGCCGCCGCTACAACGAGGGCATGCACCAGGCCATCGAGGCCAAGGAGCACGTCGAGATCAAGGCCGAAAACCAGACGCTGGCCACGATCACCCTGCAGAACTACTTCCGGCTCTACGACAAGCTGGCCGGGATGACCGGCACCGCGCAGACGGAGGCGGCCGAGCTCCACGAGATCTACAAGCTCGGCGTGGTGCCCATCCCGACCAACAAGCCGATGATCCGCACCGACCAGTCCGACCTGATCTACAAGACCGAGGAAGCCAAGTACCTCGCCGTCGCCGACGACATCGCCGAGCGCTACGAAAAGGGCCAGCCGGTGCTGATCGGCACCACCAGCGTGGAGCGCTCGGAGTATCTGTCGCGGCTGCTCACCAAGCGACGCATACCGCACAACGTGCTCAACGCGAAATACCACGAGCAGGAGGCCGGCATCGTCGCCGAGGCGGGCCGGCGGGGCGCGGTCACCGTCGCCACCAACATGGCCGGCCGCGGCACTGACATCGTGTTGGGCGGCAACGTCGACTTTCTGACCGACAAGCGGCTGCGCGAGCAGGGGCTGGATCCGGTGGAAACCCCGGAGGAATACGAAGAGGCCTGGCACGAGGTGCTGCCGCAGGTCAAGGCCGAGGCCGCCGAGGAGGCCAAGCAGGTCATCGAGGCCGGCGGGCTCTACGTGCTGGGCACCGAGCGCCACGAGGCCCGCCGCATCGACAACCAGCTGCGTGGCCGCTCCGGCCGTCAGGGCGACCCCGGCGAGTCGCGGTTCTACCTGTCGCTGGGTGACGAGTTGATGCGCCGCTTCAACGGCGCGGCGCTGGAGTCGCTGCTGACCCGGCTCAACCTGCCCGACGACGTGCCGATCGAGGCCAAGATGGTGACCCGGGCGATCAAGAGCGCGCAGACCCAGGTCGAGCAGCAGAACTTCGAGGTCAGAAAGAACGTCCTCAAATACGACGAGGTGATGAACCAGCAGCGCAAGGTGATCTACGCCGAGCGCCGCCGCATCCTCGAGGGGGAGAACTTACAGCAGCAGGCCCACGACATGCTCGTCGACGTGATCACCGCCTACGTCGACGGCGCCACCGCCGAGGGCTACGCCGAGGACTGGGACCTGGCCAAGCTCTGGGACGCGCTCAAGACGCTGTACCCGGTCGGGATCGACCACAAGGATCTGTTCGACCCCGACGCCGAAGGCGAGCCCGGCGAGTTGACCCGCGAGGAGTTGCTCGACGCGCTGATCAAAGACGCCGAAAGGGCTTACGCCGCAAGGGAAGCCGAGCTCGAAGAGCTCGCCGGTCCCGGCGCCATGCGTCAGCTGGAGCGCAACGTGCTGCTCAACGTCATCGACCGCAAGTGGCGCGAACACCTCTACGAGATGGACTACCTCAAGGAAGGCATCGGGCTGCGGGCGATGGCCCAGCGCGACCCGCTGGTCGAATACCAGCGCGAGGGCTACGACATGTTCGTCGGCATGCTCGAAGGCCTCAAAGAGGAGTCGGTCGGCTTCTTGTTCAACGTCACCGTCGAAGCGGTGCCGCCGCCGGAGGTGGCCCCGGTGGCCGAGCCGGAGGATTTGGCCGAGTTCGCCACCGCCGCCGCGGCGGCCGGTGCCCAGCAGCGCGCCGGAGCGCCCGCCCAGCCGCGACAGGCGGCGCCAAGCGCGTTGCGGGCCAAGGGAATTGAGGACGAGTCGCGCGCGCTGACCTACTCCGGTCCCGCCGAGGACGGCTCGGCGCAGGTGCAGCACAACGGCGGCAGGGCGCAGAAGCTGACGGCCGGCGCCAGTCGCCGGGAGCGGCGCGAAGCCGCGCGCCGGCAAGGCCGGGGGGCCAAACCACCCAAATCGACCAAGCGACGGTAGGTAGCCGTGGACGTCAAAGAGGTGCTGCTGCCCGGCATCGGTCTGCGCTACGAGTTCACCAACCACGACGGCGACCGGATCGGCATCGTCGCGCGGCGCAGCGGCGACTTCGAGATCGTCCTGTACGCACGCGACGACCCCGACCAGGCGCAGCCGGTGTTCAGCCTCACCGACGAAGAGGCCGACGCCGTCGCTCAGATCCTGGGCGCCCCGCGGATCGCCGAGCGGTTCACCGAACTCACCCGCGAAGTGCCCGGTCTGGAAGCCGGGCAGGTGCACATCGCGCCGGGGAGCCCGTTCGTGAACCGTCCGCTCGGCGACACCCAGGCCCGTACCCGCACCGGGGCCTCGATTGTCGCGATCGTTCGCAACGAGGAGGTGCTCGCCTCGCCGGGTCCGGCCGAGATCCTGCGGGCACGTGACGTGCTGGTGGTGATCGGCACCGAGGACGGCATCGGCGCGGTCGAGCAGATCGTCGATAAGGGCTGAGCCATGCAGGTTTCGGTGGCGCCGCTGCTAGAACTCGGCGTCATCCTCACCCTGCTTGCCGTTCTGGGCGCGGTGTCCCGCCGGTTCGCATTGTCGCCGATACCGGTGTACCTGGTGACCGGCCTGGCGCTGGGCAACGGCGGTATCGCCCAGGTGGCCGCCGCCAGTGACTTCATCACCACCGGCGCCCCGATCGGGGTCGTGCTGCTGATGCTCACGCTGGGGCTGGAGTTCTCGGCGGTCGAGTTCGCCACCAGCCTGCGCCGGCACTTGCCGTCGGCCGCCGTCGATGTCGTGCTCAACGCCGCACCGGGCGCGGTGGCGGGCTGGCTGCTGGGGTTCAGCGGCGTCGGCATCCTGGCGCTGGCCGGCGTCACGTCCGTGTCGTCGTCGGGGGTGATCGCCCGGCTGCTGGAGGACCTGCACCGGGTCGGTAACCGGGAAACCCCGGCCGTGTTGTCGGTGCTGGTGCTCGAGGACTTCGCGATGGCGGGCTACCTGCCGCTGTTCGCGGTGCTGGCGTCGGGCGGCTCCTGGCTGCACGCCGTCACCGGCATGGTGGTGGCGATCGCCGCGCTGATGGTGGCGTTCACCGCCTCCTACCGGTGGGGCCATCACGTCGGTCGGCTGGTCACCCACCCCGATTCCGAGCAGCTGCTGCTGCGGGTGCTCGGCATCACGCTGATGGTGGCGGCGGTGGCCGAATCCGTGCACGCGTCGGCGGCCGTCGGCGCATTTCTGGTCGGCCTCACCCTGACCGGTGAGACCGCGTCCCGGGCGCGCCGTGTGCTCGGACCGCTGCGTGACCTGTTCGCGGCGATCTTCTTCCTGGGCGTCGGGCTCACGGTCGACCCGGAACGCCTGCTGCCGATGCTGCCGGTGGCGCTGGCGCTGGCCGCCGTCACCTCCGCCACCAAGGTGGCCACCGGCGTGTTTGCCGCCCGCCGCGACGGGGTGGCCCGACGCGGTCAGCTGCGCGCCGGGACCGCGCTGATCGCCCGCGGCGAGTTCTCGCTGATCATCATCGGATTGGTCGGCTCGTCGATCCCCGGCATGGCGGCGCTGGCCACGTCGTATGTGTTCGTGATGGCGATCGTCGGCCCGCTGGTGGCGCGGTTCACCGGCGGACCGGTGCCGGCGGCCGCACGCGCTGCGGCGTAACGCATTTAGCCGATGTGCAGCGCCACCACCAGCCATCGGGCGTCGGGCTGCCGCTCCACCCGGCACGCGACAGCGTGCACCCGCTGCCCGCGGCTGTACGTTCCGAACACCTCGGCAGCGTCGGGGCCCACCGCCTGCAACCGCAGCCGTCGCAGCACCGCCGCGCCGTCACTGGACCGACTGCCCGCGATCCGGGTTGCGGCGAGGACCGAGTCGACGAGACCGCTGTCCAGCAGGCCCTGCAACTGCGCCGCCGGGCGGCGGCGATCCATGACTTCCAAGACACGGCGCAGTGCCGCGTCGGCGAAGATCGCCGCCTGCCGCATCTGCGGGGGCACACTGGTTGCCTGTGGGCGTGCCGGAAATCCTTGCGGCGGACGGGTATTCGGGCGCCGCAACGTGGTGACCGACGGCGGCCGGCATTGGCGCACGTCTCGTGGTGGCGGTTCGTAGTCGACGACGGGCCGGACACTTCGCATAGCACTCTCCAGGGATGTCGGGCGGACAAGAACGGACAAGCCTGCTGGAGAGTGGCAGACGCTTCATCGTTGCACATCCGCCTCGTCCGCGTACCCGCCCTGCACAGGCACCCGCACGGCGGTTACCGTGAGCGACGGTATCGGCGAATTGGCAAGAGGGAGACCGGACGTGAGGCGACTGTCCCCATCGGACGCCTCCTTCTATCGGTTGGAGAACACCGCCACTCCGATGTACGTCGGCTCGCTGTCGATCCTGCGCCGGCCCCGGGCCGGGCTGAGCTACGAGACCCTGCTGGAAACCATCGAGCAACGGCTGCCGCAGGTACCGCGGTATCGGCAAAAGGTCCGGGAAGTGACCATGGGGCTGGCCCGGCCGGTGTGGATCGACGACCGCGACTTCGATATCACCTACCACGTCCGGCGTTCGGCGCTGCCGTCGCCGGGCAGCGACGAGCAGCTGCACGAACTGATCGCCCGGCTGGCCGCCCGACCGCTCGACAAGTCGCGGCCGCTGTGGGAGATGTACCTTGTCGAGGGGCTGACCAAGAACCGCATCGCGCTGTACACCAAGTCGCATCAGGCGCTGATCAACGGGCTGAGCGCGCTGGAGATCGGCCACGTCATCGCCGACCGGACGCGGCGCCCGCCGCCGTTCCCCGAGGACATCTGGGTGCCGGCCCGCGAACCCGGCACCGCCCGGCTGCTGTTGGGGGCTATCGGCGAGTGGGCTCTGCGACCCGGCGTGCAGCTGCAGGCCGTGCGGTCCGGAATCACGGAGCTGGCAACCAATTCCGAGCAATTGGTGGACGTCGGGCGGCGAATGTTCGACGTGGCCCGCACGCTCGCCCGCGGCAGGGCGCCCAGCAGCCCGTTGAACACCACGGTGTCGCGCAACCGCCGGTTCACCGTCGCGCGCGGCCCCCTGGAGGATTACCGGACGGTGCGGGCCCGCTACGAGTGCGACGTCAACGACGTGGTGCTGGCCGTGATCACCGGCGCGTTGCGCAACTGGCTGCTGTCGCGTGGCGAGGTGGTGGCGCCGACGGCGACGGTGCGGGCGATGGCCCCGCTGGCGGTATACGTCGACGAATCGTTCGACTTGGCCGGCCCGGGCCAGGCCATGAGCGAGGTGGCGCCGTTCCTTGTCGACCTGCCGGTGGGCGAGGGCAACGCCGTGGTGCGGCTGTCGCAGATCGCGCACGCCACCGAATCGAATCCGGCCGCGGCCAGCCTGGTCGACGCGCGCAGCATCGTGACGTTGTCGGGTTTCGCACCGCCGACCCTGCATGCGATGGGCATCCGGGTCGCCACCGGCCTGCCCAGCTTCGGGGGGCGGGCGTTCAACCTGTTGATCACCAATGCGCCGGGCGCCCAGGCGCAGATGTACATCGCCGGGGCCAAGCTGCTGGAGACCTACGCGGTGCCGCCGCTGCTGAACAAGCAGGTGCTGGCGATCGGGGTCACGTCGTATAACGGCATGCTGTATTTCGGCATCAACGCCGACCGGGATGCGATGAGCGACGTCGACGTGCTGCCGGGCTTGCTGAGCGAATCGCTCGACGAGCTGCTGGAAGCCGCGCGGTAGTGGATCGTGGCGATCGCGAGCGCGGCAAAGCCGGGCGCTGCGGGTCGCCACAAGATGGATACAGTCGCGGGGTGCGGGTGTACATCCCGGCCACCTTGGCCATGCTGCAGCAGCTGGTCACCGATGGCTCGCTGTGGCCGGTCAACGGCACTGCGTTCGCCGTGACGCCGTCGCTGCGCGAGGCCTACGCCGAGGGCGACGACGACGAACTCGGCGAGGTCGCCCTGCGGGACGCGGCGTTGGCCTCGCTGCGGCTGCTGTCTACTGCTGCCGACGAGCTGCCGCCGCGGCGCGCGGTGCTGGTCGCCGACGTCGAAAACGTCACGCTGCGCCCGGAGCTCGACGACGCGGTGGTCCGGCTCGGTGGGCCGGTGGCGATCGGCGACGTGGTGGCCGCGTTCGTCGACAACGCCGCCGCGGAGGCAGACGTCACCAAGGCGATCGCAGTGATCGACGAGGCCGACCTGGGCGACGAGGACGCCGAGCTGGCAGTCGGCGATGCCCAGGACCACGATCTGGCCTGGTACGCGACCCAGGAGCTGCCGTTCCTGCTGGAACTGCTCTGAAGGACTGGATACGCGACCGTAGGTTACGGTAGCGTAGGTTTTCGATGAGCAAGAAGATTTCCAGGCCGTCCGCCGACGTCGTCGACACCCGACGTCCGAGCGTCTTTCGCACCTACCGGCATCCTGTCCGCCACGCATTGCGCCAGCTGGCCGCCCAGATCACCACGCCGCTGCTGCCCGACGACTACCTGAAGCTGGCCAATCCGCTGTGGTCGGCCCGTGAACTGCGCGGCCGCATCCTGGATGTCCGGCGCGAGACCGAGGACTCGGCGACGCTGGTCATCAAACCGGGCTGGGGTTTTTCCTTCGACTATCAGCCCGGTCAGTACATCGGGATCGGGCTGCTGATCGACGGGCGCTGGCGGTGGCGGTCCTACTCGCTGACCTCCAGCCCGGTGACCAGCGAGCGCACCGTGACCATCACCGTCAAGGCGATGCCCGAGGGATTCCTGTCCACCCACCTGGTGGCCGGCGTCGCGCCCGGCACGATCGTGCGGCTGGCCGCGCCGCAGGGAAACTTCGTGCTGCCCGACCCGGCGCCGCCGGCCCTGCTGTTCGTCACCGCCGGGTCGGGCATCACCCCGGTGATGTCGATGCTGCGCACGCTGGTGCGCCGCCACCAGATCACCGACGTCGTCCACCTGCATTCGGCGCCCACCGCGGCCGACGTACTGTTCGCCGGCGAGCTCGAGCAGCTGGCCCGCGACCAGGCGGGCTACCAGCTGCGGGTGCGCACCACCCGCAGCCAGGGCCGCCTTGACCTGAGCCGCCTCGACGAGGAAGTGCCGGACTGGCGCGACCGGCAGACCTGGGCCTGCGGGCCAGAAGGAATGCTCAACGCCGCCGAGCGCGCATGGTCGGCGGCCGGTATCGGCGACCGGTTGCACCTCGAGCGGTTCGCGGTGTCGCGCGCCGCGCCGGCCGGGACGGGCGGGACGGTGACGTTCGCGAAGAGCGGGAAAACCGCCGTCGCCGACGCGGCCACCTCCTTGATGGATGCCGGCGAGCGGGCGGGCGTACAGATGCCGTTCGGCTGCCGGATGGGCATCTGCCAGTCCTGCGTGGTGCCGCTGGCGGAGGGTCACGTCCGCGACCTGCGAACCGGGGTCGAGCACGAGCCCGGAACCCGGGTGCAGACCTGTATTTCGGCGGCGTCCGGCGATTGTGTACTGGAAATTTAATGGCTACCCACAGGTAACCTACGGGTTCGTAGGTTACGATAACGTAGGTCAGCGACTGCAGGACTGCAGGAAGGCAGGACTATGGCAATCACCGATATCGACGTATTCGCTCATTTGACGGATACCGACATCGAGAATCTGGCCACCGAGCTAGATGCCATCCGCCAAGACATCGAAGACTCGCGTGGCGAGCGCGACGCCCGCTACATCCGCCGCACCATCGCGTTTCAGCGCACGCTGGAGGTCGCCGGCCGTGTGCTGCTGCTGGCGAGCAAGCGGCGGTCTGCCTGGTGGGCCGGCGCTACCGCGCTCGGCGTGGCCAAGATCGTCGAGAACATGGAGATCGGCCACAACGTCATGCACGGCCAGTGGGACTGGATGAACGACCCGGAGATCCACTCGTCGAGCTGGGAGTGGGACAACCTCGGCGCGTCCAAGCACTGGCGCTACACCCACAACTTCGTGCACCACAAGTACGCCAACATCCTGGGCATGGACGACGACGTGGGCTACGGCATGCTGCGCGTCACCCGCGACCAGCGCTGGAAGCGGTTCAACCTGTTCAATCCGGTGTTCAACGCGTTGCTGGCGCTGCTGTTCGAGTGGGGCGTCGGCCTGCAGCACGTGGAGATCGGCAAGATCGTCAAGCGCCGCGCGGACCAGGAGGAGGCGCGCCGCCGCATCGACGAGTTCCTCGCGAAAGCCGGACACCAGCTGGTCAAGGACTACGTCGCCTTCCCGGCGCTGACCGCGCTGTCGCCCGCAGCCACGTACCGGTCCACGCTGACGGCCAACCTGACGGCCAATGTGATCCGCAACCTGTGGGCCAACGCGGTGATCTTCTGTGGCCATTTCCCCGACGGCGCCGAGAAGTTCACCAAGACGGACATGGTCGGCGAATCGAAGGGTCAGTGGTATCTGCGGCAGATGCTCGGTAGCGCGAACTTCAACGCCGGGCCGGTGATGCGGTTCATGAGCGGCAACCTGTGCCATCAGATCGAGCATCACCTCTACCCGGATCTGCCGAGCAACCGGCTCGCCGAGATTTCGGTGCGGGTGCGCCAGGTCTGCGACAAATACGACCTGCCGTACACGACGGGTCCGTTCCTGTTGCAGTACGCCAAGACGTGGCGCACGATCGCCAAGCTGTCGCTGCCCGACAAGTATTTGCGCGACACTGCCGACAATGCGCCGGAGACGCGCAGCGAGCGGATGTTCGCCGGGCTCGAGGGCTTCGGCGACACCGATCCGGCCACGGGCCGGCGCCGCGGCTTGAAGACCGCGATCGCCACCGTGCGGGGTTGGCGCCGCAGCAAACGCGCCTCTTCTTCTGGCGCGAGCGGGCGTGTCCCCGGTCGACACGCCGCATAAAGAGCCGGGTTTACGCACGCTCGCGGCGTTAGCTTTCGCGCCGTTAGCTTTCCCGCGGTTAGCTTTCCCGCAGCACGGCCAGCAGCCGTCGCGCGGCGGCGACGCGCCGGGCGGCGGGTCCGGTGAGCGTGTCCAGTGCGCATTCCGGGTCCGCGGGCGGACCCATGTGCCCGCAGCCGCGCGGACACTCCGAAACCGCTTGGGCCAGATCGGAAAACGCCAGCACCACGTCGTCGGGTTCGATGTGGGCCAGCCCGAACGAGCGGATTCCCGGGGTGTCGATCACCCAGCCGGAGCTGCCGAACGGCAGCGCCACCGACTGCGTCGACGTGTGTCGGCCCCTGCCGATCTCGGTGACCTCACCGACCGCTCGATCTGCTTGCGGCACAAGCCGATTCACTAACGTCGACTTGCCCACCCCCGAATGTCCCAGCAGCACGGTCACTTTCCCGGTCAGCAGGGGGGCGACGGCGTCCAGCGGGTCGTCGCGGCCCGCCGTCACCACCGTGAGATCCAGGTCGGCGAACTGGGAGGCGAACGGCTCGGCGGGCGCCAGGTCGGTCTTGGTCAGGCACAGGATCGGTGTGAGCCCGCCGGCGTAGGCGGCGATCAGCGCCCGGTCGACCAGGCCGGTGCGCGGCGGCGGATCGGCCAGCGCGACCACGATCAGCAGCTGATCGGCGTTGGCAACGACCACCCGTTCGGTCGGGTCGGTGTCATCGGCGGTGCGGCGCAACACTGTTCGGCGCGGCCCACGCCGCACGATGCGCGCCAGGGTGTCCGGCCGTCCGGACAGGTCGCCCACCACCTCGACGTCGTCGCCGACGACGATCGGTGTGCGGCCCAGCTCGCGCGCCCGCATCGCGGTGACCCGACGGATCGGGTCGCCGTCGAGCACGCATCCCCAGCGGCCGCGGTCGACGCTGACCACCATGGCCGGCTTGGCGTCGGCGTGGCGCGGTCGAATCTTGGTCCGGGGGCGCGAGCCGCGCCCGGAGCGGATTCTGACGTCTGACTCGTCGTAATCGCCGGGCCTCAACCGCGCGACTCCCGGACCATGTCGGCCCACAGCCGCGGAAACTGCGGCAGCGTCTTGGCGGTGGTGGCGATGTCGTCCACCTCGACGCCGGGTACCCGCAGGCCGACGATCGCGCCGGCCGTCGCCATCCGGTGATCGGCATAGGAATGCCAGACGCCGGAATGTAGTGGCGTAGCAGTGATTTCCAGACCGTCCGGAGTCTCCTGGCAGTTGCCGCCCAGCCGGTTGATCTCGCTGCTCAACGCGGCGAGCCGGTCGGTTTCGTGGCCGCGCAGATGGGCGATGCCGCTCAGTCGCGACACCGAGCCCGGGGTGGCCAGCGCGGCGAGCGCCGCGACGGACGGGGTGAGCTCACCGACGTCGCGCAGATCGACGTCGAACCCGTGGTATGCCGCCGGCCCGCGCACCTCCAGATACGAATCGGCTTGGGTGACAACCGTATCCAGCTTCCGCAAAATGCGCAGGATGGCATCGGCGGGTTGGATGGCCGCCGGCGGCCAGCCGGTGATGCGAACCGTGCCGCCGCTGACCACCGCCGCCGCCAGGAACGGGACGGCGTTGGACAGATCCGGCTCGATGTCCCAGTGCCGGGCGGCGACCGGGCCGGGACGTACCCGCCAACGGTTAGGCGCGGAGTCGTCGACGTCGACGCCCGCCTGACGCAGCATCGCAACCGTCATCGCGATGTGCGGCGCCGACGGCAGCGCCGCGCCGGTGTGCCGGACGGTCAAGCCCTCGGTGAACGACGCCCCGGACAGCAGCAGCCCGGAGACGAATTGCGACGACGCCGACGCGTCGATCGCCACGGTGCCGCCGGCGACCGATCCGGCGCCGCGCACCCGGAACGGCATGCGGTCGCCGGCGACGTCGACGCCGAGGCCGCGCAGCGCGTCCAGCAACGGCGCGATTGGACGGGTCCGGGCCTGCTCGTCGCCGTCGAAGGTGACCGTCGCGGCGCCCAGCGCGGCCAGCGGCGGCACGAATCGCAGCACGGTGCCGGCCAGCCCGCAATCGATCCGGGCATCCGGCGCCGGGACGATTTGCCCGCTGACGGTCAGCTCGGAGCCGGCGCTGTCGACGCGCAGCCCCAGTGTCTGCAGCGCGCCGATCATCAGGTCGGTGTCGCGGCTGCGCAGCGCACCGCTGATCGTCGAGACACCGCTGGCCAACGCCGCGAGCACCAGCGCGCGATTGGTCTGCGATTTCGAGCCCGGCACGGTCACCGTCGCCTTGACAGGTGACGGCATCGTCGGTGCCGGCCAGGTGCTCATGCATCCATCATCGCCTACCGGGGCGATCGCAAGCGCGGCGAAGCCGGGCGCAGGGGGTCGCCCGACAACCGAGCAGGCACCATGGAGGTATGTGCGGACGATTCGCGGTCACCACCGACCCCGCTGCCCTCGCCGAGAAGATCCAGGCGCTCGATGAAACAAGGGCGGCGCGCTCAGACCCGGCCGCCCCGAACTACAACGTCGCACCCACCACGACGATCACCACCGTGGTTCGCCGCCACGACGAACCCGACGACGAGCCCACCCGACGGGTGCGGCTCATGCGCTGGGGGCTGGTGCCGCCGTGGGCCAAGGCGGGACCCGACGGTGCGCCCGAGTCCAAGGGCCCGCAGCTCATCAACGCCCGCGCCGACAAGGTCACCACGTCGCCAGCGTTTCGTGCCAGCGCGAAATCCAAGCGGTGCCTGGTCCCGATGGACGGCTACTACGAGTGGCGGGCGAACCCCGAGGGCAAGAAGACTCGCAAGACGCCGTTCTACATGTACCGCGAAGACGGCGAGCCGCTGTTCATGGCGGGGCTGTGGTCGGTATGGAAACCGGCCAAAGACGCTTCGCCGCTGCTGAGTTGCACGATCATCACCACCGACGCGGTCGGCGAGCTCGCCGAGATCCACGACCGGATGCCGTTGGTGGTGGCCGAAAAGGATTGGGACCGTTGGCTGGATCCCGACGCTCCGCCCGACGACGAACTGCTGGCCGGTCCGCCGGACGTGCGCGGCATCCGGATGCGGGAGATCTCGACGCTGGTCAACAATGTGCGCAACAACGGCCCGGAACTGATCGAGCCGGTTAAGCTGCAGCCCGAGCAGGCGACGTTGCTCTGAAGTCGGCGAAACTGAGGTAGTCGGCTACTCTAGGCGGCTCGCCCTGCCCGGCGGCATCATCCCACGATGACCGCGACCGAGCACAAGACCGACGCGTCGACGATTGTCGTGCGCAACCCCGCCGACGGACACGTGGTGGGCGCCGTTCCGATCGAGACGTCCGATACCGTCGCTGCGAAAGCGCGAGAGCTGCGCCTGTTCCAGCCCCAATGGGAAGCTCTCGGCCCGCGCGGACGCAAGCGGTGGCTGCTCAAGTACCAGGACTGGGTGCTCGACAACGCCGAGCGCATCATCGACGTGGTCCAGTCCGAGACCGGCAAGACGCGCGCCGACGCCAGCGGCGAGCCGACCGTCACCGCTTCGCTGCTCGACTACTGGGCCCGTCACGCCGAGCGGTTCCTCGCCGACGAGCAGCCCCGGTCGTTCAACCCGCTCGCAATGACGAAGAAACTCACCACCACGTACCGGCCGTATCCGGTGGTTGGCGTCATCACCCCGTGGAACTTCCCGTTCCTGATGCCTGGATTAGACACAATTCCCGCTTTGGCCGCCGGCGCCGCCGTGCTGCTGAAGCCCTCGGAGGTGACGCCGCTGTCCGCGGTCGAGTTCGTGCACGGCTGGACCGAGATCGGCGCGCCGCCGGTGCTCGCGCTGGCGACCGGCTACGGCGACACCGGCGCGGCGGTCATCGCCAACGTCGACTTCGTGCAGTTCACCGGATCCACCGCCACCGGCAAGAAGGTGGCGGTCGCCTGCGCGGAGCGGCTCCTTCCCTACAGTCTCGAGCTCGGCGGCAAAGACCCGGCGCTGGTGCTGGCAGACGCCGACCTGGAGCGGGCCGCCAACGGAATCGCTTGGGGCGGAATGTACAACGCTGGCCAGGTATGCGTATCGGTGGAGCGGGTCTACGTCGAGGCGCCGGTGTACGACGAGTTCGTAGCCAAGCTCACCGAGAACGTCCGGCGGCTGCGGCAGGGCCAAGACGATCGCAATTTCAAGTTCGACGTCGGGGCGCTGGCCACCAGCAAGCAACGCGACATCGTGCAGCGCCACGTCGACGAGGCGGTGGCGGCCGGCGCTCGCGCGGTGACCGGCGGCAAGCCGACCGGAACCGGAACATTCTTCGAGCCAACGGTTCTCGTCGACGTCGACCAATCGATGTCCTGCATGACCGAGGAGACGTTCGGGCCCACGCTGCCGGTGGTCAAGGTCGCCGACGAGGACGAGGCGATCCGGCTGGCCAACGATTCGGTGTACGGCCTGTCGGCCACGGTGTGGACCGGCGACAAGGATCGCGGCGAACGGATCGCTCGCCGGCTCGACGTCGGCGCGGTCAACATCAACGACGCCATTTCGAATGCGTTCGCCTACGACATCCCGATGGGCGGCTGGAAGCACTCGGGTGTCGGTACCCGCATGGGGGGCGCTGCCGGGCTGCTCAAATACTGTCGCCCCCAAGCGATCACGGCGCCGCGCGTACCGACCCCCACCAAGGAGCTGCTGTGGTATCCGGTGTCGTCGCGACGGGTCAAGTTCGCGCTGGGCCTGTTGCGCGCGTCGGCCGCGCGCGGCGTGCGACGGCTGGGCATCGCGCCGAAGGGGGCGGCCCGATGAAGTGCTGGGGAGCTGTGCTGCGCGGTATCGGCAAGGACTGGGAAATCTGCGACATCACCCTGGATCCGCCGCGGACCGGCGAGGTGCTGGTGAAGATGTCGGTGGCCGGGCTATGTGATTCCGACGACCACTTTGCCACCGGCGACCTGGTTCCCGGCCCGGAAATCGTAGAGATGATGCGCGCCAACGGGATCGAGTTTCCCGAGCTCTTTCCGCTGCTGGGCGGTCACGAGGGAGCGGGGGTCGTGGCCGAGGTCGGTCCGGAGGTTCACTCGGTGCAGCCCGGCGACCGGGTGTCGATGTCGTTCATCGCCGCTTGTGGGGCCTGCCGCTGGTGTGTGTCGGGTGCGACGTACCTGTGCGACGTGGGCGCCGCCATGTTCGCCAGGGAGATGACGACCGACGGTACCGTGCGCCGCCACGTCGGCGACGAGGACTTGTTGGCGCTCATGCAGCTGGGTACCTTCGCCGAATACGTGGTGGCGTCGGAGAAATCGGTGATAAAGATCGACGACGCGATCCCGATGCACGCCGCCGCACTGGTGTCCTGCGGCGTGACCACCGGGTGGGGGTCGGGCACGGTGGCCGCCGGGACCGAACCGGGCGACACCGTCGTCGTTTTTGGTATCGGCGGCGTCGGGATGAACGCACTGCAGGGCGCTCGCGCTGCCGGCGCCAAATACGTCGTCGGCGTGGATCCGGTTGCATTCAAGCGTTATTCGGCTCCGATATTCGGCGCCACCCATACCGCGGAATCCGTCGAGGCGGCGTTGCCGCTGGTGCGGGAACTCACGCTGGGTGTGATGGCCGACCGGGTGGTGATCACCGCCGGTGTGGTGCATGCCGACCTGATCGCGCCCGCGATGATGCTGACCCGCAAGGGCGGCAGCTGTGTGCTGACCGGGATGACGCCGTACAGCGAGATGCTGGTGCCGTTGGTGTTGAGCGATATGGCGTTGTTCCACAAGCAGTTGAAGGGAACCATCTACGGCGGGATGAACCCGCGGGCGAGCACCCCGATGCTGTTGTCGATGTACCAGAACGGCAAGTTGAAACTCGACGAACTGGTGTCGCGGGGTTACCGGCTCGAGGAGATCAACGACGCCGTCACCGATATGCGGGAGGGCCGAAACATCCGCGGCATCATCGAGTTCGACTGACTGGCGAGAAGACGCAGAATCGCACTACGCGGGCGTTCCGCGTGCGATTCTGCGTCTTTTCGGGCAGTCAGCGTCAGGCCCGAGCGACTTCCACCATGACGAAGTCGGACTTGGCCGCGCCGCAGTCCGGGCAGCTCCAGTCGTCGGGGATGTCGTCCCACCGGGTGCCGGGGGCGATGCCGTCTTCCGGCCAGCCCTTGGCCTCGTCGTACTCGAAGCCGCACTGCACACACACGAACAGCTTGTAGTCGCTCATTGCATTACCTCCAAGGGTTCGAAGTCGTACTTTTCTCGGACCGCACAGTCGGGGCAGCACCAGTCGTCAGGAATCACATCCCAGCGTGTGCCAGCCGGAAAGCCCTCCCGCGCAGCGCCTTTCGCTTCCTCATACACTTAGCTGCAGCCGGGGCAGCGGTAGGCGGCCATCAGGCCGCCACCGCCCCGTAGCGGGCCAGCACCTTGCCCCGCACCCGCGGGTGGATGTTGGCTTTGGTGATGTCGCCGTCGTAGTGGGTCAGCACCCGGTGGTCCATCAGCTTGCGCCATACCGGCGGGAAGTACGTCACCGCGATCAGCGAGCCGTAACCGGCCGGCAGATTCGGCGAGCCCTCCATGCTGCGCAGGGTCTGGTAGCGGCGCGTCGGGTTGGCGTGGTGGTCGCTGTGCCGCTGCAGGTGGTACAGGAACAGGTTGGTCACCATGTGATCGGAGTTCCAGCTGTGCTGCGGCGTGCAGCGCTCGTAGCGGCCGTTGTCCAGCTTCTGCCGTACCAGCCCGTAGTGCTCGAGGTAGTTCACCGACTCCAACAACGATGCGCCGTAGATTGCCTGGATGATGAGCAGCGGGATCAGCGCCGGGCCGAACACGGCGATCAGCACCGCCCAGAACACCACCGACATCGCCCAGGCGTTGAGCACGTCGTTGGAGGGGTGCCACGGGCTCTTGTTCAGCCGGCGCAGCCGCTGCGCTTCCAAACTCCACGCCGAGCGCAGGCTGCCAAACACGGTGCGCGGCAGGAATTCCCAGAACGTCTCGCCGAACCGGGACGACGCCGGGTCTTCCGGGGTGGCCACTCGCACGTGGTGGCCGCGGTTGTGCTCGATGTAGAAGTGGCCGTAGCAGACCGGGGCCAGGGTAATCTTGGACAGCCAGCGCTCCAATTCGTCTCGCTTGTGGCCTAGTTCGTGTGCGGTGTTGATGCCGACCCCGCCCACGACGCCCACTGTCATCGCCACGCCGAGCTTGCCCAGCCAGCTGAGCGACCCCTCGAAACCCAGCCAGCTCAAGTCGGATGCCGTGAACAGGTAGGCACCCAGGATGGTGCTGGCGTATTGGAACGGAATGTAGGCGTAGACCGAATAGCGGTAGAACCGGTCGTTCTCCAACTGCTGCATCACCTCGTCCGGGGGGTTCTGGCCATCCGAGCCGACCCACAGGTCGAGCGTCGGCAGCAGGACGTACAGCAGGATCGGCCCGATCCAGAACGGCAGCTGAGATCCGGTGTGCCAGCCGAGCCTGTTCAGGCCCCACACAATTGGCAGCACCAAAAACAGCATGGTGGGGACGACCAGGCCCAGCAGCCACAGGTAGCGCTTCTTGTCGCGCCACACAGCGACGTCGGCGCCGGGGTGGATTTGCGTTGTCATGTGGATTTACCTCTCTGCAAGGGACGTGCGGTTCACTCTGGCAGCGGTCCCGCGGTGCGACGACGTCTGCAACCGCTCAAGTTTCCGCGGGCTTCTGGTCTTCGGAAGCCAAAGCCTCACCGGCCTGCCGAGGAATCCTCTGTTCTGTTAGATTATTTCTCGTGGCGAGGTGGGATGCGCGGGGCAGACTGCTCGAGGTGGCGCGACGCCGGTTCGCGGCCGACGGCGCGCTGGGCGCGACGCTGGATGAGGTCCGGCGCGAGGCGAAGGTGAGCGTGGGGGCGCTGTATCACCATTTCCCGGACAAGGCCGCGCTGGCCGCCGCGGTCTATGCCCAGGTGATGAGCGAATACCAAGCGGGATTCATCGCGATGCTGCGCGAACACGCCACCGCCGAGGGCGGAATCCGCGGCGGCGTCGAACATCACCTGCGCTGGGTGGCGGCCAACCGGGCCGAGGCCGCGTTGCTGCTCGGTGACCGGCTCGAAAGCCCCGCCCTGCACGACTCCAACCGTGGCTTCTTCACCGCTATCCGCGACTGGTGGCGCCCGCATCACGCCTACGGCGTGCTGCGGCCGATACAACCCGGTATCACCGCCGCGTTATGGTTCGGTCCCGCACAAGAATTCAGTCGGAATTGGATCTCCGGTGACGAGCCGGACATGCCCGACGCGGCCATCGAAGCGTTCGCCGACGCCGCATGGATGGTGTTGCGCGCCAGGCCAATTGAGGAGGAAGACCAGTGACGAACTCGCTCTACAACGGCATGGTCGCCGACGGCGACGATCCGCAAGCACCGCAACGCATCCGGGTCGACCATCGTGGTGACCGCGCGGTGGTGACGTTCGACGAACCCGACCGGCTCAACGTGCTGTCCGCGCCGCTGGTTCGGCAACTGCGGCGTGCCCTCGAGGAACTCACCGCCGACCCCGAAATTCGTGCCGTGGTGCTGACCGGCGCCGACCCGGGCTTTTCCGCCGGCGGCGACTTGAAGATGATGCGCACGGCGACCGAGCAGTTGACCCAGCCCGAGGGCGTCGCCGACGTGTGGCGGTGGATCCGCCGCGAATTCGGCGGTATCGCAAGGCTTATCGCCGGGTCGGACACCATCTTTGTGGCCGCGCTCAACGGCGCTGCCGCCGGCGTCGGCCTGGCGTGGGCGTTGACCTGTGACATCACCATCGCCAGCGAACATGCGGTGATCGTGCCTGCGTTCGGCCGGCTCGGCCTGATACCGGAGGTCGGCACCAGCTGGGCGCTGACGCGCTGCCTCGGCTACCAAGGCGCGCTCGCCTACTACCTGCGCGGCGAGCACATCGACGCCCACACCGCGCAACGGCTCGGGCTGGTACAGCAGGTCGTCCCGCACGACCACCTTCTCGCGGCGGCCGACGAATGGTGCTCACGCGTCGCCGCTATGCCCGCGCATGCGGTGGCGATGACGAAGCCGCTTCTGCGCGCCGCCGCCGACGCCGGCTGGCACGACGCGCTCACGATGGAGGAGTTCGCCGAGCCAACCTGTTTCACCACCAAGGCATTCGCCGACAGCGTGCACGCCATGCTGACCCGGTGAGCGCTCGCGCCACTTACGACCGGGTCGGGCAGTCGTATTCGGCTACCCGCCAACCTGATCCACGCATCGCTGCGGCGATCGACGAAGCACTGCAAGGCATGGCGACCGTCGCGAATATCGGAGCCGGGGCCGGCTCCTACGAACCGCCCAACACCGTCGTCGCGGTCGAACCAAGCGGGGTCATGATCGCCCAACGCCGGGCCGTCGCCGCGCCGGTAATCCGCGCCGTCGCCGAACATCTGCCGATCCGCACCGACGCCGTCGATGCCGCACTCGCCATCCTGACCATTCACCACTGGTCTGATGTCGCGGCCGGGGTCGCCGAGATGATCCGCGTCGCCCGTCGCCGCGTGGTGATTTTCACCTGGGACGACACCGTCTTTCGTGAATTCTGGCTGCTGCGCGAATATCTCCCCACCGCCGCGGACACCGACGCACAGCTGGCCGTGCCCATCGCCGAACTCGTGTCGCTGCTGGGCCATGCGTCGGTCCGGACGGTGGCGATTCCACACGACTGCGTCGACGGATTCGGCGGAGCCTACTGGCGTCGCCCGCAGGCCTACCTTGACCCGACGGTCAGAGCCGGGATGTCGATGCTCGCTTTGACGGCCAAACCGGCAGTGCAGCAAGGCTTGTCACGGCTGAGCGCCGATCTGGACAGTGGCGAGTGGACGCATCGGCACGCCGACCTTCTCGACCAGCCAGAGCTCGATCTGGGATATCGGCTGGTCGTTTCGGATCAGGCTTGAATGCCGGCGGTCACCGCGCCGGTAAGCCGGATCAGGTCGCCCGGCGCGACGGCGACGTCCCAGCCCCGCCGGCCCGCGCTGCAAAACACCCGATCCCAACCCAGCGCGTCGACGTCGACGACGGTCGGCAACCGCTTTCGCTGCCCGAACGGCGATACCGCGCCCACCACATATCCCGTCGCCCGCTCCGCGCTGGTCCGGTCGGCCATTGTCGCGCGCGAAAAACCCAACGCCGCCGCGGCCGCCTTCAACGACAACCGCGCCACAGCCGGCAGCATCGCAACTGCCAGCCCGTCGGGACCGGCGATCACCAGCGTCTTGTAAATCTGTTCTGCTGCAATGTCGCCCGCCTCGGTCAACGCGCGGACGGCCTCGTCGCCGAAGGACCCCTCTCGCGCATCGTGACCGAACTTCACCACCTCGTGCGGCACACCCGCAGCGGCTAGGGCGGCCAGCGCCGGCGTCGCCCTACTGCTGGACATACCCCGGCGGGTTGGGGGATTCCACCCACAGGTCGACCCCGAGCTCGCCACCCGGTGTGCAGTCGTACACCGACAGGTCGGTGACCCCGGACTCCACCAGCACGTCCTCGCACAACACCGAGTTGCCGGTGTATTCGGTAGCGGGTTTGTTGAGGATCACGTAGGCCGCGTCGGCGTACACCTCGGGTTTGCGGGCGCGCGCCATCGCCGCCTCGCCGCCCAGCAGGTTCTGCACCGCGGCGGTGGCGACCAGCGTGCGTGGCCACAGCGTGTTGGACGCGATCCCGTCGTCGCGCAGCTCTTCGGCGATTCCCAACGCGCACAACGTCATTCCGAACTTGGCCATCATGTACGCCGTCGGTTTGAGCCATTTCGGTTCGAGCAGCACCGGCGGCGACAGCGTCAGGATGTGCGGGTTCTCCCGGCCCTTCATGTGCGGAATGCAGGCCGCCGACACCGCATAGGTGCCGCGCACCTGGATGCCGTTCATCAGGTCGAACCGCTTGAGCGGCACCTCGGTGATCGAGCCCAGGTTGATCGCTGACGCGTTGTTCACGCAGATGTCGATGCCGCCGAACTGCTCGACGGTCTTGGCCACCGCTGCCTCGACCGAGTCGCCGTCGCGGATGTCCCCGACGATCGGCAGCGCCTGGCCGCCGGCCTCCTCGAGTTCCTTGGCCGCGGTGTAGACCGTTCCGGGCAGCTTGGGGTGCGGCTCGGCGGTCTTGGCGATCAGCGCGATGTTGGCGCCGTCGCGGGCGGCCCGCTTGGCGATCGCCAGGCCGATTCCGCGGCTGGCACCCGAAATGAACATGGTCTTGCCGTTCAAAGACATGGCCGTCACATTAGCGCCGGGCGCCCCGGCTCCGGACTGCGGTCGGCTAAACAGCCACCGGAAATAGCGGGATGGTCGATGCTGTTGACAGATGCGGTTCTGCGGGAGATACCCGAAAGACACTTGTCGGTCGCAGCCTCTAGATTGGGCAGAAGGGGAGTCTGGTGTCGACGGCGATGTGCCAGATGGAGCGTCCGGTGTTGGTGCCCGGGCTGTCCGGTGATGCCCCGACAGAAGGGACTGTGTTAACCAAGATGGCCGACAGCGATGCCGCGATCGGGCCCGAGGTGCCCGCACCCGATCCCATGGAGGAGGCGGACGAGCAGCTCACGGCACGCTTCGAACGCGACGCGATTCCCCTGCTGGACCAGCTCTACGGCGGCGCGCTGCGCATGACGCGCAACCCCGCCGACGCCGAAGACCTGCTCCAGGAAACCATGGTCAAGGCGTACGCCGGTTTCCGCTCGTTCACGCCGGGCACCAACCTCAAGGCGTGGCTCTACCGCATTCTGACCAACACGTACATCAACAACTACCGCAAAAAGCAGCGCCAGCCTGCCCAGTACCCGACCGACGAGATCACCGACTGGCAGCTGGCTGCCACCGCTGAGCACTCCTCCACGGGCTTGCGCTCCGCCGAGGTCGAGGCCCTCGAGTCGCTACCGGATACCGAGATCAAAGAGGCACTGCAGGCCTTGCCGGAGGACTTTCGGATGGCGGTGTACTACGCAGACGTCGAAGGTTTCCCGTACAAGGAGATCGCCGAAATCATGGACACGCCAATCGGGACAGTGATGTCGCGGTTGCACCGCGGCAGACGTCAGCTGCGCGGTTTGTTGGCCGATGTCGCCAAGGAGCGGGGTTTCCTCCGCGGTGACCAAGCGCCGGAGGAGGTGTCGTCGTGACCGACTTCTCCTGCGATTCCGGCGCCACCAGCTCGGATGTTGACTGCGCGCAAGTGCTCGCGGAGGTATGGACGCTGCTCGACGGTGAGTGCACGCCGGAGACGCGACAGAAATTGCGCCACCACCTCGAGGAATGCCCGGGATGCCTGCGGCACTACGGCCTCGAGGAGCGCATCAAGGCGCTGATCGCCATGAAATGCCGGGGCGAAAAGGCTCCGGAGGGCCTTCGCGAGCGGCTACGGCTCGAGATCAGCCGCACCACGATCATCCGGAGCCGGCAGCGTTAGTGGCGAGCCCCAGCGCGGCGGAGCCGGGCGCTGGGGCTCGCCACCGAAGTCTTAGGAGTTGGGCCGCTTGCCGTGGTTGGCCTTGCTGTGCTTGCGGTCGCGCTTCTTCCGGCCACGCTTGGCCATGACTGATCCTCCTTGCAGCTTTACCGGCAGGTCAGTCTTTCATGTGGCGGCTGTTGTCCGCCGACCGGGCTACACCACCGGGACGTTCTGAGCCGGGACCGCCGGGTTGGTCACCGCCGGCGCCGGGATGCCGGGCGATGTCGGCAGGGCCGGGGTTTGGCCGGGTGTGAGCGCGCCGGGCGACGCTGGCAACGCCGGGCTTTGGCCGGGCGTGACAGTACCGGGATACGCCGGCAGGGCCGGGGTCTGGCCCGGCAAGGCGGTACCGGGGATGGTCGTCCCGGGCGGCAGGGTGCCGAGAGTGCCGGGCGGCATCGTGCCGAGCGTGCCGGGAGTCGTGGCCCCCGGCGACAGGGTGCTGGGCAGAGCCCCTCCCGGTGAGAGCAGGCTCGGGTCGGAGGTCGCGGGCATGAACAGCGAACCACTGCCCGGCAAGACGGCGTTCAGCAGATTTCCCAGTTCACCGAAAATCGCGTTGGCGATGTTCACGCCGTTGCCGGACACGGCGGGGACAGGCGCGGGCACCGGGTCGTCGACGAGCACAGGTTGCTGGGGAGCCGCCCCGGCAACACCGCTGCCCCAGCCGATCGCGGCGAATGCCGCCAGCGCGAGTCCCGCGCCGGCAGCCGCTCGAACCAGTGGGTCGTAAGACGTCGGAATTGCAAACACGTTCGCGGACAACAGAATTACTCCTCCACTCAACTGAGGCACCCTAAGCGCTTCAGACACTCAAGTCACTCAGGCAACACTGGTATTCAATAGTCACAGAAGGAACACGACACGATCACAGATCGGACTCTATGGATTTGCTTACGAATCTTTGGATTTGCTTATCCGTACGGTCGTCGCGGCCGGGCCACTCTCGGCGCACCGGCGTCAGCCGGTTGTGGTTCGATAAGGCGACAGATTGCGACCGGCTGGGTGACGAACGGGGTGATGATGGCCGAGGACGTCCGCGCGGAGATCGTGGCCAGCGTGCTGGAAGTCGTGGTCAACGAGGGCGACCAGGTCAGCGAGGGCGACACCGTGGTGCTGCTGGAGTCGATGAAGATGGAGATTCCGGTCCTGGCCGAAGTCGCCGGCACGGTAAGCAAAGTCAGCGTATCGGTGGGAGATGTCATCCAGGCCGGCGACCTCATCGCCGTCATCAGCTAAGGCCCTGTCGAAGCCGGGAGTGAGCCATGTCGACTCTCGGTGACCTGCTCGCCGAACACACCGTCCTTCCGGGCAATGCCGTCGACCACCTGCACGCCGTGGTCGGGGAGTGGCAGCTACTGGCCGACCTGTCCTTCGCCGACTACCTGATGTGGGTGCGCCGCGACGACGGCACGCTGGTGTGCGTCGCGCAATGCCGGCCCAACACCGCGCCGACGGTCCTGCTGCGCGACGCCGTCGGCACCGTCTTTCCCCCCAAGAAGGCGCCGCTGGTCGCCGCGGCGTTCGAATCCGGCGCCATCCAGCGCGGAAACGTTGCGGCGCAAGACGATTTGCAGCTACAGACCGGGCTCAACGTCGAGGCGGTCCCGGTCCGCTACGGCGAGCGGGTGGTGGCCGTGCTGAGCCATCAGACCGCGGTGGCGCCCGACCGCCAAATCAGCCCGCTGGAGACCGCCTACCGCGACTGTGCCGCCGACCTGGTCCACATGCTCTCCGAGGGCACGTTTCCCAACGTCGGCGACGTGGCGATGTCGCGGTCCAGCCCGCGCGCAGGCGACGGTTTCATCCGGCTCGATGTCAACGGCGTGGTGTGCTACGCGAGCCCGAACGCGCTGTCGGCTTATCACCGGATGGGGTTGACCTCAGAACTGGAGGGCCACAACCTGATTGACGTCACCCGGCCGCTGATCTCCGACCCGTTCGAGGCGCAAGAACTGGCCGACCACGTGCAGGACTCGCTGGCCGGCGGAGCGAGCATGCGGATGGAGGTCGACGCCGGCGGGGCGGCGGTGCTGCTGCGCACGCTGCCTTTAGTGGTGCACGGCGCGGCGGCCGGTGCGGCGGTGCTGGTGCGTGACGTGACCGAGGTCAAGCGCCGCGATCGTGCGCTGATGTCCAAGGACGCCACCATCCGCGAGATCCACCACCGGGTCAAAAACAACTTGCAGACGGTGGCGGCGCTGCTGCGCCTGCAGGCCCGCCGCACCACCAACCCCGAAGGGCGGGAGGCGCTGATCGAGTCGGTACGGCGGGTGTCGTCGATCGCGTTGGTCCACGACGCGCTGTCGATGTCGGTCGACGAGGAGGTCAACCTCGACGAGGTGATCGACCGGATCCTGCCGATCATGAACGACGTGGCAACCGTTGACACGCCGATCCGGATCAACCGGGTAGGCATGCTGGGCGTGCTGGACTCCGATCGCGCCACGGCGCTGATCATGGTGATCACCGAGCTGGTGCAGAACGCCATCGAGCACGCCTTCGAGCCGGAAGCGGCGCAAGGGTCGGTGACTATTCGTTCCGAGCGCTCGGCCCGCTGGCTCGACGTGGTCGTCCACGACAATGGCCGCGGACTGCCCGACGGGTTCAGCGTCGAGAAATCCGATCGGCTGGGCCTGCAGATCGTGCGCACACTGGTAACCGCCGAGCTCGACGGGTCGCTGCGGATGAACGATGCCGCCGACGGCGGCACCGACGTCGTCCTGCGTGTCCCGATCGGCCGTCGCGCCAGGCTCGTGCAATAGGTTGCGTGGCGACCCCGTACGCAAGCTCGCGGCCCCGACACTGTCGGGGCCGCGAGAGTTAAACCGGGTTTTGCGTCAGACTCCGCTGCGGGCCTTCGTCCGGGCGTTGCGGCGCTTCAGCGCGCGACGTTCGTCTTCGCTCATGCCGCCCCACACGCCGGAGTCCTGGCCGGTGTTGAGCGCCCAGGACAAGCATTCGGTGGTCACCGGGCAGCGGTTACAGACCAGTTTCGCGTCGGCGATCTGGGCGAGCGCCGGTCCACTGTTCCCCACCGGGAAGAACAGCTCCGGGTCCTCGTCGCGACAGACCGCCTTGTGGCGCCAATCCATACGTCGTTACTCCTCACTAAGTGCGCAGCACAGCGCACCGGTTTTTTCTTCGGCTGTTAACGCGGGCACAAGAAAATTTCCGTACCGTTGCACGCGATGTTTCGATCGTTTCACAGGCTCAACAGATGTCAATAGCGTGCGTTGGTCCGTGGGCAATCTCACTTTGAGGATCTGTTACCAAATCCCTTAACCAGCTGTACTAGTATGACAGGGCATTTGCCCTCCCGATTTTACGTTAGCGCAGGTCAGGCGGGCTTTTCGCCGGTGGTGCGACGACGGCCAGCGCGTCGCGGACGGCCCGGAACGTCATCTCCTCCCGTACACCTAGGTAATCGCCGTCGAATTGGCTGGCGATCGGCGGACCGTCGCAAGTGACCCGCACGCAGGCCGCGTCGTCGTCGCGGACCAGCTGCTTGGCCTGCATCTTGGGCCGCTTGGCAAACATCTGCCGGACGATCCGCAAGGTGGGGATCACCTTCATGCTCGTGACGCCGAACACCCCCAGCCCGCCCTCGAACCTGCAGTCGGGGTTGGTCCAGATGGGCCGGTTGTTGGCATACGTCCATGGGCTGGAGTTCGACACGAACACGAAATGCACGCCCGACACCGGGTCGCGGCCCGGCAAGTGCAGGGTCAGCGTCGGCTCCCGCCGGGTGGTGGCCAGCGCGGCCGGTACGGCGGTGCGGATGTAGCGCGCAGCGGTGACCTTGCGGCCCTTCTCGCGCTGCGCCTCGACCGCCTTCACCACCTCGGCGTCGACGCCCATCCCGGCGTTGAGCACCGCCCACCGCTCGCCGCAGTCGATCACGCCGATCCGGCGCCATTTCTGCTGGTGGCCGAACTGGTCGAGTAGCCCGATGAGCTGGTTGGTCGCGTTGAGCGGGTCTGGCGAGATCCCCAACGAGCGGGCCAGCACGTTGGCCGACCCCCCCGGCACGATGGCCACCGCCGGGACATGGCCCGTCGGTAGCCGGCCCGGTCGCCCGAGCAGGCCGTTGACCACGTTGCTCACCGTGCCGTCGCCGCCGTGCACGACGAGCAGGTCGACCCCCTCTTCGGTGGCGGCCTGGGCGATCTCGCCACCGTGACCTCGATGGGTGGTGTGCTCGACCCGCAGTTGCAGACGGCTTTTGAGCGCGTGCGCCAAAAGGTCCCGCCCTGCCGGGGTCGTCGACGTCGCAGTGGGGTTGACGATCAGCACGGCGCGCATGACGCAAAAGCCTAGCGGCGATCGCGAAAATCCCACGGGAGTAGGTGGCTACGCTGACGCTGTGAGTGTTCCGGCCGGCGTGCGTGGGGCAGGACTGGTGGTGGCCCTGCAGGGCGCGGCGGCGCTGGTGGTGGCCGCGGTGCTTCTGCTGCGCGGTCTCGGCGGAGCTGACCAGCGTGTGGTCAACGGTTTCGGTACGGCCGTGTGGTTCGCGCTGATCGGCGGCGGCGTGCTGGCCGCGGGGTGCGCCCTGCTGGTCGGTCGGCGTTGGGGCCGCGGACCGGCGGTGTTCGCCGAATTGTTGCTGCTGCCGGTCGCGTGGTACCTCGCGGTCGGCTCACACCGGCCGCTGGCGGGGATTCCGTTGGGCGTCGTGGCGCTGGCCGTGTTGGTGTTGCTGCTCAGTCCGCCCGCCCTGCGCTGGATTTCCGGGGATCAGCGAGGCCCCGCCAGCTCTACCAGCTCCGGACCCGACAGCCGGTAGGTGGTCCACTGCGACTGCGGCCGACCCCCGATGCTGTCGTACAGCGCGATCGCGGCGGTGTTCCAGTTCAGCACCGCCCACGACAGCCGGCTGTAGCCGCGTTCGAGGCATTCGCGGGCCAGCGCTGACAGCAGCGCGCGGGCCAGCCCGCGACGGCGAAACTCGGGGCGAACGTACAAGTCCTCCAAATAGATTCCCGCTACGCCGTCCCAGGTGGAGAAGTTGAGGAACCACAGGGCTGTTGCGGCCACCTCGCCGTCCACCTCGGCGACGTGCCCACGAAGCGTGGTCGGCTCGTCGAAAAGCGCTGCGCGGATTTGTGTTTCGGTGACGGTGCACTGGTCCGGAGCCTGCTCGAAGTCGGCCAGCTGGTGGATCATCGCGGTGATTGCCGCGGCGTCGGTGGGCGCGGCGCGGCGGATGCGCGTCGTCACGGCTGAACTCCCAGCGCGGTCAGGATGGTGACGAATTTCGTTGTTGTCTCGGTCAGTTCGTCGTCGGGATCCGACTCGGCCACGATGCCACCCCCGCAGTGGGCGAGTGCGCTCCGGCGGTCGGCGGACAGCTGGGCGCAGCGGATGGACACCACCCACCGTCCGTCGCCGCGGGCGTCGCACCAACCGACCGCGCCGGCGTAAAAGCCGCGGTCGCCCTCCAGTTCGCCGATGAGCCGGGCCGCGGCATCGGTCGGCACCCCGCCGACCGCCGGGGTGGGATGCAGCGCCAACGCCAAATCCATTGCCGTGGTCGACGTATCGCGCAGCAGTCCGCTGATCGGTGTGCTCAGGTGCCAGAGCGCCGCGGTGCGGCTTAGCTGCGGGGTGGGCGCGATCGTCAGCTCGGTGCACAGCGGCCGCAGCGCTTCGACCATCGCGTCGATGACCAGTTGATGCTCGTGGCGGTTCTTGCCCGAATCGGCCAGTGCGGCAGCGGCGGCGGCGTCGAGCTCGGGATCAGCGGAACGTGGCGCCGAGCCGGCGAACGGCCGGCACGTCACCCGGCCGCCGTCGCGTGCCACCAGCAGCTCGGGGCTGGCGCCGATCAGCGCCATGCCCGTGAACCGGTCGCCCGCCGCCGTCAAATCGACCAGATAGCCGTAGGCGGCAGGGTCTTTGGCGGCCAGCCGGCGCAGGATGACGCGGGCGTCCAGCGGGCCGTCGGCGGCCAGACGCAAGGCGCGGGCCAGCACCACCTTCTGCAGGGCACTGCCCGGTGCGTTCAGTTGGTCGCAGGCGCGTCGCACCCGGGCGCGGTGTTCCTCGGGTGCGGGCACTGCCCCGGCGATGTGCACGCCCGGCAGTGGGTCGGCAGGCCAGCCAGGCAGCGCATCGAAATGCCGCACGGCTCGCGGCGTCATCAATGCAGCGGGCTGAGCAAGTTCAAATGGCAACGCGCCCACCACGATTGGTGCCGCACCGGAGCGCAGTGCGGCCTGCGCGGCGGGCACGTCGTGGTAGGCCGCCCGTACGCCGTCGGCAACCAGAACCCCGGCCGGCCCGCACAACACGAACGGCGGCTCGGCACTCATGGGCGCGGAAGGGTGAGCGCGACGAGCTGCCGGACTCCGTGCTCGAAGCCGCACACCGCGATCGCACCGGCGACCATGCCGAATCGGATCCCGTCGCGCAGCGGCAGCTCGAGCCAGCGCGCGATCACCGCCCGGGAGAAGTGACCGTGCCCGACGAACAGCACGTCGTGCGCCGCCATGTGCCCGAGTGCGAGCGCGACGGCCGCGTCGGCGCGCTCGGTAGCCTGGGCGACGGTCTCGCCGTCGGGGCAACCGTGTGTCCACACCAACCACTCCGGGTCGGATCGGCGGATCTGCGCAGTCGTCAGGCCCTCGTAGGATCCGTAATCCCACTCAGCGATCAGGGGCGACTTCTCGTCGATGGCCAGCCCCGCCAGTTCGGCGGTCGACACGGCCCGTTGGCGGGGGCTGGTGATCACGAGCGGGCGATCCAGGTGCAGTTCTGCGAGTGCCCGCCCGGCGGCCGCGGCCTGGCGGCGTCCGTCGTCGGTGAGCTCGAGATCGGTGCGGCTGGTGTGCTGGCCGGACTTCGACCATTCGGTTTCGCCGTGGCGCAGCAGTACCAGTCGATGGTTCTCTACGCCCATGCCGACCGATTCTGCCTGAAACGCATCGCGATTGACGCGCGGGCAGGATGGGGAAGATGCCAGGATGGCCGTGTGGCCGCGCCGGCGACGACGCGAAGCGGACAGGAGGAGCGGCGCTTGATGGCAGAGACCCGGGTACTGGCGGTGGCCAACCAGAAGGGCGGGGTGGCCAAGACGACGACGGTGGCCTCGCTGGGAGCCGCGATGGTGGACAAGGGACGGCGAGTACTGCTCGTCGATCTCGATCCGCAGGGCTGTCTGACCTTCTCGCTCGGCCACGATCCCGACAAGCTGCCGGTGTCGGTGCATGAGGTGCTGCTCGGCGAGGTGGAGCCCAATGCCGCGCTGGTCGACACCGCGGAGGGCATGACACTGTTGCCCGCCAACATCGACCTGGCGGGCGCCGAGGCGATGCTGCTGATGCGGGCCGGCCGCGAGTACGCGCTCAAGCGCGCGCTGGACAAGCTCGCCGACCAGTTCGACGTGGTCGTCGTCGATTGCCCACCGTCGCTGGGGGTGCTGACGCTCAACGGGCTGACCGCCGCGGACGAGGTGATGGTGCCGCTGCAGTGCGAGACGCTGGCGCACCGCGGCGTCGGGCAGTTCCTGCGCACAGTCGCCGACGTCCAGCAGATCACCAACCCGCGCCTGCGCCTATTGGGTGCGCTGCCGACCCTGTACGACCCCCGCACCACCCACACCCGCGACGTGCTGCTCGACGTCGCCGACCGCTACGACCTGCCGGTGCTGGCGCCGCCGATCCCGCGGACAGTGCGCTTCGCCGAGGCCAGCGCGTCGGGGTCGTCGGTGATGGCGGCACGCAAGAACAAGGGCTCGGTGGCCTACCGCGAGCTGGCCCATGCTCTGCTCAAGCACTGGAAGTCCGGCAAGCCGCTGCCGACGTTCACGCCCGAGATCTCTTAGCCGAGTGCGACGACGGAGTCGCCGCGCTGCTCGAGAATCTGCGAGCCCGATACGGCGGGAATCACCGGCGCCGTACCCGGCGGCCGCTCGACCGGGATATCGCGTTCGTGCGCGCCGGTAGCCGGGTCATAGACACCGATCCCGCCAGCGACCGGGACCAGCAGCCGGCCCGCCATGACGGTCGCCGGACCCACCGGGACGACCGGATCGTCGGGCGCGACCGTGTAGCGGTAGGTCAGCGTCGCCGCGTCGAACACCAGCACCGCGTCGCCAGTCCACCAGCTCACCAGGTTGCCCAGCCGAGACACCACGTTCGACGGCATCGGCTGCTTGGGCAGCACCGTGCTCGCCACAGTGGTGCCCGATGCATCGACCACCTCGACCCGGGGCTGCGGAGACGGCAGGTAGACGGCCGTGGTGGTGTCCGACACGGCCAGCACCCGGGCGCCCGACCCGGCGCCGATTCCCGGCTCGGGCACATACCGCTGCTCGGGTTCGTCTTCTTCCTTGCTCGGCCGCAGCAGCGTCAGCCGCAGATCGGCCTGCTTGGGGCATGCTTCCAGTACCGACACGGCCGACGAGCTGGCCGCCGCCGACGTCAGCGTGCATCCGGTGTGCAACCCCTGCGACGACGGCTTCACCCGGGCGTCGATCTCGCCGTAGGACAGCATCCGGACCATGTCCGAGCGCCACAGCTCCAGCCGCGTCTTCCCCGCCGACAGCACGGTCGTGCCGTCGGAGGAGACGTCGACCTGCTTGTCGGCGTAGCTGCTGCGCGCCGGCCCGCGGCGGCCGGTGGAGGCGTCGATGGTGCTGACCTGTCCGCAGCCGCGGTCGTCGGGATAGACGGCGACGGCGTAGCGGTAGACCCAGGACACCGCGCACAGCCGCCGGTTGCGCGAGTAGCTCCAGCGCACGTCGCCGCTGGCCGGATCACGGCCCTGCACCGACTGCCCGTCGCCCGTGACCACAGCGCCGGCGACCACCACCGGGAGGCTGGTCGCTGCGCTCGGCGCTGTCCAGAGTTGCTTGACCGACGCGGGCACCTCACGGGCCGTGCTCGGGGCGGGTATCGGTACTGCGGCGGGTCGGCTGCTGGTGGCCCTCGCGTCGCTGGTCCACCAGATCAGCGCTGCCACCACCGCGACGACGCCCACGATCGCGGCGGCGGCCACCATGTCGGCCCTGCTGCGGCGTTCGGGTTTGACCATCGGGCGGCGGGCGGCGAGCCGACTCAGTTGGCGTTGGCGGCGACCTCCGCCGCTTTGCGGGGCCGGCGGCGCCGACGTCGGCGGCCGCTGTGCGTGCCCTCGCCGGCGGGAGCTTCGGCCGGCGCGTCACCGTTGGTGGCCGCGGCGGGGTGCCCGGTTACCGGTTTGCCGCCGCGGGTGCGTCGCCGTGACCGGGTGCTCTTGCGGGCCGGCTTGTCCCCGGCGGCGGCGGCCTTCTTGGCCTGCGGTTTGCGGGGCGCTCCGACCGTGCCGCGGGCCTCGGTCGGGATGTCCAGTTCGGTGTAGAGGTGCGGCGAGCTCGAATAGGTTTCGGCCGGATCGGGGCAGCCCAGGTCGAGCGCCTTGTCGATCATCGCCCAGCGGGCCAGCTCGTCCCAGTCCACCAACGTGACTGCGACGCCGGTGCGACCGGCTCGGCCGGTGCGGCCGATGCGGTGCACGTAGGTCTTTTCGTCGTCGGGGCACTGGTAGTTGATGACGTGGGTGACGTCGTCGATGTCGATACCGCGGGCGGCCACGTCGGTGGCGACCAGCACGTCGATGCCGCCGGCGCGAAATGCCTTGAGCGCCTTCTCCCTTGCGATCTGGCCGAGGTCGCCGTGCACGGCGCCGACGGCGAATCCGCGCTCGGCCAGTTCGTCGGCCACCTTCTGGGCGGTGCGCTTGGTGCGGGTGAAGATCATGGTGGCGCCGCGGCCACGGGCCTGCAATATCCGGCTCACCAATTCGATCTTGTCCAGCGCATGCGCCCGGTAGACGAACTGCTCGGTGGCGTCATGCACCGCCGAGGCCTGCGGCGCCTCGGCACGGATGTGGGTCGGTTGGTTCATGAACGTGCGGGCCAGCGTGATGATCGGGTCCGGCATGGTCGCCGAGAACAGCATCGCCTGCCGGTCCTCGGGGATCTGGCGCAGGATGCGCTCGATGTCGGGCAAAAAGCCCAGGTCGAGCATCTCGTCGGCCTCGTCGAGCACCAGCACCGCCAGCCCGCCCAATTGCAGGTGGCCCTGCTGGGCCAGGTCGAGCAGCCGGCCCGGGGTGCCCACCACCACGTCGGCGCCGGCGCGCAGCGACTCGATCTGCGGCTCGTAGGGGCGGCCGCCGTAGATGGAGACCACCGACAGCCGCCGGCCGCCATCGGCGTGCAGGTGCTTGGCCGCGGTGGCCAGGTCGCCGGAGACCTGCAGGCACAGCTCGCGGGTGGGCACCACGACCAGCGCGCGCGGGATGCCGGTCAGCGGGCGGTCGGTGTCGGGGTCGGTGATTCGCTGCAGCAGCGGCACGCCGAAGCCGAACGTCTTGCCCATGCCGGTGCGGGCCTGGCCGATCACGTCGTCGCCGGCGAGCGCCAGCGGCAGCGTGAGCTCCTGGATGGCAAAGGGATGTTCGATGCCTTCTTCGGCGAGTGCGCGCACTATTTCGTCGCGAACTCCAAGACTGGCAAACGTGAGGTGAGGTGCGTGAGTGACGGGAGTCATGCGTATGCGGGTGTGCCTCTCGGTATCGGTTTCGATCAGGTCGTTTTGCGGGTCACGCGCGCACGAGCTGAGTGTCGAATCCGATGCCGGTTCGCGGGGCCCTGCACTCTCACAGGCGGGCCGACTGCGTGCACGCACATTTCGCGGGTAGCGGCGGTAAGGATTTACCGCCACCACCGATGTCCATGATAGTCCCCCGCAAGCGGGTGGTGCCCCCAGGTCGGCCGCGGACACCCGCTGGACGCACCGGGTCGCCACCGACGGGGCCTACAGTGTTGCCATGTCCTCGCTCTCACGCGCCGACGAATTGGCCGATCCGCCCCCGCCACGACTGTCGGCCGATCATCCCGGCGTCAACGAATTGTTCGCGCTGCTGGCGTACGGCGAGGTCGCTGCTTTCTACCGGCTTACCGACGAGGCGCGGATGGCGCCGGACCTTCGTGGCCGGATTTCGATGGCCCGGATGGCGGCCGCGGAGATGGGGCACTACGAGTTGCTGCGCGAAGCCCTGGAACGGCGCGGCGTCGACGTCGTACCGGCCATGTCGAAATATGCCTCCGCGCTCGACGACTACCACCGCCTGACGACGCCGAGCACCTGGCTGGAGGCGCTGGTCAAGACCTATGTCGGCGACGCACTGGCGGCCGACTTATACCTGGAAATCGCCGACGGGCTGCCCGCCGAGGTGGCCGACGTGGTGCGCGCGACGCTGTCGGAAACCGGGCACTCCCAGTTCGTGGTCGCCGAGGTGCGCGCAGCGGTGAACAGCAGCGCCAAACAGCGCAGCCGGCTGGCGTTGTGGTCCCGTCGGCTGCTCGGCGAAGCGATCACGCAGGCGCAGTACGTGTTGGCCGACCATGACGAGCTGGTCGATTTGGTGGTGTCCGGGACCGACGGATTGACGCAGCTGACGGGTTTCTTCGACCGGTTGCAGCACACCCACGACGAACGGATGCGCGAGCTCGGTCTCGCTTAACGGGCGCAGGTCGCGATGATCGTGTTGCTGGCCGACACGGCGACCGGCTGGCCCTGCGCATCGATGATCTCGCAGTTGAGCCGACCCGTAAGACTCGTCGCCACAACGGATTTCGTCTGCACGCCGGGGTTGAGTATGACGGCCTTCGACCAGGGCAACGACACGTTCAGGTCGGTGCGCGGCAGGCCCTGCTCGTCGGTGTAGACGATGTTGACCAGGTCGAGCATCCCCTTGGTGCCGGTCACCCGGTAGACGACGGTGTTCGGGCTCGGTGGCGGCAGCGGCGCCGGGGCGGCCTCCGCCGGCGGTGCCGCACTGGGCACCTCGGTCGGACTGGCCGTGACGCTGGGTTCGCGCGGGGGCGGTGTCACGGTGGTGACCGTCTCGGGTGGCAGCGACGCGCTGGGCGGCGACGTCGGCCGCGGCGTGGCGATCACCGTGCGCGTGGGTGGCGCCACCGTGGCCGTCGTCGAGGTGCTGTCGCCGCCGTTGAGGATCACGACCGTGGCGATCACGGCCAGCACGAACACGACGGCGGCGATCACGGCCACCGGACGCCAGCGTTGATCGGCCGGCTCGACCAGATCGTCGTCGTCCGGGTAGGTCTCGTAGACCAGCTCGTCTGGGTAGTCCTGGATCTCCGTATCCAAGTGATTCATGGTGCTAATAGTGCAGATGTTATCGATGTGAAGTAGCCGCGGTGACGGGCGGCACCCGGTGTGTTGGTCACGATTTGGCGACACTCGTGCTCGCGAACGCTTGGCGCCGACCGGCTTTCACGACCGCCCTGGGCCGTCCACTAGCCTGCATGCTGAGAACGTCTACAAGGAAGGGGCCGGCGTGGAGGTCAAGATCGGTATCACGGACAGCCCGCGGGAGCTGGTCTTCACCAGTGCGCAGACGCCCAGCGAGGTCGAAGAACTGGTCAGTGCCGCGCTGCGCAAAGACTCCGATGTGCTGAGCCTGACCGACGAGAAGGGCCGTCGCTTCCTGATCCAGACCGCCAAGATCGCCTATGTCGAAATCGGCGTGGCCGACGCCCGCCGCGTCGGGTTCGGGATCGGTGCCGCTAGGAGCGGGTAAGCGGCACGTGCGATAGCCCGCCCCAGGCGAACTGCACAGTGCCCTCCACGGCGTCTTCCTTGGAAATCGGACGGTCGGTATCCAGCCAGTACCTGGCGCAGTCGACACTGATGCCGACCAGGCCCACCGCGATCATCCTGGCCCGGTGTGGATCCAGCCCCGAATCGGCGCTGATGAGGTCGAACACCGCATCGATGCACGATTCGGTGGCCACCCGCACCTGGGCGGCCACCTGCGGCTCGGTGACGTAGTCGTTTTCGAAGATCAGCCGGTAGCCCTGGCCGTCGTGCTCGATGAAGTCGAAGAACGCCTGTACCGCTGCGCGCAACCGCTGCCGGTTGTCGGTGGTGGTACGCAGGGCCTGCCGCACGCCGGACACCAGATTTTCGACATGCCGCTGCAGCACCGCCAAGTACAGTTCCAGCTTGCTCGAAAAGTGTTGGTAAAGAACAGGTTTGCTGACTCCGGCCCGATCGGCGATCTCATCCATGCCGGCCGCGTGATAGCCGCGGTCGACGAAAACCTCGCTGGCAGCGACGAGCAACTGACCGCGGCGCTCGTCGCGGGGCAGCCGATTACCCCGCCGGGCGGGGGCGACAGGGTCCGCCGTCCGCCTTGCGGCCGCGTTGGCGAGATCGCTCATCAAGTCCTCAATCTGCTTGGTTGGCCACACATCGTCAGCCACGCTCGTCGCAACGACACTACTACCCGTACCTTCGCGCGCTGGTTATTGATGCGGTCAACGCTTTACCGGGCACGCCAAAGGTCCCAGCTAGCGGCATCCTCAGCAGGGAATGTGCGATCCTGAGGCGGTGACTTACCACCCGGAGGGGCGTGGGGGCGGTCCCGTACCGGTTCTCCGCGACGACTGGCGAGAACCGCTGCGCGCGCAGCGGGATCCGCTCGCCGACAGCTCCGGACGGGCCCGTTCCAACCGGGACAGGCCGCGCCAGTGGCGCAAACAAACCTGGCTGGGCCGGTTCGTGTCGACCTATGGTTGGCGTGCCTATGCGCTGCCCGTGCTGACGGCGCTGACCGCGGTGGTGTTGTACCAGACGGCGACCGGGACCAGCGCGCCACCTCCGGCGTCGAAGGATCCGGCGCAGGGTCCGCCGGCGATCGGGTCGGTGGGCACGGCGATCATCGATGCGCCGCCGCGGGGCCTGACCATGTTCGACGCCAATCTGCCCACCGGCATGCTGCCCGACGGCGGCGCGTTCACCCAGACCGGAGACAAGACCTGGCGCGTCATCCCGGGCACCACCCCGCAGATCGGGCAGGGCGCCGCGAAGGTGTTCCGCTACACCGTCGAGGTGGAAAACGGGGTCGATCCGGCCGCGTTCGGCGGTGACGATGCGTTCGCCCGCATGGTCGACCAAACGTTGGCCAATCCCAAGAGCTGGACGCACAATCCGCAGTTCGCCTTCATCCGGATCGACGGGAGCGCGCCGGGCAGCCCCGACTTCCGGATCTCGCTGAGCTCTCCGATGACGGTACGCGAGGGCTGCGGCTACGAATTCCCCTTGGAAACGTCCTGTTACAACCCGTCGTACGGTCCCGAGGGGCAGCCGCGAGTATTCATCAACGAGGCCAGGTGGGTCCGCGGCGCGGTGCCGTTCGAGGGTGACGTCGGTTCGTACCGCCAGTACGTGATCAACCACGAGGTCGGTCACGCCATCGGCTATCTGCGTCACGAGTCGTGTGACGCGCAGGGCGGGCTGGCGCCGGTGATGATGCAGCAGACGTTTTCCACGTCGGACAACGACGCGTCGAAGTTCGACCCGGAGTGGGTCAAGCCGGACAATAAAAGCTGCCGATTCAATCCCTGGCCCTACCCGATCGCCTAACGTCGGGAAGCTTCTGTCGCTGTTTGCCGTTGATCCGGGCAACTGCTGTGATTAATAGACAGCAATCGAAAAGCAACCTAGGAGATATCGGTGTCGACGTCGTTGCCGCCGCTGGTTGAGCCGGCCGCCGAGCTGACACGAGAAGAAGTCGCGCGCTACAGCCGGCATCTCATCATTCCCGACGTGGGGGTCGACGGGCAGAAGCGGCTCAAAAACGCGCGCGTGCTGGTGATCGGCGCCGGCGGACTCGGCGCGCCGGCGCTGCTCTACCTGGCGGCCGCCGGGGTCGGCACCATCGGCATCGTCGACTACGACGTCGTCGACGAATCCAACCTGCAGCGCCAGATCATCCATGGCGTCTCCGACATCGGCCGCTCCAAGGCGCAGTCCGCGCGCGACTCGATCGCCGAGATCAACCCGCTGGTCGAGGTCAGGCTGCACGAGGTCCGCCTCGAGCCGCACAACGCGGTCGAGCTGTTCGAGCAATACGACCTGATCTTGGACGGCACCGATAACTTCGCCACCCGCTATCTGGTCAACGACGCCGCCGTGTTGGCGCACAAGCCCTACGTGTGGGGCTCGATCTATCGCTTCGAGGGCCAGGTGTCGGTATTCTGGGAAGACGCCCCCGACGGGCGGGGCCTGAACTATCGCGACCTGTACCCGGAGCCCCCGCCACCCGGCATGGTGCCGTCGTGCGCTGAAGGCGGGGTGCTGGGCATCCTGTGCGCGTCGATCGCGTCGGTGATGGGCACCGAGGCCATCAAACTCATCACCGGCATCGGCGAACCGCTGTTGGGCCGGTTGATGGTGTACGACGCGCTGGAAATGAGCTATCGCGCGATCGCGATCCGCAAAGACCCGTCGACGCCGAAGATCACCGAACTGATCGACTACGAAGAGTTCTGCGGCGTGCTGTCCGACGAGGCCGCCGACGCCGCCGCCGACGCCACGATCACCCCCCGCGAGCTGCGCGAGTTGCTGGACTCCGGCAAGAAGATTGCGCTGATCGACGTGCGCGAGCCGGTGGAGTGGGACATCAACCACATCGACGGCGCTCGGCTGATCCCGCAGTCGTCGATCAACTCCGGTGAGGGCCTGGCCCAGCTGCCGCAGGACCGGATCCCGGTGTTGTACTGCAAGACCGGTGTGCGCTCGGCCGAGGCGCTGGCCACGCTGAAAAAGGCTGGTTTCTCCGATGCGGTTCACTTGCAGGGCGGCATCGTCGCCTGGGCGCAGCAAATGCAGCCCGACATGGTGATGTACTAACCGAGAACCCCAGCTCACGGCGATTAGGCTGGTCGCGTGACTGTCGAGCCGCCGCCCGAGCATGTGTTGGCGGCGTTCGGTGTGAGCGGTGTGCGTCCGGTGCCGTTGGGCGCCAGCTGGGAAGGCGGCTGGCGGTGCGGCGAAGTCGTGCTGTCGATGGTGGCCGACCATGCCCGCGCGGCCTGGTCGGCCAAGGTCCGCGAAACGCTGTTTGTCGACGGGATACGGCTGGCCCGTCCCGTCCGCTCGACCGACGGGCGCTATGTGGTTGCCGGGTGGCGCGCCGACACGTTCGTCGCCGGCACACCCGAGCCTCGCCACGACGAGGTGGTTTCCGCGGCGGTCCGGTTGCACGAGGCCACCGGCAAACTGGAACGCCCCCGATTCCTGACCCAGGGCCCCTCCGCGCCGTGGGCCGACGTCGATGTCTTCATCGCCGCCGACCGCGCCGCCTGGGAAGACCGCCCGCTGGCCTCGGTGCCGCCGAACGCGCGGATCGCGCCGCCGTCGGCCGACGGGCAGCGGTCGATCGAGCTGATCCACCAGCTGGCAGGTCTGCGGCGACGCACCAAGAGTCCCAGCCAGCTGGTGCACGGCGACCTCTACGGGACGGTCCTTTTCGCGGGCGCGGCCGCGCCCGGAATCACCGACATCACCCCCTACTGGCGGCCGGCGTCGTGGGCGGCGGGAGTGGTTGTCGTCGACGCACTGTCATGGGGTGAAGCCGACGACGGTCTCATCGAACGCTGGAACGCCTTGCCGGAGTGGCCGCAGATGTTGTTGCGGGCGTTGATGTTTCGGCTCGCGGTCCATGCACTGCACCCGCGTTCGACGGCGGAGGCCTTTCCGGGTTTGGCCCGTACGGCAGCGCTGGTGCGGTTGGTGCTCTAGTCCTTGAACCTGGCCGAGTGTGGGCTTGATGCACGCCTGCGGCGAAAAGGCGTGGATCAAGGCCACATTCGAGCTAGAACGTGTGACGGACCTCGGCCAGCGACACCCTCCCGTCGACGGCCAGAACCCCTTCCGCCCGAAGCAGTTCCAGCTGCTGGGTGGTCAGATGCCTTGCGGGCCGGCCCGATGCGGTGATCACTCGGTGCCAGGGCAGGTCGGAGGAATCGGTGCGCATGATCCACCCGACGATGCGTGGGCTGGAAAGGCCTGCGGCAGAAGCGATATCGCCGTAGGTGGCGACCCGCCCGGGAGGGATTGCGGCCACCAGGGCCCGCACCCGCTCGACCTGTGCGTCGGTCACCTTCGCCACAAGTCAGCCCAGCCGCTCGCGAATCAGCGCCGCCACCTCGGCCGGCTTGGCTTGCGCCACCATGTGTTCGCACTCGAAATCGACCAGTCTGAAGTCCGGTCCCAGCTTTTCACGGAGGCTGCTGATGAGCTCGTCGCCGACATACGGTGGCGACGTCCACCGCGCCCGTACCAGCGTCGTGCCGATCCCTTTCGGCGGCAACACGATTGGGCGGGCCAGCTCACTCCAGTAGGACATCATCGCCGGCAGGCTGATCCGCCAGCCGTAGCGGCCGCCCGGCAACGCGACGAGGTGCTCGTCGAGTTCGGCGTCGAGCAGGGCCGGGTCCACATCCACCCACGAACCCGTCGCCTTCTCCGCGCGGGCTTCTGCGGCGTCCGGGTAGTCGGGGGAGGCCAGCATCGCGTCGGCGATCTCGCGCATCCACCTGCCGTCCAAACCGATCGCGGGATCGAGCAGCACCAGCGCCGCCACCCGGTCCGGGTGTGCGGCGGCCAGATGCAGCGCGATCGCGCCGCCGAAGGAATGCCCGACCACCAGTACCGGGGCGTCGGCCTGCTCCTTCAGCAACCTGGCCAGGACCGCGACGTTGGCGTCGATGCTCCACGGCGCGGCCCACGACGACCTGCCGTGTCCGAGCAGGTCGGGTGCGGCCACAGCGACCTCCGGCAGGTGCTGCGTTGCCAGCGCTCGCCAGCGCCGCCCGTGACCCGTCAGACCGTGGATCGCCAGCAGCCGCACGGGCCCGCGCGGGCCGTAGCGATGGACGTGCAGGTCGGTCACCTGTCGAATGGTGCCAGCTGGCCGGCGACGGCCCGAATGGCCTGCCACCAAAAATGTGTCAATAAGCTGGTGAGCAGCACAGTAATGTTGATCTGCACACCCGGCATACTCCGAGAGAGGTCGCGTGATGGGCGTCCCGCCTGATAGCAGCCCGTACGGGTCACAGACCGTCATGGGTCCCGGCTGGCCGAATGTCGATGAGGAACAACTTACGGCCGCCGCGGAGCAGTACGAGCAGCTGGCGATGCATCTGACTGGGACCGTGGTCCCTCAGCTGCAGGGGCAATGGACCAACATGTCCAACAGCTGGTCGGGCGCCGCGGCAACGGCGGCGCTGGGCGAGGCCAGCACGATCATCAGCGGCCACGAGATGAACGCCGCTCAGGCGCAGGCGATTGCGATGCAGCTGCACGCCATGGCGGCGGCCGTGACCCAAACCAAAGCGATGGTGAACGCGACCGCACAAGAGATTCAGCACATGTGCGAAGCCATCGAGGCCATGCCGATCCAGAACAAGGAAGAGTTGCTGCAAAGCGCGATCAAGTTGGGCCAATCGCAGAACATGGCCGACGTGTCGGCCAGCACCGGCGAGCTCGCCAGCCAACTCGGCGTGCCTGCGGTGAACCCGTCCGCGATACCCATCCCGCCCGGCGGCGCGCCGGGTGCAGGGCAGGCCAGCAAAGACGCGCAGGAGGCCGGAAAGACCGGTGGCCAGGGCGGGCAGCAGATCATGCAGATGATGAGCGGGATGGTCGGCCAAATCGGGCAGATCCCGCAGCAGCTCAGCAAGATGGTCAGCGGGCAAGGGTTGCAGCAGCTGACCCAGCCGTTGCAGCAGATCTCGTCGATGTTCGGCCAACTGGGCAAAGGCGGTGGCGGCGGAGCGGGCGCGTCGCCGTTTGCCGCGTTCAGCAACCACCCGGCGGCGGGTGGTTCCGGCCCGAGGGCCGGCGGGGGCATGATGCATGGGGCGTCGGTGCCCGGCTCCGGCGGCAGCTCGCCACGGACCCCGCTGATGGCCAAACTGGTCGACAAACACACCAACGTCTCCCCGACCGCGGTGGAGGAGGGCGCGGTCGCGGGCAGCACGGCAACCGCCGGGGCGGCACCGGTGGCCGCCGGCGGCGCCATGGGCGGCATGGGCGGCATGGGCATGATGGGCCACCGCGAGACCAGCGGGGGGACGCGGGCAGGGCTGGCGGTTCCGACGCCGCTCGACCACGACCTTTCCGAGGACGAGGGCGACGATGACTGGTGACGTTGGCGGGCACCGAAGCGTGAAGAGGAGACGGTCTTCATGAATTTGCCACTAGAGAGATCTGGACCCCAGTCCTGGGATCCGGCGTCGGGAATCCAGCTACCACCGATGCCGACGATTCCGCCGGGCGACGACCTCATGAGCCAGACGATCTCGGCCGCGCTGCCGACGCTGGCCGCTCCGTTAGAGGCCAACATGGCGATGCTGCAGGGCAAGGAAACGATGTTTTCCGGCAAAGTGGCCGCCTCGAACGTGGCCTACCAGGGTTCCGAGGAGTCCGGCGAGCAGGGCGTGATGCAGATCGTGCAGATGCTCGGTCAAATGGCGGGCCAGGCCGGGCAGATGGGTGAAATGGCCAGTGCGCCAGGGCAAATGCTCGGCCAGATGGGCGGTCAGTTCAGTCAGCTGATGCAGCCGATGATGCAGGCGTTCCAAGGCGCCGGCCACGGCGGACAGGGCCAGACACCCGGCGCGCCGGGAGCCGAAGGCGCCGCCGGCGGTGGCGTCGGTCAGGGCCCGGGCGGTATGGCCGGTGCCCAGCAGCAAGGACGTGACGACGACAAGGCCGTTACTCAGCCTCAGCCCGAGCCGCAGCACAACGCGGACCGGGGCGACCAGGCGATGGCGGGACCGCAAGCCGGCCCGGGCGAGACTCGGCACGGCCTGACGCCGCCCCCGGTGTTCCCGCACGAGCAGCCGCGCCACGACGGCGGCGGGGAGGACCTCGCTCGGCGGGTGTGACCGCGATCGTCGCCGAGCGGCCCGGGCCGACTTGTCGGACCCCCGTGATGTCATGCCGCTATGGCACATCGGTGGGGTCGCGAGGCGCGCACGGTGTTGAATCCGGGTCTGCGCGGCCGGATTCGGGTGCTCGGAGGCCCGGGCACCGGTAAGAGCAGCCTGCTGGTCGACGCCGCGGCCGCCCGCATCGCTGCCGGTGCCGAACCGGAATCTGTTCTGTTGCTGACGGGTTCGGGCCGCATCGCCACCCGGGCGCGCAGCGCGTTGACGGCACAGCTGTTGCGGGCGCGGACGGAAGCTGCCGGGCCTGTCGTGATCCGTGAGCCGCTGGTGCGCACCGTGCACAGCTACGCCTTCGCCGTGCTGCGGCTGGCCGCGCAGCGCGCCGGCGGGCCGCCTCCGCGGTTGGTCACCAGCGCCGAACAAGACGCAATCATCGCCGAGCTGCTGGCCGGCGACCTGCAGGACGGTTCGACGGCGTGGCCCGCCGAGCTGCGTCCCGCGTTGAGCACCGCAGGATTCGCCGCCGAGTTGCGGGATCTGTTGGCGCGCTGCGCCGAACGCGGTGTCGACCCGCGGGAACTGCAGCAGCTGGGCAGGTTGCACGGGCGCCCGGAATGGGCGGCGGCGGGCCGGTTCGCGCGCCAGTACGAGCAGGTGATGTTGCTGCGCGCCGCGGTAGGGACAGCCGCGCCGCAGGCGACCACGCCGGCGCTGGGCGCCGCCGAACTGGTCGGGGCCGCGCTGGAGGCCTTCGCCGTCGACCCGGAGTTGCTGGCCGCCGAGCATGCCCGGATCCGGGTTCTGCTGGTCGACGACGCCCAGCAGCTCGACCCCCAGGCCGCCCGTTTGGTGCGGGTGTTGGCGGCGGGCGCCGAGGTGACTGTGATCGCCGGCGACCCCAACCAGGCGGTGTTCGGCTTCCGCGGCGGCGACCCGGCCGCGCTGTTGCACAGCGACGATGCGCCGTCGGTGACGCTGACCTCGTCGCACCGCTGCGCGCCGGCGGTGGCGCGCGCCGTATCCGGCGTCGCGGGCCGGCTTCCCGGGGGGAGCGAAATCGACTCCGCCGGAACCGATTCCGGTTCGGTGACCGTGCGCCTGGCCGCGTCCGAGCATGCGGAGGCGGCGCTGATCGCCGACGCACTGCGGCGGGCACACCTGGTCGACGGGCTGCCGTGGTCGCAGATGGCGGTCATCGTCAGATCGGTGCAGCGCGCCGCGGCGGGGCTGGCGCACGCCCTGACCCGGGCGGGCGTCCCGGTGGCCGTGCCGACGTCCGGTGGGCAGCTGTGGCAGCAGCCCGCGGCGCGGGCGCTGCTGGCCGTGCTGGCCGCCACCGCCGACGGGCTGGACGGCGAGCATGCACTGGCGTTGCTGACCGGGCCGATCGGCCGGGTCGACCCGGTGACGCTTCGCCAACTGCGCCGGGCGCTGCGCCGCAGCGCACCGGACCGGGACGTCGACGACCTGCTGGTGTCGGCGTTGGCGGGCGACCCGCCGCCACTGTCCGCGGCGCACGCCCGCCCGCTGCGACGGGTCCGCGCTGTGCTCGACGCCGCCGCCGGCTGTCATCGCGACGGCCGGGATCCGCGCTACACGCTGTGGGCGGCGTGGCAGCGCTCGGGTCTTCAGCGTCGCTTGCTGGCGGCGGCTGAGCGCGGCGGCGCCGCCGGCACCCAGGCCGACCGCGACCTCGACGCGGTGACGACGCTGTTCGAGGTCACCGACCAATACGTGTCGCGCACCGCCGGGGCGTCGCTGCGCGGGCTGCTCGACCACGTCGGTGCGCTGCAGGTGCCGCCGGTGCGTCCCGAGCCCGGTGTGGCCGAACAGGTCAGCGTGCTCAGCGCGCACGCCGCGCTCGGCCACGAGTGGGACCTGGTGGTCATCGCCGGTCTACAGGAAGGGTTGTGGCCCAACACGATTCCGCGCGGCGGCGTGCTGGCTACCCAGCGGTTGCTGGACGTCCTCGACGGGGTCGGCGAGGGCGCGTCACTGCGGGCACCACTGCTCGCCGAGGAGCGGCGCCTGTTGGTGGCGGCGATGGGCCGGGCCAAAAAGCGGCTGCTGGTCACCGCCGTCGACGGAGAAGGCGGGCAGGCGGGCTGCGACAGCGCGTTGCCGTCGCCGTTCTTCTCCGAGATCGCGCAGTGGGCCACTAACGAGCTCGACACATCCCCTGTCACGGCCCCGCGGGTGTTGTCGGGGGCCGCGGTGGTAGGCCGGCTGCGCGGCGTGGTCTGCGCACCCGACGGCACGGTTAGCGAAACTGAAAGAGCAAGAGCAGCAACACAATTGGCCCGGCTCGCCAAGGCCGGCGTGCCGGGCGCCGACCCGGCCGGCTGGTACGGCATGACCCCGGTCAGCACCGCCGAGCCGCTGTGGAGCGGCGACCACCACGTGGTCACGCTGACGCCGTCGAGCCTGCAGACGCTGACCGACTGCCCGCTGCGCTGGCTGGCCGAACGCCACGGCGGAACCGATCCGCGCGACCTGCCGTCGGCCATCGGCTCTGTGGTGCACGCCCTGATCGCCGAGTCGGCGGCCAGCGAGTCGCAGCTGATGGCCGCGCTGGACCGGGCCTGGGAACAGCTGCCGTTCCAGTCGCGCTGGTATGCGGCCAACGAGTTGGCCCGCCATCGCGCGATGCTGCAGGCCTTCTTGGAGTGGCGGGCCCAGACGCGGCACGCGCTCACCGAGGTCGGCGTCGAGGTCGACGTCGACGGGGTGGTCGACGGTGTGCGACTGCGCGGCCGGGTCGACCGAGTCGAGCGCGACGCCGTCGGCCGGCTGGTCATCGTCGACGTCAAGACGGGCAAGACACCGGTCAGCAAGGACGACGCGCAGCGCCACGCGCAGCTGGCGGCCTATCAGTTGGCCGTGGCCGAGGGCGCCCCCGCGAGCGGGAGGGACCCCCAGTTGCCGCGTGCCGAGCCCGGCGGCGCCCGGTTGGTGTATCCGGGCAGGACGACGGCCGGCGGCGCCACCGAACGCGAGCAGGACCCGTTGACACCGGCCGCGCGCGAAGAGTGGCGCAACCTGATAAGGCAGGCGGCCGCCGCTACCGCCGGGCCTCAGTTTGTCGCCCGCATCAACGACGGCTGCGTGCACTGCCCGCTGCGGCCCAGCTGCCCGGCCCACACAGACGGGATCGCGACATGACACCCCGCTACAGCCCTGCCGAGTTAGCTTGCAGCCTTGGGCTTTTCGAACCGACCGAGGAGCAGGCCGCGGTCATCGCCGCGCCGCCAGGGCCGCTGGTCGTCATCGCCGGCGCCGGCGCCGGCAAAACCGAGACCATGGCCGCGCGGGTGGTGTGGCTGGTCGCCAACGGTTACGCGCGACCCGACCAGGTGCTCGGCCTGACGTTCACCCGCAAGGCGGCCGGGCAGCTGCTGCGGCGGGTCCGGTCGCGGCTTGCCCGGCTGGCCGGCACCGGACTGATCACCGGCGAGCCCGCGGGCGCCCCGGCGGTCAGCACCTACCACGCATTCGCCGGGCAGCTGCTGCGCGACCACGGCCTGCTGCTCGGCGTCGAGCCGGATACCCGGCTGCTGTCCGAGACCGAGCTGTGGCAGCTGGCGTTCGACGTGGTCAACGGCTACCGCGGCGAACTGCGCACCGACAAGACCCCGGCCGCGGTCACCTCGATGGTGCTGCGGTTGTCCGGCCAGCTCGCCGAGCACCTCGTCGACACCGCGCAGCTGCACGACACCCACGTCGAGCTGGAACGGCTGGTGCACACGCTGCCGGCCGGCCCCTACCAGAGAGACCGCGGCCCCAGCCAGTGGCTGCTGCGGATGCTGGCCACCCAGACCGAACGCGCCGAGCTCGTGCCGCTCATCGACGAGCTGCATGCGCGGATGCGGGCCGAGAAGGCGATGGACTTCGGCATGCAAATGGCCGCGGCCGCGCGGCTGGTGACGACGTTCGGCCAGGTCGGTAAGGAGCTGCGGAGCCGCTATCGAGTGGTGCTGCTCGACGAGTACCAGGACACCGGTCACGCTCAGCGCGTCGTGTTGTCGTCGCTGTTCGGCGGCGGAGTCGACGAGGAACTGGCGTTGACCGCCGTCGGCGACCCGATCCAGTCGATCTACGGCTGGCGCGGCGCCTCGGCCACCAACCTGCCGCGGTTCACCACCGACTTCCCGCGGCCCGACGGCACGCCGGCGCCGATGCTTGAACTGCGCACCAGCTGGCGCAACCCGCCGCGCACCCTGCAAGTGGCCAACGCGGTCTCGGCCGAAGCGCGGCGACGGTCGGTGGCGGTGCGGCCGCTCCGGGCCCGGCCCAACGCTTCACCCGGCACGGTCAGATGCGCGCTGCTGACCGACGTATGCGCCGAACGCGAGTGGATCGCTGACCACCTGCAGCACCACTACGAGCGGGCCGGCTCGGCCGGCGGCGCGCCGCCGACCGCCGCAATCCTGGTGCGGCGCAACGCCGACGCCGCACCGATGGCCGCGGCGCTGCGGGCCCGCGGCATCCCGGTGGAGGTGGTGGGGCTGGCCGGCCTGCTGTCCGTCCCGGAGGTCGCCGACGTGGTGGCGATGCTGCGGCTGGTGGCCGACCCCGCCGCCGGATCGGCGGCCATGCGGGTGCTCACCGGACCACGCTGGCGGCTCGGCGGCCGCGACATCGCGGCGCTGTGGCGGCGGGCCGTCGCCCTGGATGGCGGTGCGCGCGAAACGGATTCCGTCGAGCGGATCGCGGCGTCGGCCGGCCCGGACGCCGACACCGCCGGCCTGGCCGACGCCATCGACGACCCCGGACCGGACAGCGAGTATTCACCGGCCGGGTATCGGCGCATCACCGCACTCGCCGACGAGTTGACCACGCTACGTGGACATCTCGGCCATCCGCTGCCCGACCTGGTCGCCGAGGTGCGCCGGGTACTGGGCGTCGACTGCGAGGTCCGTGCCGCGCAACCGGCCACCACCGGGTGCACCGGTACCGAACACCTCGACGCCTTCGCCGACGTGGTCGCGAGCTACGCCGAGCGGGCCGGCAACCCCTCGGTCGAGGGTCTCCTTGCCTACCTGGATGCCGCCACCGACGTCGAAAACGGCTTGCCGCCGGCGCAAGTCACCGTCGCCCAGGACCAGGTCCAAGTGCTCACCGTGCACGCCGCCAAGGGCCTGGAGTGGCACGTGGTGGCCGTTCCGCATCTGTCGGGCGGCGTGTTCCCGTCGACCGGGTCGGCCCGCACCTGGCTGACCGATGCCGCCGAGCTGCCGCCGCTGCTGCGAGGCGATCGCGCTTCGTTGGGCGCGCACGGCGTCCCGGTCCTGGAGACGTCGGACGTCGTCGATCGAAAACAGTTGTCGGACACGATCTCTGCGCATCGCCGCCAGCTGGAGCAGCGGCGCATGGACGAGGAGCGCCGCCTGCTCTATGTGGCCATCACCCGCGCCCAGGACACGCTACTGCTGTCCGGCCACCACTGGGGTGCTACCGGGATCAAACCGCGCGGCCCGTCCGACTTCCTGCACGAGCTCAAGGACGTCATCGAAAGGCACGACTGCGGCGAGGTCGAACACTGGGCGCCGCCACCTGCCGACGGCGAACCAAACCCGTTGCGCGACACTGCTGTAGAAGCCATCTGGCCCGTCGACCCACTCGGCGCCCGGCGTGCCGACGTGGAGCGCGGCGCGGCGCTGGTGGTCGCCGCGATGTCGCAGGCCGACGCGGCCTTACCGGCCGACCCCGACGTCGATGCGTTGCTCGCCGAACGCGCGCGCGCCACCACGCCGGCGACGCCGAGCCTGCCCGGCCAACTGTCGGTCAGCGGCCTGGTGGACTTGGCCCGCGACCCGGACGGCGCGCTGCGGCGGCTGACGCGCCGGCTGCCTGCCCGCCCCGAGCCGCATGCCTTGTTGGGCAATGCGTTTCACGAATGGGTGCAGCGGTTTTACGGCGCCGAGCGGCTGTTCGACCTCGCCGACCTGCCCGGGGCCGCCGACACCGAGACCGCGCAGGCCGACGCCGAGGAACTGGCCGCGTTGCAAGAGGCCTTCCTCGCCTCACCCTGGGCGTCCCGCACCCCTGTCGCCGTCGAGGTGCCCTTCGAGATGGCCGTGGGCGACACCGTGGTGCGCGGCCGCATCGACGCGGCGTTCGCCGAACCGGATGGCGGCGCCACCGTGGTCGACTGGAAGACCGGCGAGCCGCCACGCGGCCCGGAAGCCGCCCGGCACGCGGCAATCCAGCTCGGCGTCTACCGGCTGGCCTGGGCGGGACTGTCCGGCTGCCCGGAATCGTTGGTGCGCACCGCTTTTCACTACGTCCGCAGCGGAACCACCGTCGTGCCGCACGCATTGCCGGGGCCCGGCGAACTCGCGGCGCTGCTGGCTAGGCAGTGCGCCTGATTTTGAGAGCGGAGGTGATCATCGGGATCTGTAACGGCAACCGGGCCAACGCGACCAGCCGCATCGGCCAGGGCCTGGCCCACCACAGCCGCACCATGTTGACGTTGGCCGGAAAGACCGCGACGAACAGCACCGCCGCCGCCAGCGCGCCCAACCGGCGGGTGCTCCTGGCCAGCAGCAGCGCGCCGGTCGCAACCTCGCCGACGCCGGACGCATAGGTGTAGAGCCGCTGGCTGCCCGGCAGCTCCGTCGGGACGATGGCGTCGAAGGGTTTGGGCGCCAGAAAATGGGTGATACCCATCCCGATCAGCAGGGCACCCATCCGGTATGCCGGAGCCGCGCTCGCGTCGGGGTGAGCTGTGGTAGCGGTCATGGTTACATTGTGTCGTGCGCCTGCCGATGAGCCGTGGCCAGAGCTAGCTGGCGGCGGTTGAGCGGTCTCGACGAGACGCTCACCGCCCAGCCCAGTTACGCCCTTGTCGGTGTGCTGCGCATCCCCGGAAGCGAAGCCAGCCCGGTGCGTGTCATCACCCGCCGGGTGACCATCGCCACGGTGGCGTTGTTCGCGGCGACCGTGATTGTCTACCTCGACCGCGGCGGGTACCACGATGCCAACGGCCACCACCCGCTGACCTTCCTGGATTGCCTGTACTACTCGGCGGTGTCGCTGTCGACGACCGGGTACGGCGACATCACCCCGTACACCGAGACCGCCCGCCTGGTTAATGTCGCGATCATCACCCCGCTGCGGGTCGCGTTCCTGATCGTGCTGGTCGGGACGACGCTCGAGGTCCTCACGGAGACCTCGCGGCAGGCACTGAAGATCCAGCGTTGGAGGAGCAGAGTGCGCAACCACACCGTCGTCATCGGCTACGGCACCAAAGGCAAGACGGCCGTCGCCGCAATGCTGAGCGACGAGGTACCGGCCGGCGACATCGTCGTCGTCGACACCGATCGGGCCGCACTCGACCACGCCGCGGCGGCCGGGCTGGTCACCGTGCACGGCGACGCCACCCGATCCGACGTGCTGCGGCTGGCCAGTGCGCAGCACGCCGCGTCGATCGTCGTCGCCACCAGCCGCGACGACACCGCGGTGCTGGTCACGCTGACCGCAAGGGAACTTGCGCCGAAAGCCAAGATCGTCGCGTCGATCCGGGAGGCCGAAAACCAGCATCTGCTGCGGCAATCGGGCGCCGACTCGGTCGTGGTGTCCTCGGAGACCGCGGGCCGGCTGCTCGGCATCGCCACCACCACGCCGAGCGTGGTGGAGATGATCGAGGATCTGCTGACTCCCGACGCCGGATTCGCTATCGCCGAACGAGAGGTGGAGCAGACGGAGGTCGGCGGGTCGCCGCGGCACCTCACCGACATCGTGTTGGGCGTCGTGCGCGACGGCAACCTGCTGCGGGTCGACGCGCCGGAGGTCGACGCCATCGAGGCCGACGACCGGCTGCTGTACATCCGCAGCGTGGGGAAGTAGAGCACCGGCATGGATTTCCAGCTGCAAAGCGTTCCGCTGCTCTCGCGCATCGGCGCCGACCGCGCCGACCAGCTGCGCACCGACGTCGACGCCGCCGCCGACGGCTGGGCCGATGCCGCACTGTTGCGGGTGGACCACCGCAACCAGGTGCTGGTCGCCGGCGGCCGGGTGGTGCTCGGCGCGGCGCGTACGCTCGCCGACAAACCACCCTCGGACGCCGTGTTTTTGGGCCGCCTGGAGGGCGGTCGGCACGTGTGGGCCATCCGCGGCCCGCTGGAAGCGCCCGAGGACCCCGACGTCCCTGTCGAGGTGGCCGATCTTCGCCGGGCGGGTCAGCTGTTCGACGACGTCAGCGCGCAGCTGGTGTCGTCGGCGTTGGCGTTGCTGAATTGGCATGACAGCGCCCGGTTTTCGGCCGCCGACGGCTCACCGACCAAACCCATCCGGGCGGGTTGGGCGAGGGTCAACCCGCTCACCGGGCACGAGGAATTCCCGCGGATCGACCCCGCGGTGATCTGCCTGGTGCACGACGGCGGCGATCGCGCGGTGCTGGCCCGCCAGACCGTGTGGCCGCAGCGGCTGTTCTCGCTGCTGGCCGGCTTCGTCGAGGCCGGCGAGTCGTTCGAGCTGTGCGTGGCCCGCGAGGTTCGCGAGGAGATCGGTCTGACCGTGCGCGACGTGCGCTACCTGGGCAGCCAGCCGTGGCCGTTCCCCCGATCGCTCATGGTCGGCTTTCACGCGGTGGCCGACCCGAATCAGGAGTTCTCGTTCAACGACGGTGAGATCGCCGAGGCGGCCTGGTTCACCCGCGACGAGGTCCGCGCGGCGCTGGCCGCCGGTGACTGGGGCAGCAATTCCGACTCGAAACTCCTTCTGCCCGGCTCGGTTTCGATTGCCCGGGTGATCATCGAATCCTGGGCCGCGGCCGGCTGAGCCGCCTACCCGGCCAGCTTGGCTTTGATCTCGTTGGCGCTGGGATTGGTCAACGTCGTGCCGTCGGCGAACTTGACGGTCGGAACGGTCCGGTTGCCGCCGTTGACCGAACCGACGAACTCCGCGGCCGCGGCGTCCTGTTCGATGTTCACCTCGTCGTAGGAGATACCGGCGGCCTTCAACATCGTCTTGAGCCGATGGCAGTAGCCGCACCAGGGCGTCGTGTACATGGTCAGGGCAGCGTTACTCATGCCTCGTTTATAGACGGCGTGGCGGACCCCGGGGTTTGTCGGCCTCCGCTGCCAAGATGGACGGCATGCCGGTGACCGCGGACGCCTTGCTTGCCGACCTCGACGAGGAGCAGCGCGAGGCCGTGCTGGCGCCCCGGGGCCCGGTGTGCGTGCTGGCCGGTGCCGGGACCGGCAAGACCCGCACCATCACGCACCGCATCGCCCAGCTGGTCGCTGCCGGCCACGTCGCCGCCGGGCAGGTGTTGGCGGTGACGTTCACCCAGCGCGCGGCGGGTGAGATGCGCGCCCGGCTGCGGACGCTGGGCATCGGCAATGTCCAGGCCGTGACCTTTCACGCCGCCGCGCACCGCCAGTTGCGCTACTTCTGGCCGCGTGTGGTCGGCGACACGGGTTGGCAGCTGCTGGACACCAAGTTCGCCGTCGTCGCCCGGGCCGCCAACCGTGCCGGGCAGCAGCTGAGCACCGACGACGTGCGGGATCTGGCCGGCGAAATCGAGTGGGCGAAGGCGTCGCTGATCTCCCCCGAGCAGTACCCGGAGGCGGTCGCCGCCGCCGGCCGCGACATCCCGTTGGACGCCCCGCGGGTGGCCGCGGTCTACGCCGGCTACGAGTCGCTCAAGGCCCGCAGCGACGGCCCCGCGCTGCTCGACTTCGACGACCTGCTGCTGCACACTGCGGCCGCGATCGAAAACGACGCCGCGGTCGCCGAGGAATTCCGCGACCGCTACCGCTGCTTCGTCGTCGACGAATACCAGGACGTCACCCCGCTGCAGCAGCGGGTGCTCTCGGCGTGGCTGGGGGAGCGCGACGACCTGACCGTCGTCGGCGACCCCAACCAGACCATCTACTCGTTCACCGGCGCCAGCCCGCGCTTTCTGCTCGACTTCTCCCGACGATTTCCCGACGCCACGGTCGTGCGTCTCGAGCGGGACTACCGCTCCACGCCGCAGGTGGTGTCGCTGGCGAACCGGGTGATCGCCGCCGCCCGCGGCCGCGTGGCCGGCAGCAAGCTGCACCTGGTCGGCCAGCGCGACCCGGGCCCGGTGCCGTCGTTTCACGAGCATCCCGACGAGGTTGCCGAAGCGGCCGCGGTGGCCAAGGCCATCGCGAAGCTCGTCGCGGCGGGCACGCCACCGGCGGAGATCGCTGTGCTGTACCGGATCAACGCCCAGTCCGAGGTATACGAGGAGGCGCTGACCGAGGCCGGCATTCCGTATCAGGTGCGCGGCGGCGAGGGCTTTTTCAGCCGTCAGGAGATCCGCCAAGCGCTGCTGGTGTTGCAGCGGGCGGCCGCCCAGGGCGCAGAAGGCGAGTTGCCGGACGTGGTGCGCGGGCTACTGGAACCGCTGGGGTTGACGGCGCAGCCGCCGGCGGGCACCCGGGCGCGCGAGCGCTGGGAGGCGCTGAGCGCCTTGGCCGAACTGGTCGACGAGGAGGTGGCGCACCGCCCGCAACTGGACCTGCCCGGTCTGCTGGCCGAGTTGCGAATGCGCGCCGACGCCCGCCACCCGCCGGTGGTGCAGGGCGTGACGCTGGCGTCGCTGCACGCCGCCAAGGGGCTGGAGTGGGACGCGGTGTTTCTGGTGGGCCTGGCCGACGGCACGCTGCCGATCAGCCACGCGCTGGCGCACGGCGCAGACAGCGAGCCCGTGGAGGAGGAGCGCCGGCTGCTTTACGTCGGAATCACCAGGGCACGAACACATTTGGCGCTCAGCTGGGCGTTGTCGCGGACGCCGGGCGGGCGGCAGAGCCGCAAGCCGTCACGGTTCCTCAACGGGATCGCCCCGCAGACGCAGTCCGACCCGACGCCAAGTAAGCCGCGGCGCAACCGCGGCGCTGCATCGCGTTGCCGCATTTGCAACAAGGCGCTGACCACGCCGGCGGCCATCATGTTGCGCCGCTGCGAGACGTGCGCCGCCGATATCGACGACGAGCTGTTGCTGCGGCTCAAGGATTGGCGGCTGCGCACCGCCAAGGAGCTCAACGTGCCGGCCTACGTCGTGTTCACCGACAACACGCTGATCGCGATCGCGGAAATGCTGCCCGCTGACGACGCCGCGCTGGTCGCGATCCCCGGTATCGGTGCCCGCAAGCTCGAGCAGTTCGGGCCGGACGTGTTGGAGCTGGTCCGCAGCCGCGGCTAAATTCGCAGGTCAGAAAATCGCTTGCCGCGTTGGGCTGCTACGATTTAGCCTCGAACCGCATTCTTACGGCACATGCACGGAAGGAGGGAGCCACGATGATCACCATGAACGCACTCGGCGTAGGCATGGCCGGCGTTGGCTCCCGCCATGCCGCCGCGGCGCCCGCATCGGCCGCGCCGCGTCATCGCCGCATCGCCGCCGCTACCAACGCGTCCGTGGATCGGGGCTCCACCTAGGTTCTAGGAAATAGCTCTCGAAGGCCACGGACTCGAAATCAGATCCGTGGCCATAGTTTTCGGGTCGGCATCCCGCCACCTGGTCCGGATCTTCCAAAGACCGCCAGAGACCAGGAAGGTGATCAGGACATGTCGAGACAGACGGTCCGCGACGAGAAGCTGCCGGAGCTGCCGTGTCATGTCGGCGATCCCGACCTGTGGTTCGCCGACAGTCCCGTCGACTTGGAACGCGCCAAGGCGCTGTGCGCCGACTGCCCGATTCGCGCCCAGTGTCTGGCCGCGGCGCTGGAACGCGCAGAGCCGTGGGGTGTGTGGGGCGGCGAAATCCTGGACCGCGGTTCGATCATCAGCCGCAAGCGGCCTCGGGGGCGTCCACGCAAGGACGCCGTGGCGGCTTAAGCAGCTAGACGACCGCGGTGTCCGGCTCGGCGAAGCCGGGGATCAGCTCCTCCGACAGCGCCTTCATCGGCACATGCGCGTCCAGCTGACACAGGATGGCGCCCACCGACGCCAGCACCCGCATCGGCATCGCCAGCTTCGCCGGCAGATCCAGCTGCCGCACGGTCTTCATTTGTGCCATCGACCGGTCGATGCGGTGGGCGGCCGCCCGCTGCAGCCACTTGCGGTTGTAGTGGAATACCTCCACTTCCACCGGCTCGACGTGCTGGCGCAGCATGTCGTCGATGTCGCGGACCGACACCTGCTGGCCCTTCTGGATCAGGCCCGCCTTTTCCATCGTCGGCAGCAGCAGGTCGTAGTTCTTGTCCCGCGCCAGCCGAATCGACATCCCCAGCTCGATGGGAAAGCCGCCCGGCAGCGGGGCGACCGCGCCGAAGTCGATGACCCCCATCCGGCCGTCGGGCAGCAGCATGAAATTGCCGGGGTGGGCGTCGCCGTGGATCATCTCCAACCGCCGCGGCGCGTCGAAGGTGAGCTCCGCCAGCCGGGTGCCCATCAGGTCACGCTGTTCGGTGGTGCCGTTGCGGATGATCTCGGACATCGGCACGCCCTCGATCCATTCCTGGATGACGACCTTCGGCGCGCTGGCCACGACATGCGGCACCACGAAGTGCGGGTGGTCTTGGTATGCCTTGGCGAACTTGCGCTGGTTGTCGGCTTCCAGCCGGTAGTCCAACTCCATCTCGGTGCGCGAGATCAGTTCGTCGACGACGCCCTGCACGTCGGCGCCGGGGGAGAGTTGCTTGAGCACGCCGACCATCCGCTGCATGGTTTTCAGGTCGGCGCGCAGCGCCTCGTCTGCGCCCGGGTACTGGATCTTGACGGCTACCTCGCGGCCGTCGTGCCACACCGCCTTGTGGACCTGCCCGATGCTGGCCGAAGCCACCGGGGTGTCGTTGAATTCGAGGAAACGCTGCCGCCACTTGGTGCCGAGCTGGGCGTCCAACACCCGGTGCACCTTGTGCGCCGCCAGCGGCGGGGCATCCTTCTGCAGCTTGGTCAGCGCTTCGCGGTACGGCTCGCCGAACTCCTCGGGAATGGCCGCTTCCATCACCGATAGCGCCTGCCCGACCTTCATCGCGCCGCCCTTGAGCTCACCGAGGACGGTGAACAGTTGATGGGCAGCCTTTTCCATCAGCTCGGCGTTGACTTCGTCCCTGGACTTGCCGGTCAGTCGCTTGCCGATGCCCAGCGCCGTGCGGCCCGCGATATTCACCGACAGGCCGGCCAGCTTCGCGTTGCGCGCCGCGCGGCCCCGCTTGATGTCTGTCACATACCCATCATCCATGACGGCCCGACCGTCGCCCGCACCGAGTTGGCAACACGCGATGTCAACAAGAACACAGTGGGTGGCGCGGCCAGTGCCGCGCCACGATCGAGCCGGCATGCACGTCGAACTCCAGAGTGGCGTTCAACGCGGTGGGCGGTCCGGGATCGGGTGCCGTGTCGCCGCCGCGCACCGCACCGATGACCCGGTTGACCTGGCTGAGTGCCAGCGCGGCCGTCGCGAGCAGCGTCGCCCGGTCGGCGGTGCCGACGGCGTCGCGCAGCTGGGCGGCGACGGCCGGCCAGGCGGCATCGCGGTCCCGCCGATGAAGGTCGGCGCACGCCAGGCAGCTGGTCACCCCGGGGATCACGAGCGGTCCGACCAGCCCCGTGCCGTCGCGCACGCGCACTGGCAGATGAGCGACGCGCTGGCTGTGCAGTTCGCGGACCATCCGCGGATCGGCGACCAGGTAGTCCGACAACACCACCAAGTCGGCGCCCGTCTGGGTGACCAGGGCGTGCGGCTGGCTGCTGTGCTTGATTCGGGCGCCCGAGCAGCGCAGCGCCCCGAGCAGCAGGTCCGACAGCGGTCCGCGGCCATGCACCCGTATCGACGCCGACCGCCCGGGCCGCTGGCGACTGCGGGTGGCGACGCCGGCTTCGACCAATTGCGCGACGAGGTCGTCGAGGTCCTGCTCGGAAACCGCGCCCGCCTGCCGGTGCAGCTCGCTGATCGGCAGCGGCGAGTGCATGCTGCGCAGCAGCGCGGCCAGCTTGACGGCGGTCAGGCCGCGGGGTGGCTGGACGAGCACGGCGCGGCGCGGATCCCAGCCGACCTGGACCGCGCCGTCGGGGCGTACCAGCACCGGCATCGCCGGATCAAGCGCGTACAGCGTGCTCGGCACAGTCGCGACTGTGCCACGCCGGGCGTGGGGCTCCGCTCAGCTATCCACAGAGCCGTCGGGACCGGGGTCGGTGCCGCGTTCGAATTCGGCGATCGCCTCGTCGATACCGCTGGTGTCGCCGCCGATGACCCGGTCGATGAAGCCGGCCGGTTCGTCGAGATCCTCGGCGTCGGGCAGCAGATCGGGGTGCTGCCACACCGCGTCGCGGGCGTCGACGCCGGCGGCCTGGGTGAGCCGCTCCCACAGCAGCGCGGCTTCCCGCAATTTGCGCGGACGCAGTTCCAAACCCACCAGTGTGGCGAACGTCTGCTCGGCGGGCCCGCCCGTGGCCCGGCGCCGTCGCAGCGTCTCGGCCAGCGCGGCCGCCCCCGGGATGCGGTCGCCCAGCGCCGCGGTCACCACGGTGTGCACCCAGCCCTCGATCAGCGCCAGCAGTGTCTCCAGCCGCTCCAGTGCCTGGGTCTGCTCCGGCGTCGCCTTGGGCTCGAATACGCCCTGCGTCAGCAGGTCTTCCACCGCGGCCGGGTCGGTGAGCGACGAAGGATTGAAATCCCTTGCCAGTTCCTCGATTCCGGCCATGTCGATCTTCATGCCCTTGGCGTAGGCCTCCACGGCGCCGAGCAGCTGACTGGACAACCATGGCACGTGGCTGAACAGCCGGTGGTGGGCGGCCTCGCGCGCCGCCAGGTAGGTCACGATCTCGCTGCGCGGTTGCTCCAGCCCGTCGGCGAAAGTTTCCACTGCATCGGGCAGCAGTGCGGCAATTCCCTTGGGGCCCAACGGCAAACCGATATCGGTGGACGTCAGCACCTCGCGGGAGAGCCGGCCCAGCGCCTGGCCCAGCTGCGAGCCGAACGCCATGCCGCCCATCTGCGACATCATCGACAGCAGCGGGCCGGCCATGCCCTTGGCCTCCTCGGGCAACGCCGTAGCCCACACCGTGGCGATCTGCTGAGCCATCGGATCGCACAACCGTTTCCACGTTTCCAGCGTGTTGTCCACCCAGTCGGTGGGGCTCCACGCGACGGCCTTGGCGGTGCCGGCCGGCAGTGCGGTCGCCCCGTCGAGCCATGTCTCGGCGAGGTGCACCGCATCGCTGATCGCCGAACTGGTGGCGGCCGGGATCGGCGGCACGAAACCGATCGAACTGGACGCCAGCTGCCGTGCCAGTTCGTAGTTGACCGGACCGGAGGGCTTGCCGGACGCCATCGCGGTGCCGGCGCCGCTGAACATCTGCCCGAGACGGGTGAAGATCTGGCCCAGGTCGGCCATGTCGAAATTGCCGCCCATTCCGAATGGGTCGGTCGAGCCCGAGTCGTCTTTGCCCGGCTTGTCGCGCTCGGGGTCGTCCCCGGCGGAGAAGCCGAAAGGCAGGTCAGCCATACCCCCAACGGTACTCATGGCCGAGCCGCCGGGAGCGGTCCGCGGTCACGCTGACAGTGAACGGCGCTGGTGGCGATCGCCAGCGCGGCGTAGCCGGGCGCAGCGGGTCGCCACCACAACACTTTAGGGTAGGCGACGTGAACAGGCGGATTCTGACGCTGATCGTCGCGCTGGTGCCGATTGTGGCCTTCGGCGTGCTGCTCGCGGTGGTGACGGTGCCATTCGTGTCGCTGGGTCCGGGTCCGACGTTCGACACGCTCGGTGAGGTCGATGGCAAACAGGTGGTCGACATCGAGGGCACCCAGACGCATCCCACGACGGGTCACCTGAACATGACGACGGTGTCGCAGCGCGACGGCCTGAGCCTGGGGGAGGCGCTGACGCTGTGGCTGTCCGGGCAGGAGCAGCTGGTGCCGCGTGACCTGGTCTATCCGCCGGGCAAGTCGCGGGACGAGGTCGACAAGGCCAACAACGCCGATTTCCGGCAGTCCGAGGACAGCGCGGAGTACGCCGCCCTCGGGTATTTGAAGTACCCGCAGGCGGTCACCGTGGCGGCGGTGAGCGATCCCGGCCCGTCGAAGGGCAAGCTGCAGGACGGTGACGCGCTCGACGCGGTCGACGGCACGCCGGTGGCCAACGTGGAGCAGTTCACGTCGCTGCTGAAGAAAACCAAACCCGGTCAGTCGGTCACCGTCGACTTCCGGCGCAAGAACGCCCCGCCCGGTAGTGCGCGGATCACGCTGGGCGCCAACCCCGATCGCGGCTACGGCTTTTTGGGGGTGTCGGTGCTCGACGCGCCGTGGGCGCCGTTCGTCATCGACTTCAACCTGGCCAACGTCGGCGGCCCGTCGGCCGGGCTCATGTTCAGCCTCGCCGTCGTCGACAAACTCACCACCGGCGACCTGGCCGGCGCGAAGTTCGTCGCGGGCACCGGCACCATCACCGCCGAGGGCAAGGTGGGCCCCATCGGCGGCATCGTGCACAAGATGAACGCCGCCCGCGCGGCCGGGGCCACGGTCTTTTTGGTGCCCGCCAAGAACTGCTACGAGGCCAGCTCGGACAAGCTGCCCGGACTGCAACTGGTGAAGGTCGACAACCTGGGGCAGGCGGTGGATGCGTTGCATGCCATCACATCGGGTGGGCAGCCGCCGAGTTGCTGACGCCTGCGTACAGTTGTGACCGTCGATACAAATGAGGACGGTCAGGGAGCGTAAGTAGTGGGAATGCGGCCCACGGCGAGAATGCCGAAGCTTACTCGGCGCAGCCGGATTCTGATCGCGATCGCGCTGGTAGTGATCGTGCTGCTGCTGGTCGGGCCGCGACTGATCGACGCCTACGTCGACTGGCTGTGGTTCGGCGAACTGGGCTACCGGTCGGTGTTCACCACCGTGCTGCTGACTCGCTTTGTGGTGTTCTTGGTGGTCGGGCTGCTGGTCGGCGGCATTGTGTTCGGCGGGTTGGCGCTGGCCTATCGGACCCGTCCGGTGTTCGTACCCAGCAACGGCAACGATCCGGTGGCGCGGTATCGCACCGTGGTGCTCTCGCGGTTGCGGCTGTTCGGAATCGGGGTCCCGGCGATGATCGGCCTGCTGGCCGGCATCATCGCGCAGACGTACTGGGTGCGCATCCAGCTGTTTTTGCACGGCGGCGTCTTCGGCATCAGAGATCCGCAATTCGGCAAGGATCTCGGCTTCTACGCCTTCGATTTGCCGTTCTACCGGCTGGTGGTCAGCTATTTGTTCGTGGCGCTGTTCTTGGCGTTCGTGGCGAATCTGGTGGCGCACTACATCTTCGGCGGCATCCGGCTGTCTGGGCGTACCGGCGCGCTGAGCCGTTCGGCGCGCATCCAATTGATCAGCCTGGTCGGCGCGCTGGTGCTGCTCAAGGCGGTCGCCTACTGGCTGGACCGCTACGAGCTGCTGTCGCACACCCGGGCCGGCAAGCCGTTCACCGGCGCCGGATACACCGACATCAACGCGGTGCTGCCCGCCAAGCTGATCCTGCTGGCGATCGCGCTGATTTGTGCCGCGGCGGTGTTCTCCGCAATTGCCCTGCGGGACTTGCGGATTCCAGCGATCGGTCTGGTACTGCTGTTGCTGTCGTCGCTGATCGTGGGGGCGGGCTGGCCGCTGATCGTCGAACAGATCAGCGTCAAACCCAATGCGGCGCAAAAGGAAAGCGAATACATCAGCCGCAGCATCACCGCGACCCGGCAAGCCTACGGGCTGACCGACGACGTGGTCAGCTACCGCAACTACAGCGGCGACGGGCGGGCCACCGCCGAGCAGGTGGCCTCCGACCGCGCCACCACGTCGAACATCCGGCTGCTCGACCCCACGATCGTCAGCCCGGCGTTCACCCAGTTCCAGCAGGGCAAGAACTTCTACTTCTTCCCCGACCAGCTGTCCATCGACCGCTACCTCGACCGCGACGGCAACCTGCGCGACTACGTCGTCGCGGCCCGTGAACTCAACCCGGACCGGCTGATCGACAACCAGCGCGACTGGATCAACCGGCACACCGTCTACACCCACGGCAACGGGTTCATCGCCTCGCCGGCCAACACCGTGCGCGGTATTGCCAACGACCCCAACCAGAACGGCGGCTATCCGGAGTTTTTGGTCAACGTCGTCGGCGCCAACGGCGGTGTGGTGTCCGACGGTCCGGCGCGGCTGGATCAGCCCCGCGTCTATTTCGGTCCAGTGATCGCCAACACCCCGGCCGACTACGCGATCGTCGGCAAGAACGGCAACGACCGCGAATACGACTACGAAACCAACACCGAAACCAAGAACTACACCTACACCGGCACCGGCGGAGTCCCGATCGGCAGCTGGGTGTCGCGCAGCGTGTTCGCCGCAAAGTTCGCCGAACGAAACTTCTTGTTCTCCAACGTGATCGGCTCCAACAGCAAGATCCTGTTCAACCGGGATCCTGCGCAGCGGGTCGAGGCGGTGGCTCCCTGGTTAACCACCGACAGCGCGGTGTACCCGGCGATCGTCAACAAGCGGCTGGTGTGGATCATCGACGGCTACACCACGCTGGACAACTACCCGTATTCCGAGCTGACGTCGTTGTCGTCGGCCACCGCCGACTCCAACGAGGTGGCGTTCAACCGGCTGGCGCCCGACAAGCAGGTCTCCTACATCCGCAACTCGGTGAAGGCCACCGTCGATGCCTACGACGGCACGGTCACGCTCTATGCCCAGGACGAGCAGGACCCCGTGCTCAAGGCGTGGATGAAGGTGTTCCCGGGCACCGTCAAACCCAAGAGTGACATCACGCCCGAACTGGCGGAACATCTGCGCTATCCGGAGGACCTGTTCAAGGTGCAGCGGATGCTGCTGGCCAAATACCACGTCAACGACCCGGTGACGTTCTTCTCGACGTCGGATTTCTGGGACGTGCCGCTGGACCCCAACCCGACCGCCAGCAGCTACCAGCCGCCTTACTACATAGTCGCGAAAAACCTTGCCAAAGGCGACAATTCGGCGTCGTATCAGCTGACCAGCGCGATGAACAGGTTCAAGCGCGACTATCTGGCCGCCTACATCAGCGCCAGCTCGGATCCCGCGACGTATGGCAAGATCACGGTGCTGACCATCCCCGGTCAGGTCAACGGGCCGAAACTGGCCAACAATGCGATCACCACGGACACCGCGGTGTCGCAAGATCTGGGCGTGATCGGGCGGGACAACCAGAACCGGATCCGGTGGGGCAATCTGCTGACGCTGCCGGTGGCGCAGGGCGGGCTGCTCTACGTCGAACCGGTGTACGCCTCGCCGGGTTCCAGTGATGCGGCGTCGAGCTACCCGCGGCTGATCCGGGTCGCGATGATGTACAACGACAAGATCGGCTATGGGCCGACGGTCAGTGATGCGCTGACGGGGCTGTTCGGGCCCGGCGCCGGTGCCACCGCGACCGAGATCGCGCCGACGGATGCCGGTGCGCCGGCCAGTCCGCCGTCGGGAACGCCGCCGCCGGCCGCCGATTCGGTGCCGGCATCACCCGCGCCGCCGGCCGCGGCCGTTCCGCCGTCGCCGAACGGCGCGACGTTGTCGCCCGCCAAGGCCGCAGCGATGAAGGAGATCCAGGCGGCCATCGCCGCGGCGCGCGATGCCCAGAAGAAGGGCGACTTCGCGGCTTACGGCGCAGCGCTGCAGCGAGTCGACGACGCGATCACCAAGTTCAACAACGCCAAGTAAGGGGTGGGTCGCCTTGGCCGCGAGCGTGCGCGTCCCCGGCCGACACGCCGGGCGTGTCGCCGGGTTTGCGCTCAGTGTCAGGGTGATGGTGCTGCGTTGCGGTGTGTCAGCGTGACAGGGCCGCTTCGTGGTGGTT
>NZ_LQPE01000046.1 GCF_002101735.1 Mycobacterium kyorinense | reverse complement strand
AACCACCACGAAGCGGCCCTGTCACGCTGACACACCGCAACGCAGCACCATCACCCTGACACTGAGCGCAAACCCGGCAATAACGTCGGCGTGTCGGCCGGGGACACGCACGCTCGCGCCAACTGGGGCTAAAATCTCCCGCCGCCGCCCATGAAACCGCCATCCGACGAGCCGCCGAAAGACGTTGGGCCCCAACCACCGTCGTCCCAACCGCCACCGCCCCAGCCGCCGTAACCGCCGCGCATCGCCCCGCCGAGCAGGTCACCGATGATGATCCCGCCCATCATCGCACCCATGTTGTTGCCGCCGTATCGCCCGGCGTAGGCGCGCTGAATGGACTGGACGTCGTCGTTGGCCAGCGACTGTGCCTGAGCCGCCAGCGCCGCCGCGCTATTGGCGTGGGCGATCGCGTCGCTGACGTCGCTCGACCGTTTGTCAAGGGCTGCTTGCAATTGCCGGTTCGCTTCGGCGAGCCGGGTCCGCGCTTCCGGCCCGATACTGCCGCGGCGGGTGTCGATGAACTCCGACACTGCCCGCACCCGCGACTGTGCGGTGAACAACGCCTGTTCCAGTGTGCGGTTGAGCCGTTCGGCAGTGGCCTGCTCTTCGGCGACGGTGGCCAGCAGCCGGTCCAGATCGGCGTCGGCTTTGGTCAATCGGGTGAATGCACCGAGCGGATCGGCGGAGCCGCCGGCACGGGCGGCGTCGACGGCGTTGACCGCGGCGTCGCGCGCGCCGGCCAGTTCGCGGGCGTGCGGCGCCTTGAGGTTCTGTGCCAGGTGGGTGTTGGCCTGTTCGATCCCGGCCTGGATGTCGGCGATCAGCGACGGCAGGGTGGCGACGGCGTGGTGGATGTCGCTTTCGGCGCTGTCGACCGCGTCGAGCAGCGCACGGGCCTGCCGCAGCGACGACTCGGCGGCGCGGACCGCGTCAACCAGCCCGGTCTGCGCGCCGCTGATCGGTCGCGCCGCCAGGTCACGCGCGCGGGTGATGTTCTGCTCGGCGAAGGCCAGCCGCTCCTTGGCCGACGCGACGTTGCCGGACACCGAAGTCAGTGCGGCGGCGTCGAATTCGTCGTGCAGCGCGGCCAATCGCTGCTCCGACGGTGAAATCCGCGCAGTCAGCTCGACCAGCTGCTGGGTGAGCCCGTCGAGCCGCATCGGCGCGTTGATCAACAGGTCGCGCATTTGCTCGAAAGCCTCGCGCTGCTCTTCGAGTCCGCGATCGGCCCGTGCCGCCGAGACGATCACCCGGGTCAACAGCTCCCGCCGCTGTTCCGGCGTTTCCGGTATTGCGTCGTCGAGTTGCTGGCGGACGGAAAAGGCTTGTGCCAAAGCCTCTTTCGCTTTGCCGACGGCACGGGTGAACGGCTCGGTTCGCTGTTCGCCGAACTCCTCGACCGCCAGCGCCAGCTCGTTGGCGCTGGTGCGTACCGCGTTGTCGACGTTGACCACCATCGACCGTGACAGATCGTCGAGGGCGTCCAGTGGCACGCCGGCCAGCGCGTCCGGGTCGGTCGGATCGACCCGTCGGGCCGCCTCCAACTCGGCGGCGCGGCGTCGGCGTCGGCGATACCGCATCACCAGCAGCAAAGCCACGACCGCGATCGCGACCACGCCCAGCGCGATCACCAGCGGCACCCAATTCGGTGAGCCCGGGGCCGGGTTGAGTCCGTTGGCCGCGGCAATCGCCGCGCCGCTCCAGTCGCCGCGATGCAGCGCGGGCTCGATCTGGTTGCGCCGCAAGTCCTCGACCTGGCTGGAGCTGACGCTCTTCACGCTCGACGGCACCAAAAACGCGTACGCATGGTCGACGGTCGCCACCGCCAGCAGCGCATCGTTGCCGTCCAAGTCGCTGGCACGCCAAGTGCTTTGCGCCCAGCCCGTCGGTGACTGACCTGAGAAGTCGTCGACGTAGACCACCCACAGCCGGATGTGGCGGTCGCCGTAGAGCTTGTTCACGGCCGACCCGACCGCGTCGCGGCCCGAGCCGCTCAACGCGCCCGCCTTGTCGGTGAGGTAACCGGAGAGCCGGAAGGGCGGCTCGGCGCCGGCCGATGGGGCCAGCAGCACTCCGGTGGTCAGGGTCGCCAGCAACACGGCCAGCAGGCGGACAACGCGCATGCTCGCCAATCTAATGCGGGCTGGACCCAGCTGGCAGACTGAGCGTCGATGACCCCGCAGGATCCCTACAGCGACTTCGACCGGGAGCGGTCGGTGCCCGAAGCGCCGAAGACCGCCGGGTTGCCGGGCACCGAGGGCCAGCACCGCACCGACTTCGCCCGGGATCGTGCCCGGGTGCTGCACAGCGCCGCGCTGCGCCGGCTCGCCGACAAGACGCAGGTCGTCGGGCCCCGGGAAAGCGAAACCCCGCGGACCAGGCTGACGCACTCGCTGGAGGTCGCCCAGATCGGGCGGGGGATGGCGATCGGGTTGGGCTGCGACCCGGATCTCGTCGACCTGGCCGGCTTGGCGCACGACATCGGGCATCCGCCGTACGGGCACAACGGCGAGCAGGCGCTCGACGAGGTCGCCGCCGGCTGCGGCGGCTTCGAGGGCAACGCACAGAACTTCCGGATCCTGACCAGCCTCGAGCCCAAAGTGCTTGACCCGCAAGGGCGTAGCGCCGGGCTGAACCTGACCCGGGCGGCGCTGGACGCGGTCACCAAATATCCGTGGACGCGCGGCCCCGGCAAACGCAAGTTCGGCTTCTACGACGTCGACCGCGAACCGGCCGCTTGGGTGCGCGAACACGCGCCGGCAGAGCGACCCTGCCTGGAAGCGCAGGTGATGGATTGGGCCGACGACGTCGCATATTCGGTGCACGACGTCGAGGACGGGGTCATCTCCGGCCGCATCGACCTGCGAGTGCTCGGCGACGACGACGAAGCCGCCACGCTGGCCAAGCTGGGCGAGCGGGAATTCTCCAAGGTGTGTGCCGACGACTTGGTGGCCGCCGCGGGGCGGCTGTCGGGGCTGCCGGTGGTGGCCGCGGTCGGCAAGTATGACGGAACGCTCGCCGCGTCGGTGGCGCTCAAACGGTTGACCAGCGAGCTGGTTGGCCGGTTCGCCTCGGCGGCGATAGCGGCCACCCGGGCGGCGGCCGGGCCCGGCCCGCTGGCCCGCTATCGGGCAGATCTGCACGTGCCCGAGCTGGTTCGCGCCGAGGTCGCGGTCCTGAAGATCCTGGCGCTGCAGTTCATCATGTCCGACCCGCGGCATCTGGAAACGCAGGTCGCCCAGCGGGAACGGATTCACCGGGTGGCGCAGTGGCTGCTGGCGGGCGCGCCAAGAACCCTCGACCCGGTGTTCGTGCCGGCGTTCAACACGGCCGCCGACGACGCCGCCCGGCTGCGGGTCGTCGTCGACCAGATCGCCTCCTATACCGAAGGGCGGCTGGAGCGGATCGAGGCTGGGCACCTCCCCGGGTGAGCGTGCGCAGTTGTACGCCCATACCGCGAAAAACACGTACAACTGTGCACGCTCGCCGAAAGGACGGGGGTTCCGCGCCTTACACTGACCCGATGGCCGGCCGCATCTCCGATCGCGATATCGCCGCCATCCGCGAACGAGTCCGCATCGACGAGGTCGTCGGCGACTACGTGCAGCTGCGCCGCGCCGGCGCCGACTCGCTGAAGGGCCTCTGCCCATTCCACGACGAGAAGTCGCCGTCGTTTCATGTGCGGCCCAACCACGGTCACTTCCATTGCTTCGGCTGCGGCGAAGGCGGCGACGTGTACGCATTCGTCCAGAAGATCGAGCACGTCACGTTCGTCGAAGCGGTTGAGCTGCTGGCCGACCGGATCGGGCACACGATCACCTACACCGGAGCGGCCACCAGCGTGCAACGCGACCGCGGCAGCCGCAGCAGGCTCATCGCCGCCAGCGCGGCCGCCCAGCAGTTCTACGCCGAAGCCCTGGAGTCGGCGGAGGCCGCGCCGGCTCGCCAGTATCTGACCGAGCGGAACTTCGACGCCGATGCCGCCCGGCATTTCGGCTGCGGGTTCGCCCCGTCGGGCTGGGATTCGTTGACAAAACACTTGCTGCGCAAGGGGTTTGAGTTCAAAGAGCTGGAGGCGGCGGGGCTGTCGCGGGAGGGCCGGCGCGGCCCGATCGACCGGTTTCACCGGCGGCTGCTGTGGCCGATCCGCAGCGCGGCCGGCGAGGTGATCGGCTTTGGCGCGCGTCGGCTGTTCGACGACGACCCAATGGAAGCCAAGTACGTCAACACCCCCGAGACGCTGCTGTACAAGAAGTCGTCGGCGTTGTTCGGCCTCGACCTGGCCAAGCGCGACATCGCCAAGGGGCATCAGGCCGTCGTCGTCGAGGGCTACACCGATGTGATGGCGATGCACCTGGCCGGAGTGACGACGGCCGTCGCGTCCTGCGGCACCGCGTTCGGCGACGAGCACCTGTCGATGCTGCGCCGACTGATGATGGACGACAACTTCTTTCGCGGCGAACTGATCTACGTGTTCGACGGCGACGAAGCCGGCCGGGCCGCCGCGCTCAAGGCGTTCGGCGGTGAGCAGCACCTGGCCGGCCAGTCGTTCGTGGCGGTCGCCGCCGACGGCATGGATCCCTGCGACCTGCGGCTGGCCCATGGCGACGTCGCACTGCGCGACCTGGTCGCACGGCGAACCCCGTTGTTCGAGTTCGCGATCCGCAGCGCGCTGGCCGAAGTCGACCTGGACAGCGCCGAAGGCCGGGTGGCCGCGCTGCGGCGCTGCGTACCGATGGTCGCCCAGATCAAAGACCCGATGCTGCGCGACGAGTACGCGCGCCGACTCGCGGGCTGGGTCGGCTGGGCGGATGTGGCGCAGGTGGTCGGCCGGGTGCGTGAGGAGGCCAAAGGGGGCGGCCGGGGAAGGCCTCGTCGCACCGCCGCGGCTGAGTCGGCCGAGCCCGCCGCGATTCGACCCGACCCGCGCGACCCGACGCTGTGGCCGCAGCGCGAGGCGCTCAAGTCGGCGTTGCAGTATCCGGCGCTGGCCGGGCCGGTGTTCGATGCGCTGACCGTCGAGAGCTTCACCCATCCCGGCTACGCCGCGGTGCGCAGGGCGATCGACGCGGCGGGCGGGACCGGCGCCGGGATCACCGGGGGACAGTGGCTCGATGCGGTGCGCCGGCAGGCCCCGTCGCCGGCGGCGGCCGGTCTGATCAGCGAGCTGGGCGTCGAAACCATCCGGGTCGACGACGACGAGAAGATGCCGCGCTACATCGCCGGGGTGCTGGCCCGGCTGCAGGAGGTCTGGGTGGGCCGCCAGATCGCCGAGGTCAAGTCGAAGCTGCAGCGGATGTCACCGGTGGAGCAGGGCGACGAGTATCACGCGCTGTTCGGCGACCTGGTCGCGATGGAGGCGTATCGGCGCAGCCTGCTCGAGCAGGCCAGCGGAGACGACCTGACGGCCTGATTACTGCGCAACGTCGCGCTTGGCCGGCTCGACGACGCTGGTCGCCTCGTCGATCTCGGTCAACGTCACCATCCGCGCGTCGGGGGATACCCGGTTGGCGATCTTGCGGCGCCCCGCCTCGATCACCGATTTGGCGGCGGGACTGCTGGTCAGGGCGCGGTAGGTGCCGACGATCTGCTCGTAGCGGCGGCGGCCGGCCTTAGCGCCCAACACGTAACCCAGTCCCAGCACGACGAAATACCGGATCAAAACGGCCCCCTCCAGAAACGGTGCGTGGCTCCATCCTGCCTCACGTGTCCAGACCGCGTCGGTTGGCGGCGGTGTGACTTGGCGAAGCCGTAGGCCCGTAAGCTAGAGTCATCCCTCGTCGCACGGGCAATCCCCTGTAGCTCAACTGGCAGAGCATTCGGCTGTTAACCGAACGGTTGAAGGTTCGAGTCCTTCCGGGGGAGCACCTCTTGGGGCGAGCAGACACAGACTCGCACGCCAGCGCGCGGAAACGTGCGATTCTGCGTCTGCTGGCACCACCTCAGTACACGTCGCGCTGGTAGCGCTTGTCGGCAGAGAGCTTCCGCACGTAGGCATTGGCGGCATCGGCGTCCAGCCCGCCATGGCATTCCACGATGTCGTGGATCGCGCGGTCGACTTCCTTGGCCATCTGATGGGCGTCGCCGCAGACGTAGAGGTGCGCACCGGCTTGTAGCCATCGCCATATTTCCGCTCCGCGCCGGCGCATCAGGTCCTGCACGTATACCTTCTCCGGCTGATCGCGCGAGAACGCCAGATCCAGTTCGGTGAGGAACCCCCGAGCGTGCATCGCCTCGATCTCGTCGCGGTAGTAAAAGTCGGTGGCGGCGTTACGTTCTCCGAAGAACAACCAGTTCGGTCCGGGATGGTCCAGCGCGCGGCGCCGATGCAGGAAACTGCGGAACGGTGCAATCCCCGTCCCCGGCCCGACCATGATCATCGGCGCATCCGGGTCCGTTGGGGGGCGAAAGTGGTTGGCCTTCTGCACGAAGATACCGATGTCGTCGCCGTCAGCATGGTCGGCCAGGTAGGTCGAGCACACGCCACCTCGCTGGGTGCCCTCAAATTCGTAACGCACCGCGCTGACGGTCAGATGCACCTCGCGGGGATTGTCGACCCACGCCGACGAGATCGAATACAACCGCGGCGCAAGCGGTTTGAGCACAGCAAGCCACTCGTCGATGCTCGCCCTGACCGGAGACCGCGCCAGCACGTCCACCGTTTGGCGACCCCACATCCAGTCGGCCAGCGCCGCCTTGTTCTCAGGCTTCACCAATGCGGCCAACTCGGCATCATTGCTGCGTTGGGCGACGAACCGCAGCAGATCGCCAGTGATGCGGGCAATTTCGAACCGCTCGGTGAGAGCGGTGCGTAATCGCATCGACCCATGGTCCGGGATATCGATGGTGGTGTTGCCGTTCAGGCCGGTGATCTCTAGCCACTCGTCGACGAGCGCGGGGCTGTTGCGCGGCCACACCCCCAGAGCGTCACCGGCATGGTAGCTGAGTGTGCCCTCCGGCAGATCGAACGCGAACTGGCGCACTTCCTTGGTCGAACCCGGACCGCTGAGCAGAGCGTTGCGCACCAGACACGTGACGAGTGGCCTCTTGCGGCTGTAGAGCTGCGGCTCTGGCTTGGCCGGCGCGACGACGATGCCGGTGGTTGCGGGCGCGATGGCACCGCCCCCGACGAGTATTGGCGTTTTGGTCAGGGCTTCGCGCACCGCGGTCAGCCATGCGCCGGCGGTCGCTTCGTAGTCCGGTTCGCAGTTGACGCGATCAAGCATGCGAGTGGCGCCCAGTTCAGCGAGGCGGGCGTCCATCTTGCGCCCGTGTCCGCAGAAGTCGGCATAGCTGGAGTCACCGAAAGCCAAGACCGCGTAGCGGGTTTCGCCAAGCCTGGGAGTATTCTCGGCGGACAACTGTTCCCACAATGCGGATCCGTTGTCCGGTGGTTCGCCATCACCTGTGGTGCTGGTGATGACGAGCAGTTCTTTCGTCGCAGCCAGGTCTGCCACTGCAAACTCGTCCATCGCGCGCAGCGTCACCGGGACTCCGTTCGCGCCGAGGTCCGCGGCGCACTCGGCGGCGAATTCCTCGGCGTTACCGGTCTGCGATGCCCACAGCACCACGACCGGATCCCGCTGTGGCGCTTCAGGTTCGGCAGGCGCTGGACTGCGATCGCCAGTCTGGGGCGCGGGCGCCGCAAGTGCGCCAGGTATCGGGCTCCGGGAAAACAACCCGGCCATCACACCGTCCACCCACATTCGCTTGCCCGGCTCGAACGGCGCACTCAGCGGCAGAGTCGGCACCCCCGGCGTGCGGCGCCCCGTCTCGGTTCGCAGCGCGGTCACCAATCCGGCGAGGTAGCTGCGCTCCATCGCATCGAACTCGATCGCGAATTCCTCAGTCTGGCCGAGGAGTTCGGCGAGGGCGTTCACTTGCGACAAGCTGATCTCCTCCCTGGGCGGCGCCTCGGTCATCTCCGGGCCGTCCTCGACGGTGGGGGCGGCGGCGACCTTGGTCAGGGTGACGGCGCAGGCTTTGAACTCCGGTTGCTGCGAGACAGGGTCGATGGCGTCGTTGGTGACGGCATTGATCGACAGGTATTCACCGAACATGTCGTTCCAGTGAAACGGGGCGAAACAGTTGCCGGGCTGCACCCCGTCGGTGACGACCGCGGGCAGCACCGCGCGGCCGCGGCGGGACGCGACCTCGACGGCATCGTCGTCGGCAATCTGCAATCGCGCCGCATCGTCGGGGTGAATCTCGATGAACGGCCCGGGGTTGAGCTTGTTCAGCTTGGCGACCTTGCCCGTCTTGGTCATTGTGTGCCACTGGTGGGGCAAGCGTCCGGTGTTGAGCAGGAACGGGTAGTCGTCGTCGGGCATCTCGTCGGGCAGCTGGTGTGGGCGGGCGAAGAACATCGCGCGCCCGCTGGGGGTCGCGAACGCCAATCGCGGAATGCTGCCGTCCGCGTGGACCAATTGGGTTTGGCTCACCCCGTCGTTGAGGTAGCGGATCGGGTTGCGGTCGTCAGTCGCGCCCGGTGGGCACGGCCACTGGACCGGGGTCTTTCGCAACCATTCGTAGCTGATTCCACGTAGGTCGTAGCCGGTCGTGGGGTTCCAGAATTGCTTGATCTCCTCGAAAACGTCCTCGGCGCAGCGGTAGTTGAACGCGTCGGCGTATCCCATTTCGGCGGCGACGCGGGCGATGATCTGCCAGTCCGGCAGTGCTTGCCCGGGCGGGTCAACGGCCTGCTGGAACAGCGTGAGATTGCGCTCGGAGTTGATCATCACCCCGTCGCACTCCGTCCACAGCGCCGCGGGCAGCAAGACGTCGGCGTATTCGTTTGTCTCGGTCTCGCGGAAGGCGTCCTGGGTGATTACCAGCTCCGCCTTTTCCAGACCTGCCAGCACGGTCTTCCGATTGGCTACGGTCGCGACCGGATTGGTGCAGATGATCCAGCAGGCCTTGATCTGTCCGTCGGCCATGCGGGAGAACATGTCGATGGTGCCACTGCCGACCTCGGTGCGCAGCGTTCCGCGCGGAACGCCCCAGGCGTCCTCGACGAACGCGCGGTCCTCCTCGGATGTAACGGATCGCTGACCCGGCAAACCCGGCCCCATGTAGCCCATTTCGCGACCGCCCATCGCATTGGGCTGACCGGTGAGGGAAAACGGGCCGCTGCCGGGTTTGCAGATGGCGCCGGTAGCCAAATGCAAATTGCACACCGCGTTGGTGTTCCAGGTGCCGTGCGTGCTCTGGTTGAGTCCCATTGTCCAGCAACTCATCCAGTTGCCGGCCTCACCGATCCAGCGGGCGGCTGTCCGAATGTCTTCTTCGGAGATTCCGGTGATATCGCTCACCACGTCCGGCGGGTACTGCTGCAAGAAGCTGGGCATCACTTCCCAGCCCTCGGTGAACTTTTCGATGAATTCGTCGTCGGTGTGCCCGTTTTCGACGATCAGGTGCAGCAGCCCGTTGAGCAGTGCCAGGTCGGTGCCCGGGGCGATCTGCAGGAACAGGTCGGCCTTCTCCGCTGTCGCGGTGCGGCGCGGGTCGACGACGATCAGTTTGGCGCCCGCCTTGACCCGGTCCATCATCCGCAGAAAAAGAATCGGGTGGCAGTCCGCCATATTGGCGCCGATCACAAAGAAGACATCGGCGTGATCAAAATCTTGGTATGAGCCGGGCGGCCCGTCGGCCCCCAGCGACTGTTTGTAGCCGGAACCGGCGCTGGCCATACACAGCCGGGAGTTCGACTCGATCTGATTGGTCCCGATGAACCCCTTGGCCAGCTTGTTTGCCAAGTACTGGGCTTCGAGGGACATCTGCCCCGACACATACAGTGCGACGGCGTCGGGGCCGTGTTCGTCGACGATGGCCCGTAGCCGACGCGCGCACTGGGCGATCGCGGCGTCGACATCGATCGGCTCGAACGGCTCGTCTCGCTGAGGTCGCCGGTACGCCGAGTCCATGCGGCCCGGCGCGGCAAGCATCTCCGCAGTGGTGGCGCCCTTGGTGCACAACCGGCCGAAGTTGGTCGGATGCGTCTTCTTCCCGGTTGATTTGGCCACCCGTTGCCGGCCGGTCTGCGGATCCGTGTCGACCTGCAAGACCATGCCGCATCCGACGCCGCAGTAGGCGCACAAGCTGTCGACACTGTCCGGCTCGGCAGCCACGCGTGCGTCCTCCTCGATGTGCAGACGGCAGTCGTGCACCAGCGTGCAGCGGGGTTGTTTCAAGCTCGGTGAGGCGAGGTTGCGCAGGTTTTACGGCTTTCTCGCCGGCGCGGCAGCATCGTGGTGATCGGCGCGAAACCGCGAGTTAACCCCAGCTGAGTGGTTGTACAGTCAAGGTATCGCCGAGGCGCCCTGCGCTGCCGGATCGCGACCTGGGATTCACCAAACCCCCGGCAGATTCACAGTTTTCGCCAAGCCTGTATGGTGACGAGAATCACTCGGGCAGATTTTCCGGGTGCAGCATCTCGGCGTAGCGCAGCGGCTCGGGGATCCCGAATCCGTCGACCAGCGTCTCGGCGTAGGGCCGCAGCCGTCGGCAGCGGTCGTTGATGCCGCGGGTGACCGCCTTGGCGCGCTCGGTGGACAGATACCGGTGCTCGATGTACCACGCCTTGTCGTCTTCGATCACCGTCAACGCGTACAAGTCGCACACCAGATCGAGGATCTCGCGGGCCTTTTCGTCCTCGCATGAGTCGATGCCGGCGACGAACGCCTCCAATATCACCCGGTCGATGTGCGCGGACGCTGCGTGCAGCACGTGATCTTGCACCGCATTGAACGCGTCGAACGCCGACATCTCGTTGGACTTCGCCTGCAGCCGGCGCGCCACCGAGGACAGTAGATATTCTTCGCGGTCCTCGAACATCTTGACCTGGGTGCCGCGGTTGAACAGGCTGCCCTCTTCCTCGCTGTCCTGACGGGCGTCGATGATCCGCTGCATGATCGCCTCGGCCGCAGTGCGTTTGATCACCCGGTCGCTAACGGCGTTGGCGGCGAAGCGAACCCACTCCACGGGGCTCATGCTGCGGATGTCGTCGGCGTAGGCGGTCAACAGCTCCTTGGCCACCAGTTGGGTCAGGACGTGGTTGTCGCCCTCGAAGGTGGTGAACACGTCGGTGTCGGCCCGCAGCGCGATCAGCCGGTTCTCGGCCATGTAGCCGGCGCCGCCGCACGCCTCGCGGGCCTCCTGGATGGCGCGGGTGGCGTGCCAGGTATTGGCGGCCTTCAACCCGGCGGCACGCGACTCCAGCTCGCGCTGCTCCTCGGCGTCGGGCTCGTCGGCGGTCTGGATGTCATGGCATTTGGCCACCAGCTCGTTCTGCGCGAACTGCAGCGCGTAGGACTTGGCGATCAGCGGAAGCAGCCGGCGCTGATGCACCAGGTAATCCATGATCAGCACCTCATGCTCGTCGTCGGGTGCGCTGAACTGCCTGCGCTGCAACGCATATCGGGTAGCGATGTCCAACGCCAGCCGAGCCGCGTTGCCGGCGCTGCCGCCCACGCAGACCCGCCCTCGGATCAGCGTGCCGATCATCGTGAAGAACCGGCGACCCGGATTCTCGATCGGCGAGCTGTAGGTGCCGTCAGGTGCGACGTCGCCGTACTTGTTCAGCAGGTTCTCCCGAGGGACACGCACGTGGTCGAACACGATGCGGCCGTTGTCCACACCGGGCAGGCCGCCCTTGTAGTGGTTGTCCGACGTCGTCACGCCGGGCAGGTCGTTGCCGTCGGCGTCGCGGATCGGCACCAAAAAGCAGTGCACGCCGTGGTTCTCGCCGCCGGTGATCAGCTGCGCGAATACCGCTGCCATGGTGGCGGTTTCGGCGGCGCCGCCGATGTACTCCTTGCGAGCGGACGGGGTGGCGGAGTCGATGACGAACTCTTGCGTTTCCGGGTCGTAGGTGGCGGTCGTCTCTAGCGACTGCACGTCGCTGCCGTGGCCCCATTCGGTCATCGCAAAGCAGCCGCGCAGTTCGAGGTTGATGATCTTCGGCACGTACCGTTCGTGGTGGCGTTCGGTGCCCAGATTTTCCACGGCCCCGCCGAACAGACCCCACTGCACGCCGGCCTTGACCATCAGCGACAGGTCCGACATGGCCAGCATCTCGATCATCGTGATCGCGGCGCCGACGTTGCCGGTGCCGCCGTGTTCCTTGCGGAACCCGTCGTCGGCGGCGCCGGCGTCCGCCATGATCTTCATCTGCTCTGCCACCTTGGTCCGGGCGATCACCGTGTTGGGCGTGTAGTGCGGGGCGAAGATCTCGTCGGTGAGCCGCTCCCGCATCTGGTTCTTCACGTCGCGCCAGCGGCCGTCGAGCGTGTTGCGCAGATGTTCGGCAATGGTGGTCATACCCCTGACCGTAACGCGACTGCGGTCCCGACAGGCCGGTGAGTTTAGATATCGCCATGATGCAGTACGACGTCGGTCACACCCACTCGGACGTGAGCGGTGGCTGGTTGCGCGCGGCCAGCTTCGGCGCCATGGACGGTTTGGTCAGCAACTCGGCGCTGATCGCCGGGGTCGCGGCCGGCGCCGGCACCCAGGCCGTCGTGCTCAGCGGTATCGCCGGCCTGCTGGCCGGCGCATTTTCGATGGCGCTCGGCGAGTACACGTCGGTGACCACCGCCAACGAGCAGATCGACTCCGAGGTCTACGTCGAACGTCGCGCATTACGCACCCGCCCGCAGGCCGAGCGGGCCGAGCTCGTCGACATGCTGGTGCAGTTGGGCCTGACCGAGAACACCGCCGAGGTCGCCGCCGACGAGATCCACCGCGACGAGAAGGGCGCGATCACCTTCCATCTGGCACAGGAGCTCGGCGTCAACCCCAGCGAAAAGCCGTCGCCCTGGCTCGCGGCGCTGTCGTCGTTCGGGATGTTCGCCGTCGGCGCCGTGATCCCGCTGATTCCCTACCTGCTCGGTTTCGAGTCGCTGACGGCGGGACTGGCCTGCGCGGGATTCGGGCTGCTGATCGCGGGTGGCGTGGCGACCCGTTTCACCCGCAAACCGATCTGGTGGGGCGCGTCGCGCCAGCTGCTGTTCGGTGCGGTCGCCATCGCCGCCACCCACGTCGTCGGGAAGCTCATCGGGATGGTGGTGTGACGGCGGTTTCGATGCGCCGCAACCGCCACCGCACAAACGCGGCGCCCACTACTCCGAAGCCGATCAGGATCGCCATGTCGAGTAGCCACCTGCCCGCCGAATGGGTCCACGACTCGTCGTAGCTGGCCAACAGATTGATCGCATGCACGTCGACCGTGGACGCCGTGGCCGCAAAGCCCCACTGCGACGGCACCAGCCACGCGAGCTGCTCCAAGCCGAAGCGGCCGGCCAGCGGAAAAGCCCCGCCGGAGAACAGCAATGACAGCAGGATCAACACCACGGTCATCAGCACCAGCTGTTCGGTGTACTTGGCCAGCGACGAGAGCACCACCGCTACGATCACCGACACAATCGCCGTGACCGCCAAGCTGACGTAGAGCTCGAAGGCCGGGCTGCCCAGCAGGACAGCGCCTTTGACCGGGGCGCCCTTGCCGGCGACCGCGGCGGTGGTGATGATCGCTGTCTGCACCAGGGCCGCGAACCCGTAGACGATGATCTTGGCGGCCAAGTAGGCAGATGTCGTCAATCCGTCCGCCTGCTCACGCGCAAAGATGCTGCGCTCGCGGAACACGTCTCGGATGGCCAGTGCGGTACCCATCACAACCGCACCGAGATTCAGCACCGACAGGATCTCCAGAGCCTCGTCGGGGCTGTCGCCGTACGGGTCGGCCTGTCCCAGCCCGGCATCGCCGGGCACTACCAAGGCGAACGCGCCGAACAGCAACGGCAGGATCGTCAGGAAGATGAAGTAGCGCTGGTCGGCGACCAGCAGCCAGGCCTGCCGTCGAGTGGCGACGGCGATTTGCCGCCACAGGCCCAGGCGTTCCGGCGGGCCAAGCGGCTCGACGGTTTCCGTGGCAGCGGGCGGCTCCTGGCCGCGTGCCAGGAATTTCTGGTGGGCGCCGTCGGGGTCACTGGTGACCTGCGCCAAGAGTTCCGGCCAGCTGGCGTCGATCTCCGCCGGCGGCCCGGCGAAGGCGGTGGTGCCGGCCGAGGTGAGCACCAACACCTGGTCGCATACATCGAGGTGGTCGACCGCCGTTGTCGACAGCACCACGACGCGCCCGGCGTCGGCGAGGCGTCGCAATGTCGCCAGGATCTGCTGTTGACCCGTGGCGTCGAGGCCGGCGGTCGGGTCGTCGAGAACGACCAGCGACGGCTCCGTGATCAGTTCGGAGGCCAGCGAGGCGCGCTTGCGTTGTTCGATCGCGAGCTTGCCGACCTGGATGGTCCGCAGCGAATTCAGTCCCAGCTCGGCGATGACACGGTTCACAATTCGACGGCGCTCGCCGGCGGAAGTGCTTGGTGGCAACCGCAATTCGGCGACGTATCCCAACGCCTGTTCGACGGTGAGCTGAGAATGCACAAGGTCGTCCCGCGGCACGATACCGATGTAGGGCCGGATCGCGTCGTACTCGCCGTGCACGTCGTGGCCGCCGACGGTGACGGTGCCGTAGCGGGGCCGCGCGGCGCCGCCCAGCAGCTCGATCAGGGCGGATACGGCGGCTGGTGACGGCCCGGTGATCGCGGTCAGCGTGCCCGGCTGTGCGGTGAGCGACACGTCGGAGAGCAGCTGGTGCCCGTCGGTGCCGAGCCACAACCCTCGGGCCTGCAGTGCACCGAGTTTCGGCGCAGGGCGCGACGGGCCCTCGGCGGATTCGGCGCGGGCGTGCGGCAATCGACTGGTGGGCGCCGTCTCGTGGGGCCGTGGGGCCGGCCGATTCGGGAGCAGCCGCTGCATGGCTTCTGTCATGCGCCCGACCAGATCGTGCCCCTTGCGCTGGGCAGCCTGTGGCCACGACGGCTGCGATTCCGGTTGCGGCACAGTGGGTTTCGGATGAGCCTCGGGTGGCGGTGCCGGAGGCGGCGGCGGT
>NZ_LQPE01000045.1 GCF_002101735.1 Mycobacterium kyorinense | reverse complement strand
CGTCACCCCGGCTCCCGTCCCATCCCTACCACAGACGCACTCTTCGCGCCTGCAAGAGAAGAGGTACAGGAGTGACCTCAGGGACTGCCGAGACCGGGGCCGCCACGGGCACCAAAGACAAGAACTACAACCTGATTTGGTACACCGAGAAGTGCCTGGACAATGCGCTGCGGCTGGAGACCTACATCCAGGACGCCGCGCGGTGACGACGAGGGCCGGAACGGCCCGAGGAGAAGCCGCGCCATCAGACCCAGCGCGACGGCGACAAGGAAGTAGCCGACCTGTTCCGCAAGGCGCAGTCGGACAGCCGCAAGGGCGCCGAACTCGCCGAGCACCTGCTCGCCCAGCGGCTGTAGCTAGCTTCCGGCGACGCAGAAGGCATTGCCACCGGGGTCGGTCATCACGACCCATCGGAAATGGTCTCCGATGCTGTGCCGCCCGACCTCGGTGGCGCCGGCGGCAGCCAGCCGCGCAACCTCGCCGTCCACATCGGCGGCGCTGAAATCCAGGTGCACCCGGTTCTTCCCCGGCGTGGGATCGGGCACCTTCTGAAAGCCGAGCCGTGGCCCGTCCGACCGGATCACGGCAATGAACTCGCCGGGGATCAACTCCTGGGTCTGACCGTCGAATTGCTCGGCCCACCAACCGGCCAGCTTCGCGGGATCGGTGCAGTCGAACGTGACCATTTCCACCTTGAGTGCCATGGACCGGATGGTAGGTCAGCCTGGTGTGGTCGCGGACCCGATTCTGGCGGTGCGCAGCAGTTCGGCGCTTTCGGTATCGGCCGGGTAGAACAACTCGACCGCCAGCTCGGCGAGGGTGACGTCGCGCGGAGTCCCGAACGTGGTCAACGTGGTGAACATCGAAAGCCGTTGTCCGCCACCAATTGCGAGTTCGAACGGAACAAGAAGCGACGCCGTGTCCGGCGAAGTGTTTCGTCCCGCCAAGGCGGCGACCCCCGGGTAGGTGCGGACCTCCTCGTCGAGTGCCTGCAGTTCCGGGTCCCCGGTAAGCGCGATCGTGCGGCGGAGCTGGTGGAGCAGATACCCCGCCCATTCCTCGAAATTCAGTGTTCGGCCCGCAAGACCATCCGGATGCAGGCACAGCCGATACACGTTGACCGGCGGACCGAGCACGCCCTCCGACACGCCGGCGGTGAGGGCGGCCGCCGCGGCGTTGGCCTCCGCAATGTTCCAGCACCGATCGATCACGACGCCCGGATACGGGTCGTGCGCATTGAGGAGCCGCTGCACGGCGGCACGCGCCGGCGCGAGCGCGTCGTCGGCCAGTGACCGCGAGGGGTAGCGCGGGGCATAGCCGGCGGCGAGCAGCAGCGTGTTGCGTTCTCGCAGCGGGATGTCCAGGCCGTCCGCCAGCGCCAGCACCATCTCGGGGCTGGGCCGCGAGCGGCCGGTCTCGATGAAGCTCAGATGTCGTGCCGACACGCCGACGCTCAGCGACAGGTCGAGTTGGCTCACCCGCCGACGCGCCCGCCATTCACGCAGCAACACACCAACCGTCGCGTCGGTCATGTGCAAACGCTAACCACGTCGGTGCGCCGCGGCGATGACCTCGCAGGTAAATTGTGCCGTCGCGGCCCGTCGACGCACGCTCGATACGACGCGCTCGACCGGAGCGCCGGATCCCCTGGAGGAAGCCATGACCGACATTCAGTCCGCCGCCCCGACTTTCAGTGCCGAGCTATGGGCGAGGTTTTGGGCCGCCCCGGATTTATCCGGCGGGGTCAACGTGCTGGCCGACGACATCGTCGGCTACTGGCCCGACGACCCGGAGCCGGTGCGAGGAGTCGAGGCGTACACGGCGAAGATCGCGGAACTACTGGCGGCCGCGCCGGATTTGCGGCTCGAGCTCGTCGACAGCGCGACGGTTCCCGGCGCTACCGCGGGCGAGCAGCTGGTCTTTTTGCACTACGTGGGCGAAGGCACCGGCCCGGCCGGGCCGTTCACGATCCGAGGGCTCGACCGGGTCCGCACCCGCGACGGCAAGGTGGTGGAGAACGTCATCCGCTACGAGCCGGCCATCCTGCGGTGAGCAGCTACCGCGGCGCGAGGAACGCCTGCAAAGCCGCCGCATAGGCGGCGACGTCGTGGGCGCCCATCAGTTCTCGCGCCGAGTGCATGGCCAGCTGGGCGGCGCCGACGTCGACGGTCGGGATGCCGGTTCGGGCCGACGTCATCGGGCCGATCGTCGAGCCGCAGGGCAGGTCGGCCCGATGCTCGTAACGCTGTAGTGGGACGCCGGCCTGCCGGCAGGCCTGTGCGAAGGCCGCGGCGGTGCGGCCGTCGGTGGCGTAGCGCAGGTTGGGCTGCACCTTCAGCACGGGGCCCGCGTTGACGGCGATCTGGTGGCCGGGCTCGTGGCGGTCCGGGTAGTTGGGGTGCGTGGCGTGGGCCATGTCGCCGGAGGCCACCATCGACCCGGGGAGGCGGCGCAGGAAGTCTTCGCGACCGCCGCCGGCCGTCAGCACGATGCGTTCCAGCGTCGTCAGCAGTAGCTCGGAGTTGGCGCCGTGATCGGAGGTGGAGCCGACCTCCTCGTGGTCGAACAGCGCCAGCACCGGCAGGTATCCGCTCGGCTGCGCGGCCAGGAAGGCTTCGGTCGCCGCGTAGCAGCTCGCCTGGTTGTCCAGCCGCGGCGCGCTGACCAATGCGCCGTCTCGGCCCGACAGCGTCGAGGGCGTCAGATCGTGGGTCATCAGGTCGAAGCCGAGCACCTCGCCGGGATCGACACCGGCCTGCTCGGCGACGTAGTCGAGAAACGAGCCCGTCTCACCTGTCGCCCACACCGCGTCGACGTGACGCTGTGGATCCAGCGTGACCGACTTGCGGTCCTCGGCCAGGTGGATCGCCAGCTGCGGGACCCGCAGGATCGGTTGGTCGACGCGGACCAGCCGGTGGGTGCCGTCGCTTGTCGACAACCGCCCGCTGATGCCCAGGTCGCGGTCCAGCCACGAGTTCAGCCAGGCGCCACCGTAGGGCTGCAGCGCCACCAGCTGCCAGCCGGCGACCTGACGATCGGGGTGTTGCTTGACCCGCAGGTTGGGGCTGTCGGTGTGGCCGCCGACGATCCGGAACGGGCCGTCCGCGCTGCTGTCCCAGGCCACCAGCGAGCCCGCCCGTATGGTGAAGAAACGGCCGCCGGTGCGCGGCCATGCATCGGCCTCGGCCAGTTCGCTGTATCCGGCCGTGCGCAGCCGTTCCGCGACGGTTGCGCAGACGTGAAACGGCGACGGCGACGCGTCGATGAATTCGCACAGGCCCCGTGCCGTCGCCGCCATGTCTCCATCCTTTCATCACGGCAGCGGCCGGGACGTTAGGGTCGATGCGTGCCCGACGTGCAGCCGCAACCGGTTCTTGCTCCGTTGACGCCGGCCGCGATCTTTCTTGTGGTCACCATCGACGAGGGCGGCGAGCAGACCGTGCACGACGCGCTGGCGGACATCTCCGGGCTGGTGCGCGCCATCGGATTCCGCGATCCTGCGAAGCGTCTGTCGGTGGTCACCTCGATCGGATCCGATGCCTGGGACCGCTTGTTCGCGGGTCCTCGGCCCGCGCAACTGCATCCGTTCATCGAACTGCAGGGTCCACGACACGTCGCTCCGGCCACACCGGGCGACGTGTTGTTTCATATCCGGGCCGAGACGATGGATGTCTGTTTCGAACTGGCAACCCGGCTGATCGACGCGATGGCCGGCGCCGTGACGGTCGTCGACGAGGTGCACGGCTTCCGGTTCTTCGACAACCGCGATCTGCTCGGATTCGTCGACGGCACCGAGAATCCCGACGGGCCGCTGGCCGTCAGCTCGACGCAGATCGGCGACGAGGACCCCGACTTCGCCGGCGGATGCTACGTGCACGTGCAGAAGTACGTCCATGACATGGCGGGCTGGAATTCGCTGTCGGTCACCGAGCAGGAGCGGGCGTTCGGCCGAACGAAGCTGGAAGACATCGAGTTCGACGACGACGACAAGCCGGCCAACTCGCATCTCGCCCTGAACAAGGTCGAAGACGACGAGGGCAACGAACTCAAGATCGTGCGGCACAACATGCCGTTCGGCGAGGTCGGCAAGGGCGAATACGGCACGTATTACATTGGCTATTCCCGCAGTCCGGGCGTCACCGAGCAGATGCTGCGCAACATGTTCCTCGGTGATCCGCCCGGCAACACCGACCGGATCCTGGACTTCTCCACCGCGGTCACCGGCGGGATGTTCTTCTCCCCCACAGTCGACTTCCTCGACGATCCGCCGCCGTTGCCGGGAGCCGCCGCGGCGCCCGCAGCGGATTCGGGATCGGGTGACGGATCATTGGCGATCGGCAGTCTGAAAGATGACATGTGAGGAGGACCCCCTCGGCTCAGACGCTCGATGATATGGGCGTCGGGGATTTGTTTCCGGAGCT
>NZ_LQPE01000044.1 GCF_002101735.1 Mycobacterium kyorinense | reverse complement strand
GGCGATCGCCTGACCCACCGCCGACTCCATCCAAAAGGCCAAATTTCAGACGCCCTCAGGGGCCAGAATCCGCACGCCATCGACGCCGACCCACCAGAGCCCATTACATCAGCGGCGTCCTAGACGCCCAGGTCGCGCCGCAGCTTGGCCACGTGGCCCGTGGCCTTGACGTTGTACTGCGCGACGGCGATCTTGCCCTTCTCGTCGACCACGAACGTCGAGCGAATGACGCCCTGCACGGTCTTGCCGTACATCTGCTTTTGGCCGTAGGCCCCCCAGGCGGTCAGCACCTTGCGATCCGGATCCGACAGCAGCGGGAACGTCAGCCCTTCGGCGTCGCGGAATTTCGCCAGCTTGGCCGGTTTGTCGGGGGAGATGCCGACGACGTCGATGCCGGCGTCGTTGAGCTCGCTCAGATTGTCGCGAAAGTCACAGGCCTGCTTGGTGCATCCGGGCGTCGAGGCGGCGGGGTAGAAGTAGACGACGACGCGACGGCCGCGGTAGTCGGCCAGCGACACTGTCTTGCCGTCGGCGTCGGGCAGGCTGAAAGCGGGTGCTTTGTCGCCGGGTTGCAGGCGTGGAGTCTCGGTCAACACGGTCCCTTTCTACTCACCGGCGGCCGGCTACGCCGCCGGCCGCCCGCTGCGCCCGGCATACGCCGCGCTTGCGGACTTCACTAGGGTAGTGCGGGTGCACCCAGGCCAAGCCTCAGGTGCAGGAGGACAGGGAGGACAACAGTGGCGGACCGGGATCCCGACACCATCAAGCAGGAGATCGACCAGGCCCGCGAACAGCTGGCCTCGACCGTCGATTCACTGGCTGAGCGGGCCAACCCCCGCCGCATCGCCGACGACGCCAAGGCCCGGGCAATCGCATTCGTCAAGAAGCCCGCGGTGGCCGTCTCGCTAGCCGGTATCGCCGCTTTGGCGGCCGTGCTGGTGGTCCGCCGGGTCCGCAACCGGTGAGGCCGTCCGGGTTTGGAGCGACGCGGCCGAGCACGTCCAAGATAACCAGCCCACCGTCCGTTACAGTCCGGTCGAGGCGAACGGGGCGCGCATCCGAATCGCGCGCATCCACGCCCACACGCTGGCAGGAGCGGCGAAATGAAAGACACCGGCGAACCCGAACGACTCGGCGAAGTCCGCTACCAGGCCGGCGCGACCGCAACCGCCGTGCCCGACGAGCGCGGCAACCTGATCTGGGAGGTGACGCGGCACAGCGACGGGCTGGTGCGCACCACCCGCAAGCTGGCCCAGGTCAGCCACTGGAAGGCCGCGAATGGCTGACGTGGTTCGCTTCGCTACCACGAGTTGCACGAAGTGCGTCGTTGATGAGGAGTCTGCAGTTTCAACAGGGGGAAGGGTGGCCGGGGTCGCGGCATGACGCTCTTCTACCCAGATGTCAGTAATAACAACTGGTCCAGCGACCAAGACGCGATCAACTTCCTAGAGCAACTGATCCCACAAGGATTCGCTGGTGTCGTTCATAAAGTTTCCGAAGGGAATTATTACGAAGATCCGTACTGGCCCATCGTCTTTCAATGGTGCCAGCAGAACAGCGTGGTTTGCCTCGGGTACCACTACGTGACCGAAGACGATGCGGCGAGCCAAGCCCAAACGTGGCTCGGCAACAACGGCGGATCAGTTGCCATGGCGGACTGGGAAGTCAACGGCGGCGATTTCTCGAATTATCAGGCGGTGGCAGCGGCGTTCGAAGCGGCCGGGGTGACCATGTATGTCGGGTATTGCCCTCAGTGGTATTGGTCGGAAGTCGGCGGCGGCGACCTGTCGGGCATTCCGACGCTGATTTCGTCGGTCTACCCGGACGGGTCGGGTTACGCCAGCGTGGTCTACGCCGCCGCCGGCGGGGACTCGGCCGAGGGCTGGGACTCCTACGGGGGCGCCGCCCCGACGATTTGGCAGTTCACCGACCGCGCCTACATCCCGCCGTTCACAGGCATCGACTGCAACGCCTTCAAGGGCACTGACTTGGCGGCGGCGTTCGGCCTCGCCGCACCGACACCACCACAGGAGGACGGTTTCTTGAGCGGTTTGACACAAGCACAGCAGGAAGACATCTACAACCTGGTCGTGCTCTGCGCGCAGCAGCTCCTGGGTCTGCTGGAGCCGCCGATGCCGCTGCTGCCCGGCTCACCGACGTCGCTGGGCAGCGGGTGGGCGCAGCTCGGGCAGAACAGCAAGGGCCAGAACCTCACTCAGGTGGACGCCCTGAGCGTCACGGAGACGGGCAACCAGAATTCGTTGGGCGCGACCGTCGCGGCGCTGCAGAAAGCGATCGGCGCACCCAACCCGGACACCACCGGCATCCTCCGCGAGGTCACCGCCGCCGGCGGGTCGGGGATCCTGGGCCTGTTGTCGGGCCTGATTCAGTCGCAGCCGACACTCAACGTCCCCGGCTCCGGCAGCACCAAGTAACACGCGAAGCCAAGATCCGGAAGCTAAGTGTAAAAGCGGGATAATGGTTTAACGGCGACGCGAAAGAATTCCTCAACGCGCGACAGTCTGTAGCGCACAAGCGAAAAACGCCAACTAGGGAGGTAAGAAAACTCATGACAAGCCCTAACGTGGGTGCCACCGCGCAATCCGTTTCCGACAAGCTCGACGGCATCGGCCCATCCGGCCCGCTGAGCTACCGCGAAGTGGATCAACTCGCTCCGATGGCGATCTTCGGTCTGGCCTCCAGCGCGCCTTATCCCGAAGCGCCAAAGCAAACCACCACATCCGTTCTCGACGTCACAACCACGCTCGGCAAGATCCACACCGCCACCTATCAAGCGTCGGATGGCAATACTTATAACGAGTTTGACGCTTTGATGACGATCCTCGAGTGGGTGCTGGCGCAGAAGAAGGCCGCTGGCTGACGTGGCAACAACATGGTCGGACGTTTCCGACAAGCTTGACGGACTGTATTACCCGCCGCAATATTCGGGCACCCTGCCGATCGTTCTGATGACATGGTCGGGCGCCGGTGTGAGCATGTGGGACACGACCCCGCCCCAGCCGGCGGCTGTCGGGTTAGCCGCTGCGACAGCGTTCCCGCATGTCTTTTACTGGCAGCCGGTGGGCAACTACCCGGCGTCGATAGTAAATCCGCCTTTGGGTCAGTCGGTCGATGACGGGTACAACGAGGGTGTTCGGCTCGCGACCCAGGTGTGGACGGACAACCTGATCATCCCGCTCAGTTATTCGGAAGGGGCGATTTGTGGCAGCCACTGGTGGCGTGACTTTATTCTCGCCAACAACCTGGCTAGCCGGGTGCCGGCTGGCTTGATGTGGGGAAACCCGTGCCGCTCACCCGGTTTGGCGAACGGCAATGCCTACGCCGGATGGGGGATGCCGGGACTGGTTGACAATGTTCTGACGGGCGGTATCGCGGGACCAGATGACCTGACCCCGGACCAAACACCGTCGAACTGGCTGGATTTCGTCTGGCTGGGTTCCGACGGCGGGGCCACGGAGCTCTACAGCAGCTGTCCCGTTGGGCCGGACCCGTGGACCGCTGAAGCCCCGCCCGGCTACGTCGAAACCACGGTCTATAACGCCGTGTATGACCCCAGCCTCGGCACGATCGAACAGGTCGCCGCGGATGTCGGCATGCCGATTGCCGACGCCGAGGCCATCGCCAACGGATTGAATTTCCTTGGGGCTGGCGCCGCGGCTGATCACTACGATTACGACATCACCCCGATGGTCAATTACCTGACCAACGTCGTCGCTCCGATATTCGCATAGCCCAGGCGTGATCCGTTTAGACGGCCGCTAGCTTTGCCACCTGGTCGTTAAAGACTTTCACCGCATCGGTTTCTCGATCTAGGCCAGAAGTAGATTTGATAAACACGCCACGGTAGGTGCCGAAAACCGCGGCGTTTCCGCTCATGTCTGCCGCCCCCGCCCAGCCGGGTACTCCGGCGACATCGAGCGGTTTGATATGCCAGGTTACTGAGGGGATTGCCGGGCCGGAGCCGGTGACCGTGCCGCAGCTGTTCAAGAGAGTCTGTATGTCGGGGCGATCCGACGTCACAGTGAGGTGGACGTCCATTCCGCCCGGCCCCACCACACCGGCATAGCCGCTTTGCGGTGTGTCGTAACCCACTGCGAGAGGCCAGCATTCGGGTGGAGAAACTTGGACATCCACCCTATTCCCGTTGATGGCGCGAACGAATTTTGAGCCCGGAATATTCGGAAATGAGGACCGGTCAACCAACATTGACTCGGTCAACTGTGTGACGTCGGGTTTTTGTGATGGCGGCGCTTCGATGCCCGGCAGGTCGCCAGGAAGCCCCGCGGCGGACGGCGCAGTCGAGCAGGCGACCACGACAGTAAGCAAACCGATGGTCGTCCCAGCGGATAGTTCCCGTATAGGCGAACGGCGAGCGGGCATGATTCTCCGTTAAAGCTGGCTAACCCGGATTTTTCGCGGAATGTCGCTTGTTGCGGTGTGTAGATAAGCGAAAGTGCCTGTCCTGCAAGGGATAATTGGA
>NZ_LQPE01000043.1 GCF_002101735.1 Mycobacterium kyorinense | reverse complement strand
TCATGACACCCTCTGTGTCAACCTCAGAGCTGAAATCAGGCTGCTGCGGCGGCGCTGAGCGCGGGTTGGGCGCCGTTGTGCAGGGCGGGATCGTAGGGTATGCCGGTCTGCCAGCAGCGCCAGATCACTCGGACCCAGGCGCGGGCGAGGATGCGGACCGCGTGTGGATGGTCCTTGCCCGAGGCGCGGGCGCGACGGTAAATGTCCGCGGCCCAGGGGTTTTCGTGACGCGAGTTGTCGGCGAAGGTGGTGATCGCGACGCGCAGGCGCTTGTTGCAGGCCCACCGGAAGTGCACCGCGGAGTGTTTGCCGGACTTCTTGGTGACCGGCACCAGCCCGGCGAGCGCGGCGACGGCTTCGGGCCCGGTGTAGGCGTCGCGGGCGTCGCCCCATTCGGCGAGGATCTGGGCGGCGTTGATGGTGCCGGCGCGGGGGAACGAGGCGAAGATCGTGCCGTCGGGGTGATCGGCCAGGTGCGCGGCCACCGACCGGTCAAGATCCTTGAGCGCGGTGTTCAACGCGGCGAGCACGCCGACGTGGGCGATGACGGCGTCGCGCAGGGCTTCGGTCTGTGCCGGGCTGATGATGCCAGCGGGCGCGCTGCGCAGCCGGTCCAGCAGGGCCTCAGGGCTGCGGCGCCCGCAGTAGCCGTGCTTGGCGCAGAACGCGGCCATCCGCTTCACACCGAGGCTGGCCGCGGCCGCAGGGGTCGGGTAGCGGGTCAGGAAGGCCAGCGCGATCGGGCTGGCGACGTCGGCGAAGACCTCCTTCGCCCCCGGCCAGCACGCGTCCAACAGCGCCGCGAGCTGGTTGGTCGCGGCCACCCGCGCCTCGACCATCTCGCCGCGGGTGCGGGTCAGGGTGCGCAGCGCCTTGGTGTCGTCGCTGTAGGGCACCGCCGGGCGCAGCTTGTGCGCCCGCAGCCGCAGGTACTCGGCGATCACCTCGGCATCGCCGGGGTCGGACTTGGCGCCGGAGAGCACCTCGCCATCGCGCCAGGCCTTGATCGCGTTCGGCTTGACCGGCACCACCGGGTGACCGGCCTCGAGCAGGGCGTCGATCAGCCGCCCGTCCGGGCGTTCGATCGCGATCGGCACCGCCTGCGGATCCTCGGCGAGCCCGGCCAGCCGTGCGGCCAGCTTGGCGAATCCCGCCGCCGTGTGCTCGATGCTGAACGCGGCCACCTTCCGTCCCGCCGCGTTCAGCACACACACTGCGTGAACCTTTGCCGCCCAATCGATCCCGACGAAGAACAATGCCTCGACCAAAGACAACACCGTCCCCTTCCCGTTCTGATACCCGAGGTAGGAATTGGACGGGTCGAGACCGCAGCCGAGTGGTCACTCACCGGCGCTGCCGGCAGCATCCCTCTGTCGTCGGTCACGCAGTCCCGAAGGAACCGGGGGCGGCAGTGTCATGAAGGCCCTCGAAGGGCAACCGCACGAGGCCGTCACCCCGGCTCCCGTCCCATCCCTACCACAGACGCACTCTTCGCGCCTGCAAGAGAAGAGGTACAGGAGTGAC
>NZ_LQPE01000042.1 GCF_002101735.1 Mycobacterium kyorinense | reverse complement strand
TCATCGAACTTGAGCTGCTCGGTCGGATTGAGCGGCTCACGCTCACCCAACGCCCACTGGCCTTCACTACGGCCCTTTCCGCGAGGTGGTGCAGTCATTTGCCCGTTTTCCTAATCGCTTGCGGTGCGGGCTGTCGCTGTCCCGGATGTCGCCGTTTGCAGACACGCGTGAGACCGATATGCCGACGCGCCACAAGAGCGGCAAATGGGCTGCCGTCCGTGAGTGTCACGCGAAGTCGTGCCCAAAGAGCTGACTGACCAGGGAGAAGTTTTTCTCACTGTGAGTGAAACTACCTGGATTCCGTTAATAGACCGTTAACGTGCGCCGGGAATCCCCTGGGAAAATTGTCCCGAACGACCGGCCCGCACCCAGCGCGGATCCTGCTGCACAACGCGGCTGCGGTGCGGGGCGCGGTCCTCCATTACGCGGCCGCCGAAACCATCCAACGCACCGCCCTCGGCACCCGCCAACCTATCCATTGGCCCGGCCAACAGGTGGGGAATTTCAGTGAGCAGTTGCCGGGTAGGGCCGGAGGTTACCGGTCAGCCCCAGCTCAACGGTAATGACTTGAGCGCAAAACTCTTCGACGGGAAATTGATGACGGGGATGTAGCCCGCTGGCAGTTCAAAGTCCGGGATCCGCTTGAGCCACTCGCCAATGACGATGGTCAGTTCTATCCGTGCCAGGTGGGAACCTAGGCAGCGATGTGGCCCGCCGCCGAATCCCCAGTGTCGGTGCACCTTTCCATCCATGACCAGGTCGTCGGTGGAGATCGCGTCGCTACCGTCGCGGTTGATCGCGGCCGTGCACAACCGCACTGGTGTTCCTGGCGGAAGGGTCATGCCGCCCACGTTGACGAAATCGGTAGTAACCCGGGCCGCCAGCGGCGCCGACGGCTCAAGTCGGACGATCTCTTCGATGAAAAACTTGATTTGCTCGGGATTATCGCGAAGCTCCCTGCGCAGCTGCGGTCTGCGCGCCAACTCGAATAGCGAGAAACCGATCGCCGCAGCCACCGTGTCCAGGCCGGAAACGATCAGCAGTTGGGTCATGCCGAGCAGCTCGAGGTCGCTCAGGTCGCCCGGGTCGGTCATGATTTGCGACAGCAGGTCAGGGCCCGGGCCCTGCCGGCGCTGTTGGATAACTTCGGCGAAGTACGCCAGCAGCTCGTTCCCGTCGGACTTGCCGGACAGCATGGCGTCCTTCCAGCGGATCACGCTATCTCGGTCCTCCAGCGGCAGCCCGTAGAGGTCCATGAACACTTGATACGGGTAGAGGCGCGCGAAATCTGCCATCGCCTCGCACTCGTTTCGACCGGCGAGGGCAGCGGTCATTTCAGCGGCGTGCCGCTCCATCATGGGCCGGTATTGACGCAAGGTCTGCGGACCGAAGTACGGGTGCAGGATTTTGCGGTAGCGGGTGTGCTCGGGAGGGTCGGACGCTGAGGGCAGCACCGGCACCGGGCAGCCGGGGGGCTGAAGTGCCAATTGTGCTGAGAAGATGTTGGGGCTGCACAGCGCTGCCCGCACGTCCTCGCGGCGGGTCAGGTAATAGGCGCCGCTCATGAACACGACTGGCCCAGCGTCCCGCAACGTCTTCCACCCGACACCTCGATCGGCTGCCATCGGTAACGTCGAATGCTCCAGCCGCGGTAGGTGGAACGTGGCCGGCCGGCTTTCGCCGAGGATGCGACCTGAGTGGATTTGCCCGGAATTGACTTCCGGCGGTTGCGCCGGGGAATTCACTGCCATCTCGCGTGGCGTGCGGCGGGTCGGGCGGGGCGCGTTGTGCTTGCAACCATGACTGTTCCTCCGAGACATTGAGGTAGGGCAGCAGACCGACGTTGCGAGCGTCATGTTATCTGATCGGACGGTTTTGCCGGTTACAACTGGGGGGCGATCCAGCACGATCAGGCTGGAATCCGTTAAGAGCCTTCACGCGTCGAAGCCGCATTGTTAAGGCAAAGTTGTTGTGCGAGTTGGCCACACAGGGCCGCATCAGACGGCACGACAGCCGGGCGCGCGGGCCGATGATGAACCACCCCGCGCTTACACAGATGGAATGGCACGCCCGGAGCGGCCGCGGATGCAACTACCCAACCGTCGGCCATCGGAGCAGCGAGGTGGGCCCAGTATTCACCAACCGCAGACACCTGCTGCACGATTCGGTACAGGATCAACCCCGCCCCGTCGACGCCGACCCGATGCGGACGCCTCTCCGGCAGTTCCTCCATCGGCAACACCGGTGTCCACTCGTCCAGGCCAAGCCGCTTACCGGACTGGTCCATATGTTGATCCCATAGCCGAGCGCGCTACCAAATACGCCCCGCCGGTAACGGTCCCAGCGGCGATCCCACCACGACAGCACGTAGAGCCCCAGTGCCGTTGTGTTTCAACAACCCATGCACCAGCCCGATCCGCGCGACTGCTCATGGGTGTGCTACCAATCTGTCACTCCGGTCACCGCCGCGCCGATGTTCGCCAGGACGCCGACGGCGAGAGCGCGGCGCGCAAACCGCGATACATCGTGCAGTTCGAAGACCGGCCGACCCGCCAACACCCTGATCTCCCTGACGGCATCCAAAGCCACAGTCGTCCCAATCGATCCGGTTGCCATCGATGCTAGCGCCGCGTGCAGTGGATGACCCAACCACACGCCATGCAACAGGTTGGTCACCCGATCTCGGGCGCCGCCCAGGGCGTTGAATATGAAGGTCAAGAGGGGCTCCAACCGCTAGCTGGGCCGGTCAAGCCACTCCTGGCGTCCAAGGATGCTCAGCATCCTCACTCCGAGGCTGTGAACCCTGGTCTCGACGTGCTGTGACTGCTTGTCCACTAAGCCAGTCCTTCCTCAATGGGCACCAGACCCGTGGTGATCGTACGGACAGCGCGCGGCCATGCGGCGGCAAGTTACGAAGCAGGGAAATGAATGTTGCTGAAACGCTGGATGACTGGAGCCTGTAAGACAGCTGAAATTAACGACCGCAAACGTGTGCGCTGCTAACCTGCGTCCGCGACATTCAAAGGTGCCGTCATCCGCCCATGGGTGAGCGCGGAATCACACTGGGCCGAACCTCGCACCGAGGCGTGGCGCCGCCGACCGCACCGCGCCCGGCCATGTTCGCAACCGGCATCATCGGTGGCATCGCCTGCTGCGCGCCCGCCTGCAGGGCCGGCGCTGCGCTGGCCGGCAATGCGGTGGCTGCGCCCGGACTCACCGAAGGTGCCATCCCAGTCCATCCCGACGGCACCGACAGGGCGCCGATCAAGGCCGCGCGACCCATCCCCGCGGTCACCGGCGGGCCACTGCCAAGACCGGACAACCCGGCTGAGCTCAACAGGCCGGTGCCGGAATTGAGACCGCCTCGCAGGGCCGATCCCAACGCGTTAGCCGTGTTACCCACGGCCCTGGCGGCAGTGCTCGCGGCGTTGGTGCCGCCCATCGTGAACAACCGAGTAAGCATGCTCATCGGCATCATCGCCATCCTCGCCGGCATGGTCAGCATGCTCAGCGACGACAGCGACGACATCCCTTGCGTGGACGACGACGAAGACGACCCGGACGCAAGCCCTTGCAGCGCTTGGGGTGTCGCGGCAATCAGCTGCGGGCCTGCCGACATCAGCGTCTCGGCGTGCGTAGCGGCGGAGGTTCCCGCGCCCTGGGCCACCGCGGCCACCTGGCTGGCCAACCCGGCCGGGTCTGTGGTCGGCGGCGGCGCCGTGAACGGCGCCAGTTTCGCGGCAGCCGCCGACGCGCCGGCGTAGCCGTACATCGCCGCGGCGTCCTGAGCCCACATTTCGGCGTAGTGGAACTCGGTGGCCGCAATGGCCGGGGCGTTCTGGCCGAGGACGTTGGTGGCAACCAGGGTGGCCAGCAGGCTGCGGTTGGCCGCGATCAGCGGCGGCGGAACCGTTGCGGCAAAAGCGGTTTCGTAGGCAGCAGCTGCCGCGCCGGCCTGGGCGGCCGCCTGTTCGGCTTGGCCGGCGGTGACGCTGAGCCAGCCGATGTACGGTGTGGCCGCGGCCGCCATCGACGCCGACGACGGTCCCGCCCAGGCCCCGCTGGTCAACCCGGAGATCACCGAACCGTACTGCGCCGCAGCGGAATCCAACTCGGCGGCCAGTTCCTGCCAGGCCGACGCGGCAGCCAGCATCGGTCCTGATCCCGGACCGGAATACATGCGTGCGGAGTTGATCTCCGGTGGCAGCGCTCCGAAATCCAGCATCGCTGCCCCCTCTTAGCCTGCCCCGACCGCGTTGGCAGCTTCGGTGGCTGCATATGCTGCGGCGCTCGTGCCGAGGGTGGCGACGAACATGTCGTGGATCGCGGCAGCATGCGCGCTGACCGCCTGATACATCTGCGCGTGCGCGGCGAACTGCGCCGCGGTAAGCGCCGAAACCTCATCGGCCGCAGCGGGAACCACTCCGGTCGTCGGAGCCGCCGCAGCGGCATTCTGGGCGAACATCGTCGAGCCGACCCCTTGCAGGGCGCCCGCCGCCGCCGTCAACGCTTCCGGCTGTGTCGTCACAAACGACATCACGCACTCCTTAAGTTCGTAGGTGCAGTTACTTCGTGTTGTTACGTTGTGCTGTGACCCCGGGTGGGGCGGGTGAGGCTGCAT
>NZ_LQPE01000041.1 GCF_002101735.1 Mycobacterium kyorinense | reverse complement strand
GAGCGGGGCCGTTCCCATCATCGGCTCGTCGTCAACCCCAATGACGCCATCATCGTCATCCAGAGTGACGCGCAACACCACCCGATCGCGGCCAGGTAGGGCCACCAAACACCAACGGACAGCCCGCCGTATCGGGGCGTGTGCCGCTCTTTTTCCACAGCAGTCCGATCAAACGCCAGTCGGCTACTGCCCCTAAGCGGCGGGCGATATCGACGGCCTGAGCGCGTGTCTGGGCCGCAATACCAACCCGCAGGCCTGCCCGATGCGCCAACGCCGCGGAGAGCAGCACAACGAGCCTGGTCTTGCCCGCACCGGGCGGGGATGGCACCAGGACCACAGGGTCGCCGTTCCATACCGACAGCAGCACCTGTGCGGTGATCGGGTGATTGAGCAGTTCCCGGCCTGGCCAGGTCGGCGCTGCGGGCGCTGGTGTGGGCCGCGCCGGGGCGGGGGGCGCGGCGGAGCGGTGAGCGTCGCTTTCTGTGGCGGTCGCGCCGGGTCGGGGCTTGAGGATGCGCATGGCCTTACTCGCCTTCGGCTTCTGCTGCGCTGATTAGGACGTCGAGGGGCACGTCGCGCCGGATGAGGCCGGGTGGCTTTCCTTTGGCGATCCATGAGTCGGTGCCGAACTGCAAGCGCCGGTAGTGGTACTGGCCCGAGCGGACCATCGGGGCGTTGGGCGGGGCGGGCATTAATGACACCCACTGCCCGATGCCGGGGCGTGATTCGACGCGCACGCCGGTCACGGTCAGCAGTAGCGCGCTCTGGCAGGCGGACGTGTCGGCGATTTCACCGATGAACGTCACGCTGCGTTCGTAGCTGTCAATGCCACCGTGCCAGCCGCAGACCGAGTTTCCTTCGCGCAGACGGCAATCCATGCGTTCACACCGGACGGTGAAGCCCGCGCGGTTGGCCGACACCATTTCGCCGCCAGTCACGTGCCCGGTGTGAACGGCGCGGTGCCGCCACAACCGATCCCCCAGCAATGCGCTCTCCCACAGATCCGCGGTGTCGCAGCGCCGCCGTAGTCCCATCGCTGCGACCGGGGGCCGGTCGGGAGCAGCCCAATCCGCGCCATCACGGTGGCGCTGGGCTGCCGCCTTGAAGCTGTACTCATCGTCGGCGCGGACCTGATTGAGCGCAGTTAGTGGCGTGCCGTTGGCAAGGTGCTGCGCCCATCTCCACAGACCCGCCGTGCCTTCGCCGACTGCGAAGACGCTGCGCCAATGCTCGGCACTGCGCTCGGCGGCGGGAACCGCCGCGGTGATATAACGCTGGCGGCTGTGGGCGCACAGATCGACCACCGCGCTGGTGCCGGGATACCCGGCGCGATCAGCCCACCATCCCACGACCGCCGCCGCTTCCCTGCTGGCCGGGTCGTCACTGCCGCTGTGTGCGCGTGCCAGGCCAACGAGCGCGGTCAGATCGGATGCCCCGGCCACGACGAGCTGGCGCATCGGCGCGTCGAACCTCGCGCCTGCTGCCGCCAAGGCGCGCAGCACACCCATACCGGATACCTGCGTCGCCGGCTGGTCGGCCACTGCCACCGACGCTGTGACCACGCCGCGGGTCTGCGTCGCGGTGAGCATGATTGCCTGCGGGTCGAGGACGAACAATGCCCCGGCCACCCGAAGCACCGGGTGACCGGACCGCTGTGCGTAGATTCGCTGCGCCAGGTCGTAGAACTCAACTGTCATGGCGCACCTGCCCGGCCCGACGCGCCATGTCCCAGCCGTGCCGCAACGCATCGGCGGCGGCACCGCCGTCGAGGTTGTCGGGGTGACCGATATCGGTGACGGTCAATTCCGTCCCGGCCAGAATCTGCTGTGCGTAGGCGTTCAGTGCCGCCTCGTCATTGACCACTGCTGCCCTCCCAGGCTCACCGACCGGGCTTGGAATCCCGGTCTCTCCACAACCCCGGCAACCGGGGGAACTGGCTCAGAATTTACCGCTGGGCACCGACAATTTTCGGGACCGCCCGCTTAGCTGCCAACGCCGGAGGGGACAGTCACTGTGACCGCGAATCGCGGTGTGCGCGCGGCGTTTTCCGGGCTGCCGACGATGACACACACCAGCTTGGACTTGCCGGGAACGCTCGGCCAGGGGGTATCGCCATCGGTGAACACGACCACGATTTCCGGGCGGGGACGCAGCGCCTCCGCCGCGGCGATACCCACGCGCATATCGGTGCCTCCCCCTCCGGTCAGCACCACGTCGGCGACCCGGCGCACCTTCTGCGCCTGCCCGCTGGCCGCATCACAGGTGAGCACCTGCACTCGCTCACCGGCGACTCCGGCAGAGCGCAGCACCCCCGATGTCTCCGACAGCGCCGCCGTCAGGTCAGCGCCGCTCATCGACCCCGAGGTGTCCACCACAATCGCCACCGACACTTTCGGCCCCCGCATCGCGGGCAACACCACACCGGGCACCCGCCGCCGCGACGGACGCCGGTAGCTGTAGTCGGTGCGACCGGCGGCTTCGGCCAACGCGCACCGCACAGCTGAGCGCAGCACCCTATTCCACGGCACAACCGGCGGAGCCAACACACCATCGGCCCACCGCCGCAACCCACCCGGCAACGTGCCGATACCTGACGCCGCGGCATCACGCACTGCCTCAGCGATCTTGCGCCGAATCAGATCACCTGTCGCGCCGTCGATTCCGGCGCGACCGTCCACCAAGTCGTCGGCGCCCAACTCGCCGGGCACCGGACCGGCACCGCTGCCGGATCCGCAACCGACCTCACCGTCCGCTGCGGCATCACCGCCGCCCACACCACCATTGGGCGCGCTGTTCTCATCGACGAGCGCCGCGTAGTAGTCCTCCGCGATTCCGCCGGGCGTGCAGCCGATGGCATCGGGCGTGATCACCCCGTCGGGTAGAACAACACCAGCCGACACCAGATCGTCATTGATTTCGGCGTCCCCGGCGAAATTCCACGCATCGTGGTTGACGGGCTGGCGCAGCGTCTCGGCGCGGTCGGCATGGCCGCGCAGCAGATGCCCAATCTCGTGCAACAGCGCGCCACCGGCCACCAGCGGCGACCACTGTTCCGGGCCGATCAGCCGCGTCGGATCGAGGTAGAGCCGCCAATACTTGTCCACGGCAAACGTATTCAGTCCCGGCGCTGCCACCGGCTGCAACGAAAACAGCCCCGCCGAGTAGTACGGCATCGCCTCGCAGGCAATCAGCCGGGCCACCTGAAATGCCTGCCGCTCCACCGACGTCAATTCGCGCACCTTCATGCCACGGCCTCCGCGTCATCGATTAGACCGGCGGCCTTCAATAACGGCAGGAACGCTTCGCGCGCCGAGGCCGGAATGGTTGCCTTGGCCGGACGCGACTTGCCCAGCGCCCGCGCTGACGATGCTGCAACGTCGGGCGCACCGGCCTTAGCGCACGCCACCAGCGGACCCCACGCCTTGCGCCACGCCTCGACGCCGCCGCGCTGCGCGGCCAGCGTGGTCACCCCGGCCAACACCGCCCATATCCGGTCGGGCCGCTCGCCTGCCCAATCCACCCGCGCCGGATCGGCAATCACTGCGTCAGGGTCGGGCAGGTCAGCCGTCGCCACCCACGACAGGAACTCCGCGCCCGCACCCTCCCCCACGAGACCGAACACCGCGGCCTGGGTTGCGGCCACATCATCAGCACGCAAGTGGCTTAGCACCTTTGCCGTCATCGCCCACGTGCGCCGTGACGGCCACGGCCCGCCGGTTGCCGCACTGGAATCGGGATACTTGTCGAGCAACTCTGGCCGCAGCCGGATGAACCCGGTGACTGCCGCAGTGCTCGCGGCCAGCCGCTCGGCGCTGTTCACCCCGGCCCGCGACGCCGGTACGGCCTCCCAGCCGGTCGCCATCCCATCGAGCCACTCGTCAACAGACGGAGTAAAACCCACGTGGCAGAACCGATTTGACAACGGCGGCTCCAGATCATAACCACCGGCGGCCTGCTCGGGAGGATTGGCGGCGGCGATCATGCGCACCGTCGCGGGAAGCACCAGATCCCCCACGGCGCGGTCCAACACCACGGCCAGCATCGCCGCCTGAACGGACGGCGCGCAGGTGGTCAGCTCGTCGAGAAACAACACCCCCTCGCCCTCGGCCGCCAGCCGCTTGGCCCATGCGGGCGGTTCTAAACGCACCCCATCAGCGGTAGTCACCGGCATACCGGCGATCTCGGCAGGCTCGCGAATCGACCCCAGGACCGTCTCACAGCGCAGACCAGCGCTGGCGGCCAAGCCGCGCACCAGCGACGACTTACCCTGACCCGGCCCGCCGCGCAGCAGCACCGGAACACCGGCACGACCGCACGCATCGACAACGGTCACGATTGATGCCATATCGGCCATAGTTGCCCTCCCAGGCTCACCGACCGGGAGTCGAATCCCGGTCTCTCCAAACGCCTCACACTGTGTGAGACGCCTTTAATCTACAATCGGCCACCGACAAAAATCGCCGCCGCGGTGGATGGTCTTGCGTCCTCGACAGCTGCGCCGATCCCCGCGCTGGAACGCCGACGACTGGCTCCGCGCGGCGAGCCATCTCGCTATGTGAATGCCCTTGGCAGACAACAGATTACGTCGTGCAGTCTTGCTGTAATCCGTTGTCGTGCAACATGTTCCCTGACGGGCGTCTTCGCGGGCTGGGCGCGCAAACTTGTCGGACCGCCCTGGTAGCCTCCCAGGGAGGGCGGGCGG
>NZ_LQPE01000040.1 GCF_002101735.1 Mycobacterium kyorinense | reverse complement strand
GCGACCAGTATGACCCGACAGGCGCAGCGTTCGAATCACCGTCGAACCGCCGGCCACGATTACGGGTCATCTCTTAGGGTGTTGGTGAGTCCTTGGGCGGGTGTGTGCGCGGTGGCCAGAATTCGGTTGATCACCTGATGGGCGGATAGATCTTTGTATTTCTCGCGGATCAGCGCCGCCAGCCCCGACACGTAGGCTGCGGCGAACGAGGTGCCGTTGAGTGGAATGGGTGCACCTTTCACCAACGCAGCATTGGTCAGCGCACCTGGTTGAGGTTCAGTGGGGTCTAGGGACACGATGTTCATCGACGGTGCAGCAGCGCCCACCCAGGGCCCGGGCATCGAGTTGACATAGGGGTCGCCGGTGAGCGTTGTTCCTGCCACTGACAACACCAGGTCCGAAAAGTAACTCGGCAACGACACCGAGCGGACACCGTCCCAGTTTCGTGCGTCGCCGGGATTGGCGGGGTCGTAGCCGGGGTTTGGTTGGCAGGTTTGGTGCTGTTGGGCGCCGGTGGTTTGGTGCTGTTGGTCGCCGGTGTTGCCGGCGGCCGCGACGATCACGGCGTCGTGAACCACGGCCGCGTAGTACAGCGCACCGGCCAGTGGGCGCAGGTCTACAGGGCTTCCAGCGTCGTAGCAGGCGGTGATTGACAGGTTGATCACCGTCGCGCCGAGGTTGGCGGCGTGCACGATGGCCTTGGCCAGCGCCATCAGGTTGGCTGCCGATCGGTCGGCTTCACCGTAGCCCGGCGGCAGGTGTTCCTCAGTGAAGGCCGCGCTGGTCTGGCGGATGGAGACGATCTCCGCACCGGGTGCCACACCGACGAATCCGTCCTTGGGCGAGGGGGCGGCCGCGATGATCCCCGCGATCAGGGTGCCGTGGTGGTCGCAGTCTGACAGGCCGTCGCCTGAGACCAGGTAGTCGCCACCGCCACGCAGTCGGGCAAGCCGTGTCACTGGTTGGACGCCGGAGTCGATGACGGCAACCACTTGACCGTCGCCGCGGGCGAAGTTGTGCAGCTCGCCGACTCCGAACACGTCGCTGGCGGGGATGGTGTTGAACTGGGAATCGGCCAGAACTGCTGAGGTGGCGCACACCGTGTTTTGCTTCATCGGCAATGCGGGGGCAGGATCTGCGTCGGGTGGCGCGATATCGGCAGCGAGGTCGATGGTGGGTGGCGCGATGGCCGCCGCAGGCGGGGCGTATCCCACGGCTGCCACCGTCAACGTGACGATCGCCAAAGCGGCGACCCGACCGATCGGGTGCATCAGTGGGCCCGCGCCTTGGAGTACAGGTCCATCACCTGAAAGACAAGGGCGAACACTGAAATGTAGAGCGCCCGGTCGATCAGTTCGAGGACCTTGGCCACGATGGGGCTGACAATGCCGCGCTCCTGGATCGCCAGGATCGTGGCAATAACCATGGCCACCACCAAGATCCCCAACCCGAGCGCCCCGCGTAGGGTGTTGTCGCTCGAGACCTGCGGCACGGTCAGCAATCCCGCACCGAACGCCCCAAGGGTGGCCGCGGCCGCGATCACCACGATGGCTTGCTCTCGCGCGTCATCGAGGCTTTTCCCGCGGTAGACCAGGCACACAGAGATGACCAGCATGAAGGACCAGATCAGCCATTCATGGGTGTTGAGGCAGCGCCCGACGACCACACTGGCCGACACCAGCACCACCAGCGCTCCGATGAGCAAACCCATTCGGCAAGCGCCTGCGGTCAGAATTTGCTGTTCCTGGTTGTGAATCGATTCCAGTGCGCGGCTTGAGGTTCCGTCGCGCGGCAATGATCCCGCGTCGAGGTTGCCAGCACCTTTGCCGCGCATGAAGGGTTCGCCGGTGGCAGGCACGTAGGGCAGCGAGATCCCTGCGACCGACAGCGCCAGCCGTGATGCGATCAGCACCATGACCAAGCACAGCGCGATCGTCTGGACACCGATAACCACTGTCGGGCTGCGGTAGACAAAGTTGAGCAGGCCGATAAGGATCACCAGCACAGATCCGGCGATCACGGCGTAGTGCAGCCGCAGATGCTTACCGGTCAGCACCGATTGACACACCGCCAAGGCCAGCAGCGTCGAGGCTGCCGCGACCAGTTGGTAGATCCCCAGCGGGCGCGGCGTGATCACCAATGCAGCCGTTGCGGCCAACAGATAGGTGATCATCATCAGCGGTACCGGCACCACCGAAAACCGCTCTTTGCGGTCGGTGCGTACCAACACCACCGCGATCGCCGAGCTCACCAGCGCGACCAACCCCATCCCCCCAGCAAGGGCCGCCCGCACCGGCCACCCGGGCTGGTGCGCGCTGGTCCACACCACCGCGGTGGCGCACACCATAGCCACCACCGCCAGCAGCATGTGCAGAGAAATCCGCTTGGAAAGCGGTGAATCCCAGGACGGGAAGTGTCGCTTCAGGTAGTAGGTGATCGACTCAGCGACGTTGTCGATCAGCGGCACGTACTTTTCGCCCGGATCGGTCTTGGTCAAAAACAGCCGGGCGCCGTCGAGGATTTTCTCCTCGGCAAGTGTCTTGTCCTCATCCAGCGGCTGGTTACCGAACGTGCACAGGTGCCAGTACGCGTCGGGGTCCCGAAGCCAAGTGGTGTCCTTGTTCTCGGCGTCCAAGTGCTCGATCAGATACGGGATCAGCTCGGCTATCGCGTCAGCGACCGTGAGGTGGCTGTGCAACGGCACGTCCACCCGATGGCCGGGAATCCAGACCTGTGCGCGGCAGAAAACCTGCTGCGATGTCGCCACCATTTCAGTCCTCACTCAAATCTTCAGGCCGGCCGGCGGTTCACTGATGCTCGGCGGCGGAATGATCCTGGCTCGTCTCGCCGGCGCTTGGCCGGCGACGCGCACCATTGCGCTTCTTCGGTGCCTCGTGGCCTTGACTGGCCAGCGCCGCCGGTGTCGCCCACCCGGTTTCGAGGAGCTCGGCGATCTTGGTGCCGTAGGCTTCGGCCGCGGCGTCTTCGGCCGCTTGCGCTTGTGCCACTGCGGCTTTCTTGTCCTGGTAAGACTCTTTGAGATGGTCCAGTTCAGACAGCCGCCCCAACAAAGACTCGGTGATCGCCGCGCGGTCGGTTACCTGTGTCATGGCTGTTCGGTCTTCCCCCTCGTGTGTGGTTTTCTGCTGTGATCGCTGTTGGCTGCAACGGTGTTCAGTTGGCCGGCAGTTTGTCGAGCAAGATCGCGGCGGCGCGCACGAACTGTCGGCGAGTGTTCTTGTCGAGCAGCTCGAGCGAAATCGGGCTGGCTTCGGCCAAGTGCGCGTCGTAGGGGATCTCGAGTACCTCGACCTTCTCGTTCTTGTGGAAGCCGTGCGTGATCGACTCTTCGTCCATGTGCGGTTTGGCCGGGGATTGATGGTTGAGCAACACGATGGTGCGACTGGCCAACTCGGTGAGCCCGCGCGCACGTAGCCACGGCAACACCTCGCTCGCCGGTACGGCGCCGTCACGCGTCGGCGTCACCACCAGGATCAAGGCATCGAGGCTTTCCATGATCGTTTCGAAAGCCGGGGTGGCCGTCGAAGGCTCGGTGTCAACGAGGACGAGCTTGTGGTGGCGGCGCAGCCGCTCAAGCGCGGTGAGGTACTCGTTGGGCGCCAGCGGCTCGGCAATGAGGTCGCGACGTGATCCCAGAACCGACAGCCGATCCCGGTTGCTCAACAAGTGCGCATGCACAGCGTCGATGTTCGCTTCGTCGGCTTCGGGATCATAGGCCAACGATCTGACGTCGCCGCTGACATCGCGGTGATCTTCCTTGACCCGCATGGCCAGGGTTCCACGAGCCACCGTGTCGACGGCCACCACTCCGCCGTCTTGGCGATGGGTGGCAAGCGTCGAACCCAAGCAGATCGTGATCGACGTCTTGCCGACCCCACCTTTGAAGGCCACGACACCGATGGTTTTGCGGTATCGCAGCCGCTTGTTGATCATTGCGATGTCGTGGTCATACGCGATCTCAGCGGCACCTTTGCCCAGCGGGATCCCCATCCGGGAGATGACCGATCGCCACCCTTGCTGGGGTCCCTCGCGGCGGCCGCCCTTCACCGCGAATTCGCGCTCGGTGGTGTGCAAGGAACGTTCCTCATCGAAGCGTGCCTGCGACTCAGCTGGCGGTTGATACGGCCGTCGTGGTGGCGCCACCGCTGGCTGCACACCCGGCCGTTGCTCGGGTCGGGCCGCGTAACCGTATTCCGGCGCCACGTCGTGGGGTGCGCCGACAGGCGGGTACGGCGTATCGGGCGGGCTGTGCCGCCGCGGCGGCACCGCAAAGCTCCGCGGATCCGCGGCCGCTGCCCCGGGACGCCCCGCGTCGGCCGGCAACACTTGGGGCGGACGGCCGCGCGGCGGCTGGCCGGTGGGACGGTGCTCGCCGCCCGGGGCGTAGGCACGGCCGGCGCCCGGCGGCGGCTGCCAGAGCGGCGGGGTAGACGTCGTCGACTCGGGCGGGCCAAACTGGGGTTGCTGCGCCTCGAATGCGGCAGACGGCGCGCCGGCGGGTCGCGGTGGGGGGCCGTAGTCCGGCCGCGGCGCGCGGCTCGGGTCGGGCGCCGGCGGGGCGAAGTCCGAGGCGAACTCACGGGGTGAAGTCGGCCCGGGTGTTGAGGTGTCGTCGACGGCCTTCAGTTGATCGCCGAGCAGGCCCGAGGACTTTGCCCCGCCGAGCAGGGGCGGATCGCGATCGGGGGGCGCGGCTGAGGGG
>NZ_LQPE01000039.1 GCF_002101735.1 Mycobacterium kyorinense | reverse complement strand
TCTGGGATCGACTGTCGCCCGGCAGCTTAAGCGCGTGGGGCCGGCTATATGAATACGCGTGAACGGGTTTCGCGTTTCTTACCCAACTGCCACTGCTTGACCGCATCAAACGCCCGCGCACCCAGGTTCTGCGCCTCCTGGGCGGGCACGTGCTCACGCACCCAGGACTGGCGCAGCGACGACGCGAACGACTGCGCCTGACGATCACTGAACCCGTGAGCCGCCGCTACCGCGTCCAACGCCGCCCGCCGAGCAGCGCGTTGCTTCTTGTTACGCCGCGGCAAAGCCCGCGCTGCCGCGAACATCGGATCGGATTTGACCGCGCGAGCACGCGCGATGAACTCACCCAGCACCGCGTTATACACCCGCACGCCCGCCGAAAACCGTGTCCGGATCACCCGGCACTGCCCCAGGTCCGGGCGCAGCGGCCACGATCGCACATGCGTGGGTGCATCCTTGGGGCGCTTACGCGCCCGCGGCTTACGCTCACCGCCCGCCCGATCACCGCCACCGACAATGGTTGTCGGTGCCGGCGGGTAGACACCTTCGGTGTGCACACCACGACTGTAAAAGACACCACCGACATCACGGTCCCAGCAGCCAACAACACCTACCGGCGTGGCGGCCACAGCGTCTCGGCGCTGTGGGTACATCTTGTCTTCGTAACGAAATATCGCCGGCGGATTCTGGACTCGGCGATGCTGGACTTCTGCCAGCACACCATGTCGGGTGTGTGCACTGATCTGGGTGCCGAGTTGGTTGAGTTCAACGGCGAACCCGAGCACGTGCACCTGCTGGTCGCTTACCCGCCCACCCTGGCGATCTCCACGTTGGTGCGCCGCCTTAAAGGCCGCTCCAGCTACGCGGTGCGCCGCGAATACACCGGAACGTGTGTGCGTGCCCGGATGCGCAGCCACCTGTGGTCGCCGTCGTATTTCGCCGCATCCGCCGGCGGCGCGCCGTTGTCGGTGATCAAACGCTACATCGAAAACCAGAACCGGCCCCTCCAACACCGGGCTACGCCCGACAGAAACCGGTCTGCAGCGGCTGCGCCGCCCCCCGTGCCAGTGGTTACCTCATCAACCGACTTGATGCGCTAACCGCGCTCTAAAGAAGCGCGGCTTGCGCGCTACGGCTTTCGGTCATATCCGAAGTCCGGCGCGCGATTGATGCGACGGATCAGTTCCTTATCGGTGACCGCTGCGAACTGCGCGGCGATCTCGCGCAGCAGACCATCTGACACCATGAATCCATTCCCCCCTCAACATGTTTCGTGGTGGCTTTTCGGCCAACCGTTACGGGTCCTCGCCGCTGGCCGTATCCGCCCCCGGTACGTCGTCGCGAAGTTCTGCGCGGATCTGAGCATCGGCACGGTCACGTGTGTTCTGCCGGGCTGCACTGATCCCCAGCGCCAACGCATTTGCCAGGAAGAACACGACAATGGCGGCCGCGACAGGATCAGACAGATGGTCGCGCTGGGCGCCGACGACTACGGCGGCCAGGACGATGCCGCCGGCTGCGAAGGCATACTGCTGGCGTCCGGTTCCTGCAGACCGTGGTTCCCGGGTAACGAGGATGTAGAACAGGATTACTTCAACGACGGCCAGTATCAGAACGATTCCAAGGCGCATCGGCGTGGATCCTCCCCCTGTTGAGTGCGGTGCCCTTTTTGCGGCATCGCATGTGGCGCTACGTTTTTTGTTCGGTTAGTCGATGGTCAGATTCCAGCGCTGCAGCCAGGGGCCGATCAGTTCGGCGACGGTGAGTCCGTCATCGGTCGACCTGATTGTGATGCCGACCGCCACCGCTGTGCCGTCATCCTTTAGCCCGAACACTGGGCCGCCGGAATCACCGGGCGCAATGGCTGCTGCGAACTTGACCTTCGTTGGGGATGCGTCGATGACACGACCGCAGCTGCGCCCGGTGACAGCCCCGATTTTGCACAGCGTCTGCCCGGGCACCACATAGGGCAGTGCGCCAGTAACGGGTATGGTTCCGGCGATATCTGCGTGCAGGGGAATGTCTTTCGATAGGCGCACTACTCCAATGTCGGTGTCCTTGTCGTCGTTGCCGGCATACTCGGTCACTACGAACCCACCGACGGGGACTTGCCGGCCGCCCGAACCTGCGCGCATTGTCACGTCGCCGCCGCGGTCGCAATGGCCCGCGTCGAGCAGCACAGCTGTACCGCGGCGGTTGCGGGCAACGAATCCGGCGGTACACACTGCGCTTGAGGCGTCGTCGGCGTCCCACATCCGCAGGGTCGATCCCGGCGTTAGCGCGGGCGTGCTGGCGGCGGCGGCGCTGACGGAGGTTGACAACAGCGACACCAAGAACGCGGCCATGGCCCCCGCCACGCGCAGTATGGATCGAAGCTGGCTTGATACTCGGTCTGATTTCGCCGCTCGCGCGCAGCGGGCCGCTGGCATCATTGCGGGGGTTCGATCGTCAGCCCGGCCTCGTTGAGAGCGGACATAACGAAGTGGACGAGCCTGTTTCCGCTGAAGTGGCTGACTGGTCCGGTCACGGCGAGGAATGGGACACCGCCCAGGCTTGACGCGGTGATCGGTCCGGCGCTCACCGGCGGGGTCAGGACTGGCCCCCCGACCTCTTCCTCATCGTCCGGTGCAGGTGCATTCATACGGGCTAGTTTATGTTCGCGGTATGGCCCACAACGGCTGCGCCATCACCGACTGGCCAACTTTTTACCCGAGAATCGCGGCGCCGCGTGCGGCCGGCGCACCGAGAAATGCTACGGCGACGCCGTCGCAGGCGGAACCACAGCAGCGATCGGCCCGGTCAGGATCATCGGCGTGCCGAAGCAGCCCACACAACTGTCCTAGGGGCAAAACAGGTGGCGGGCCGGATGGATGGAGACACTGCACGTCCGGCTGGGCGGGCCGAAGCACCTAACGGGTACTACGCTCAGGCCCAGACATCCCGGGCGGCCGAAGACGAAAGATGAAGCCCCAAGAACTCGATGTAGTCCAGCTGCTGCGCCCCCTGCCGGAGCACAACCTTCCGGCCGGTGCGACAGGAACGGTCGTCATCGACTACACGACCTATTCGGATCGAGACCTTCCCCCCGCGTATGAAGTGGAGTTTGTAAACTCCGACGGCACCACCCAAGCGCTGGTCACCATCTCCGAAGATGACATCGAAGTCGTGCGCTAACACTGAGATTCCACACGGCGGCGCCCTTCGCCTTCTGGCCGACTCATCCGTGGCCGACCATCGCTAACCGGCGTCAACGAGTGTGCCGACGAACCTTCCCCAAGCGCCAGTCGACTTGGCGCGATTCAGAACACCAGCACTTATAGCCATTTATTCGGTTGTATAGGAATGTCATATAACCCGCTAGAAGTCGCTATAGATGGAGTGCCGATGGGTCCTCTGCGGAACCCGTATTCGCCCGGCGTGGGCCGACCGCCGGCCGCGCTCGTCGGACGCGATAGCCAGTTCGAGCAGTGGGCGGTTGCTCTTGATCGCCGGGAGCGAAACTGGATCGCCGCCCAGGTTGACGCCGGTGCCGGGAAGCCTCTGCGCGAAGCGCTCGGAGAGGCGCTGCATGCACCCCCTGGCCGACCTGGCACGACCCCTGAGCTTCAAAGCGTCTTACGACACCAGTGGCACCTGGAATTTCGGCGTCGATCTCACCGAGACCACAGGCGGCGGAGTGCGCCCCCGTCGCGTCCGCGGAATAGGAATAGACTGGTGAACGACCGAAAGTCCATGACCTGAAGCCGCGCACGCCGAGGGCCCATGGCAACCGTTCTCGTCGAATGCGGAGTAAGCAGCGATGACTATCACTCAAGGCGAGGTCAACTCGTCATCCCAGATCACCCATGCCGTCAAGGCGTTGTTCAGCGCACTCGGGCCACCACGCGCCCGGTTGGCCTGGTCGGATAGCGACGTCGTCGGATGCCATCCGGTGTTCGGTCTGGCTGAACACTACCGAGGCCATGACCGCGGGGATGCGGGCTACACCGAGAACCGGTACCGCGGCGATCACATGTCAATCCCGTGCTACACCGAGGACGGCGACGTATTCGTCCTGGATATCAGCTTCCACAAGGGCGAGACCTTCATCGAGCGGGTCGTCTTCCCCGAGGGGCCGTCCGTGGTCCATACGGCGCTCTACACCTTGCTGGATTCCTGCGAAACGCGGTGAGCCCCCGAACAGCCTCTGCCGCAAGGTATTCGCACGCCGGATGCTCGAGCGCAGGGCAGGGTTTCACCATCGCGATGACTTCAGGTCGCTGACGCTCGGCGCAGGCGTACCGCAACTCGGCCCGCCGGGCTGGCGCATTCAGCGCACCATCGCAACCAGCCGTGCGCCATGCGCCGGCCAGCCGGCGGCCGACGGTGTCGCCGACATCAAGACCGGTCTGGCTACGCTTGAGCAGCTTCGGAGCGCGGCGGAGGCCGCGAAAATCATCGTCGAACCGAGGACGCGCCGATCGACGAGCGCAAGGCGCGTGCCGGATCGGGCTTCCCTGGCAGCGCAGTAAGTTGCCAGGAATGGGGTTGTGAACTGTTGCGTGTTGAGTGTAGTTGAGTGTGCGTAAGTGTGTTTGGCTTGGTGGTGTGAATCTGGCGGATTGGGCCGAATCGGTTGGGGTGAACCGGCATACGGCTTATCGCTGGTTTCGGGAGGGAACTTTGCCGGTGCCCGCAGCGCGTGTGTCGGTTGATTCTGGTGCAGCACGACACCGGCCGGTGAAGGCGCGGCGGGTGGCGTGGTGATCTATGCCCGGGTGTCGAGTCATGATCAGCGCGCCGATTTGGATCGGCAGGTGGCCCGGTTGACGGCGTGGGCGAGCGAGCGGGATCTGGCGGTGAAGCAGGTCGTGGTGGAGGTCGGGTCGGGTCTGACTGGCAAACGTCCGAAGTTGCGCCGGATCCTGTCGGACCCGGATGCGAAGGTCGTTGTTGTGGAGCATCGCGACCGGTTGGCACGCTTCGGGGTGGAGCATCTGGAGGCTGCGTTGTCGGCGCAGGGGCGGCGGATCGTGGTGGCCGATTCCGGCGAGACGACCGATGATTTGGTGCGCGACGTGATCGAGGTGCTGACGTCGATGTGTGCTCGGCTGTATGGGCGGCGCGGGGCGCGCAACCGGGCGATGCGCGCGCTGACGGCCACCAAACGTGGACCGGGCGAGGCGGCATGATCGTCGGGATGCCCACCCGGGCGCAGGCCGTGAAGGTGGCCGCGGCCACTGGCGGAGCGCATCTGGCTGGTGAGTCGAAATCCGATGGTGTTCGGGGGTTGTCGCGGTATGTGGATGTGGGGGCGGATTTTGAGGCGCACCGGGCGGCGGTGGAGTCGGTGTCGGTGCTGTTCGATCTGTACGACGGCGACGCCGACGGGTACGCCCAGACGGGTTCACCCGGCGACCGGCTGCCTACCGGGTGGATGGTGACGGCAGCGAAGTTTGAGGTCGAATGGCCCGCCGAGGCGGCGCGGGCGGGGTTGGTGCGCTCGCATTTCGGTGCGCGGCGCAAAGCGTTCAACTGGGGCCTGGCCCAAGTGAAGGCCGACCTGGACGCCAAAGCTCTTGATTCGGGCCATGAGTCGGTGGGCTGGGATCTGGGTTCGCTGCGCAAAGCGTGGAACCAAGCTAAGGACGAAGTGGCGCCGTGGTGGGCCGAGAACTCTAAGGAGGCCTACTCGTCGGGGCTGGCGGATCTGGCCCGGGCGCTGGATAACTGGTCGGCCAGCCGCAACGGCACACGGCGAGGTCGCCGGGTGGGTTTTCCGCGGTTCAAATC
>NZ_LQPE01000038.1 GCF_002101735.1 Mycobacterium kyorinense | reverse complement strand
CTCGGCGCACCGTCTCCCGGGAGGCCCCGCACGGGATCGGCGTGCCGTCGACCAGTCGCAGGTCGTCGGCCCACGAGGGGCACTGGGCGGCCAGATACAGCATGGCTTTGCAGATCAACGGAGCGGCGGCCTTGATCCGTTTGTGGTAGCCCGGCTGCTTGGGCAAATACGGAAACAGATGGCGCAGCCGGCCCAAACACATACGCAGCCAATGGTGTTCGCTGCGAGCACCGAGCAGTACCTGCGCCACGGCCAGGCACACCAGCTCGGCATCGGTGAGTCTCTTCGGTCGACCGACTCGCCGTCGGTCCGGTCCGATGACATGATCATCGATCGTCACATACAGTTCGGTCAGGAGGGCATCGAGGTTCGTCGTCACAAACGTCCATCGATGCCCTCCAACCACATCAGTCACAAGCCGCCACGCCGCACAGACAACCAACAGCGGTACGCATCAACAACCCGCCGCAACTCACCCGCCGCCGCGGTTAGGAATTACTCATCTAGTGCTGTTCGTCGGCTCACCGTCGGTGAACGCGCGGAAGTCGCGCACCAGTCGATGCGGTGATTTCCGCAGGGTGAGGCAGAGCACCGGCACGCCAATCGGTAAGGCCGCCACCAGTGCTGCGGTGATAGCGATTTCGGATGTGAGTGATTGCGAGACGGGCACCCCGCGTAGCCGGGAAAACAGCGCATCCACGGTGTTTACTGACCGATTGGCCATGGTCATCAGCAGCGCAGCTACCTCGATGTTGCGCAGCTCGCCCGGAGAGTAGTACCTGGCCGCATCCGCAAATATCTGATCGGGCACCTGCTTGAAGTCATTCTCGGCGAGCGACCGCGCGTAGCCAACGGCGCTCCACCTGGCCCGATCGAACTCTGCGGGATGGGTGCCTTCGAGTTGGGCGATTTCGTCGTCGGAAACACCTGCTCGGATAGCCCATTCCTGATGGATATAGCTGCACATCCGGCAGCCGTTGGCCCTGGCGACGGTCACCATAACCTGCTCACGCAACCTCATATCCATTCGGTGCAGTCCCCAGACCGCGCGGGGTGCCAATGGTACGAAGTACAGCACCGCGGCGGTCAGTTCGCGCAGCGTGTAGGGTTTCCCGACCGGTTTCCGCGGACTCGCATCGGCTTCATGGTAAAAGCCATTTCCAAACTCCCGTCAGATCTCCCGCTTTCCGGCAGTCAACAAGACTGGGAGGGTTGCGGTCGTCGACCCGCCCCGCGCCCATGCCAGCAGCTCGAGGATGAGAATAACCGCCCCGGCACCGGCCACAGGCACTGCCCAGGCACGCCGGTGCACTAGAGCGCTGTTGCAACTGTCGACATAGTGCAGGGCGGGCCGGACAATCCGCGGCGCGCCAGTCGCCGCCGATTGGGGGTCTACACCACCGCTGTCGTCGACCGTCGCCTGCAGCAACTCGCCGTGATAGCCGTTGCCGCAGTTGACCTGCATACCCCACTGATCATACGCGTCGAGATAGACGGGAAAGCACATCGCGACCAGACCACCGGCGAGCAGAGCGATGCCGATCAGCATGTCGGTAAAACCACGGGTAATCGCCTTGGCCGATTCGTCCTGTGCGAGGTCGTCGGACACGACGATGTCTGACTCGTTCATGGTCTGCTCCCGGCGCGCCCAGCCACCAGCACGACGATCCCGGCGGTGTCCTCGACGAAGCGCAGCCCGACGAAGACCAGCGCGGCAACCGTCCCGCAACCGTCCGGCCGTACCGCGCATGAATTTGACAAATCGCACGACCTTCTCCATTCGGAAATGTGCTTGTTCCCTCAACCGTTAGACGGACGCCGGGGACCGCCGTGGACAGCTTCGCCGCCCATACCTTTGGGCAACCGCAAGCTGGCGCCATGTTGCTTGGCTTGTTGTAGGCCACGCTCAGCAGGAGTCGATGGCGAGGAAGGTCCGCTGCTGCTCAGCCCCCCAGCGCATCGACCCGCTCGCACAGTTGCGCTTGGTGGCCTCGCAGAACCTACTCCGAGTCCCGAGCGCGCCTGAACGTGAACTGCCCTGCAGCACAAAGGCATTCGGCGGCGCATACATGCCAACGAACCGGGCCCTCACCGTCAGCGACCACGTCGACTTCAACGACGGCGGATGCCCAAAGATCTCCGCAATGGACGCGCGTGAAGATCTGCCGTGTACAAACCGCCGTAGTTCTACGACGGGCATATAGCTGATACCGCTTGTGCGCAGCACTATAAATCGTTGTGAAGCAACGGAATTGGTACGCAATCTTTGCAACCCGGCAAGTCCACCGCTTCGCTGATCAGCGTGGCGGAAGCTTCGGCGAGTCTGTCGCGGCGCTTAGCAGCTAAAGTATCGGTGACTGCCAGATTTCCGTTGCGCTCCAATGCTTCACGAAGTTCGGTCGTCAACTCTATCTGCGTGCGGATACATCGCTGAATCGATGTAGTTGGGGTTTTTTGGTCAAGCACTGGGCCAGTGACCAGCACGGATTGCTGATTTTGACGTGTTATTGCGGCAGATGCATCGCTGACTTACTGGCACTGACTTCATGACCCGCTCCGCGTGCTGACCGCAGCCGGCCCAGGTGAGCTTGCCGCAACTCCGACAGGGTACGGGGTAACACATTTTGACTCCAATCCTGATGAAAGCCGTTGGGCTGCTGAGCTTTAGCGGGCGGTATTTTGGGCGAACCGTTCGAAGACCGGCGCGAACGCATGGCAGCGGCCGCACCGTGGGCCCCAGAAGTGCCTCGCACGATTGAATTGTCCAGGACCGTTGATCTGGAAATCAGCGCTGGTGCGATTGTTTGCTGCCATTGCTTGCGTCTTTTCGCCGTTGTACATCTTGAAGCGAAGAGCGGCGTGGCGCTGAGCCAGGTCACCCTGTGGCGGTGCCGGCTTCGGCGTCGGCGAACTCACAAAAGGCGTCGTATGCACGGGCACCGTAAATGGTCGCCGGACCGCCGTGCATGAGGAACGTGACACCGATGGCTTCCGCCGCTTCTTCCTTGCAGGCGCCAGCGCGCACGGCCCCTTGGGCGTGTGAGGCGATGCAGCCATCGCAGCCGGCCACGACGCCGATGGCGATGGCGATGAGTTCCTTCGTTTTTCTGTCCAACGCACCTGGGTTCAGCGCGCCTTTGCTCATTTGGGCGAAACCCTCGTAAACCTCGGGGATCAATTTGCGCAAGGCGCGGTGTTGGGGGTTGAGGTAATTGAGTACGTCGTGGTGGGTGTGCTCAGCCATGATCCCCACTATAGCAATACCCGCCGGGGTATTTTGGGACCGGAGGTTCAGCTGACGAGACAGCGTGGCTTTGATTCGATCCTGGCGGCTCGATTAACAGGTAAGTGACGACCCGACGTCCGAAGCGCGCACCCGGCGGCCGTGCTTGTCGAAGCGGTCCGGGCGACAGGGGACGAGCCGGGGTTGTGCGGCCGCGTAGTCACGTTTCAGCCGGTGGCCGCCGCGGGCACCGAGAGGACGGCCATACCGCAGATGCGCGGTGCAGAAGCCCCGACGAAGCTACGCCTTCAGCGAGTCAATCGCAGCTTGCAGCTTGTCGGTGACCTCCGCGGCAACCGGCTTAAGCCCAGGTTCGCCGGTCACCTCCACCAGCACCTGCGGATTCATCGCTTCGACGACGATGCACGCGGAGTCGGATGGGTCGGTGCGCACCACGACGTTGCAGGGCAGCAGCAGCCCGATCTGGCGGTTTATCTCGACCGCGCGGTGAGCCAGCGGCGGGTTGCACGCGCCCAAGATCAGGTAGTCCTCCATGTCTTGGCCGAGCTTTTCCTTGAGCGTCGCTTTCACGTCAATTTCGGTGAGCACGCCAAAGTCGTGGTCGGCAAGCGCCTTGCGGGTGCGGGCGACTGCGTCGGCAAACGTGGCGCGCACGGTGGTGGACAATCCAAGGTTCATAGGTTGCTTTTCCTTCCGTTCAGGCGAGCGCGAGAAAGAGTTTCTCCAATTCGGCTTCGCTCATTTTTGTTGTGCCACCGGAGGAATCGGCGCTGATGCACTCTTTCAATCCGGTCGCGACGATTTTGAAGCCAGCCCGGTCCAGGGCGCGGGACACCGCGGCCAGTTGGGTTACCACGTCCTTGCATTCACGGCCCTGTTCGATCATCGAGATCACCCCGGCGAGCTGCCCTTGAGCACGGCGCAGCCGATTCAAAACCGCTGCGATGCTGTCTTGGTCACCGTTCACGATGGCTCCTCTCGACTCATTCCGTTAGTCCATATTACCCGAGGGGGTATATGCCGACTGCAGTGGGCCAGATTCGAGGCCGGCTGGAGCCCGCACGACCGCCGGCTCCTCGCTGCCGACGAACACCTCGGTTTGGGGCGCATCCCGGAAACTGCGAGGCGCAGATCGTAATCGAACCCGGAGTTGTTCCGACGCAACCGGTCACGGCGGTGGACTCGAGAGCGTAGTCCTCAACCTTGCGGCCGTGCGCTCGGACACGGCCTGCGTCGGAGTTCTGTTGTACCGGAGTGGCGGGCGCGGTTTGGGACGCTTGCATGTGGCAATACCTGGGCATGGGAAGCTACGCGCAGGAAGGACCGCATCGTGTCGAATGTCGTTGCTGGTTACACCTACGACCAGACTCTTCCGCCTTCGCCGGTGCAACGTGCGGACCTCGCACAGTTGCTCACCGACGTCATGTGGACCGAAGCCGACGCTGCGGCGCTGCGCCGCGCCGGAGAGATTCTGCGGCCGCACGTATCGGAGGTCCAAGACGTTTTTTATGACTTCATCGGCGGCACACCACACCTGGTCGACGCCTTCGTCGGACCAGACGGCGAGCCGGACAGCGACTACCTCGCAGCCGTGCGAGGCAGGTTCGGGCAGTGGGTCATCGACTTGTGCACCCGGGACTTCGACGAACGCTGGCTGGCTTATCAGGAGGAGATCGGGCTTCGCCATCACTCGACGAAGAAGAATCGGACCGATGCGGTGGACTCGCCCCGCACTCATGTGCCGCTGCGTCATATAACGGCGCTCATCGTGCCGGTGACGCTGACCATCCGCGACCTGCTTGCCGCGCACGAGAGTGACACCGCCGAAGTCGACGCCATGCAGCAAGCGTGGTTCAAAGCCGTAACGGTCTCGCTGGTGCTATGGTCCCGACCGTTTGCAGGGGATCTGTGGTAAGACCAGCGAAGGCGACCGATTCCGTAGAGGGCATACCGTGAAGGGCAGGCAAATCTAATAGGGCTTAAAAGGCATCGGAAGATATCTACGTGGTCGCCGACCTTAAGTTTCGCACTCAATCTTCTCCCGCATTTGTTTCAGCCGCCTGCGACTGCAGAGCGGCCAAGCGAGCTTGGCCGCTCGCGCTGAAAGATCAGATACAGCCAGAGCAGCGAGGGAACGAGCAGCAGCGCACCGAGGCCGAGCGTGATCAACATCGATGCGAGCACGGCCGGATTGGCAGCAGCGTCGTCGATCGTGATGTTCGGTTCCAGCAGGTAGGGATACTGGGCGACCGCCCAGCCCCACAACAAGGTTCCCACCGCCAACCCTGCGGTGGCCCGCACCGCCAGGTAGCGCCGGCGGCGCAGCAGCACCAGCGATGCCGCCCCCGCCGCTGCTGAGAAGACGACCAGCAGAAGCGCCCGGTGTGTCAGGCCATGAAACAGCCGTGGCGCGTCGGCGCGCAGCACGGCGATGCCTCCGAGCGCGACCACGCCGAGCACCACGCCGGTCGCCAGAGCCCGCAACCGGAACGCCTCGGCGAGCTCAAGGTGGCCTTCGCGGCGGGCATCGGCGCACAGGTAGGCCGCCGCCAGGTAGGCGGCCGCGCCGACGGCGAGCGCGCCGCCCAGCACCGAGCTCGGGTTCCACCAGCTGCCGAACAGGTCACCGCGCGCCAACCCGATCGGGACACGGCCAGAAGCAATGCCGCCGGCGACGGTGCCCAGAAAGAACGGCGTGATCACCGAGGACAGCGCGAACGCGGCGCCGAACAACCGCTGGCTACCGAGCTGATCGCTGGCCTTGCGGAACGCGAATCCCGCGCCACGCACGATGATGCCCAGCGCCACCAGCGTCAGCGGGACGTACAAGGTGGACATGACGGCGGCGAATACCGGCGGGAACCCCGTCCACAGCAGCACCAGCACGAAAATGAGCCACACGTGGTTGGCCTCCCACACTGGGCCGATGGAATGCTCGATCAGCTCTCGCTGCCCGCGGCCTCGCTCAGTTCCCCCGGCGAACAGATCCCAGAATCCGGCGCCGAAGTCCGCGCCGGCGAACAAAACATACAGCGTAAGGCCGACCCACAGCACCGCCATCGAGGCGTTCGCCAGGTTCATCGGGCGACCGCCGGCTCTTGCGGCGCTGCCTTGCGGTTAGTGCGGGCCATGCGTCGCAGCACGACAATCGTGCCGAGGGTCAACACCACATAAACCATGGCCACCACGAACAGGCTGGTCGCCAGGCCAGGCGCGGGGTTCACCGCGTCAGCGGTTCTCTGGTATCCCCAGACGATCCAGGGTTGGCGTCCGACCTCGGTGGTGACCCAACCGGCCTCCAGCGCCGCACACGCGGCCACCCCGGCGACCGCTGCAGCGCGCAGGAACCACCGGGTGCGGGGCAGGTCGCGGCGTCGCCACCAGGCCACCGCCAGCCAAATGCCGAGCAGCAGCAACGCGAAGCCGACGCCGACCATCAGGTCGAACGTCAGGTGAACCGCAGCGGGGGGGGGGGGGGCGTCGGCGGGAACGCTGTCCAGGCCGGTGATGACGGTTTCCGGACGGAAACCGACCAGCAGCGACAGTCCGTCCGGGATCTTTAGGCCATAACGCAGGTGGCCGTCGGCGGGGAACCCCGCGACGGTAAGCGGGACGTGCAATCCGGTGTGATAAACGCCTTCGATCGCAGCCAGCTTGGTCGGCTGATTGCTGGCCAAAAACCGGGCAGCGTAGTCACCTGCAACGATCTGCACGGGGGTGACGATCGCGGCGGCGCTGAACGGGACCAGGAACCCGAGCCGGTGGTAGCGGTCGCGACGGCCGCGCAGCAACCCCACCGCGTACACGCTGGCGATGAGAAATCCGGACACCATGAACGCGGCCAGAATCATGTGGATGGTCTCCGGCGGGGTGGCGGGGTTGAACATCGCGGCCCACGGGTCGACCGCGCTGACGTGCCCGTCGCTGAGATGAAAGCCGCGCGGCTGGTTCATCCATGCGTTGGCACTCACTACGAAAAATGCCGAGGCCACGCCCGCGACGACGATCGGGATGCCCGAAGCCAGGTGAGCGCGCGCTGGCAACCGGTCCCAGGCGTAGAGGTAGATGCCCAAAAAGATCGCCTCGATGAAAAACGCGATGCCTTCCATCGCGAACGGCAGGCCGATGACCTGCCCGTAGCTGGCCATCATGCCCGGCCACAGCAGACCCATCTCGAAGCTGAGAATCGTGCCCGACACCGCGCCGATGGCGAACAGCACCCCCATCGCCTTGGCCCACCGGTGCGCCAGCAGCCGATAGGCGTCATCACCGGTGCGCACACCCCGCCACTCGACGAACAGCGTCAACCCCGGCATCCCGACGCCCAAGCAGGCCAGGATGATGTGCCAGCCCAACGAGACCGCCATCTGCTCGCGCGCGGCAAGAAGATCCAGCGGTGAGGCCGCCGAGGCGAGCAGTACACCGGTCGACGACATTAGGCTCTGCGCCCCTCCAGATATCTCGGTTTGCTTCGACTGTAAGCACCGGCCCCCAAGCCGACGCGTCCAGCCCGCTGGCTCACATCTGCAGCAACGACTGGACCGCGGTGTAGCCGGCGACGGCGACGAGGAGCCACACGAACAACGTGGTGAGCCGGGCCGCCGGCACCCGGGCGGCGACCGCGTCGCCGACGAGGACCCCGACCATTGCAGCCAGGGTGAACGGGATCGCCAGCTGCCAGTCGATCGCTTCGCCGGAAAGGCGAAACACCAGCCCTTCGGCCGAGCTGATGGCGATCACCACCAGCGAGGTCCCGACCGCGACGGGCATCTGGTAGCCCAGCGCCAACACCAAGGCCGGTACGATCACAAAGCCGCCACCGACCCCGAAGAATCCGGTGAGGAAGCCCACCACGCTGCCGGCGATGACTACCCGCCAGGCGGTGACCGCCTTCGTCCGTTCCTGACCGTCGTCACGTTCACCGGTCGGTCTCCTATCAGGACGATCTGCGGCTGCCGTCGCCGAGGGGTTGATGCGGGTCGCTGGTTGATCCCGGTCGCTACCGGCGGTGACCGTGGCCAACTGCTTGGTGTGACAAGGTGTCTCGGTGTGCCGCGCGTGCATGCGCCACGCAGCCGCCAGGATCAGCGCCGAAAAAGCAAGCATCAGAATGCTATTGGGAATCGCACGGCTGAGCAGTGAACCGAGCAGCGAGCCCCCGACGCCGACCAGCCCGAAGACCAACCCCGAGACCAGCCGCACCCGGCCCTCGCGCAAGTGGCCAACCATCCCGACCAACGCCGTGGCACCCACCGCCACCAGCGAAGTCGTCGTCGCCGCGTGGGCCGCCTCGCCCGCCCCATAGACCAGGGCCGGCACTGCCAGGATGGACCCACCACCGCCGAGAGCGCCCAGCGATAGCCCGATCACCAAGCCCAACGGAACCGAGGCGACGATGCCGCCCATGCTCACCGCCGCCAAGCGTGTGGTGCTCACCGCGGCTCACTTCGCGCGGGCCGGGGCCCCAACATCACAGCCCTGTGCGCGCTCAGAATCCGTAGGAACTCCCAAACGATGCAGCACAACACTCATCGGGCACCAGCCCACCATCGCGTCGAGCAGCAAATTAACGCCGACGAATCCGGTGAGCAGCCGCCAACGGCTCGAATGCTCACGTCCCAGGGCCAGGGTTATCAGCACCACAGCCCCGGCCATCAGCGTGACGATCCGCTCGATCGGCCATCCCTGCGGCTTGGGCATCCCGAACGCGCCGCGCTCGATGGAACGCTGGTCTTGGTGATCCTGCATCGTGACCCTCCTCATCAGTTGGCGACCGGCTCATCAGGGATAGGTCGGTCGAGTCATCGTTAATCACCCGGCGGCCGTGGAAGTGCACCGTGACATAGCCCAGCAGACCCACCGGGATGGCAGCCGTGATGAGCACTTCAGCCAAGGTCAGCGGCGTCGACGCACAATTGTGCGTCAACCATCCCGCGACGACACAGGTCGCTACCGCACCGCACACAGCGGTGATGAGCAACCGTTTCTCACCCGTTTTCATCCGGGCACCTTTTCGCTGGCGTTTCCGTAGACGACACGAGCCGTGGTGATCATCCCGATGACGACGGCTATCGCAAATACCCAGGCGCTGGCCGCCATTTGCACCCCGCCGCTGAGGATATGACCGCTCGTACATCCATCAGCCATCCGCGCGCCAAACATCATGACGAAAAACCCGCCGAAGCTACCTATTGCACGTTTCATCGCGCTGGTTCCGAACCTGTTGCGCCACGATGGCGGAATAACCGGTCTGAAGCCCTGGAAATGTCGGCTGATAAATACCGCCGCGATCAGCGCACCCAGGAATGTCCCGATATCGGAAAACGGCTCCCATCCGATCTTTTTGATCACCACGCTGCTATATTCGAGATGCGGGAGGAAGACACGGCCGACGAACCACGAATAGGTTGTCGATTCACCGAATATCTGGTGCAGGAAAATCGCCACCACTACCAGGCCACCGATGAAAACGCTCGTAGCCAACTTTGTCCGTGAGTAGAAGTTGCTATTGGGCACGTCGGTTATCATCAGGCTGTGGAGCCTTTCCGGTCGATCTTCGGCCAAACCGCCCTCGGCCAGGTACGCCGCGGTGTCCGACATCGAGTTCTGATCGTGCGCGTCAGTTTGTCGCCGCGCAGCTTGCACCAAACAACTTTTGCCACCTGAGTAACGCGGAAGAAAAGCCGCTGCGGCAAGAAGCGCAACCGCGTAAACCGCGGCAATGAGAAACGTGAACACTGGACGAATATGGTGAACCGACCCGGACAAGATAAGATCACCATAACCAGCGGTATGCAATAGCCAATGACCGACCACTGTTTGGTATAGGATTGTCCAGGCTGCCGCACCGAGGAGACCGCCGGGAAGGGCATACAGCGCATCTCGCCGCCCTTCACCAAGGGCCATCAATTCCGAACCCGGGACGTAGCCCGAAATAGCCATGCCGACCCCGAACAGCATTCCACCAATCACCACACCGACGATGTACATTGGTTTCGGTGAGAAATGCATAGAAATTCCGAGAGCATACAGGCCGTAGAGGGCGACGGCGCCAATTGCGCAGGCGATGGCCAAGCAGCCGACCAACAGCCGGTCTTTCCAACGAGCCAACCGGATCAGGGTCTCCGGGTTCCCGATACCCCAGATTTCGCCGATGCCTCCGAAAGCCATTCCAAAGACCAGACCGATCCACAGCGGAGCAGTCACGCTTATCATTGCCCTGGCTCCCTAACGCCCAGAAATGTCCCTTGCACGGCAGACAATGAATGGAATAGCGCCATCAGGTGCGGACGTTTTCGTCGTTTCTGGTGACGTCTCCACCGCCGGGGCCGCCGTGGCCGCGGCCGATGTAGGCCTCGTCGCGCAGGCGCTCCACCATGTGCGGGTAATGCAACTCGAATGCCGGGCGCTCCGAACGGATTCGGGGTAGTTCGGTGAAGTTGTGCCGCGGCGGTGGGCAGCTGGTGGCCCACTCCAGCGAGTTGCCATAACCCCACGGGTCATCGACGGTGACGGGTTCACCGTAGCGGTAACTTTTGAACACATTCCATACGAAGGCGATGGTGGACACACCCAGGATGAAAGACCCGATCGTGGATACGACGTTGAGCGGCTGAAAGCCGTCGGTGGGCAGGTAATCGGCATACCGGCGCGGCATGCCCATGTTGCCGAGCCAGTGCTGCACCAAAAACGTGGTATGAAAACCGATCAGCGTCAACCAGAAGTGCAGCTTGCCTAGCCGCTCGTCGAGGAGCCGCCCGGTCATCTTGGGAAACCAGAAATAGATGCCGCCGTAGGTCGCGAACACAATCGTGCCGAACAGCACGTAGTGAAAGTGCGCGACCACGAAATAGCTGTCGTGGACATGGAAGTCCAGCGGTGGGCTGGCCAGGATCACACCTGATAGACCCCCGAGCAGGAACGTCACCAGAAAGCCGAAGGCCCATAACATCGGCGTCTCGAAGGTCAGCTGCCCCTTCCACATGGTGCCGATCCAGTTGAAGAACTTGATGCCCGTCGGCACAGCAATGAGATAGGAGGTGAAGCTGAAAAACGGCAGCAGCACCGCACCGGTGGCGAACATGTGATGGGCCCACACCGCTATCGAGAGCACGGCGATGGCCAGGGTCGCGTAGACCAGCGTGGTGTAGCCGAAGATCGGTTTGCGGGAAAACACCGGGATGATCTCGGTGACAATGCCGAAGAACGGCAGGGCCACGATGTACACCTCGGGGTGCCCGAAGAGCCAGAACAGGTGCTGCCACAAAATCGGGCCGCCGTTGGACGCGTCGTAGATGTGGGCGCCCAGGTGGCGGTCATAGGCCTGGCCGAACAGTCCAGCCGTCAACACTGGGAACGCCTCCAGAATCAACACGCTGGTGACCAGGATGTTCCAGGTGAAGATCGGCAGGCGGAACATCGTCATGCCCGGTGCGCGCAGGCACACCACCGTGGTGATCATGTTGACCGCGCCCAGGATGGTGCCCAGGCCTGAGACGATCAACCCCATGATCCACAGATCGGCCCCGGCACCCGGCGAGTGGACGGCGCTGGCTAGCGGCGTGTAGGCGGTCCAACCAAAGTCGGCGGCGCCGCCGGGGGTGATGAAGCCTGCCATCACGATCAGCGCGCCGAACAGAAACAGCCAATAGGAGAAGGCGTTGAGCCGTGGGAACGCGACGTCGGGGGCGCCGATCTGCAGCGGCAACACCAAGTTCGCGAACGCGAAGACCATCGGGGTGGCATAGAGCAGCAGCATGATCGTGCCGTGCATGGTGAACAGCTGGTTGTACTGCTCGTTGGACAAAAACTGCAGGCCGGGGGCGGCCAGCTCGGTGCGCATCAGCATCGCCATCAGGCCGGCGGCCAGGAACAAGGCGAACGCGGTCACCAGATACAGCTGGCCGATCACCTTGTGATCGGTCGTCGTGACCAGCTGATACACCACCGAACCCAATGGCCGGCGACGCGCCGGAAACGGGCGACGAACCTCAACAGCTGGCTTGATCGCGGTCATCACGCTCCCAAGGACGGCGGGCATGCCCCTCGCAGAGGAGAATACCACCGGGGGTATAGGCTCTGTCGGCCCGTGCGGACCGCCAGAACCATCAGCGCAGGGACCGGGCCTGCATACCCTCTCGGGAGCACGAAAAAACAAGCATTCCCGTCGCCGTCACTCCTGCCCAAATGCATGTGCCGGGCGCCAAGCTGGCTCCGAGACGGCGCGGTATCTGACGGATCCGGCGGAGGACCCTCCGGGTAATCGGCAAAATCACGCCGCGTAATCAGACCCCCGCACACTCGACACTCGGCAGCCGCCAGCCGGCCAGAGCGGACAGGGTTGCGTCCCCAGCTCCGCGTCAACGCCTGACAGAATGCCTTGTGCCACATAGATACTAGATATCCAGCGGATGACCGCTGATTAATGGGAAAGCCGCTGCACATGCAGCAGCGGCCATGGGCACATCGCCGGCGCCGTACCGTGAGATGCGATTGAGTCTTGCCGCGAAGGGCCGCCGTGGTTCACAGATTGCGATCGCCCATAGCGGGTATCCCATCCAACGCCCAAGGGAAAGCCCTTTGCAGGTTCCCGTTGTTGAGGAGTGCCGATGTTTCTGCACAACACAAAGATGATGTACACCGTTCGGGTCGATCAGCCCGACCCAGCATTCGCCAAGCTGCTGCTCGAGCAATTCGGCGGCCCCAACGGCGAGCTCGCCGCGGCGATGCGGTACTTCCTGCAGGGCTGGAACGAACCGGACGGACGGCGGCGCAGCATGCTGCTCGACATCGCCACCGAAGAACTCTCGCACCTGGAAATGGTTGCCCAAACCCTGACGCTGCTGCTCAGGGGTTCTCCCTCCGAGCTGGTGGACCAGGTCGAAGGCACCTACCTCGGCGAGCTGCTGGACGGCAAAATGCCCGACTCCGCCGCCCTGGCGTTGGGTAGCGGCGCCAACGTCCTTGGTGGCGGCGGCGCTCGGCTGACCGACTCGCAAGGTGCCCCGTTCACCGCGGCCTACATCGACACCATCGGCGAGCCCACAGCCGATCTGCGTTCCGACATCGCCGCGGAAGCGCGCGCGAAACTGGTCTACGAGCGGCTGATCAAACTCACCGACGATAACGGCGCGAAAGACACTCTGAACTTTCTGATGACTCGTGAAATCGCGCATCAGAAGATGTTCGAGGCTGCGCTTGCCGCGATCGAACCAAACTTTCCGCCGGGCACCTTGCCTGGCAACGAGAAACTGGGGCACGCCTACATCGCCGACTCCGGGGATTTCGGCGAGTCGGGAAAAAACGGCGCGGGAAACGCCGAGGGTTTCAACCTGGCCGAGGCCAACAGTTCGTGGAGATTCATCCTCGACGACAAACCTACCCAACACGCATCTGAGCAAGAAGTTCTATAGACCCAGGGTCATTTCAAGCCTGGTTGACCGAACCGGTGCGACACCGCTGGCTGACCGGGTGGCGCTGCAGCCGTAGAACAGCCGGAGCTGGGAAATCGGTGTGCAGCCTGTACGGACTCACCGCCCGCCTTGGCCAACGCGCCCTCGTGCCGACGCGACGGTCGGTAAAAATCAGCAAGAATACCAACGTACTGCAGCTGCGCGTGGTGACCGGTCGAACCCTGGTTGATTGGCACAAACAAGCCGACGTACCGACCGCCGCCTGGCGTGCCGATCGGCTGACGTTCACCTCCACCGCGCCCGGGGAACTAGAGATCACCGGCATGCGCGGAGATGTCTTGGCCGAACCGATCGCATGTCCCACGCCCACATCGGGGCCAAGCCCACGGACGTGGTGTAAGAGTTCGCTCGATCGCGTGACCCTCGGTGGGCAATTTAAGCGGTCAGCGCCGGTGTTGCCGTGGGCTGCTGGTCGGTGGGCTGGTTAGGGCCGAACGACTGCGATCCCGCACCCGGGTGGGGTCGCGCCACCAGCGGACTGAATCCCGCTCGACCGTCTTGGCGATACCCGTCGAGAACCGGCACACTAGCGCGGACGGCCTTGCTGTGCAGAGGAATTTATCCTACGGCCAGGTACTGCCACGCCGCCGCGTAGCTCGCTAACTCGCGCAATACCTCACCAAATCCTTAGCTGACAACGGACTCAGCGCTCGAAGCACGACGGGAGTCGTGTCGCCGGGTGTGATCGCGGCTTCGCCGCTCAACACACTCCATCGGCTCGGGTGTGAATACGAGCATTCGCATCGCTCGCCTCAGGCGTGTGTCCGAGGGGGGACTTGAACCCCCACGCCCAGTAATAGGGCACTAGCACCTCAAGCTAGCGCGTCTGCCATTCCGCCACTCGGACCGACCTAAGTTGGCAGCCAAGGCTATCGGATAGGGAAGGCCCGACCCAAACCCGGCGACCCCTCTCAATGGTAGGAAAGGTGACTGTGACCGTTGCAACCGGCGTTCGGCCTGATCCGGCCGACGACGTGGTGGAGGTCGTCAGCAGGCTGATCCGGTTCGACACCAGCAACACCGGCGACCTGGACACCACCAAGGGAGAAGCCGAGTGCGCCCGGTGGATCGCCGCCCAGCTGGAAGATGTTGGATACCAGGTCGAATACCTGGAGTCGGGGGCGCCCGGACGAGGCAATGTGTTCGCCCGGCTGTCCGGCGCCGACAGCTCGCGCGGCGCGTTGCTGATTCACGGCCATCTCGACGTGGTGCCCGCGGAGGCGGCCGATTGGAGTGTGCATCCGTTCTCCGGCGCGGTCGAGGACGGCTACGTCTGGGGCCGCGGCGCCGTCGACATGAAAGACATGGTCGGCATGATGATCGTGGTCGCCCGGCAGTTCCGCCGCGCCGGGATCGTCCCGCCCCGCGACCTGGTGTTCGCGTTCCTTGCCGACGAGGAGAACGGCGGCCGGTACGGCTCGCACTGGCTGGTCGACCATCGCCCTGACCTGTTCGACGGCGTCACCGAGGCGGTCGGCGAGGTCGGCGGGTTCTCGCTGACGGTGCCGCGCCGCGACGGCGGGGAGCGGCGGCTCTACCTGATCGAAACGGCCGAGAAGGGCCTGCAGTGGATGCGGCTGACGGCCCGTGGCCGCGCCGGGCACGGGTCGATGGTGCACGACCACAACGCCGTCACCGCCCTTGCCGAGGCGGTCGCCCGGTTGGGCCGTCACCGGTTTCCGCTGGTGCCCACCGACACCGTCATGCAGTTTTTGACCGCGATCGGTGAGGAGACCGGGCACAGTTTCGACGCCGATTCCCCCGACTTGGAGGGGACCATCGAGAAACTGGGGCCGATTGCCCGCATCGTGAAGGCCACGCTGCGCGACACGGCCAACCCCACGATGCTCAAGGCCGGCTACAAGGCCAACGTGGTGCCGGCGATCGCCGAGGCCATTGTGGACTGCCGGGTGTTGCCGGGCCGCCAGGCCGCGTTCGAGGCCGAGATCGACGAGCTGATCGGGCCCGACGTCACCCGCGAATGGGTGACCAGCCTGCCGTCGTATGAGACAAGTTTCGACGGGGACCTGGTCGACGCGATGAATTCCGCAGTGCTGGCGGTGGATCCCGACGCCCGCACCGTGCCGTATATGCTGTCCGGCGGAACTGATGCAAAAGCCTTTGCGCGCTTAGGGATTCGCTGTTTCGGGTTCACGCCGTTGCGGTTGCCGCCGGAATTGGATTTCTCCGCGCTGTTCCACGGCGTCGACGAACGGGTACCCGTCGACGCGCTGAGGTTCGGCGCCGACGTGATGTCGCGCTTTTTGACACATTGCTAGCCGACTAGACGAGAGGACTGAGCATGATCACACCCCCCGACCCGTACGCGACGCTGCCCAAGCTGCCGTCGTTTCAGCTGCACTCGAAGTCGATCACCGACGGGCAGCCGTTGGCGACGGCCCAGATCAGCGGCATCATGGGCGCCGGCGGCGAGGATGCCAGCCCGCACCTGAGCTGGTCGGGCTTCCCGGAGGAAACCCGCAGCTTCGCGGTCACCGTCTACGACCCCGACGCGCCGACCCTCTCCGGCTTCTGGCATTGGGCGGTGGCCAACCTGCCGGCGACGGTCACCGAACTGCCCGAAGGTGTCGGCGACGGCCGCGAGCTGCCGGGCGGCGCGCTGACTCTGGTGAACGACGCCGGCATGCGTCGCTACGTCGGGGCCGCTCCGCCGCCGGGGCACGGCCCGCACCGCTACTACGTCACCGTGCATGCAGTGGGGGTCGAAAAACTCGACCTCAACGAGGACGCCAGCCCGGCGTTCCTGGGCTTCAACCTCTTCCAGCACGCGATCGCGCGGGCGGTCATCTACGGCACGTACGAGCAGCGGTAAGCGGTTTCGGCGCGGATAACCGTCGCCCAGCGACGGATACCGCGCCGAAATCGCATTAGCCGGAGCCGACGGCGTCGCTCAGCGACGCGAACCCGCCGTCACGCAGTCGCTGGGCGATCCCGTCGTGAATGTGCTTGGCCCACAAGCCCCCGCCGTAGATGAAGCCGGTGTAGCCCTGCAGCAGCGAGGCGCCGGCGGTGATGCGTTCCCAGGCGTCGTCGGCGGTCTCGATGCCGCCGACGCTGATCAGCACCAACCGGTCGCCGACGCGGGTGTAGAGCCGGCGCAGCACCTCGACGGCCCGCCGCGCCAGCGGCGGGCCGGAGATGCCGCCCGGGCCGAGTGTCTCGACCCCGGGGGTGGCCAGGCCGTCGCGGGAGACGGTGGTGTTGGTGGCGACGATGCCGGCCAGGCCCAATTCGACTGCCAGGTCAGCGATTTCGTCGATGTCGGAGTCGGCCATATCCGGCGCGATTTTGACCAGCACCGGCGTCGAGGTCTCCTCGAGCACAGCCGACAGGATGGGGCGCAGCGACTCGACCGCCTGCAGGTCACGCAGCCCGGGGGTATTCGGCGAGCTCACGTTCACCACCAGATACGACGCCAGCGGACCGACCAGCCGGGCGCTGGCCCGGTAGTCGTCGGCGGCCTGCTCGGCCGGGACCGCCTTGGTTTTGCCGATGTTGACCCCGATCGGCACGTCGGGCCGGTGGCGCGCCAGCCGGGTCGCCAGCTCGGCCGCACCGCGGTTGTTGAAGCCCATCCGGTTGAGCAGCGCCCGATCGGCGGGCAGCCGGAACATCCGGGGAGGCGGGTTGCCCGGTTGCGGCTGGGCGGTGACCGTGCCCACCTCGGCGTAGCCGAAGCCCAGCGCTCCCCACGTCTTGAGCCCGACACCGTCCTTGTCGAAACCGGCGGCCAGCCCGAGGGGCCCGGGGAAGCGCACCCCGAAAACCGTGCTGGCCAGTATCGGGTCCGCGGGAGCCAGCAACCGCTGCAGAGGTCGGCGCAGGGGCGCGCTAACGGTCGCACCGCGCAGGCCGGCGAACACGATTGTGTGGATGCGCTCGGGCGGCACCAGGAACAGCGCCCGGCGAAGTGCGCCGTACACGCTCAAAGCGCGGGCTGGTCGGGGCGGCCGCCCTGCTCGATGCGAGTCTTCTTGCGGCGCAACAAGACTCGCCGGCTGCCGTCGGTGTAGAGCCGGACTCGGGTCAGCTCCCAGCCGCGATACTCCGCTTCGATGGACAGCCGGGTCGAGGCGGACAGCCGGGTGACCTCCGGCGGCAGGCGCAGCGGTGCCCACTCGTATTCGTCGGACATCTCGGCGTCCCACCCTGCCGGCAACCGCCCGCGCCGCGGCGCGCTCAACGGGGGCCCGCCGCGTGCTCGATGACCTGGACTCCGGCGCCCGAACCCGACACCACATACAGCGTGCCCGACGTGTCGTCGAACGCCAGCGTGTTGGGTTGCCGCACGGTTGGGTAACGTACCTTTTCGACGGGGATTCCGGTGGACAGATCGTAACCAATGACCAAATTCGCAGCGGTTTGTGACACCCAGGCCAGCCCGCGCGACCCGGCCACACCGTACGGCGACTGCTTGACCGGGTAGGCCTGACGCAAAATCAGCGGGTCCACGCCGTACACCAGCAGCTGGCCGCCGCGGGTGTCGGTCACCAGCACCCGGCCCAGCGGATCGGCGGCCATCGTGGTGGCGCCCTGCCCGGCGCGTAACGCCTGCCCCACGGTGCCGTCGGCGTCGACGGTGGTGACCGTCGTCTGTCCCCGGTCCAACGCGACTACGGTATTGCCTTGTGCCACAAGGGAATCGATGCGACCCAAGATATTAGAACGGTTCGCTGTCGCTGTCTCGGAAGACAGCGTGTAGACCGCGCCGTCGGCGGTGCCCAGCACCAGCTTGTGGTCGGCGCGGCGGGCGATCGCGGTGAACTCGATGTCCCGCGCGTCGCCGATGTCGACCCGGGCGACGTGGCCGGTGGACAGGTCGACGACGAAGTAGCCGCCGCGGGTGGACAGGTACGCGTTGCCCGCGCCGTCGCCGGTCAACGCGCTCGCCGGGCCGGGCAGCGCGATGACCCGCGGCGGTGCCTGCCCGGCGCCCAGCAGGGTGACGGACTCGGTTCCCAACAACACCAGCGCGCCGGTACGTGCGTCGAAGATCGCCGCCCGCGGACGGCCGTCGAGTGCTCGCACAGCGCCGGCCGGAGCCGCGGACACGGGCGGGGACCCGGCGGGCTGCGCGGGCTGGATCGTCGGCGGTGCTGCGTCCAGCGTCCTCGGCGAGCAGCCGAGCACCAGCCCCGTCAAAACCAGCAGGCCAGCGACGCGCCGGTGAACTGCGGGTTTACAAAATCTGGGCAAGGGGTAACTCTCGAGGTATGCGACGGGTAGCCGGATCGAATTCCGAGTCTAGGGAAGATCCCCGGTCGCAACGCGGCGCCGTCGCGGATGCCGCGGTTCGTTCGGAAGGTATGGTCGCCGCATGACCGTCGCCGAAGACCGTCACTACGCCGACACGGATTTCGTGATCGAGGACATGTGGACCGGGGTCTTCCCGGCCAGGGCGTTCGCAAGTGGTTTCGGGCATGTCGGCGACGGCCGCAGTTTCGCGTTTCGCGTCGAACGGCGCTGGCTGCTGGTCGAGGTCTACCGGCCTCGCTTGAGCGGCCCGGTCCCGCAGCCCGAGGACGTGATCGCCAAGTCCAAGCGAAGCGTCGTCGACATCGACATCACCGACGAGCGCAGCCTTGCCGCCGCGGTGCGTGACTCGGTCGCGGTCGCCGAGCCCGTCTAGCCCGGCCGGACCCACCAGGTACGGTCGTCGTCGTGTCTGCGACGGCGGCGATGTCTTGGTGGCAGGTAATCGTTTTGGCCGTGGTGCAGGGATTGACCGAGTTCCTTCCGGTGTCGTCTTCGGGCCACCTGGCAATCGTCTCGCGGCTGATGTTCGACTGTGATGCCGGCGCCTCGTTCACCGCCGTCACCCAATTGGGCACCGAGGCCGCGGTATTGGTGTATTTCGCGCGTGACATCGTGCGCATCGTCCGGGCATGGTTCGACGGCTTGGTGGTCAAGGCACACCGCGGCGCCGACTACCGGCTGGGCTGGTATGTGATCATCGGCACCATTCCGATCTGCGTGCTGGGCCTGGTGTTCACCGACGAGATCCGCTCCGGAGTGCGCAACCTGTGGGTGATTGCGACGGCGTTGGTGGTGTTTTCCGCGGTGATCGCCTCAGCCGAGTACCTCGGCCGCCAGACCCGCCACATCGACCAGCTCAGCTGGCGCGACGCCGTCGTCGTGGGTTTTGCCCAGACGCTGGCGCTGGTTCCCGGGGTCTCGCGGTCCGGGGCCACGATCAGCGCCGGGCTGTTTCTTGGTCTCGAGCGCGAACTGGCCGCGCGGTTCGGCTTTCTGCTGGCGATCCCGGCCGTGTTCGCCTCGGGGCTGTTTTCGCTGCCCGACGCCTTTCACCCCGTGCGGGAAGGGATGAGCGCCACCGGCCCGCAGCTGTTGGTCGCCACGATCATCGCCTTCGTCGTCGGGCTCTCCGCGGTGGCCTGGTTCCTGCGGTTTCTGGTGCGTCACAACATGTACTGGTTTGTCGGTTACCGGATAATCGCCGGGGTGACGGTGCTGATCCTGCTGGCAACCGGGACCGTGGCGGCCCTATGACCGTCATCCTGTTGCGGCACGGGCGATCCACCTCGAACACCGCACACGTGCTGGCCGGCCGTTCCGAAGGCGTCGACCTCGACGACAAGGGCCGCGAGCAAGCCGATGGCCTGATCGACCGGCTCGCCGGGCTGCCGATCCGCGCGGTGGTGTCCTCGCCGCTGCTGCGCTGCCGGCGCACGATCGAACCGCTGGCCGGGGCGCTGGGCCTGCAGCCCGTCATCGACGAACGGCTTTCGGAGGTCGACTACGGCGAATGGACCGGCAGCAAGATCGCCGACCTGACCAAGGAGCCGCTGTGGGCGGTGGTGCAGGCGCACCCCAGCGCGGCGGTGTTCCCGGGCGGCGAGGGCTTGGCACAGGTGCAGACGCGCGCGGTGGCCGCAGTGCGTGATCACGACCGGCGGCTGGCCGACGAGCACGGCGGCGACGCGCTGTGGCTGGCCTGCACCCACGGCGACGTGATCAAGGCTGTCGTCGCCGACGCGCTGGGTCTGCACCTGGACGGGTTCCAGCGCGTCACCGCCGATCCGGCGTCGATGAGTGTGATTCGCTACACGCAGTTACGCCCGTTCGTGATGCACGTCAACCACACCGGCGCCCGGCTGACGTCCGCGCTGACGGCGCCGCCGTCACCGGACGGCGAAGCACCGCCGAGCGACGCGGTGGTCGGCGGCTCCACCGACTGAAGGCATTACGGCATAGCGCCAGTAGCCGGTATTTTGGGAGATGCCATGGCCCGCGCAATTCACGTCTTCCGCACACCCGACCGCTTCGTCGCCGGGACCGTCGGCCAGCCCGGCAACCGGACGTTTTACCTGCAAGCGGTCGGCGACTCGCGTGTGGTGTCGGTGGTACTGGAAAAGCAGCAAGTCGCGGTGCTCGCCGAGCGCATCGGTGCGCTGCTGCTCGAGGTCAACCGTCGCTTCGGCACCCCGGTGCCGCCGGAGACCACCGAGGTCGAGGATCTCAGCCCGTTGATCACCCCGGTCGACGCCGAATTCCGGGTCGGCACAATGGGCCTCGGCTGGGATTCCGAGGCGCAGACCGTCGTGGTGGAGCTGCTGGCCGTCACCGACACCGAGTTCGACGCGTCGGTCGTGCTCGACGACACCGACGAGGGTCCCGACGCCGTGCGGGTGTTCCTGACGCCGGAGTCGGCGCGGCAGTTCGCAACTCGCACCAACCTCGTCATCTCCGCGGGCCGCCCACCCTGCCCGCTGTGTGACGAACCGCTGGACCCGGACGGACACATCTGTGCGCGCACCAACGGCTACCGGCGTAGCGCGTTGCTCGGGTCTGACGATGACGTCGAGGGCTGACGATCGTGAGGTGTTGCGGCGCGGCGAGCTGACCGTCCTCGGACGCATCCGCTCGGCCAGCAACGCCACCTTCCTGTGCGAAGCGACGCTGGGGGAGCGCAGTGTGCACTGCGTCTACAAGCCGGTCGCCGGCGAGCAGCCGCTGTGGGATTTCCCCGATGGCACGCTGGCCGGGCGCGAACTCGGCGCCTACCTGGTTTCGGCGCAGCTGGGCTGGAACATCGTGCCGTACACCATCATTCGTTACGGGCCGGCCGGTCCCGGCATGCTGCAGCGCTGGGTCGACCAGCCCGGCGACGCGCCCGGGTCAGACCCTGCGCCGGGCCCGGATCTGGTCGACCTCGTCCCGGCCGACAAGTTGCCGCCCGGCTATCTGCCGGTGCTGCGGGCATATGACTACGCCGGCGACGAAGTCACCCTGGTCCACGCCGACGACATCCGGCTGTGGCGGATGGCGGTGTTCGACATCCTGGTCAACAACGCCGACCGCAAGGGCGGGCACGTCCTGCGCGGCGTCGACGGCGACGTCTACGGCGTCGACCACGGGGTGTGTCTGCACGTGCAGGACAAACTGCGCACGGTGCTGTGGGGCTGGGCCGGCAAGCCCGTCGACGACGACACGCTGGACGCCGTGGCCCGCCTGGTCGACGCCCTCAACGGACCGCTGTGCGACCAGCTGGCCGAGCACATCACCGCCGCCGAGATCGCCGCGTTGCGGCTGCGGGCCCGCGCGCTACTCGACAACCCGGTGATGCCCAGCCCGGACCGGCATCGTCCCATTCCCTGGCCGGCGTTCTGAGATGGCGCGTTCATTCGAAACGTCGGCGGAGTCCCCGGCGGGCGTCGACGAGATCCTGGCGGCGTTCGGCGACGAGAGTTACTGGCGGGCGAGGCTGGCCGCCGCCAAAGACGCCGCCAGGCTCGAGTCGCTGGTCGTCGATCCGGCCGGCCGCGTGCAAGTCGGGGTCACGATCGGCCTGGTCCGCGGCCAGCTGCCCAAGCCGATTGCCCATTTGCAGCGCGGGGACCTGCGGATGGTGCACAACGAGGTGTGGAGCCGGATCGGCGACGATCAGGTGCGCGGAGAGGTCGACGTGGCCGTTCGCGGCCTGCGGATGTCGGCGTTCGCCGAGGCGTTGCTGGTGCCGGTGCACAGCGGTTCACAGCTGAGGGTCACCGTGACCGTAGCGGTCAAAGTCCCGTTGGTCGGAAGACAGATCGAGAACATGATCGGCGACCAACTCGGCGAAGGGATCACCGCGACGCTGGGCTTCACCAGCGACTGGATTGCGGAAAACCGCTGAGCATTGGCAATACTGGACCGGGTGAGCCCGGAGTTGACCGACGCGGCGCTGGCCGCCGACCTGGCCGCCGACGCCGGGCGGCTGCTGCTGGCGGTGCGCGACGAGGTCGGGTTCGAGTATCCCTGGCGGCTCGGCGATGCCGGCGATGCGTACGCCAACACGCTGCTGCTGCGACGGCTGCGCGCCGAGCGGCCGGGCGATGCGGTGCTGTCCGAAGAGGCTTACGACGACCTGACCCGGTTGCGGGCCGACCGGGTGTGGATCGTCGACCCGGTGGACGGCACCCGCGAGTTCTCGACGCCCGGCCGCGACGACTGGGCCGTGCACGTGGCGTTGTGGCGGCGCGATGGCGGCCCACAAGGGGCCATCACCGACGCCGCGGTGGCGCTGCCCGCGATGGGCGAGTTGTACCGCAGCGACACCGTCCGCATCGACGCGTCGCTCCATTCGGGGCCGATCCGGATCACCGCCAGCTCCACCCGGCCGCCCGCGGTGCTGTGCCGGCTGGTGGAGCGGCTCGACGTCGAGGTGGTGCCGATCGGCTCGGCCGGGGCCAAGGCGATGGCGGTGGTGCGCGGCGACGTCGACGCCTACGTCCACGCCGGCGGGCAGTGGGAGTGGGACTCGGCCGCGCCGGCGGGCGTGGTGCTGGCGGCGGGTTTGCACGCGTCGCGCCTCGACGGCTCCGAGCTGATCTACAACCGGCCCGACCCGTATCTGCCCGACTTCCTGATGTGCCGCCCCGAGCTGGCCGACGTGCTGCTGGCGGCGATTGCAAGCGCGGCGTAGCGGGTGCCATCCGGTTGGCGGGCTGACCCGACGCTTAAAGTCGACGGTATGCAGTCGTGGCCTTCGGTACCGCCGCCGGCGCTGCCGGGACGAGGGCCGGAGCTACGGCTCTACGACACCTCCGACCGCCAAGTTCGCCCGGTGGCCGCCGGACCCACGGCCAGCATGTACGTCTGCGGCATCACCCCGTATGACGCCACGCATCTCGGGCATGCCGCCACGTATCTGGCATTCGACCTGATCCACCGGCTGTGGCTGGATCTCGGGCACGACGTGCACTACGTGCAGAACGTCACCGACGTCGACGACCCGCTGTTCGAGCGGGCCGAACGCGACGGGGTCGACTGGCGTGACCTCGCGGCGCGGGAGGTCACGCTGTTCCGCGACGACATGGCGGCGCTGCGGGTGTTGCCGCCGCGCGAGTACGTCGCGGCGACCGAGGCCATCGAAGAGGTCGTCGAACTCGTCGAGAAGATGCTGGCGTCGGGGGCGGCCTACCTTGTCGACGGCGACTATCCCGACGTCTACTTCCGCGCCGACGCCACACTGCAATTCGGCTATGAGTCCGGCTACGACCGCGACACCATGCTGGCCTTGTTCGCCGAACGCGGCGGCGACCCGGACCGGCCCGGCAAAACGGACCCGCTCGACGCGCTGATGTGGCGGGCCGCCCGCCCGGGCGAGCCCAGTTGGGACTCGCCTTTCGGCCCCGGCCGGCCGGGCTGGCATGTGGAGTGCGCGGCGATCGCGCTCAGCCGCATCGGCACCGGGCTGGACATCCAGGGCGGCGGCACCGACCTGATCTTCCCGCATCACGAGTTCACCGCCGCGCACGCCGAATGTGTCAGCGGCGAGCGGCGTTTCGCCCGCCACTACGTGCACGCCGGCATGATCGGCTGGGACGGCCACAAGATGTCCAAAAGCCGCGGCAACCTGGTGCTGGTGTCGGCGCTGCGCGCCCAGGGTGTCGAGCCGTCGGCGGTCCGGCTGGGGCTTTTGGCCGGGCATTACCGTGCCGACCGCTACTGGACCACCCAGTTGCTCGACGAGGCCACAGCGCGGCTGCACCGGTGGCGGTCTGCGACCGCGCTGTCGGCCGGCCCGGACGCCGCCGACACCATCGCTCGGCTGCGCCATTATCTGGCCGACGATTTGGATACCCCGAAAGCCCTTGCCGCCGTTGACGGTTGGGTCACCGACGCGCTCGACTACGGCGGCCACGACGCCGCCGCGCCGCAGGCGGTGGCGACCGCGGTGGACGCCTTGCTCGGCGTGCAGCTTTAGCGCTCGCCGTGGCTGCGTCAGAGCTTGATGTGGGGCCGCGTCGGCGCGAGGGCTCGGGCGGCGATGAGCGCGGTCACGGTGGTGGCTTGGAAGTACAGGCCGACATCTTTGAGGCCCCAGTGGATCGACACCAATGTCGCGGCCCCGGCTACGCACAGCAGCGCGCCGATTACCCGGCCGCGCCCGGCGGTCTTGACGGGCGCGGCGCGGTCCCAGCCTGGCAGAGGGTTGTTTTCCAAGGGCCGTAGTGCGATGAACAGGGTTGCGACGACGCCGGCCATCAGCAGCAGCTGCGCGACGGTGACCACGGCGAAATGGGGCTGGCCGGGGTAGCGGGGCAGGCCGAGCTCGTCGAAGAGCAGATGGATGCCCAGCAGTGCGGGGATATGCCACAAATAGAGCGTCATGGCACCGGAATTGCCGAGCGCTGTCCACCACCACACGCGTGGCCGCTGCGCCCACCGGCTGATCGCCGGGGCGGCGGCGATCGCCACGAGGCTCAGCACGATGGAGTGGCCGGCCATCAGCAGCGACGGTGGGCTGGTGTTGGACAGGTGGTGGTCGCCGGTGCCGACCATGCTCACCTGGTACGGCCCCCACCACACCAGGGCGGCGTTCACCGCGAACACCGCGGCAGCGACCATGAGGGCGGTGCGGCCGGTGAGCAGCTGGCGGCGGTAGGCGACGCCGAACATGGCCGGGATCAACCAGACCGCGAGGTTCAGATAGCCGAGCGAGGTTGCGGCAGGCCAATGCAGCCGGACGACGTCGATGACGGCGATGGCCCCGTAGACGGCGGTCACAGCGGCGGCCAGGCGGGCGGTGGTCGTGATCCGGTACAGCGCTGGCATGGCGGCGAGCACTAACACGTAGGCGCCGAGGAACCACAGCGCCTGGGTGCTGACACCGGCGATCGGGTCGTAGACGTGTTGGGGCAGAACAAGATGCAGGGCGGTCAGCGCGATCGCCCAGAACCCGAGGTAGTAGAACACCGGCCGGAACAGTCGCGTGCAACGTGTCATCAGCCAGTTGCCCCAGTTCGTGCCGGGCTGCCAGGACGTCAGGCATGCGGCGGCGCCGGCGAAGAAGAACAGCGGCATGATCTGGAAGACCCACGTCAAGGCTTGGAATACAACGGATTTGGTGAGCAGGTTGTCCCAGATGAGCACGCCGCCGCGGATGGTGCTGATCGCCATGACGGTGTGGCCGGCAACTACTGCGATCAGCGACGTGATGCGGATGACGTCTAGTGCGCGGTCGCGCCCGGCCGGGGTGGCGGCCGCCAGCTCGTCGGGTGTGGGAAGTCCAGTCAACGTTGTCATGGTGTGTTCAGATTCCTTTCGGTGAAGCGGTTTTCGCGGTGGTGAGTCAGTGTTGGAGACTGCGGTCGCGCTGGGCCAGGGAGCGGGCGTAACCGGTGCCCATGGCGAGCAGCACCAGGCCCACGACGATGAAGGCGGTCACCCGGAAGATGCCGTCGAGAGTGCCCAGATCGAACAGGAACAGCTTGGCCGTGGCTGCTGCGGTCAGCGCCAGAGCGCCGATCACCGCGATCGCCCGCCTCTGGTTCGACACTCGGCGCGCGTAGCCGAAAAGCGTGGCGGCCATGGCGATCCAGCAGATCGTGGCCGCCATGTGCCCGGCCAGGAACCCGTCGCTGGTGCCGCCGATCAGGACGCCGGCGGTCACGGTGAACATGGTGACGGCGTAGACGAGTTGCGCTGCGCCGGCGATGGCCAGCAGCCGGGTGAGGTCGGGATCGCGTGCGTCGATCAGGGTGTGCACCGGCGCCATGGCCGCCACATAGGCGATCACCAGCAGGCTGGTGACCAGCGTGGCGACCGCGACCGAGGTCGGCACCGTGGTGCCCGTCAACAGGTTGCCCGGCGGGGCGTAGTGCAGGTATGCGGCCAGGCCGAAAAAGCCGAATCCTGCTGCCACCCAACGGGCGATCGCGTCGCGCCGGCCCGCGACCGCGACAACGATGGCCATCGCCAGCAGCACTGGCGCTTCGAGGTAGCCGTTGAACGCGGTGGTGACTGCGATGAGCGCCGACGCTGCGGACAGCACTGACCAGACCTGCACGACGATGCGGGGCAGTTCGCGGCCCAGCACGACCAGTGCGAGCAGGCCCGCGGCGAGGCTGGCGGTCAACAGCGTGGCCAGCACGCGGTCGACCGCCACGCCGCAGGCCAGCACCGGCAGGGTTCCCACCGCCGCCAAAACAGCGAGCGCGGTCGTGTTGGTGATGGTGGACGCGAGCGCGAGCCCGGACACGATGGCCAGCAGCGCGGCCAGGCCGCAGGCCACGCCCACCAGCCACGGGTCGTCGGCGCCGATCGTGGCAAGGGCGATCAGCGCAGGCACGGTGGGGGCGGCGATGCGCGCGGCGTACATCCAGATCCAGTCCTTGCCCCACTGCACCGCCAGGGCCGCCACCGACAGGGCGAGCATGAAACCGATGACCATGAGATCGACGCCGTGCGTGATGGCGGGCGCCAGGCCGATCAACGGGACGACTACCAGCAATCCGAGGTGTTCGGAGTCCCACCTCCGCGCCAGAGCCAGGCCTGCACCGCCCACGGCGGCGGCGATCGCCAGCCCGGCCGCGGCCGGCACCCAGCGGTAGATCGTGGTCACGGCGATGACGTCGAGGTAGCCAGTCGCAATACCGGTGGCGGCCAGCGCGATCGCGCCGACGCGCCCACCCGGCCGGCTGTGCAGCCGGGCGCCGACCGTCACTAGTGCGACCGCAAGCGCGCCGCCGCCGGCCACCCTGATCTGCGGGCTCAGCAGGCCGGCCTTGGCGGCTAAAACCAGCAGCAGCACGACACCGACCAACGTGACGGCCACCCCGGCGACCGCGAGGATCTTGCCGATCAGAGCCGAATCCGGGAGCCGCCACTCCCGCGGCTCCCACGGTGTGCGGGTGCTCGGCGGCAGCCAGCCCGGTGGCGGCGGTGGTTCTGTGCGCTGCGCCTGCGCCGGCCGGGTAGCGGCGGGCGGTGGTGTGGACCGGGGCTTGGCCGGGGCTGGTGGTGTCGCCGGCGAGGTGAGTGCGGGCGCGACCGGGGACGGCGTCGGGGCAGGCGTCGACTGCGGGCCGGCCGCCCACGACGCGAAGTAGCGGTCGAGTTCGGCCAGGTCCGTCGAGACTCGTGACATCTGCCGCGAGATCGACTCGAAGTCAGCAGACAATCGGGTGATAACGACATGCGGATCGGTCATAGCTGCCACGATCGCGGGCAACCGATCGAAATGGATGAGTAGAACTACCTGATTTCAGCCCGCTATTCGTGCAAGCCGTGCTCGATGGCGTAGCGGGTCAACTCCACCCGGTTAGCGACCTGAAGCTTACGGAAAGTCGCCTGAACATGGTTTTCCACCGTGCGGTGACTCAACGACAGCCTGCCGGCGATCTGCTTGGCGGACAGCCCCTTTGCGACTAAACGCAATACCTCGGTCTCCCGCTCCGTCAGCGCCGGAGTGGCCGGGCCCGCCTGCGGAGCGCGTTGCAGGCGGCGATACTCACCCAACACCAGCCCCGCCAAACCGGGAGTGAACACCGCCCGGCCCGCCGCGGTGGCGCGCACCGCCTGCGCGAGCTCGGCGCTCGATGCGCTCTTGACCAGATACCCCAGCGCGCCGGCCTTCACCGCCTGCAAGACATCGTCACGCTCGTCGGAGGCCGACAGCACCAGCACCCGTGAAGACGGCGAGACCTCCAGCACCGCGGTGGTGGCTTGCACGCCGTCGCCGTCGGCGAGCCGCATGTCCATCAGTACAACGTCGGGTTTGACCACCGCGGCGCGCCGCCGCGCCGAGGCCACGCCGTCGGCGGTAGCGACCACGGTGAAGCCGCCCTCGGCGAGGTCGCGGGCCACCGCGTCACGCCAGATCGGATGGTCGTCGACCACCATCACCGTCAACGACGCCTGTTCAGCCACCATGTTGTTCCGCCCGTGGGACCGTGAGCTCCCATTCGGTGCCCGCGCCGACATCGGTGCTCAGACGCGCGCTGCCGCCCAGCGCGGCCAGGCGTCCGACGATGGATTTCGAGATCCCGACATGTCCTTGCCGGGCCGCCTCGTCGAGGCGGCCGACGGGAATGCCCACACCATCGTCGCGGACACTGACGGTCACCGCGTCCCCCAGATCCTCCAGCAGCACGAACGCCCGGGCATCCGGACCCGCATGAAAGCGCACGTTGTCCAGCGCGTTGCCGACCGCCGCGTCGAGCTCGTCAGCCACATGCCGCACCAGCGGCACCGGCGTGGCCGGCAAGCTGATCGACACCCGCTCGTCTTGCCTGCGGGTCAACAGGGTGCGGATGTCGACCGTTGTCGCGTCGCCGTCGCGCGGCAAGTCCGCCGAGGCCACCAGCCGGCGCAACGCCCGTTCCTGTTCACCCGCCAAATCCGCCAGTTCGGCGGCGTCGCCACCGATCTCGCGGCCACGTTTGGATACCAGCGCCAGCACCTGGATCACACCGTCATGAACATGACGCGACAGGCGTTCGCGTTCCTCGACCGCGACCGACAGCCGGATCGCCTGCTGCAGCTCCTCGTGGGCACGCCGAGCAGTCTGTGCGGCCATGCCAATGGCCAACCCGAGCGCGATCTCGACAATGAGGGTGGCGTTATGGGTCATGTCCAGGGTGAAGTAATTTTTTACGGCGAAATTGGTTGCCATCACGGCCATTCCCGTCACCATGCCGCCGGCAGGGCCGAACAGCAACGCCGCAGAAATCGTCGGATTGGTCGCCCATAACGTCGTGGGCCACGTCTGGTTGTCCGACGCCCACTGCGCCGACGCCACAACCCTGTTCGAGCACATCAACACGACCACGACCACGATCTCGGCGAGCACCCACGCCGGCCGCCGCCCAAACCCCTGCAGATAAGCGACCGCGCACACCACGCCGAACCCGAGTAGAACCGCGCACAACACCCACGCCAGCGCGGGCCGGCGCAAATCGGCATTGATCGCGACCTGAAACCCCAACGCATACAGGCAACTCAGCAGACGAAAGACCTGCGCCGCCCGCCACAGCGGCGCGACCGGATCACTGCGGCTGGACATCATCGGGCCGTGCCTCATCTTGTCGAGTCGCCGCAAATTGCTACTAGCGCCCGTAGCCCGGACGTCGGCGCCGCAGGTAGCGCTCGAACTCGGCCGCCAGCGCGTCGCCGTCGATCTTGCCCAGCGCCTCGTGCATGTCGACCTCGGCGTCGCCGCGCTGCTCCAACGAGGCCACGTACTCGGCGATTTCGTCGTCCTCGGCGGTCATCTCGCTGACCGCCTGCTCCCACTCCTCGGCCTGCGCCGGCAGGTCGCCCAGCGGCACCTCGATGTCGAGCACATCCTCGACGCGGCGCAGCAGCGCCACCGTCGCCTTTGGGTTGGGCGGCTGCGACACGTAGTGCGGCACCGCCGCCCAGAACGTGACCGCGGGGATGCCCGCGGCCACGCAGGCGTCCTGGAACACCCCGGCGATGCCCGTCGGCCCCTCATAGCGAGTCTCCTGCAGCCCGAAGCGGCGCGCCGACTCCGGCGAGTACGCCGCGCCGGACACCGGCACCGGCCGGGTGTGCGGCGTGTCGGCCAGCAATGCGCCCAGGATCACCACGGTGTCGACGTTGAGTTTGTCGGCGATGGCCAGCAGCTCGGCACAGAAGGTGCGCCAGCGCATGTTGGGCTCCACGCCGTTCATCAGGACGATGTCGCGGTCGCTGCCGGGCGGTCGGCAGTGCGAAATCCGCATCGACGGCCACACCAGCTCCCGAGTGACGCCGTCGACCTGGCGGATCACCGGCCGGTTGACCTGGTAGTCGTAGTAGGCCTCGTCGTCGATCTCGACAATCGGCTCGGCCTCCCAGATGGCGTCCAGGTGCTCCAGGGCATCGCTGGCCGCGTCGCCGGCGTCGTTCCAGCCCTCGAACGCGGCCACGACGATCGTGTTGTGCAGTTCAGGCAGCCTGTCGCTGGTATCCGGCGAGGTCACGAACTCAGCCTAAAGCCTGTGGGAAGCTGGCGACGTGGCGACAAACCGACCCAAATTGATAGACGGGCTATGCTTGTGGGGATGACTTCCACCGGGTCGAGCTGAGCCGGGCGTCCAGATGTCGGGTGCCGACGTAGACTTCTCACCGTCGAGAGGCGTTGCAACGGATTTTTAGGGGCCACGCCCCCTGGTATCCGCCACGCTCGGCAGAGTCAAGGACGCCTTCCGCTACGGAAGGAACGTACGTGAACGCTTTCGCGCCGAATATCCGCCCCGACTGCACCGACGAACTGACCGCTGCCCTGCGCCAGCGGATCATGGTGATCGACGGCGCGATGGGCACGGCGATCCAGCGGGACCGGCCGGACGAGGCCGGCTACCGCGGCGACCGGTTCACGGAATGGCCGACGGCTCTTCAGGGCAACAATGACCTGCTCACATTGACGCAGCCGCAGATCATCGAGGGGATCCACCGCGAGTACCTCGAGGCGGGCGCCGACATCATCGAGACCAACACGTTCAACTCGAACGCGATCTCGCTGTCCGACTACGACATGGCGGACCTCAGCTACGAACTGAACTACGCCGGCGCAGCTCTGGCCCGCAAGGCCGCCGACGAGTTCGGCACCCCGTCCAAGCCCCGCTACGTCGCCGGCGCCATCGGGCCGACTACGCGGACCGCGTCGATCTCGCCGGACGTCAACGACCCCGGAGCCCGCAACATCTCCTACGACCAGCTGGTCGCCGCCTACCTCGAAGCCGCCAACGGTCTGGTCGACGGTGGTGCCGACCTGCTCATCATCGAGACGATCTTCGACTCGCTCAACGCCAAGGCGGCGGTGTTCGCCGTCGAGACGCTGTTCGAGGACCGCGGACGCCGCTGGCCGGTGATCATCTCCGGGACCATCACCGACGCCTCCGGGCGGACGTTGTCCGGTCAGGTCACCGAAGCCTTCTGGAACTCGATCAGGCACGCGAAACCTATTGCGGTGGGCCTCAACTGCGCCCTGGGCGCGCCGGAGATGCGGCCCTACATCGCCGAGATGTCGCGGATCGCAGACACTTTCGTCTCCTGTTACCCGAATGCCGGCCTGCCCAACGCGTTCGGCGAGTACGACGAGACCCCGGAGCGTCAGGCTGGCTACATCGCCGACTTCGCCGAGGCCGGTTTGGTCAACCTGGTCGGCGGTTGCTGCGGGACCGCGCCGCCGCACATCGCCGAGATCGCCAAGGTGGTCGACGGCAAGCCGCCGCGGGAGGTGCCGCAAATCCCGGTCGCCACCCGGCTGGCGGGGCTGGAACCGCTCAACATCACCGACGACTCCCTGTTCGTGAACATCGGTGAGCGCACCAACATCACCGGGTCCGCCCGGTTCCGCAACCTGATCAAGGCCGAGGACTACGACACCGCACTGTCGGTCGCCCTGCAGCAGGTCGAGGCCGGCGCTCAGGTCATCGACATCAACATGGACGAAGGCATGATCGACGGCGTCGCCGCGATGGACCGCTTCACCAAGCTGATCGCGGCCGAGCCGGACATCAGCCGCGTCCCGGTGATGATCGACTCCTCGAAGTGGGAGGTCATCGAGGCCGGCCTGAAAAACGTGCAGGGCAAGCCGATCGTCAACTCGATCTCGATGAAGGAGGGCGAGGAGAAGTTCGTCCGCGAGGCGCGGCTGTGCCGCAAGTACGGCGCCGCCGTCGTCGTGATGGCCTTCGACGAACAGGGGCAGGCCGACAACCTGGAACGGCGCAAACAGATCTGCGGGCGCGCCTACCGGATTCTGACCGAACAGGTCGGCTTCCCGCCGGAGGACATCATTTTCGACCCGAACTGCTTCGCGTTGGCGACCGGTATCGAGGAGCACGCCACCTACGGGATCGACTTCATCGAGGCGTGCGCCTGGATCAAGGAGAACCTGCCCGGGGTGCACATCTCCGGCGGCATCTCCAACGTCTCGTTCTCGTTCCGCGGCAACAACCCTGTCCGCGAGGCCATCCACGCGGTGTTCCTGTTCCACGCCATCAAGGCGGGCCTGGACATGGGCATTGTCAACGCGGGCGCGCTGGTGCCCTACGACTCGATCGACCCCGAGTTGCGCGAGCGCATCGAGGACGTCGTGCTGAACCGCCGCCCGGACGCGGCCGAACGGCTGCTGGAGATCGCCGAGCGGTTCAACAAGTCGGAAAAGACCGACGATGCGGCGGCGGCCGAGTGGCGCGGCTTGCCGGTCCGCGAGCGGATCACGCACGCCTTGGTCAAGGGCATCGACGCCCACGTCGACGAGGACACCGAGGAACTGCGGGCCGAGATCGCCGCCGCGGGTGGGCGGCCGATCGAGGTGATCGAGGGCCCGCTGATGGACGGCATGAACGTCGTCGGCGACCTCTTCGGCTCCGGCAAGATGTTCCTGCCCCAGGTCGTGAAGTCGGCCCGGGTGATGAAGAAGGCCGTCGCCTACCTGCTACCGTTCATCGAGGCGGAGAAGCAGCCGGGTGACTCCAAGGACACCAACGGCACGATCGTGATGGCGACCGTGAAGGGCGACGTCCACGATATCGGCAAGAACATCGTCGGAGTTGTGTTGCAGTGCAACAACTTCGAAGTGATCGACCTTGGGGTGATGGTGCCCGCCGAGAAGATCCTCGCCGCGGCGAACGAGCACGACGCCGACATCATCGGGCTGTCCGGCCTGATCACCCCGTCGTTGGACGAGATGGTCAACTTCGCCGCCGAGATGGAACGCGAGGGGATGAAGATCCCGCTGCTGATCGGTGGCGCGACCACCTCGCGCGCTCACACGGCCGTGAAGATATCGCCGCGGTGTAGCGGTCCGGTGGTCTGGGTCAAGGACGCGTCCCGCTCGGTGCCGGTGGCTGCTGCGCTCCTCGACGACAAGCAGCGTCCGGCCCTGCTGGAGGCCACCGAGAAGGACTACGCGTCGCTGCGCGAACGGCATTCGCAAAAGAACGAGCGGCCGATGCTGACGCTGGAGAAAGCCCGCGCCAACCGGACGCCGATCGAGTGGGACGGCTACACGCCGCCGGTGCCGGCAATGGGTCTGGGAATACGGGAATTTCACGACTACGATCTGGCCGAGTTGCGCGAGTACATCGACTGGCAGCCGTTCTTCAACGCCTGGGAGATGAAGGGCCGCTTCCCCGACATCCTCAACAACCCGGCCACCGGCGAGGCGGCCCGCAAGCTGTACGACGATGCCCAGGAGATGCTGGACACCCTGATAAAGGAGAAGTGGCTGACGGCCAACGGGGTGATCGGGTTCTTCCCGGCGAACGCCGTCGGTGACGACATCGAGGTCTACACCGACGACACCCGTACCGAGGTGCGCACCACGTTGCACAATCTGCGTCAGCAGGGCGAGCACCGGGAGGGCATCCCGAACCGCTCGCTGGGGGACTACATCGCCCCCAAAGAAACCGGCGTCCGGGACTACGTCGGCGCCTTCGCCGTCACCGCGGGGCTCGGCAGCCAGGAAAAGATCGCGGAGTTCAAGGCCGCCCTCGACGACTACAGCGCGATCCTGCTGGAGTCGATCGCCGACCGGCTGGCTGAGGCGTTCGCCGAGCGGATGCACCAGCGGGTCCGCAAGGAGTTCTGGGGATACCAGCCCGACGAGCACCTGGACAACGACGCACTCATCGACGAGAAGTACGTGGGAATCCGCCCTGCGCCCGGCTATCCGGCCTGCCCGGAGCACACCGAGAAGGCGACGCTGTGGAAGTTGCTGGACGTGAAGGAGCGGACCGGCATCGAGCTGACCGAGTCGATGGCGATGTGGCCCGGCGCCGCCGTCAGCGGCTGGTACTTCTCGCACCCGCAGTCGCAGTACTTCGTGGTCGGCCGGATGGCCCAGGACCAGGTCGCCGACTACGCGAAGCGCAAGGGCTGGACCCTCAAGGAAGCCGAGCGCTGGCTGAGCTCCAACCTCGCCTACAACCCGGAGGACTGAGGCCGGCGTTGAGCGGCATGCACGCAACGTGGTGGCTTCCCCCGACCGAGGCGTTGAAGAATCTGCGCGCCACATTGGGACTGCTTGCCGACTCACGTGGGCTTAGTCGCATCCGTTTTCTCGGCGCGGCCGAGCGGATTGGCTTGATAGCGGCGCTGCGCAGGCCGGCGACCGTCGACGAACTCGGCCGCACCCTGAGCATCGGCGACGTCGACTTGCTCACGGGATTGCTGGACGTCGGTGTCGCGATCGGTGAGCTGCGATGCCGCAAAGGTCGATATTCCTTGAAAGGCAACCGGATCCGCGCGTTGGCGTCGCACGACGGCGAGTGTCTTCGCGGGTTCACTGCGGAGCTGGCCGACTATCGCGGCGACGTCTACCGCGACCTGCCGGCGCGGCTACGGACCGGCGAACGCGGTCAATACCTCGAGGAATACGACGAGGTGGTCGCACGGGGTTCGCGGCTGGTCGAACCATTCATCGCCCGGTTCGTCCGTCGAGTCGTCGAAGACCAATCCCCTCACATGATGCTTGAAATCGGTTGTGGCACAGGCATCTACGTCCGGCACGCGGCGGAGGCGTGCCCGCGGTTGTCCGTGGTCGTCATCGACCTGTCGGAGCGCGTCGTGGCGCTGGCGAAGGCCAACCTGGCTGCCTGGGGACTGGCCGATCGCTGTGCGGTACTGCACGCCGACATTCGCGACTCGGACCTTGCGGAGCTCGCCGGCCCGTTCGATCTGATCACGTTGCACAACAACATCTACTACTTCCCGCCGGCGGAGTGGCGGACCTTGTTTGCGGAGCTGCGACGACGCCTTGCCCCAACCGGCCGGCTGGTACTGACCTCGATGTTCGCCGGAAGTTCGCTGTCGGCAGCCGAATTGGATCTCGTGTTGCGCGCGACGGCGGGTTGTTGGCCACTACCGCAACGCGGCGAACTCGTCGACGCGCTCACCCACGCGGGGTACGGCGACGTCGCGTTTCACCGTCTGCTCGTCACCGATCCGCTGTTCGGCGTCGTCGCCGAGCGCTAACCGCGGCCCAGGCGCGTCAGGTAGGCCTGCGCCGCTGCTCGGGACTCGGGATCGCCCAGCGCGGTGACCAGCGAGTCGGCGTCGTTCCAGGCGCGGGCGGTGCCGACCATGCCTTCGGTGACGGCGTTGGTGTGCCGCTTGGTGGCGGTCAAGGTCAGCGCCGACTTGTCGACCAGCACGCCGACCAGTTCGCCGACCGCGGCGTCGAGCTCGGCGGCGGGCACCACGCTGTTCAAAAAGCCCGCCGTCAACGCCTCCGCGGCGCCGAACGGGCGGCAGGTCATTACCAGCTCCTTGGTCCGGGCCGGGCCGATCTCGCGCACCAGTCGGGGGATACCGCCCCAGGCCAGCGGGATGCCCAGGTCGACCTCGGGAATCGAGAAGCGGGTGTCGTCCGCGGCGATCCGCAGATCGCAGGCCGCGGCCAGCACCACCGCGCCGCCGACGCAGTGGCCGTGGATCCGGGCGACGGTCACCGCCCGCATCGCCTCGATCGCGTCGGCCATCCGCCGCCCGGCGTCGGCCGCCTCACGCGGCGGCGGCCCGCCCTCGGCAGTGAACGACGCGAGGTCGGCGCCGGCGCTGAACGCTCGGCCCCGCCCAGAGATCACCACCACCTTCACACTGGGCTGGGTGTCGAGCTGGCGCGCGGCGGCCACCAACTCGGTCAGGGTAGTAGTGGACAGCGGGTTCAGCTTGTCCGGTCGGTTCAGCGTGATGGTCGCCCGGGCGCCGTCGACGGCGACCTCGATCTCGGAGAACTTCATGCCACACCGTACGTTGGAAACTCGTGGGAAACGACGTGACCGCCCGTGCTGTTCGATTCGCGTCGGTGGCCGCGATCGGTGGGCTGCTGTTCGGCTACGACGTGTCCGTGACCAACGGCGCGGTGAGGGCGCTGCAGGCCGACTTCCAGATCGGCAACGTCGTCCTTGGGTTCGCGGCGGCCTCGGGACTGCTCGGGGCGGCGGCGGGAGCGACGATCGCCGGACGCATCGCCGACCGCACCGGCCGCCTGGCGATGATGCGGCTGGCCGCTGCGCTGGTCTTCGCCTGCGGGCTGGGTACCGGGCTGGCGAGCAGCATCTGGATGTTCATCGCCTTTCACATCGTGGGTGGTCTGGGCATCGGCGTCGCATCGGTGATCGGGCCGGCATACATCGCCGAGATATCGCCGCCAGACATCCGCGGCCGGCTCGGCTCGTTGCAGCAGCTTGCGATCGTGTCCGGCATCTTTTTGTCGCTGGCGGTGAATTGGCTGCCGTTTCACATCGCGGGCGGCTCGCGCGGCGAACTGTGGCTGGGCATGGCCGCTTGGCGCTGGACATTCATCGGAGAAATGATTCCAGCGCTGGTCTACGGTTTGCTGGCGTTCACCATCCCCGAATCACCGCGGTATCTCATTGCCTCACAGCGGGTTCCGCAAGCCCGCCAAGTGCTCTCGTTGCTGCTCGACGAACGCGACGTGGCTCCCACCGTGAACCGGATCGTCGAGACGCTGCAGCGCGAAACACCGCCGTCTTGGCGTGACTTGCGCAAGCCGACCGGCGGCCTGTACGGGATCGTGTGGGTGGGGCTGGGGGTGGCCTGTTTTCAGCAGCTCGTCGGCATCACGGTGATCTTCTTCTACTCCGATGTGCTGTGGGAGCACGTGGGCTTCGGTGAGGGGTGGTCGTTCACGATCGCTTTGGCCACCTCGGTGGTCAACGTGATCATCACCCTGATCGCCATCGCGTTGATCGACAAGGTCGGCCGCAAGCCGTTGTTGCTGGCGGGTTCGGCGGGCATGGCCGTGATGCTGGCCACAATGACCATTGTCTTCGCCAGCGCGCCGGTCATCGACGGCAAGCCGCACCTCGCCGGCGCGTCGGCGGTGGTTGCCTTGGTCGCCGCGAACCTGTTCGTCGTCGCGTTCGGCGTGTCGTGGGGCCCGATCCTGTGGGTGCTGCTGGGCGAGATGTTCCCCAACCGGATCCGGGCGGCCGCGGCGGGACTGGCGGCCACCGCGCAGTGGATCACCAACGCCACAGTCGCCGTGACCTTCCCGGCACTGCGGCACATGCTCGGCTTCGCCTACGGCTTCTACACGCTGTGCGCGGTGCTGTCGTTCGTGTTCGTGTGGCGCTGGGTGCGCGAGACCAACGGCGTGGCGCTGGAAGACATGCACGCCGAGTTACTGCACGACTAACCCCCTCTGCCGCGAGCGTGCATGGTTGTACGTCGATCTGCCGTGCAGAGCGTCATTTTGTGCACGCTCGCGGGGAGGTGGCGCGAAATTGCCGTGACTTTGCTGACCGGCGCATGAAACAATCGCTGGCCGTGAAGACGTTCGAAGATCTGTTCGCCGAACTCGGCGAGCGCGCCCGCACCAGGCCGCCCGGCAGCGGCACGGTGGCCGCGCTCGACAGCGGGGTGCACGCCGTCGGCAAGAAGATCCTCGAAGAGGCCGGCGAAGTGTGGCTGGCGGCCGAACACGAGCCCGACGACGCTCTCGCCGAGGAGATCAGCCAATTGCTGTACTGGACGCAGGTGCTGATGATCGCGCGGGGGCTCTCGCTCGACGACGTGTATCGGAAGCTGTGATGCTGCGCGTCGCCGTCCCCAACAAGGGAGCACTCAGTGAGCCGGCCGCCGAGATCCTCGCCGAGGCCGGATACCGTCGTCGCACCGATCCCAAGGACCTGACCGTCCTCGACCCGGTGAACAACGTCGAGTTCTTCTTCCTGCGCCCCAAGGACATCGCGATCTATGTCGGGTCGGGGGATCTCGACTTCGGGATCACCGGCCGGGATTTGGCCCGCGAGTCCGAGGCGCCGGTGGCCGAACGGTTGTCGCTGGGGTTCGGGTCGTCGAGTTTCCGGTACGCGGCGCCGGCCGGTCGTGACTGGACCACCGCCGATCTGGCAGGCCGGCGGATCGCCACCGCCTACCCGAACCTGGTGCGAAAAGACTTGGCGGCCAAGGGAATCAAAGCCACGGTGATCCGGCTCGACGGCGCGGTGGAGATCTCGGTGCAACTGGGAGTGGCCGATGCCATCGCCGACGTGGTGGGTTCGGGCCGAACCCTGAGCCTGCACGACTTGGTGGCTTTCGGTGAGCCGCTGTGTGATTCGGAGGCGGTGCTCATCGAGCGAGCCGACGCCGGCGAGCATCCCAGTGCCGCCCGCGACCAGCTGGTGGCCCGGGTGCAGGGTGTGGTGTTCGGTCAGCAGTATCTGATGCTGGACTACGACTGCCCGCGTTCGGTCCTCGACAACGCCACGTCGATCACGCCGGGGCTGGAGTCGCCGACGATCGCCCCGCTGGCCGACCCGGATTGGGTGGCGGTTCGCGCGTTGGTGCCCCGCCGCGACGTCAACGCGATCATGGACGAGCTCGCCGCGATCGGGGCCAAGGCGATCCTGGCCTCCGACATCAGGTTCTGCCGATTCTGACCGCGTTCCCGTGTTAGCGTCCTGGCCATGGCGACGCACGTCCTTGTCCTGCTGCTCGCTCTGCTGATCGGCGTGGTCGCCGGCTTGCGGTCGCTGACGGCCCCCGCCGTGGTCGCATGGGCGGCGCTGCTGGACTGGATCAACATGGACGGGACCTGGGCCTCGTGGGTCGGGCACCCGGTGACGGTCGCGGTGCTGAGCATTCTGGCGGTCCTCGAACTGGTCGCCGACAAGCTTCCCGCCACACCGAGCCGCACCGCCGCGATCGGGTTCATCGCCCGGATCGTCTTGGGCGCGTTCGCCGGTGCCGTCATCGGCACTGCGTGGGGCTACACCTGGAGCGCGCTGGGCGCCGGCGCCGTCGGCGCCGTCCTGGGCACTCTCGGCGGCTATGAAGCCCGCACCAGGCTGACCGCCGCACACGGCCACGATCCGTCCATCGCGCTGCTCGAAGACGCGGTCGCGGTGCTCGGCGGCTTCGCCATCGCGGTAACGACAGCTGTGCTGTGACAAGCCATTTCGACGCGATCGTGGTGGGTGCCGGTCAGGCCGGACCGCCGCTGGCAGGTCGGCTGACCGCCGCGGGGCAGCGCGTCGCGGTCGTGGAGCGCAAGCTGATCGGCGGCACCTGCGTCAACACCGGCTGCATCCCCACCAAGACGTTGGTGGCCAGCGCACACGCGGCACACTTGGCCCGGCGCGGCGCCGACTACGGTGTGGGCACCGGATCGGTCAGCGTGGACATGGCGAAAGTCAAGGCGCGCAAAGACGACATCATGCTCAAGGACCGCAAAGGTGTCGAGGACTGGCTGACCGGCATGGACGGCTGCACGGTTGTCCGCGGCCATGCCCGCTTCGAGGACGCGCACACACTGCGGGTCGGCGACCAACTGCTGCACGGCGACCGCATCTTCCTCAACCTCGGGGGCCGCGCCGTCGTGCCGGACATCGCCGGGCTTTCCGACGTCGCGTTCCTCACCAACGTGTCGATCCTCGACCTCGACGTGCTGCCGGAGCATCTGGTGATCATCGGCGGCAGCTACATCGCGCTGGAATTCGCCCAGATGTACCGCCGCTTCGGCGCCGCGGTGACGGTCGTCGAGAAGGGCCCGCGATTGGCGTCCCGCGAGGACGACGACGTCTCGGCCGCCATCCGGACGATCCTGGAGAACGAGGGCATCGACGTCGTCGTCAACGCCGACGACATCCGGGTTACCAAGCGGGACAACGGGTTCGAGGTGACACCGCGAGCCGATGCGGAAGCGATCGCAGGCAGCCATCTACTGGTCGCGGTGGGGCGACGGCCCAACACCGACGACCTCGGCCTCGAGCGCGCCGGTGTGCAGACCGACGCCCGCGGCTACATCACCGTCGACGACCAGCTCAAGACCAACGTGGATCACATCTGGGCGATGGGCGACTGCAACGGGAAGGGCGCGTTCACCCACACCTCCTACAACGATTTCGAGATCGTCGCGGCCAACCTGCTCGACGGCGACCCGCGCCGGGTCAGCGACCGCATCGCCACGTATGCGCTCTACATCGACCCGCCCTTGGGACGCGCCGGCATGACGGTCGAGCAGGTGCGCGCTTCGGGCCGCCCGGCGTTGCTCGGTCAGCGGCCGATGACCCGAGTCGGGCGGGCGGTGGAAAAGGGTGAGACACAAGGCTTTATGAAAGTCGTCGTCGACGCGGACACGAAACAGATTCTGGGAGCGGCCATCCTCGGCGTCGGCGGCGACGAGATCATCCACGCCATCCTCGATGTGATGTCCGCCAAGGCGCCCTACACCACCCTGTCACGCACCATGCACATCCATCCCACGGTCAGCGAGCTGATACCCACGATGCTGCAGGAGATGTCGCCGCTGCAGTAGTCAACGGCGTTGCACCAGAAGTGTTTGCGCCGACGTCCCGATAAACCCGCCGCGGTCGAAGATCTCCGCGCTGGTCACCCCGATCCCGTCGGGTCCGATCGAGCCGCGCGCCCGCAACGCAAAGTCACTGCCGTGCGGCGCCCGGTGCAGATGCACCACGGTGTCGGTATTCATGAAAGTGAACTGCTCGGGGTGCAGCGCAGCGCCCACGCCGTTGGCGGAGTCGACGACCATGGCCAGGTTCTGCAGCGGCGTGGCCTCCTCGGCATCCACCACATGCACCAGTGGGCGCAACCACCACACCGCCGCGCCGGCGGAATCGTCGGGCTGCGGGCGCCATTCCACCGACTTCAGATATCCGCCGACGTTCCACCAATACGACGGCAGCGGCCGGGCCGGGACCTCGACCAGTGGCGGGTAGCGGTCGGTGGCCACGTCGGCGGTGTCGCTGGTGGCCAGCGCCCAGGCGCTCAGCCGCGCCACCGGACGGCCAGCATGCATTTCGGCCGCCAGCAACGAGATTCGCTTGCCGGGCCGCTCGACCCAGGCCCGCACCGACACCGGCGCGACCGGGATGACACCCAGGATGTCGAGGCTCAGCCGGCCGATCCGCAGCGGCGAACCGGTCAGCAGCTCTTCGATGGCTTTGGTCAGCAGCGCCAGCGGCGGCGAGCCGTGCTGAAGATCGGACGCCCAGTTGCTGCGGGTGAAGTCGGTGGATTCGAACCGCACGACGTCGCCGTCGGCCCCGAGCCGACGGTAGTGACAACCGATCACGCCGCGGGATCCGCGCGGTGCAGGACGGTGTCCGGATCGCCCTCGTCGGGATGGTCCGGCCAGCCCGGGTAGGGCGGCGGCGTTCCGCCGTACACCGGACAGTGCGCCCGGTGTGGGCACCAGTCGCACAGCCGCGACGGGCGGGGCCGGAAATCGCCTGTGGCGCCGGCTGATTGGATTGCCCGCCAGATCGCTATCAGTGTCTTCTCGAAGCGCAGCAGCTCGTCCTCGTCGGGGGAGTAGTCCAGCAGCTGGCCGTCGGCCAGGTACACCAGACGCAGCCGGGTGGGCAGCACCCCGCGGGAGCGCAGCAGTGCCACTGCGTAGAACTTCATCTGAAACAGCGCCTTGAACTCGGCAAGCGCGCGGGCTTCCGGCGGCGCCTTACCGGTCTTGTAGTCCACTACGCGCAGCTCACCGGTGGGCGCGACGTCGATCCGGTCGATGAACCCGCGCAGCAGCGTGCCGTCGGCCAGTTCGACCTCGACGCGCTGCTCGCAGCTTTGCGGATCGAACCGCGTCGGATCCTCCAGCCGGTAATAGCCGGACAGCAGCGCCCGGGCCTCATCGAGCAGTTCGCTTCGCTGCGCGGCGTCCAAGTCGGCGGCCAGCGTGGGCTCTTCGGCCAGCAGCTGCTCCCACGCCGGGCCTACCAGCGCGCGGGCGGTGTCGGGGACGCGCTGCTCGGCCGGCAGACCATAGAGCTGTTCGAGCGCGGCGTGCACCAGCGACCCCCGCAGTTGCGCGATGGACGGCGGCTCGGGCAGCCGGTCGATCGCGCGGAACCGGTACAGCAGCGGGCATTGTTTGAAATCGGCCGCCCGCGACGGCGACAGCGCCGGCCGGGACGCTTCGCCACTCATACCCGCAGCCTAAAGTCCGTATCCGACAACCCCGCGCATCGGTGTCGGCGCGTCTGCTGGCAGGCTAGATAGCCGTGTCCGCAAGCGGTCCGTTCGGCGTCGGTGATCGCGTTCAGCTGACCGACGCCAAGGGCCGGCACTACACGATGCTGCTCACCCCGGGCGGCGAATTCCACACCCACCGCGGCGCGATCGCGCACGACGCCGTGATCGGGTTGTCCGAAGGCAGCGTGGTCAAATCCACCAACGGTGACCAGTTCCTGGTGCTGCGCCCACTGCTGGTCGACTACGTGATGTCGATGCCCCGCGGAGCGCAGGTGGTCTATCCGAAGGACGCCGCTCAGATCGTGCACGAGGGCGACATCTTTCCCGGCGCGCGGGTGTTGGAGGCTGGCGCCGGGTCGGGCGCGCTGACCTGCTCGCTGCTGCGCGCGGTCGGGCCGGCGGGCCAGGTGATCTCCTACGAGGTGCGCGCCGACCACGCGGAGCACGCCCGCCGCAACGTGGAGACGTTCGTCGGCGGCACGCCCGACAACTGGCGGCTGGTCCACGCGGACCTCGCCGACTGCGACCTGCCCGACGGGTCGGTCGACCGGGCGGTGCTCGACATGCTGGCGCCGTGGGACGTGCTCGGCGCGGTGTCGCGGGTACTGATCGCCGGTGGTGTGCTGATGATCTACGTCGCCACCGTCACCCAGCTGTCGAAGACCGTGGAGGCGCTGCGCGAGCAGCAGTGCTGGACCGAGCCGCGGGCGTGGGAAACGCTGCAGCGCGGCTGGAACGTCGTCGGTCTGGCGGTGCGCCCGCAACACAACATGCGCGGCCATACCGCCTTCCTGATTTCGGCGCGCCGGCTGGCCCCGGGCACAGTGACGCCGACGCCGTTGCGCCGCAAGCGGTTAGCGCCCGAGGGTTAGTCGTCGCTGCGTTGGAGCCCACGGCGCACCGACAGCAGCTCGAACTCGGGGTGTGCGGCCACCATGCGTTCGGCCGCGTCGAGCACCTTGACGGCATGCCCGCGGTCGGCCGAGGTCATCGCCACCCCGATTCCGGCGCGCCGGTACAGATCCTGTGACCCCGTCTCGGCCGCCGACACGCTGAGCTTGCGCTGCAGCTCGGCGATCACCGGACGGATCACCGACCGCTTCTGCTTGAGCGAGCGCACGTCACCGAGCAGCACGTCGAATTCCAGCCAGCCGATCCACATGGTGTCGTCAGGGCGTCGGCGTCGGAGGGGCCCCGGGTGGCGCAGCGCCGAAGGCGAGCAGTGTCTCCGCGGTGCGCTGCGAGAGCTGCCAGCCGCCCTGGTACGGCTTGAATTCCATCGGGAACGAAAATCCGGGCACACCGCGCCGGGGTGTGCTGACGTCGACGGTGGCCACCACATCGGCGGGATCCCGGTCCGACCAGGCGATGTCGCGCGCCTCGAAGGTCATCGGCGCGTAGCCGCCATTGAGCAGCGCGTTGGCGAATTTGTCCAGAGCTGCGGCGTTGTCGGGCGTTGCGCCCTCGACGAGGTTGAGCTTTTCGACGCCGGGCACCGCCGGGTCGGCAAGGCGGTACAGCACATCCGTGAGTGCTTCGGGCGCCGGCACCGGGGCGCTCTGCGGGGCCGCCGTCGTGGCCGGTGCAGCTTCCGACGACGACGACGTCGACGGGGCGGGAGAGCCCGAACCGCCGCTCGAACACCCCGGCAGCCCCAGCGCCGCCACCATGGCGGCGGCGCTTAGGACTGCCCGCAGGTGCCTGGAAACCGGCACGGCAGCAGCGGTCAGCCCGCGGACTGGATCTGCTGCACCAGCGTCATCGCCGAGGCGCGGGAGAGCTTCCAGCTGCCCTGGTTGACGAACGTGATGTTCTGCGTGGTCGGCGCCAGAGTCGGACCCGAGGCGGTGATATCCGCCGACGCCGCACCCGGCCCAGCCGGCGCGATGTTGGCCACCTGGAACGTCAGCGGCAGCGAACCGTGCTGGGCGGCCTGCTGCAGCTTGCGGTCGGCGATGCGTCCCTCGACGCCGCCGACGCCGCCCTCGACCAGATAGCCCTTGCTCGCGAAGGGAACACTCGGGTTTTGCAAGCCGTTGAGGACGCTGATCAACTGGTCGGGAGTCGGGACATCCGTGGCGGGATCGAGCGGCATCGGCACCCCGAATACCACGGGCTGCACTTGCGGCGCGGCCGGGGCAACGGATGCAATGGAGGTCACACCGGCGGCCGCCGCACCGATCGCGGCGACGGCTGCAGCAGCTGTGGCTAGGGATTTCACGGTCACGAATGTCCTCTCGATTAGGCCAGATCGGTGTCATGTTAAACGGTTCTGTCAGCGCGCCCCATTTCGAGTTCACGCATGAATCCCAAATCGCCGGTAGCGTTGAAGTATCCGCCGTGCCACATTCCGGTGCGGGAAAGGAGCGCAACATGGGTGAGTCAGAGCGTGAAGCGTTCGGAGCCCCTCGCGAACACGACTTGTCCAGCGACGATGCCGCCGAGCTGGAGGAGTTGCGGCGCGAGGCCTCGATACTGCGTGAGCAGCTGGAGAGCGCGGTAGGCCCCCAGAGTGCTGTGCGCAACGCCCGCGATGTGCACCAGCTCGAGGCACGCATCGACTCGCTTGCGGCGCGTAATTCCAAGCTGATGGAAACCCTCAAGGAAGCGCGCCAGCAGCTGTTGGCGCTGCGCGAGGAGGTCGACCGGTTGGGCCAGCCGCCCAGCGGGTACGGCGTGCTGTTGGCCACCCACGACGACGACACCGTCGATGTGTTCACCTCGGGCCGCAAGATGCGGCTGACGTGCTCGCCGAACATCGACGTCAACTTGCTGAAGAAGGGTCAGACGGTTCGGCTCAACGAGGCTTTAACCGTCGTCGAGGCCGGCACCTACGAATCGGTCGGCGAGATCTCGACGTTGCGGGAGATCCTGGCCGACGGTCACCGGGCGCTGGTCGTCGGGCACGCCGACGAGGAACGCATCGTCTGGCTCGCCGAGCCGCTGGTGGCAGCCGACCTGCCCGAGGGCATTCCCGACGCCCTCAACGACGACACCCGGCCCCGTAAACTGCGGCCCGGCGACTCGCTGCTGGTCGACACCAAGGCCGGGTATGCCTTCGAGCGCATCCCCAAGGCCGAGGTCGAGGACTTGGTGCTCGAGGAAGTGCCTGACGTCAGCTACGAGGACATCGGCGGTCTGACCCGCCAGATCGAGCAGATCCGCGACGCGGTGGAGTTGCCGTTCCTGCACAAGGAGCTCTACAAGGAGTACGCGCTGCGCCCGCCCAAAGGCGTGCTGCTCTACGGCCCGCCCGGCTGCGGTAAAACGTTGATCGCCAAGGCCGTTGCGAACTCGCTGGCCAAGAAGATGGCCGAGGTCCGCGGCGACGATGCACGCGAGGCCAAGTCGTACTTCCTCAACATCAAAGGCCCAGAGCTGCTGAACAAGTTCGTCGGCGAGACCGAGCGGCACATCCGGCTGATCTTCCAGCGGGCCCGCGAGAAGGCGTCCGAAGGTACCCCGGTGATCGTGTTCTTCGACGAGATGGACTCGATCTTCCGCACCCGTGGCACCGGCGTCTCCTCCGACGTCGAGACCACGGTGGTTCCCCAGCTGCTGTCGGAGATCGACGGCGTGGAGGGCCTGGAGAACGTCATCGTGATCGGCGCCTCCAACCGTGAGGACATGATCGACCCGGCGATCCTGCGGCCCGGCCGCCTGGACGTGAAGATCAAGATCGAGCGCCCGGATGCCGAAGCGGCACAGGACATCTTCTCGAAGTACCTCACCGAGGAGCTGCCGGTGCACGCCGACGATCTCGCCGAGTTCGGCGGCGACCGCTCGGCATGCATCAAGGCGATGATCGAAAAGGTCGTCGACCGGATGTACGCCGAGATCGACGACAACCGGTTCCTGGAGGTCACTTACGCCAACGGCGACAAAGAAGTCATGTACTTCAAGGACTTCAACTCCGGGGCGATGATCCAGAACGTCGTCGACCGGGCGAAGAAGAACGCGATCAAATCGGTGCTGGAAACCGGCCAGCCGGGTCTGCGAATCCAGCATCTGCTGGATTCGATCGTCGACGAGTTCGCCGAGAACGAGGACTTGCCCAACACCACCAATCCCGATGACTGGGCACGGATCTCGGGCAAGAAGGGCGAGCGGATCGTCTACATCCGCACGCTGGTCACCGGCAAGAGCTCGAGCGCAAGCAGGGCCATCGACACGGAATCCAACCTCGGCCAGTACCTGTAGTCGCCTTCCCCGCGAACGTGCGGGTGTCCCAGATTGACATGCGGACACACCCGTGTTTTGCGCACGCTCGCCCCGAAGGCTTCGTCGCCATCGTCATCCCTCTAGTCTTTAGGTCATGCAACGGATCATCGGGACCGAGGTCGAGTACGGCATTTCGTCGCCGTCGGACCCGACCGCGAACCCGATCCTCACCTCGACGCAGGCGGTGCTGGCGTATGCCGCCGCCGCCGGTATCCAGCGCGCCAAGCGCACCCGCTGGGACTACGAGGTGGAGTCGCCGCTGCGCGACGCCCGCGGGTTCGACCTGAGCCGTTCGGCCGGACCGCCGCCGGTCGTCGACGCCGACGAGGTGGGCGCCGCCAACATGATCCTGACCAACGGCGCGCGGCTCTACGTCGACCACGCGCACCCGGAGTACTCCGCGCCCGAGTGCACCGACCCGCTCGACGCGGTGATCTGGGACAAGGCCGGCGAGCGGGTGATGGAAGCCGCCGCGCGACATGTCGCCAGCGTGCCCGGGGCGGCCAAGCTGCAGCTGTACAAGAACAACGTCGACGGCAAGGGCGCCTCTTACGGCTCGCACGAGAACTACCTGATGAGCCGCCAGACCCCCTTCTCGGCCGTCATCGCCGGGCTGACGCCGTTCCTGGTGTCCCGCCAGGTGGTCACCGGCTCCGGGCGGGTCGGCATCGGGCCCGCCGGCGACGAGCCGGGGTTCCAGCTGTCGCAGCGCGCCGACTACATCGAGGTCGAGGTCGGGCTGGAAACCACGCTCAAACGCGGCATCATCAACACCCGCGACGAGCCGCACGCCGACGCCGACCGCTACCGCCGGCTGCACGTGATCATCGGCGACGCCAACCTCGCCGAAACCTCGACGTATCTGAAGCTGGGCACCACGGCGCTGGTGCTCGACCTGATCGAAGAGGGCATCGATCTGACCGACCTGGCGCTGGCACGCCCGGTCCACGCCGTGCACGCCATCAGCCGTGACCCGTCGCTGCGCACCGCCGTGGCGCTGGCCGACGGCCGGGAGTTGACCGCCCTTGCGCTGCAACGGGTTTATCTGGACCGGGTGGCCAAGCTGGTCGACACCCGCGACCCCGATCCCCGCGCCAACGACATCGTGGAGACCTGGGCGCACGTGCTCGACCTGCTCGAGCGCGACCCGATGGAGTGTGCTGACCTGCTGGACTGGCCGGCCAAGCTGCGGATCCTCGAGGGCTTCCGGCACCGGGAGAACCTGAGCTGGTCGGCGCCGCGGCTGCATCTGGTCGATCTGCAGTATTCCGACGTGCGGCTGGACAAGGGCCTGTACAACCGGCTGGTGGCGCGCGGCTCGATGAAGCGGCTGGTGACCGAGCAGCAGGTGCTCAACGCCGTCGACAACCCGCCGACCGACACCCGCGCCTACTTCCGCGGAGAGTGCCTGCGCCGGTTCGGCGCCGACATCGCGGCGGCCAGCTGGGACTCGGTGATCTTCGACCTCGGCGGCGACTCGCTGGTGCGAATCCCGACGCTGGAGCCGCTGCGGGGCAGCAAGGCGCACGTCGGGGCGCTGCTGGACTCGGTGGACAGCGCGGCGGAGCTGGTGGAACAACTGACGACGTGAGCTTCGTTACCCGAGGAAAGGTCGGTGGCGACCGGTAGGGTAGAGAGACCGGCGGGCGTGTAATGCGCCGCCGATGACATAGCAGGAGGCAGCGATGGCTCAGGAGCAGACCAAGCGCGGCGGTGGCGGCGGCGACGATGACGACCTGACCGCCAGCACAGCCGCGGGCCAGGAGCGTCGCGAGAACCTCACCGAGGAAACCGACGACCTGCTCGACGAGATCGACGACGTTCTGGAAGAGAACGCCGAGGACTTCGTGCGCGCGTACGTCCAAAAGGGCGGCCAGTGACCTGGCCGTTTCGCGATCGCCTGGCCACCAACTCAGCACTTCCCGGAATCCCCGCCAACCCTGTAGACCTGTCCTCGTTCGCTGACTTTCTGCGTCGCCAGGCGCCCGAGCTGCTGCCGGTCGGTGCGGGCAGCGCCGAACCCGGCGCCGGCAACCAGCTGCCGCACGGCACCACGATCGTCGCGCTGAAATACCCGGGCGGGGTCGTCATCGCGGGCGACCGGCGCTCGACGCAGGGCAACATGATCGCCGGGCGCGACGTGCAGAAGGTCTACATCACCGACGACTACACGGCCACCGGCATCGCCGGGACCGCCGCCATCGCCGTCGAGTTCGCCCGGCTCTACGCGGTCGAACTCGAGCACTACGAAAAGCTCGAAGGCGTGCCGCTGACGTTCGCCGGCAAGGTCAACCGGCTGGCCATCATGGTGCGCGGCAATCTCGGCGCGGCGATGCAGGGCCTGGTGGCGCTGCCGCTGCTGGTGGGTTACGACCTCGACGATCCCGACCCGGAGAAAGCGGGCCGCATCGTGTCGTTCGACGCGGCCGGCGGCTGGAACCTCGAGGAGGAGGGCTACAAGTCCGTCGGCTCGGGGTCGATCTTCGCCAATTCGTCGATGAAGAAGCTGTATTCGCAGGTGACCGACGGCGATTCGGCGCTGCGGGTGGCCGTCGAGGCGCTCTACGACGCCGCCGACGACGACTCGGCCACCGGCGGCCCGGATCTGGTCCGCGGCATCTACCCGACCGCGGTCACCATCGGCGCCGACGGCGCGGCCGAGGTGCCGGAGCAGCGCATCGCCGAGCTGGCCCGGGAGGTCATCGAAAGTCGTTCGCGCGCTGACACTTTCGGCCCGGATGCGCAACGGGGTGACTCGTGAGCTTTCCGTACTTCATCTCGCCGGAGCAAGCGATGCGCGAGCGCAGCGAGCTCGCGCGCAAGGGCATCGCCCGGGGCCGCAGCGTGGTGGCGCTGGCCTACGCGGGCGGCGTGCTGTTTGTCGCGGAGAACCCGTCGCGGTCGCTGCAGAAGATCAGCGAGCTCTACGACCGGGTCGGTTTCGCCGCCGCGGGCAAGTTCAACGAGTTCGACAACTTACGCCGCGGCGGAATCCAATTCGCCGACACCCGCGGCTACGCCTACGACCGCCGCGACGTCACCGGCCGCCAGCTGGCCAACGTCTACGCGCAGACGCTGGGCACCATCTTCACCGAGCAGGCCAAGCCCTACGAAGTCGAGCTGTGCGTGGCCGAGGTCGCCCATTACGGCGAATCCAAACCCCCTGAGCTGTACCGGATCACCTACGACGGATCGATCAACGACGAGCCGCATTTCGTGGTGATGGGCGGCACGACGGAGCCGATCGCCAACGCGCTCAAGGACTCCTACGCCGAGAACGCCGACCTCGCCGACGCCGTGCGGATCGCGGTGACTGCGCTGCGGGCGGGCAGCAGCAACGGCGGCGACCAGCCCAGCCTTGGGGTGTCCATGCTGGAGGTGGCCATCCTGGATGCCAACCGGCCCCGGCGCGCGTTCCGGCGGATCACCGGGTCGGCGCTGGAGGCGCTGCTGCCCAAGCCGGACTCGTCGTCGGGGAAGTCGGGGTCGGGCAAGTCGAAATCGGACGGTAAGTAAAGCCGACCGCTCGCGGGACCTGCACGGCGTCAAGCCGTTTGGCCGCGCCTGGCCCCGACGCGACCGTGTTGCCGGATCGAGGAATCGCGGCTATCCTGCTGGAGCACCTCGTTAGGCGAGGCTTCTGGACGAACACAGGCCACTGATCTGACGACGTCGAGAGACGCCCAAGATCAGGACAGATCTCCCCGGCTTAAGGGGTGATCCCAAGTGGCTTCCCGGTTTCCGGGATACGTCGCTCAGTGCCAAAGCTCAACGTGTGAGGGCATCGTCGCCGCTCCACCGCTTCGCGGGATCCCTCTTCGTGCGCGTCGTGACCGACATCGAGCGTGGAAGGCAGGTGTTTCCCATGACCAGCATGATCGACGTCCGCCGGACGGATTTGGACGGATCATTCGGCTCAGCCGATGGGCTGCGCCTGACTCCGTACGAGGCGATGGTGGCGGACCTGTTGTTCATCAGCGGCGAGCTGGAGATGGCGGGCATCCCGTTCCTGCTGATCCGCGGCGCCGACGGGCGGCCCGCGCTCATCGTGGATATCGCGCTGCGCGCCCGGGTGGCCGAGGCTCTGATGGCCGCATGTCTGGAAGCTCCGTTGCGCGCCAAGGTGTTCGACGGGACGGGACGCCGATCGGTCGATCTCGCCGACGGTCTGCTCTCGACGGCGCCCGACCCGCGGCTGCTGCGGATTTTCCGTCGGCGCGAATGCCCGCGGTCCGGCATTCGGTACGGCGCGTCGGCGGGTGTCGAGCTGCAGTTCTGGGTGTTCGACGGGCAGCAGGTGATCTGCCCGATCGAGAACTCGTTGACCCGGAAGGCGTTGCCGCTCAGCGACATTGTGTACGCAGACGTCGAACTGCACGGCCGCACTTGGTTGACCATCGACGGGATGTTCGCCCCGCATGCCGGCGACATCACGTTCGACATCGACATGGTGTTCTCCTGGGTCGACGGCAACGACCCGGAGTTCCGGGCCCGCCGCGCGGCGGCGATGGCCAATCATGTTGTCGGCGAAGGAGATGACGCCGACGCGCGGATCCGTCAGATCGACGAGCTCAAGTACGCACTGCGGTCGGTGCACGCCTTCGCGCCCTGGGTGCGGCGGATCTTCATCGCGACGGACTCGCCGGTTCCGCAGTGGCTTGCGCCGCACCCGAAGATCACCATCGTGCGCGCCGAGGAGCACTTCACCGACCTGTCCGCGCTGCCGGTGTACAACAGCCATGCGGTCGAGACCCAGCTGCACCACATCCCCGGTCTGGCAGAGCATTTCCTGTACTCCAACGACGACATGTTCTTCGGCCGGCCGCTCTCGCCGACCATGTTCTTCTCGCCAGGCGGGGTGACGAAGTTCATCGAGGCGGGCACCCGCATCGGGCTCGGTCTCAACCACCCCGAGCGCAGCGGCTTCGAGAACGCCGCCCGGGTGAACCGTCAGTTGCTGTGGGAGAAGTTCGGGAAGATCATCACCCGCCATCTGGAGCACACCGCTGCACCGCTGCGCAAGAGCGTGCTGCTCGAGCTGGAGCGCGAGTTCCCGGCGGACTTCGCCCGCACCCAGGCGAGTCGCTTCCGGTCGAGCACTGACATCTCGGTGACCAACTCGCTGTACCACTACTACTCGCTGCTGACCGGGCGGGCGGTGCAAAACGAGTCGGCGAAGGTGCTCTACGTGGACACCACGCTGCGGTCGGGCCTGGCGAAACTCCCGAAGCTACTGAAGAAGCGCAAGTTCGACTTCTTCTGCCTCAACGACGGCAGCTTCCCGGAGGTGAGCGCCGAAGAACGGGCCCGCGTGGTCGGGGAGTTCCTGGAAAGCTACTTCCCGGTCCCGGCGCCGTGGGAGCGGGTCGTCGGCGACGAGTGACAAGCGCCCGGCGCGCTAGCGTCGCGCGAACTGCGGCGCCAGGCGCGGAATGCGGGCGGCCGGAAGGATGCTCGTCGCGGCGTCGGCGAGTTCGCGCCGCACGGCGTCCGGGGCGACAAACCGGCCGACGGTCGGGCCGGCCGCCAGTGGCACGACAGTGTGCACCACCGTTTCCGGATAGCAGTGCACCAGGTTGAACGCCTGCGCGGCGTCGCGGCCGCGGGTGCCGGCGGTCAGCAGGTCTTGGGTGTAGCAGCTCGCCGAGGCCACCGAAACGGGAATGCCGGCGAAGGTGGCCGTGGTCGAGTAGTGCAGGTGGCCGGCCAGGATGCTGCGCACATCGGTGCCGCGCAACACCTCGCCCAGCGGGCTTTGGTCACGCAGCTCCACCATCACGGCGAGGTCCTGGACGCTGGGAACCGGGGGGTGATGCATCGCCAGGATGGTGCCGAACGGCGCCGGCTCGGCCAGCTGCTCGGACAGCCACCGCAGCTGCTCCGGCGCGATTTCGCCGTGGTGGTAGCCGGGCACCGAGGTGTCCAACACGACGACCCGCAGACCCGCGATGTGGTGCACCCGGTCCATCGGCGCCATCGTCGGCGCTTCGTGCAGCAGGTGCCGTCGCAACGCCGCCCGGTTGTCGTGGTTGCCCATCACCCAAATGACTTGAGCGCCAAGACGATCCGCGAGCGGCTCGACGAGGTCGCGCAGCTTGCGGTACGCATCAGGCTGGCCGGTGTCGGCGAGGTCGCCGGTGAAGACCAACGCGTCGGGTCGGGTTTGGGAGGCCTCGAGCCGCTCGAGCAGCTCCGATAATCGGGCGTCGGCGTCGACGTCTCCGTACAGGTCGCCGTCGCCGGCTACCAGGTGAGTGTCACTGATGTGTGCGATGACATGATCCGGCCGCGGGTGCTCCGCGACCCTGGGTCTGTCCACCGGACTGAAGACCTCTCTGAACGACGGTGCTCACTGGGACGAGCAGCACCCGACTCTACCGGAATGGCGGTCGAGAACGCCGACATCGGTCCACAGGCGCGTCTCTCGTACCCACATGGCCGGATACCAGTACGCTCGAATCGTGCAGCGGCGAATCATGGGCATCGAGACCGAGTTCGGTGTCACCTGCACGTTTCACGGCCATCGCCGCCTGAGTCCCGACGAGGTCGCCCGCTACCTGTTCCGCCGGGTGGTGTCGTGGGGCCGCAGCTCCAACGTATTCCTGCGCAACGGCGCGCGGCTGTACCTCGACGTGGGCAGCCATCCCGAATACGCCACCGCCGAATGCGACAGCCTGGTGCAGCTGGTCACCCATGACCGCGCCGGCGAGCGGGTGCTGGAGGACCTGCTGGTCGACGCCGAGCAGCGGCTCGCCGACGAGGGCATCGGCGGCGACATCTACCTGTTCAAGAACAACACCGATTCGGCCGGCAACTCCTACGGCTGCCACGAGAACTACCTGATCGTGCGGGCCGGCGAGTTCTCCCGGATCTCCGATGTGCTGCTGCCGTTCCTTGTCACCCGCCAGCTGATCTGCGGCGCCGGCAAGGTGCTGCAGACGCCCAAGGCCGCCACGTTCTGCCTCTCCCAGCGCGCCGAGCACATCTGGGAAGGGGTGTCGAGCGCCACCACCCGAAGCCGCCCGATCATCAACACCCGCGACGAGCCGCATGCCGACGCCGAGAAATACCGGCGCCTGCACGTCATCGTCGGCGACTCCAACATGTGCGAGACCACCACGATGCTCAAGGTCGGCACCGCGGCGCTGGTGCTGGAGATGATCGAAGCCGGGGTGGCGTTCCGTGACTTCTCGCTGGACAACCCGATTCGCGCGATCCGCGAAGTCAGCCACGACATCACCGGCCGTCGCCCGGTGCGGCTGGCCGGCGGGCGGCAGGCCAGCGCGCTGGACATCCAGCGGGAGTACTACGCCCGCGCCGTCGAGCACCTGCAGACCCGGGAGCCCAACGCGCAGATCGAGCAGGTCGTCGACCTGTGGGGCCGTCAGCTCGACGCCGTGGAAAGCCAGGACTTCGCCAAGGTCGACACCGAAATCGACTGGGTGATCAAGCGCAAATTGTTCCAGCGCTACCAGGACCGCTACGACATGGAGTTGTCCGACCCCAAGATCGCCCAGCTCGACCTGGCCTACCACGACATCAAGCGCGGCCGCGGCGTGTTCGATCTGCTGCAGCGCAAGGGGCTGGCGGCCCGGATCACCACCGACGAGGAAATCGAGGAGGCTGTCGACCAGCCGCCGCAAACCACCCGGGCCCGCCTGCGCGGCGAATTCATCAGCGCCGCACAGGCCGCCGGACGCGACTTCACGGTCGACTGGGTGCACCTCAAACTCAACGACCAGGCGCAGCGGACCGTGCTGTGCAAAGACCCGTTCCGCTCGGTCGACGAGAGGGTCAAGCGGCTGATCGCCAGCATGTAATTTGGGGCGCGTGGCGACCTCCAAAGTCGAACGGCTGATGAACCTCGTCATCGCGCTGCTGTCGGCCCGCGGCTACCTCACCGCCGAGAAGATCAGGTCCAGCGTCGCCGGCTACGGCGACAGCCCCAACGACGAAGCGTTTTCGCGGATGTTCGAGCGCGACAAGAACGAGTTGCGCGACCTCGGCATCCCGCTGGAGACCGGCAAGGCGTCGGCCTTCGACCCGGTCGAGGGCTATCGCATCAACCGCGACGCGTACGCGCTGCCGCCCGTCGAGCTGACCCCCGAAGAGGCCGCCGCGGTGGCCGTCGCCACCCAGCTGTGGGAGTCGCCCGAACTGGTCACCGCCACCCAGGGCGCACTGCTCAAGCTGCGCGCCGCCGGGGTGGACGTCGACCCCGACGCTCCGGTGACTGTCGCGTCGCCGGCCAGGCTGGGCGGCGTCCGCGGCTCGGAGGACAGCCTGAAAGCCCTGCTGGCGGCGATCGACGCCGGACAGGTCGTGCAGTTCCCGCACCGGCCGTCGCGCACCGACGCCTACACCACCCGCACGGTCGAGCCGTGGGGTGTGGTCACCGAAAAGGGCCGCTGGTATCTGGTCGGACACGACCGCGACCGCGGCGCCACCCGGGTGTTTCGGCTGTCGCGGATCGGCGACCCGGTCACGCCGATCGGGCCGCCCGGCGCGGTCAGCCGCCCCGAGGGGGTGAACCTGCGCGCGATCGTCACGGAGACGGTCTCTGACGCGCCGACCGGCGTGCAGGCCCGGGTGTGGGTCGCCGACGGGCGGGCCACTGCGCTGCGGCGCGCCGGAAAGGCCGTGGGCCCAAGGCAATTGGCGGGCCGCGACGGCGAGGTCATCGAACTCGAGATCGGGTCCACTGACCGGCTGGCGCAGGAGGTCACCGGGTACGGCGCCGACGCGGTGGTGCTGGAACCGGAGTCGCTGCGCGACGACGTGCTCGCGCGGCTGCGGGCCCAAGCTGGAGTCTCCGCATGACGCCCGTTTCGGCCCGGCTCGTGCGGCTGCTCAACATGGTGCCGTACTTCCAGGCCAACCCACGGATCACTCGCGCCGAAGCCGCCGCCGACCTGGGCGTGTCGCTCGCGCAGCTCGACGAAGACCTCCAACAGCTGTGGGTGTGCGGCCTTCCGGGCTACTACCCGGGTGACCTGATCGACTTCGACTTCTCCGGCGACACCATCGAGGTGACCTTCTCGGCGGGCGTGGACAAGCCGCTCCGGCTGTCCTCGCCCGAGGCCACCGTCTTGCTGGTGGCGCTGCGGGCACTGGCCGACATCCCCGGCGTGGTCGACCCGGAGGCGGCCCGCAGCGCGATCGCCAAGATCGAAGCTGCGGCCGGTGTTGCCGCGCGGGGTTCCGGGGCTGTCGACGAGCCGGCGCCCGCGGAGAGCCAGGCCGCGGCCGCGGTGCGCACCGCGGTGCGCACCAACCGCGCCCTGACGATCGACTACTACGCCGCCTCGCACGACACGCTGTCCACGCGCGTCGTCGACCCGATCCGGGTGGTGCTGGTCGGCGACCACAGCTACCTGGAGGCCTGGTCGCGGGAGGCCGAGGGGGTGCGACTGTTCCGGTTCGACCGCATCGTCGACGCGCAGGTGCTCGACGAGCCCTCGGCGCCGCCCGAACCCGCGCTGCAGGCACCGCCGGACACCTCGCTGTTCGACGCCGACCCGTCGCTGCCGTCGGCCACCCTGCGGCTGGCGCCGTCGGCGTCGTGGATGTTCGACTACTACCCGATGCGGCTGCTGCGCGAGCTGCCCGACGGCTACTGCGAGGCGGCGATGACCTACGCCTCCGACGACTGGATGACCCGCCTGGTGCTGGGGCTGGGGCCGGCGGTGCGGGTGCTGGAGCCCGAGTCGCTGGCCCAGCGGGTCCGCGATGCCGCGGCCGCGGCGCTGGAGGCCTACCAGGCCGCGGCGCGGTAGCATCGGGTGAACGTCTGGAGGTAACCAAAGTGGGCAGTCTTAGTCCGTGGCACTGGCTGATCCTCGCCGTCGTGGTCGTGGTGCTCTTCGGTGCCAAGCGGCTCCCCGACGCGGCGCGTTCGCTAGGCAAGTCGTTGCGAATCTTCAAGTCCGAGGTCCGTGAACTGCAGAACGAGAGCAAGTCGGAATCTCCTGCCGGCCCCACATCGGTGCAGTCGGAGCGGGTCGAGCCGCCGGCGGCCGACGGACGGTCGAGCTAGCCTGCCGTCGACCCACGCGTGCGGACGCGCCGCACGCGCCGTCTGACTGACCGTGCGCACCACCGGAATCCTGCGGAAGCTCGACCCGCGCCTGCGGCGCAGCCGCACCAATCCAGACGGGACGATGTCGCTCGTCGAGCACCTCACCGAGTTGCGCACCCGGCTGCTCATCTCGCTGGGCACAATCGTGCTCACCACGGCGCTGGGATTCGTGTGGTACTCGCATTCGCTGTTCGGGCTGGAAAGCCTCGGCGAGTGGCTGCGCCACCCGTACTGCGCACTGCCGGCCTCGGCCCGCGCGGACATCAGCGCCGACGGGCAGTGCCGGCTGCTGGCCACCGCACCGTTCGACCAATTCATGTTGCGGCTCAAGGTCGGGCTGACCGCCGGCATCGTGCTGGCCTGCCCGATGTGGCTCTACCAGCTGTGGGCGTTCATCACGCCGGGCCTCTACCGTAAGGAGCGCCGCTTCGCGGTGGCGTTCGTGATTCCGGCCGCGGCGCTGTTCGTCGCCGGCGCGGTGCTGGCCTACCTGGTGCTGTCCAAGGCGTTGCACTTCCTGTTGACCGTCGGCAGCGACGTGCAGGTGACCGCGCTGTCCGGCGACCGCTATTTCGGTTTCCTGATCAACCTGCTGCTGGTGTTCGGGGCCAGCTTCGAATTCCCGCTGCTGATCGTGATGCTCAACCTGGCCGGGGTGCTGAGCTATGCGCGGCTGCGGTCGTGGCGGCGCGGCCTGATCTTCGCGATGTTCTGCTTTGCGGCCGTCTTCACGCCCGGCTCCGACCCGTTCTCGATGCTGGCGCTCGGGACGGCGCTGACCCTGCTGCTGGAATTGGCGATCCAGATCGCCCGGCTGCACGACAAACGCAAGGCCAGGCGTGAAGCGCTGACCGACCTCGACGACGACGAGGCCGCGCCGATCGAACCGCCGTCGGCGGTGGCGGCGCCGTCGCAGATCGCCGGACCTCATGACGACGTCACCTGAACCGACCGAACTGGCCAGGTTCACCGCCGAGCTGGCCTTCGGCCTCGACCCCTTCCAACAGCAGGCGTGCGCGGCCCTGGAACGTGGTCACGGGGTGCTGGTGTGCGCGCCGACCGGGGCCGGCAAGACAGTGGTCGGCGAGTTCGCGGTGCATCTGGCGCTGGCCGCCGGCGGCAAATGCTTCTACACCACCCCGCTCAAGGCGCTGTCCAACCAGAAGCACACCGACTTCGTCGCGCGCTACGGCAAAGACCGCATCGGGTTGCTCACCGGCGACCTGTCGGTCAACGCCAACGCGCCGGTGGTGGTGATGACCACCGAGGTGCTGCGCAACATGCTCTACGCCGATTCGCCTCTGCTGCAAGGGCTTTCGCACGTGGTGATGGACGAGGTGCATTTCCTCGCCGACCGGATGCGCGGTGCGGTCTGGGAAGAGGTCATCCTGCATCTGCCCGACGAGGTGCGGCTGGTCAGCCTGTCGGCGACGGTGAGCAACGCCGAGGAGTTCGGCGGCTGGATCCAAACCGTGCGCGGCGACACGGCGGTGGTGGTCGACGAACACCGCCCGGTGCCGCTGTGGCAGCACATGCTGGTCGGCAAACGCCTCTTCGACCTGTTCGACTACGACCGCGACGGCGCCAAGCACCAACCCCGCGTCGACCCGAACCTGGTGCGCCACATCGCAAATCGCCGAGAGGCGGATCGGCTGGCCGACTGGCGGCCGCGCCGGGGCCCCGGGCGGCCCACCATGTACCGGCCGCCGTCGCGGCCCGACGTGATCCGGGTGCTGGACGCCGACGGGCTGCTGCCGGCGATCACGTTCGTGTTCTCCCGCGCCGGGTGCGACGCCGCGGTCGCCCAGTGCCTGCGCTCGTCGTTGCGGCTGACCACCGACGAGGACCGCGCCCGGATCGCGGAGGTGATCGACCACCGCTGCGGCGATCTGGCCGACGCCGACCTGGATGTGCTCGGCTACTACGAGTGGCGCGAGGGACTGCTGCGCGGTCTGGCCGCCCACCACGCCGGCATGCTGCCGATATTCCGGCACACCGTCGAGGAATTGTTCACCGCCGGGCTGATCAAGGCCGTATTCGCCACGGAGACACTGGCATTGGGCATCAACATGCCGGCCCGGACCGTCGTGTTGGAGCGGCTGGTCAAGTTCAACGGCGAGCAGCACCTCCCGCTGACACCGGGGGAGTACACCCAGCTGACCGGGCGGGCCGGCCGGCGTGGCATCGACGTCGAAGGCCACGCGGTGGTGATCTGGCACCCCGATATCGAACCGGCGGAGGTCGCCGGGCTGGCGTCGACCCGAACCTTCCCGCTGCGCAGTTCGTTCGCGCCGTCGTACAACATGACGATCAACCTGGTGCACCGGATGGGCCCGCATCAGGCGCACCGGCTGCTGGAGCAGTCGTTCGCGCAGTACCAGGCCGACCGGTCGGTGGTCGGGCTGGTCCGCGGCATCGAGCGCGGCGAGCGGATGCTCGGCGAGATCGCCGCCGAGCTCGGCGGTAAGGACGCGCCGATCCTCGCCTACGCCCGGCTGCGCGAACAGATTTCGCAAGCCGAACGCGCGCAGGCCCGCGCGTCGCGGCTGCAACGGCGGCAGGCCGCCAACGACGCGCTGGCCGCGCTGCGCCGCGGCGACATCATCACGATCCCGCACGGCCGCCGCAACGGCCTGGCGGTGGTGCTCGAATCCGATAAGGACAGCTCCGATCCGCGGCCGTTGGTGCTCACCGAACATCGCTGGGCGGGCCGGATTTCGTCGGCGGACTACTCGGGCGCTGCGGCGCCGGTCGGGTCGATGGCGCTGCCCAAACGGGTCGAGCACCGCCAGCCGCGGGTGCGGCGGGATCTGGCGTCGGCGCTGCGATCGGCGGCCGCCGGGCTGGCGGTTGAGCCGCGTCAGCGCCGGCGTCGCGGCCCGGGATCCGACGGCCCGGACGTCGATCCCCAGCTGGCGGCGCTGCGCCAGCAGTTGCGGCGCCATCCCGCCCACCACGCGCATGACCGCGAATCCCGCATGCGAGTCGCCGAGCGGTATCTGCGCATCGAACGCGACAACGCGCAGCTGCACAAGAAGGTGGCCGCGGCCACCAATTCGCTGGCGCGCACCTTCGACCGCATCGTCGGGTTGCTCACCGAGCGCGGGTTCATCCAGATGATCGACGACGATCCCCGGGTCACCGACGACGGCCGGCTGCTGGCCCGCATCTACAGCGAAAGCGACCTGCTGGTCGCCGAGTGCCTGCGCACCGGCGCCTGGACCGGTCTGCGTCCGGCCGAACTCGCCGCGGTGCTCTCGTCGGTGCTCTACGAGTCACGCGGCGACGGCGGTTCCGGTCCCACGCAGCCCGCGGAGACGCTGCCCGCGCCGCTGCGGCAGGCGCTGCACCGGACGCGACGGCTGTCGGCGGCATTGCGCGCCGACGAGCAGCGGCATCGCATCACCCTGAGTCGTGAGCCCGACGACGGGTTCGTCGCCGCGATCTACCGGTGGGCCAGCAGCGGGGACCTGGCCGCGGCGTTGACGGCAGCGGACGCCGACGCCGCCGGCTCGCCGCTGTCGGCGGGGGATTTCGTGCGGTGGTGCCGGCAGGTCCTCGACCTGCTCGACCAGGTCCGAAATGCCGCCCCGCAACCGGACCTCAGCGTCACCGCGAAACACGCGATCGACGCCATTCGGCGTGGCGTCGTCGCAGTTGACGCCGGGTAGGCTGAGGCCGCAGCTACGGTTGCATAGCCAGCACCGCGACTGAGAGGACCGGAAACACGATGAGCGGACCGCAGGGATCTGACCCGAATCCGTGGCAGCCACCGCAGGGTGACGATCAGCAGTCCGACCAGCCGACGCAGCAGGGATCGCCCTGGCAGCAGCCATCCGGCGAACAGCAGCCGGCCTGGCAGCAGCCGACCGGCGAGCAGCCGACGTGGCAGGCACCCGCGTATACGCCCACCGAGTACCAGCCGTACCAGCAGCCCGGCCCGTTCTATCCGCCGTCTCAGCCGTATGCGCAGCCGCCGGCTTACCCGCAGCCCGAGCAATACGGCGCCCAACCCGGCCAATACCCGCAGCAGCCGGGCCAGTACCCGGGCCAATACGGGCAGCCGGGGCAGTACGGCCAATACCCGCCGGGACAGTACGGCCAGCCCGGCCAGTACCCGCAGCAGCCGGGCCAGTACGGGCCGCCGCCGGCCGGCTCCAAGCGTTCGCGAGCGGTGATCGGGACGGTTGTCGGCGTGTTCGCTGCGATCGTCGTCGCAGTCGTTTTGGTACTCGGGTTTTGGGCGCCGGGGTTCTTCGTCACTACCAAGCTGGACATCAACAAGGCGCAGGCCGGCGTGCAACAGATCCTGACCGACGAGACCAACGGCTACGGCGCCAAGAACGTCAAGGACGTCAAGTGCAACGACGGCCAGAACCCGGTGGTGAAGAAGGGCGGCACGTTCGACTGCAGCGTCACCATCGACGGCAGCAAGCGCCAGGTGACCGTGACCTTCCAGGACAACAAGGGCACCTACGAGGTCGGCCGGCCCAAGTAGCTCACCCCGGCAGCGAATCCAGCGCCTTCTGCAGCCGCGCGATCGACGACCCGACGCCGTAACGCGTGGCGAGGTCGGCCACCCGCGGCGGATCGGCGGCGGTCAGCGGCAGCGCGTCAGTGGGCGTCGACAACGTGACCGGCGCGTCGGTGGCCACCCGCACCACCGGGCCGGCGGCCTCGATGTAGTCGGCGGCATCACGCAGCTTGCGCCGAAGTCCTTTGGACAGCGACGATTTCGGGTCGTCGACGGCCGCCAGGATCGTTGCCAGCGAGCCGTGCTGGGACAGTAGCGTCGCGGCTGTCTTCTCGCCGATGCCCGGCACGCCCGGAAGGCCGTCGGAGGGATCCCCGCGCAGCAGCGCCAGTTCGGCGTAACCTTCGCCGGCCCGGTCCACCGGGATCCCGTAACGGTCGGCGACCTCGGCGGGGCCCAACAGCGTCGCGCTGGTCAGGCCGCGGCCGAGGTAGAGCACCCGGACCGGCACCGGGTCGTCGCCGACCACCTGCAGCAGGTCCCGGTCGCCGCTGACGACGACGACGGGGTCGCGGCGTTCGGCGGCGGCCAGCGTCCCGATCACGTCGTCGGCTTCGAAGCCCTCCGCGCCGGCGGTGCAGATGCCGAACGCGTCGAGGATCTCCTCGATGATCTGCACCTGCGGTGACAACTCGTCGGGCACTTCCTCGACATCGACTTGGCCGGAGGGGTTTTCCTGCTCGACGCGGTGCGCCTTGTACGACGGGATGGCGTCCACCCGGAATTGCGGGCGCCAGTCCAGATCCAGGCACACCACCAGACGGCTCGGCCGCTGCCGGGTGATCACCAGCGCCACCGAGTCCAGGAACCCGCGGACGGCGTTCACCGGCCGGCCGCCGGGTGACGTGATCGACGTCGGCACCCCGTAATAGGAGCGAAACCACATGCTGGCGCCGTCGAGCAGGAGCAGGGGTGCGGGCATGCCCGATATCCTGCCAGCGTGGCCGCGCACCGATTCCCCGCAGACGTCTACGCCCGCCGGCTCGCCGCCGCGGCGACCGCCACCGCCGACGCCGGGCTGGCCGGCCTGGTGATCACCCCCGGCTACGACTTGCGGTATCTGATCGGTTCGCGGGCGCAGACCTTCGAGCGGCTCACCGCGCTGGTGGTGCCCGCATCCGGCGACCCGACGGTCGTGGTGCCACGCCTGGAGTTGGCCGCGCTGAAGGAGTCGGCCGCCGCGGATCTGGGTCTGGCGGTGGCCGATTGGGTCGACGGCGACGACCCCTACCGGCTGGTCGCCGCGGCGCTGGGCGGCGCGCCGGCGGCCACGGCGGTCACCGATGCGATGCCGGCGCTGCATCTGTTGCCGCTCGCCGACATCCTGGGCGTGGTGCCGGTGCTGGCCACCGGCGTGCTGCGCCAGCTGCGAATGGTCAAGGACGCGGCCGAAATCGACGCGCTGCGCAAGGCGGGTGCGGCGATCGACCGGGTGCACGCCAGGGTGCCGGAGTTCCTGGTACCGGGCCGAACCGAGGCCGACGTCGCCGCCGACATCGCCGAAGCGATTGTCGCCGAAGGACATTCGGACGTGGCGTTCATCATCGTCGGCTCCGGCCCGCACGGCGCCGACCCGCATCACGAGTGCTCGGACCGCGAATTGCGCGCCGGCGACATCGTCGTGGTCGACATCGGGGGGCCTTACGAGCCGGGATATCACTCCGACTCCACCCGAACCTACAGCCTCGGCGAGCCCAGCACTGAAGTGGCGCAACAGTATTCGGTGCTGCAGCGCGCGCAACGCGCCGCCGTCGACGCTGTGCGCCCGGGAGTGACCGCCGAGCAGGTGGACGCCGCCGCCCGCGACGTGCTGAGGGCGGCCGGGCTCGGCGAGTATTTCGTGCACCGCACCGGCCACGGCATCGGCTTGTCGGTGCACGAGGAGCCCTACATCGTGGCGGGCAACGACCTGCCGCTCACCGCGGGCATGGCGTTTTCGGTCGAGCCCGGCATCTACTTCCCGGGCCGGTGGGGGGCACGTATCGAGGACATCGTCGTCGTGACCGACGATGGTGCGGAACCGGTCAACAACCGGCCGCACGAACTGATCGTGGTACCGATCGCCTGAGCTGACTGCCCATACGGACTACGTCCGTCGGCGGCGACCCGCCGCGCCCGGCTTCGCCGCGCTTGCGATCGCCGCTACGCTCAGGCGATGACCAATCACGACCGCGCCGCCGCCCGTCGGGAGATCGCCGACGCTTTGCTCAACGCCCTCGAACGCCGGCACGAGGTGCTCGACGCAATCGTGGACGCCGATGATCGCAAGGCCGCGGTCGAAGCGATCGTCGGCCTGCTGGGCACGTCGCATCGGGGCGCCGAGGCTGTGATCGGGATGTCGCTGGATCAGCTCACCGAGGATTCACGCAAGAAGATCGCCGCCGAGCTCGAGGATTTGAACAGCCAACTGAGCTTCACGCTGAAGGAGCGACCGGCCAGTTCGGGCGAAACTCTGGAGCTTCGGCCGTTCGCCGGCGAATCCGATCGCGACATCTTCGCCTTGCGGACTCAGGAGGTCGGCACCCACGGTGACGGCTCGGCCGGGCCGGCCGACAACCTCGACGACGAGATCCGCTCGGCGATGGCACGAATCGACGCCGAGGAGGCGGCGTGGTTCGTCGCGGTCGACGGTGAGGAGAAGGTCGGCATGGTGTTCGGCGAACTCATCGGTCACGAAGTGCACGTGCGGATCTGGATTCGACCCGACTGCCGGCATCGGGGCTACGGGACTGCCGCGCTGGCCAAGTCGCGACCGGAGATGGCCGCGTACTTCCCGGCGGTGCCACTGGTCATTCGGGCGCCGGGCGCCCGCGACGCCCGCACGGGCTAACCTCACTTTTGGCGCGAGCGTGCGTGTCCCAGATGTCGTGCGGATAAACCCCGGGTTTGCGCACGCTCACGGCCAACGGAAGCTCAGCCCTTGCCGCGGTCCAGCAGATCCGAGGAACCCAGCACCCGCTCCACCTGCACCTCGATCACCACCCGCCGCGGGTTGACCCGCGGCGTGCGATACCGCTGGGCGTAGCGCAGCTCGGCGTCGCGGACGGCGTCGACGTCGCTGTTCACCTTGGCCCGGCCCTCCAAGGACAGCCAGCGGGCGCCGTCCACCTGGCTCAACACGGCGACGCCGCCGCGTTCGGCGTTGACCGCCTTTTGCGAGCCACCGGTGGTGATCACCCGCGCGATGTGCGTCTTGGGGTCGAAGGTGAAACCCACCGCCACCACATGCGGCGAATTGTCGGCGCGCAGCGTGGTCAACATCGCCAGATGACGTTCGGTGAGAAACGCCAGCGCGTCCTGGGTGAGCCGGGTGGTGGTATTCGCCATCGTTGCTCACGCTATCGCAGGCGATAATCGCAGCCGTGAATGACACGGGTGCCCGGCCAGTGGTGATTTTCGGTGGCCGCAGCGAGATCGGCATCGAGGTCACGCTGCGGTTGGCGCCCGGCGCGGCGGTGGTGCTGGCGGCGCGCAGGGCCGAGCAGCTCGTCGAGCAGGTGTCGATGGTGCGCGCCGCGGGGGCGGTGGCAGTGCATACATGCGAGTTCGACGCCGACGACCTGGAATCTCACGGCCCGCTGGTCGCCTCGATCATCGACCAGCACGGCCCGATCGGCACCGCGGTGCTGGCGTTCGGGGTCCTCGGTGACCAAGCCCGCGCCGAGACCGACGCCGCGCACGCGGTGGCGATCGTGCACACCGACTACGTCGCGCAGGTCAGCTTGTTGACCCACCTGGCCGCGGCCATGCGGGCGGCGGGTCGGGGATCGCTGGTGGTGTTCTCCTCGATCGCCGGGGCGCGGGTGCGCCGCGCCAACTACGTGTACGGCTCGGCCAAGGCGGGTCTGGACGGCTTCGCCAGCGGATTGGCCGACGCGCTGCACGGCACCGGGGTGCGGCTGCTGATCGTGCGGCCGGGCTTCGTGATCGGCCGGATGACTCGAGGAATGACACCGGCCCCGCTGCCGACCACCCCGGCGCGGGTCGCCGACGCGACCGCGCGTGCGCTGGCCAAAGGTCGGCGCTCGGTGTGGGTGCCGCGGGCATTAGGGCCGGCGTCTATGGTGATGCGGATGCTGCCGCAGTTCGTCTGGCGCCGGATGCCGCGATGATTGTCGTGGTCGGCATCGGCGCCGACGGGATGGCCGGCCTGTCGGAGGCGTCTTCGTCTGAATTACGCAGGGCCGCAGTGGTTTACGGGTCGAAGCGGCAACTCGATTTGCTCGACGACTCCGTCGCGGCGGAACGCCGGGAGTGGCCGTCGCCGTTGCTGCCCGCGCTGCGCGGCTTGCCCGACGAACCGACCGACGTGCACGTGCTGGCCAGCGGCGACCCGCTGTTGCACGGCATTGGCGGAACGCTGATCCGGCTGTTCGGGGCCCAGTCGGTCACCGTTTTGCCGCATGTGTCGGCGGTGACGCTGGCATGTGCGCGAATGGGCTGGAGCGTGCAGGACACCGAGGTGATCAGCCTGGTGAACGCTGCGCCGCACACTGCGGTGCGCCGAGGCGGACGGGCCATTGTGCTGTCACGCGATGCCGGCACACCGGCCGCGTTGGCCGGGCTGCTCACCGAACATGGCCGCGGCGACTCGGAATTCAGCGTGCTCGAACAGTTGGGCGGGCCCGGGGAGCGCTGCCGGCGCAGCACGGCCTGCGGCTGGGCCGCTGCCCCGCCGGACGACGTCGACGGCACCAATGTAATCGCGGTCCGCTACCTGCCAGACGAACAGATGTCGGCCGCGCTGCCCGAGGATGCGTTCAGCCACGACGGGCAGATCACCAAGCAGGGCATCCGCGCGGTGACGTTGTCGGCGTTGGCTCCTCGGCCCGGTCAGCGGCTGTGGGACGTCGGGTCGGGTTCGGGAAGCATCGCGGTGGAATGGGCGCGCAGCGGGAAGGGTTGCAGCGCCGTCGCTTTCGAGCGCGACGAGGACCGTCGCGGCCGCATCATGCGCAATGCCGCCGCCTTCGGCGCCGATATCGACGTGCGCGGTGCGGCGCCGGAGGCGTTTGCCGGTGCCGCAGCACCGGCGGCGGTGTTCATCGGGGGCGGCCTGACCCAGCGTGGCGTGCTGGAGGCCTGCCTGGAAAACCTGCCCTCAGGCGGACGGCTGGTCGCCAACGCCGTCACGGCAGAATCGGAAGCCGTTCTGCTGCAGGCCCATTCGATCCTGGGCGGGGACCTGCAACGTTTCCAGCATTATCGCGGCGAGCCGTTGGGCGGCTTCACCGGTTGGCGTCCGGCGCTGCCGGTCACCCAGTGGGCGATGGTCAAGCCATGACGGTGTACTTCATCGGGGCCGGCCCGGGCGCGGCGGACCTGATCACCGTGCGCGGGCAGCGGCTGTTGAGCCGATGCCCGGTTTGCCTGTACGCCGGCTCGATCATGCCCGACGACTTACTGGCACTCTGCCCGCCCGGCGCGCGAGTGGTCGATACCGGCCCGCTGACGCTGGACCAGATCGTCGCCGAGATCACTTCTGCCGACGCCGCCGGCCAGGACGTGGCGCGGCTGCATTCCGGTGACCCGTCGCTCTACAGCGCGGTGGCCGAACAGTGCCGCCGACTCGACACACTGGGGATCGAGTACGAAATCGTGCCCGGCGTCCCGGCTTTCGCCGCCGCGGCGGCCGCACTGGGCCGCGAGCTGACCGTGCCGGGGGTGGCGCAGACGGTGACGTTGAGCCGGGTCGCCACCTTGTCGACGGCCATGCCACCCGGTGAGGACCTGGCAACGTTGGCGCGTTCGGGCGGCACGTTGGTGTTACACCTGGCCGCCGCGCAGATCGACGCGATCGTTCCGCAGCTGCTGGCCGGCGGCTACCGTGCCGAAACGCCCACGGCTGTCGTCGCTTTCGCGAGCTGGCCGCAGCAGACCGTGCTGCGCGGAACGCTGGCCGACATCGCCGGGCAGATGCACGACGCCGGAATCACCAAGACCGCGGTGATCATCGTCGGCGATGTGTTGGCCGCCGAGGGATTCACCGACAGCTACCTGTACTCGACCGGCCGTGTCCGCGGGAGCCGGCACTGATGCGGGTGTTGCTGCTCGGCGGCACCGCCGAGGCTCGCGCACTGGCTGCGCGGCTGCACTCCGGGGTCGAGGTGATCAGCTCACTGGCCGGGCGGGTGCCGGATCCGGCGCTGCCTGTCGGGCCGGTGCGGATCGGCGGCTTCGGCGGTGTCGAGGGGTTGCGGAAGTGGTTGCGCGACGAAGGGATCGACGTCGTCGTCGACGCCACCCACCCGTTCGCGGCGACCATCACCGCGAACGCCGCGTCAGCGTGCGAAGAGTTACGGCTGCCGCATTTGGTGCTGGCCCGGCCGGCGTGGGAGCCGGGCGACGCCATTATGGTCGCATCCGACACTGAAGCCGCTGAAATTGTCGCACACCAAGGGTTTTCGCGGGTATTCCTCACCACCGGCAGGTCGGGGGTCAGGGCTTTCGCCGACAGCGACGCCTGGTTTCTGATCCGCGCGGTCACCCCGCCGGACAGCGACGTGTTGCCCCGCCGCCACCAATTGGTGTTGTCCCGCGGGCCGTATAACTACGAGGGGGAGTACGTGCTGATGCGTGAGCACCGCATCGACGCGCTGGTGACCAAGAACAGCGGTGGGCAGATGACCCGCGCGAAGTTGGACGCCGCCGCCGCGCTTGATATTCCGGTGGTGATGGTCGATCGCCCGCCGTTACCGGCCGGCGTGACGACGGTGGGCAGCGTCGACGAGGCAGCGGAATGGGTTGCTAATGCGGGCCAGTCGCGTCATAGCCGGTAAACGTCACTACGGCGCGCGACATGCAGAATTGCAATCCGGCGGTTGCGGTCGTCGGTGAGGTAGATAACGCGGTAGTCGCCGCGACGAGCCGAGTGCAGACCCGCAAGGTCGTTACGCAACGGCTTACCCAGTCTGTGCGGGTTCGCTACCAGGGGGCCGAAGATGAATTCGACGCACGCGGCGGCCACTTTCTCGGGTAAGCGTTGGAGGTCACGTGCAGCGGTCGCCGTGATAGCGACCTCGTAGGGATCGTCGTCGCTCACCGGGCGGTATAGCGGCTACGGATCTGGTCGTTGCTGACAAAGCGTCCGGCTGCCACATCCGCTAGACCCTGTTGAATCGCATCCACGGCACCCGGTGTGCGCAACACTTCGAGTGTTTCTTCGATGGACGCGAGTTCGTCAGCAGAAATCAACACTGCGGCGGGACGCCCATGCCGGGTAATCGTGACGCGCTCGTGCGTCCGCTCAACGTCAGCGACGTATTCCGAAAGATGATTGCGTGCGTCACCCAGTGGAACAGTCGCCATTGGACGAGTATAGCCAAAAGTATCGCCAAATAGCCACTGCATTTCCCCAGCATCAAAGTGGCGCGGGGTGTCACCATAACCGAGTGAGCGGTGACGGCGGGCTCGCGATGGCCGAGGCGGCCTTATGACCGCCGCGGATTTGGCTTGCCCGGCTTGCGGCACCGCCCTGAGCGCGAACGCAAAATTCTGTCACGACTGCGGTTCGCCGCTCACCGCCCGGCCTGGTGCCGCGGAGTACAAGCAGGTGACGGTGTTGTTCGCCGATGTGGTGCGATCGATGGATATCGCTGCGGCCGTGGGCGCCGAGCGACTGCGCGAGATCATGGCCGCGCTCGTCCAACGCGCTTCGGCGGTCGTGCGGCATTACGGCGGCACCGTCGACAAATTCACCGGCGACGGAATCATGGCGATCTTCGGGGCCCCAATGTCCTTGGAGGACCATGCTGTTCGTGCCTGTGCAGCTGCCCTGGATATCCAGGAAGAAGCCAAGCGGTTAGCCGTGGAGGTGGAGACGAAAGATGCTCTAGCGCTGCAGCTGCGAATAGGACTGAACTCCGGTGAGGTGATCGCAGGTGAGATCGGTTCGGGCGCCATGGGTTACACCGCGGTAGGAGTTCACGTCGGTATGGCTCAGCGGATGGAATCCGCGGCCCCCCCCCGGCGGCGTAATGCTCAGTGTGTCCACCGCGCGGCTCGTCGAGAACGTCGCCGTCCTCGCCGACCCAGAACTGGTGACCATCAAGGGTGCCGCCGATCCGGTGTCGGCACGCCGACTTGTGGCTTTGGCGGCACCCCGCGAGCGCATTGGTCCGCATGCCTCGACACTGGTGGGACGCGAGTGGGAACTCGCCGCTCTGACGGCGATGCTGAATCGTTCGACAACAGGCCATGGCTGCGTGGCCGGAATAGTCGGACCGCCCGGCATCGGCAAGAGCCGCATCATCGCCGAAACGGCCTCGGTTGCGGATAGCCAGGACGTGCAAGTCTTTTGGACATACTGCGAGTCTCATACCAGCGAGGTCGCATTTCACGCGGTGACCCGGTTGCTGCGAGCGGTGTTGGGAACGGCGGATCTCGACGATGCGACAGCGCGGGCCAAGGTACGAAACCAATTGCCGGATGCCGATTCCGCGGACCTTGTGCTTCTCCACGACCTACTCGGCATCCGCGATCAGGCGGCGGAGCTGCCCGATATCGCGCCCGATGCTCGCCGGCGCAGGCTGACCGCGCTCATGAATACGGCAGCGCTAACCCGCTCGACACCATGTGTCTACGTTATCGAGGACGCGCACTGGATCGATCAGGCCAGCGAATCTATGCTCGCGGATTTTCTGGCGGTGGTTCCGCGGTCTCGCTCACTGGTACTGATCACGTACCGGCCCGAATACCGCGGCGAACTCACCAGGACCCCGGGCGCGCAAGTGATTGCGCTTGCCCCACTGGATGACTCGCAAACTTCGGCATTGATCGAGGAGTTAATGGGGTCGGACCCTTCGGTTGCCGCACTGGCCGAGCAGGTCGCTGACCGAGCCGCCGGAAACCCGTTTTTCGCCGAGCAGATCATCCGTGACCTTGCCGATCGAGGCGTGATCACCGGCGGACCAGGGGCATATGTATGAGGGGATGAACAGGGCGAAGTTCACGTGCCGGCCAGCCTGCAAGCGGCCATAGCCGCCCGAATCGACCGCTTGGACGCGCCAGCCAAACGCACGTTGAACGCGGCCGCAGTGATCGGATCGTTCGATGCCGAGCTTCTCACCGCGGTGGACGCTGATCCGAACCTCGAAACGCTGGTCCAGGCAGAGCTCATCGACCAGGTCAAGTTCAGCCCGCGCGCCGAGTATGCATTTCGCCATCCGCTCATCCGCTCGGTGGCCTACGAGTCACAGCTCAAATCGGACCGTGCCGAGTTGCACCGAAAGTTGGCGATAGCCATCGAGCAGTCCGACGAAAATGCGTCGCTGATTGCCGAGCACCTAGAGGCCGCCGGGGATCTACACGAAGCATTCAGCTGGCACATGCGTGCCGGCACGTGGTTGCGGGCGTATCGCGACATAGCAGCGGCCTGGACCAGTTGGCAGCGAGCACGCCGGATAGCCGACCGGCTGCCCGCCGACGACCCTCACCGCACCGCAATGCGTATTGCACCGCGGGCCAGGCTGTGCGCGACGGCCTGGCGCGCAGGAGGCAACGTCGCCGACACCGGTTTCGACGAGCTCCGCGATATGTGCACCGCAGCCGGTGACCAAGTCTCGCTCGCCATCGGAATGGCCGGGCAAGTTCAGGCATGCGTGGGCCATGAGCGCTTTCGTGAAGCTTTGCGGCTGTCCTCCGAACTCGAGTCGTTGCTGGAGTCGATTGCCGACCCAGTGCTGACGGTCGCCCTGCTGTGGATCGCGTTGAACCCAAACGTCAGAGTGGGCGAGGCAACAGAGTGCGTGCGGTTGGCGCAGCGCGTGATCGACCTGGCCGACGGCGATTACCACATGGGTGATCTCATCATCGAAACACCGCTGATATGGGCGCTGATGACACAAGCCGTCGCACGGGCGTGTCTGGGGCAACAGACGTGGAAGCGCCAAATGGAACAGGCCGCAGCAATATGCCGTGAGGTCCAGCCCGGCGGTCGCGCCGTGTTTGACTTGTTCCTACACACCTTCGGGACACTGCATGGGCTGCTGCGCCCCGACACCCCGATGCTGCAGGACACCTCCGACACCCTGAAACGGGCGGAACAGCGCGGCGACGACTTCGCGTTGACGGCGGCCCGTCTTCTGCATGGCCTCGTGCTGACTCGATCGGGCGGTCCGCAACGCAGTGAAGGCCTACACCTACTCGCGATGGCTCGTGAGGCCATGCTGGAGAAGCGTTTCATGGTCGGCGAACTGCCCATCATCGAGTTGGAAATTGCCAGAGAAAAAGTACGTGCAGGCGATCTTGACGGAGCTATCGGGATACTCCGTCAAGTGGTAGACCACGAAATCGCCGCAGGTGAACTGATTTACCGGGGAGCCGCTGTCGCCGCTCTCGTCGATACGCTGCTGCAACGCGGTACCGAAGCGGACGTTACGGAAGCGCAGTTCGCAATCAAGCAGTTGGGGTCCCTGCCGGTCGAGCCCGGATTCGTGCTCTATGACGTGACACTGCTACGGCTTCGCGCGTTGCTGGCCAAAGCCCGCGGCGATGAGACCACCTACCGTGATTTCGTCGATCGCTACCGCGGCATGGCGACATCGCTTGGCTTCGAAGGCCATATCGCGATGGCCGAGGCGATGTAGTGGACACTGACCCGAAGGAGCTGCACCTGGCAGTGTGCCGAAGGTTCGGTGAGGCGGTGCGGTCGGCCGACGGGAAGTGGGACCGCCCAACCCCCTGCGAGGCCTGGGATGCGCGCGCAGTGCTGGAGCACGTGATCGGCTTTCACGACGTGCTGCTCCTGCGGCCGCTCGGACTGAAGCCGCCGCGTCCCCGCGACAATCCGCAGCGGCGCTGGGAGTTGACCTACGACGCGCTCAAGGAGGCGCTGGACCGTGAGTGGGTCATCGACGTACCACTGCCACACCTCACCCGAGACCTGCTGGTGCACACCTGGGATCTGGCCCGGGCAGTCGACGCAGACGACCGGCTCGACCCCGCCTGGTGCACACTGTTTTTCGACGAACTGCCCGCTGACTCGCATGAGCTGACCGCGTCAGGGATGTTCGCGCCTCCGCTCGCCATCGACGACGATGCCGACATCCAGTCGAAGCTGCTCGCCCGCCTTGGCCGCAACCCGTCCTGGCGACCGCCGGGTGCGTCGAATGTGGGCTTATGACACGCTGTTTCGAAAAAAGCGTGGATCAACCGCACACTCGCCGCCATCAAATGGGGTAGCGGCGCGGGGTGAAGACGCGGTCGTCGTACCACTGGGTTTGCGACGAGCCGACGATCAGCAGACAGCGCATGTCCACCTCGGCCGGGTCCAGATCCGCCAACCGCACCACCGTCACCCGCTCATCCGGCCCGGACACGTCGCGGCCGATCACCACCGGCGTGCCGGGATCACGATGGTCCAGCAGCAGATCACGCATCGCCGCGACCTGCCAGGTCCGACTCTTCGACGCCGGGTTGTAGATCGCCAGCACCATGTCGGCGGCGGCCGCGGCGGAAAGCCGCGCGGCGATCACGTCCCACGGCTTGAGCCGATCCGACAGCGAGATCACCGCGTAGTCGTGACCCAGCGGCGCGCCGACCCGACTGGCCACCGCCTGCGCCGCGGTCATCGCCGGAATCACCCGAACCGACACACCCGGCCACTGCTTGGCCTCTTCGAGTACCGCGGTCGCCATCGCGAACACGCCAGGATCACCCGACGACACCACCGCCACCGCGCGGCCCTGCTCGGCCAACGAGCACGCCAACCGGGCCCGCATCACCTCGTCGGTGTTGTCGCTGGCATGACGGCGCTGACCGTCACGGACCGGCACGCGATCCAGATACGGGCCGTAGCCGATCAGGTCGGTGGCGGCGTCCAGCTCGCGGCGGCATTCGGGCGTCATCCAGTGAAAGTGTCCGGGGCCCAGACCCACCACCGCGACGCCGCCGCAGCGTGACTCGCGACGACGCCCGCCCGGCACCATGGCCAGCGAAAAGTACGGCACGCTGGTTTCGTCGACCGACGCGGCGGGCAACACCCGCTGGCTCGCAGTGCTGGCACGCTCCACATACAATGCGTCGTCGAGTTGCCCGGCCATCGAAAGCGCTTCCCGCACAGCGGGATACGACCGGCCCAGCTTCAAGACCACCGCGGCGTCGGCCTCGGAAAGCCTACGCGCCAACTCGGCGACCGGCAGCGTGCCCGGCAGCACCGACAGCACCTCGTCACCGGCCACCAGCGGTGTCCCGATCGCCGCCGACGCCGCGCTGACCGACGTCACCCCCGGCACGATCACCGCGTCGAACCGCTCCGTCAACCGGGTGTGCAGATGCATGTAGGAGCTGTAGAACAGCGGATCGCCCTCGGCCAGCAGCGCCACATCGCGGCCGGCGTCCAGATGCCCCGCGATCCGCGACGTGGCCTCGGTGTAGAAGTCCTCGAGCGCCCCGGCATAACCGCCGGGATGATCGGTGGTCTCGGTGGTCACCGGATACACCAGGTGCTCCTCGATTTGCCCGGGCCGCAGGTAAGCCGAGGCGATGCCGCGGGCGATGCTGCGGCCGTGCCGCGCACTGTGATACGCCACCACATCGGCTTGTCCGATCACCCGCGCAGCCTTGACGGTCACCAGCTCCGGGTCCCCGGGTCCCAGCCCGACGCCGAAAAGCGTGCCGCGCCCGGTCATTCGATGCTGGCCGCGATCGCGTTGACGGCGGCGGCGGCCATCGCGCTACCGCCGCGGCGGCCCCGCACCACCAGATACGACATCCCGCGCGGACGGTCGATCAGCTCCTCTTTGGACTGCGCAGAACCGACGAAGCCGACCGGCCCGCCCAGCACCGCGGCCGGCGCCGGCGCGCCCTCGTCGACGAGCTCGAGCAGCCGGAACAGCGCGGTGGGCGCGTTGCCGATCGCGACCACCGCCCCGCCCAGCCGCTCGGCCCACAGCTCCACCCCGGCGGCCGAGCGTGTCGTGGCCCGCTTGGTGGCAAGCTCCGCGGCGCGGGGATCGGCCACCAGCGACACGACCGGCCCGGGCGCCTTGGTGATCCCGGCGGCAACCATCGACGAGTCGCACAGCACCGGAGCGCCGCCGGCCAGCGCCGCGCCAGCGCGGGCGACCACGTCGTCGGTGTAGGCGACATGCTCGGCGAGGTCGACCTGGCCGCAGGTGTGGATCAGCCGCACCACCACCTGCTCGACGTCGGCGGGGAACCGGGTTAGGTCCGCTTCGGCGCGGATGGTCGCGAACGACTGCCGGTAGATCTCGGCGGCGTCACGCAGGTAGTCGAGCATCCGCTCACCTTAAGACCTCAACCGTCGGTATCCCTCTGCGGTAGCCACCAGCACCTCGCCGACGGGCGGGCTGCCGCAGGCCCGCTCACAGCCGACGAAATGTCGCCTGACGCCCGCCTCGCCGGTCTGCACGGCCGCGGCGGCGTCGGCCCGCACGTCGGCCGCCGAATGCGCGCAGCCCGGGCTGCCGGTGCAGGCGCTGACGGACAGCCACGGCGAGGCCTCGTCGAACACCAGGCCCAGCGGCGCCAGCACCCGCAGCGCCGCGTCGGCGACCGCCTCGTCGAGGTCGCAGACCAGCACCGAGCGCCACGGCGTGACGACCAGCGGCGCCTCGATCGCGGCCAGGTATTCAGCGACGCGGGCCGGCAATACTCCCAGCGGCACGACAGCGCCCAACGCGACCCGGCCGTCGTCCTGCGAAATCCAGCCCACCGGCCACGCGGTGACCGGCGCGTAGCGCTCGCCGCGGTCGGCGCCGGGCATCAGCAGGCGCAGATCAGCCAATTCGACTACGCGCCAAGCCTTTCCGCGCGTCTTGGCAAACCGCACCGCAACCTCGACCAGTCTGTCCACCACCTTGCCGGCCTGAAGCCGGACGCCGGTGTCGCGGCCCGCCAGCAGCAGCGCCACGCCGTCGCCAAGCACATGCACGCCCACGTCGGCGCCCAACCCCGAGACATCCCCACGGCCGTCGTCGATGCCGAACCAGAACCGCCCCGGCAGCGACGCCAGCGCCGGCTCGGCCTGTATCGCCGCGTCCAGCTCGCCGACCCACCCGCGCACATCGGCCACACCGCCGACCCGACCGGACAACGGCGATGCGACGACGTTGCGGACCCGCTCGTGCGTCGTCGACGGCAGCAAACCGGCCTCGGCCACCGCCTCGGCGACTCCCGCGGTATCGGTAATCCCGCGGATCTGGACGTTGCCGCGAGCGGTCAGCTCGAGCGTGCCGGAGCCGAACCGGGAGGAAGCGGAGGCCAGCGCGGCCAACTGTGCGGCGCTGATCATCCCGCCGGGCAGCCGCACCCGCGCCAGCGCGCCGTCCGCCGCCTGATGCACCTGCAGTGCACCCGGGCAGCCGTCGGTGTGGCGGGTTCTCGGCACGTGTTCACGGTACGGGTTGCCCCGCAGGCTCGACATTGGCTCACCCAGCGGAAAACCCTTACCCGATCTGATCCGCGGCACATAGCGTCTGAGGCCGCAACCCTGCGTTGCGCCGTATCTGCTTGTGCCCAACCATGAGGACGTCCGTGAGCATCGCAACTGCGCCGATCGGCACAGGGCTGGCCCACCCAGGGCTGTGGGCGCGTCGCAAATGGGAAATTCTGCGGGTCGCGTCGCCCGTGGCGCTGGTGGTGCTGTGGCAGCTGGGCAGCGCCCTCGGCCTGATACCCCAGGATGTGCTGCCCGCTCCCTCGCTGATCGCCGAGGCCGGCGTGGAACTGCTGGACAACGGACAGCTCGTCGACGCGCTGCAGGTGTCCGGGATGCGGGTCATTGAGGGCCTGCTGCTGGGCGGGCTGGTCGGGATCACGCTGGGGTCAGCGGTTGGCCTGTCCCAGTGGTTCGAGTCGACGATCGACCCGCCGATGCAGATGCTGCGGGCGCTGCCGCATCTGGGACTGATCCCGTTGTTCATCCTGTGGTTCGGGATCGGTGAGCTGCCCAAGGTCCTGCTCGTGGCGTTGGGCGTGGCATTCCCGCTCTACCTCAACAGCTTTGCGGCGATCCGCCATGTCGATCTGAAGCTGTTCGAAACCGCTCAGGTGCTTGGCTTTTCGTTCTGGCAGCGGTTCACCCGGATCATCGTGCCCAGCGCGGCGCCGCAAGTGCTGGTGGGACTGCGGCAGTCGCTGGCGATCGCATGGCTGACATTGATCGTCGCCGAACAGATCAACGCCGACAAGGGGATCGGGTTTCTGATCAACAACGCCCGCGACCTCCTGCGCATCGACATCATCATCTTCGGACTGATCGTCTACGCGCTGCTCGGCATCATCACCGACGCCGTCGTTCGTTTCTTCGAGCGCCGCGCCCTGCGCTATCGACAGTGAAAGGCCAACTGTGACAGCTATTTTAGAAACAACTGCGAGTCGCGAGGACACCGATGTCGCGGGGCGGCTGCGTCATGTCGACAAGTGGTACGGCAGCCGTCAGGTGCTCGACGACGTCTCGGTGCAGGTGAGACGGGGCGAGATCGTCGCGCTCGTCGGGCGCAGCGGCTCGGGCAAGTCCACGGTGCTGCGAGTGCTGGCCGGGCTCTCGACGGATCACACCGGCGAACGTGTGACGGCCGGCGCGCCGGCGCTGGCGTTCCAGGAACCGCGACTGTTTCCCTGGCGCGACGTGCGCACCAACGTCGGCTACGGGCTCACCCGCACCCGGCTGTCGACGGCACAGATCCGGCAGCGCGCCGAGCGGGCGCTCGCCGACGTCGGGCTCGGCGACCGCGCGGACGCGTGGCCGCTGACGCTCTCGGGCGGTCAGGCGCAACGGGTCTCGTTGGCCCGGGCACTGGTGGCCGAGCCCCAGCTGTTGCTGCTCGACGAACCCTTCGGCGCGCTGGACGCGTTGACCCGGCTGACCATGCACGCCCTGCTGCTCGAGCTGTGGCGCCGTCACGGGTTCGGTGTCCTGTTGGTCACCCACGACGTCGACGAAGCCCTCGCGCTCGCCGATCGCGTGCTGGTCCTCGAGGACGGCCGGGTGATTCACGCGCTGAGCGTCGACCATCCCCGCCCGTCGCCCACCGACCCCACCGCTCATACCGAGCGCTACCGCGCCGAACTGCTCGCCCATCTGGGAGTACTGCCGCGGTGAGGCCGAAGGTCAGCCGGTGAGATCGCGGAATGCGGAAAACGTCCGGCTGGTTGGACGCTGCTCTAAGATCCGCAGCACGCGATCAGCACGGTGCTAACGGCCGTCGGGACTGAGTGAGGTGCCACGTGGCGAGTCCTGAATCTGGCCCCGGCAGCACCACCTTTGGCCGCAAAGTCGGGAACTCCCGCGGCGGCTATCACGCATGGGCAAACTCGCGCGGGCGAGCTGGGCCCGGCGTAATCTGCCCCCAACAGCGCGTGGCTCAGGAGGCTCTGTACCCGGTGCAAACAGAGACCGCGTCGAAGTGGCCGATAGTCGCCCGTGATGACGAGTTCCGCCAGGCATTGGCGGCACTCGACGACGGCTCGGAATTTCGCGGTGTCGCGCTGGTCGGTGCCAGCGGGGTGGGCAAATCGACGCTCTGCCGCGCGCTCGCCGCGGCTGTCGAAGCGCGGGGGGACACGGTGCGCTTTGTACTGGGCACCGAAACCGGACGCGCGGTGCCGTTGGGCGCGTTCTCGCGTGCGGTCACCGTCGACGCAGCGCATGAGCCCGCCACCATGCTGGCCGCCGCGCACGCGACCCTGGAACAGGACGCGAACCTGGTGGTCGTCGTCGACGACGCTCAGCTGCTCGATCCGCTGTCGGCCACATTGGTGTACCAGCTGGCGATGGGCCGCAGCGCGCGGCTGGTGGTGACGATCCGGTCGGGCGAACCGGTGCTCGACGCGATCACGGCGCTGCTGAAAGAGCGGCTGTTGCTGACGTTGCACATCGACGCGTTCACCCCCCAGCAGACCGCGGACCTGGCCCGCCGAGTGTTGGGCGGCGTGGTCGAGCCGCGCTTGGTCGACGAGCTCTACGCCCGCAGCGGCGGCAACCTGCTGCTGCTGCGCGGCCTGCTCAGCGCCGGCCGGGAAAACGGCGTCCTGGTCTACACCGACGACGGCTGGCAGCTTCGCGGACCGCTGCGCGCGGACCGCGAGCTCTACGACTTGCTCGAGTTCCGGCTGCGGTCCCTGACGCCGGAAGAGTTGGAAGCCGTGGAGATCTTGGCCACCGGAGAGCTCCTGGACTGGGAGATACTGCGCGAGCTGTGTGACGCCGAGGCGGTGGCCCGCCTGGAGCGGCGGGGCTTGATCCAACTGCTGGCCGATGGATCCGAGACCGTGGCGCAGTTGAATCACCCCGTTCTGGGCGACGCGGCAATTCGACTGGCCGGGGTGGTGCGGTCGCGACAACTCAATGGGCTTCTGGCACAAGCGCTTCAGAAACACCTGCGGGCCGGAGGACGGCGCGCGCGATTGCCCGACCTGCGCGGCCAGATCCGGCTGGCGCAATTCATGATGCGCAGCGACTTGGAGCCGGACCTCGATGTGATCATCGCCGCCGCCGCGAGCGCGGTCACCATGTCGAACCTCGGCTACGGCGAAGAGCTGGCCCGATACGCGCTGGACTGCGGCGGCGGTCTGGCGGCCGCGCTTGTGCTCGCCGACGCGCTGAGTTGGCAGGGACGCGGTGACGAAGCCGAGGCGGTGCTGTCCGGGTTCGAGCCCGACAGCGGCGACGAGCTGCTGACCATGCGGTGGGGTTGTCTGCGCGCCGCGAACCTGTTCTGGCAGTGCGGTCGAACCGACGCCGCCCAACGGGTACTCGAAAACGTCAGGGGCCGCGTCGATTCGGAGGCAAGCGGCGCTATGGCGATGGCCCTGCAGGTCTCGTTTGCGTTCTTCTCCGGTGACGTCGCGACCACCATCGAGGTGGGCCCGAGCCTGTGTGCATCAAGTGTGCTTCCGCTGGCGACGGTGTGGGCGGCGGTGCCAACTGCCTGTGCGCTGGCCGGTGTGGGGCGGTTCGGCGAGGTCACACCGGTCGTCGAGGCCGGATTGCGGGCCGCGACACCCAGCGAGTCCGGGCCGCAGCGGTTCGCCCTCGGATTGGCCGAGGTGATGGCGCACACGGCCGCCGGTGATCAGCAGGCCGCCGAAGCGGCGGCAGAATGCTACGGCGCGATGGCCGCCGGCGTGCCCGCGGCCGACGCGATGGTGGCCGCGATATTCGGGCTGGTGCACCTTGCCGGCGGCGAGTTGGCCGCCGCGTGTTCGGCCTTTGCCGACTCGATTTCCGCGTTGTCGCAAGGCTTTCCGTCGGCCTGGATGATGCTGGTTACCGCGTGGCAGGCTCAGGCCGAAGGCGCGCGCGGAGACAGTGACGCCGCAGTGGCGGCGTTGGCCAAATCCCAGCAAGCCTACGGTCCGCATGTCGCGGTATTCCTGCCGGAACTCGAGATAGCGCGGGCCTGGGAGCGGGCATCCGCCGGCGAAACGACTGCGGCCCAACTGCATGCGATGCGAGCGGCGCAGTTCGCCCGGCGCTCCGGGTTGCCGGTTGTCGAGATGCGGGCATTGCACACTGCCGTCCGGTTCGGTGACCGCTCGCATGCCTCGCGGCTGGGCGAGCTCGCCAAGACACTGAACACTCGGATGGCCGACGCGATCGCTGCGCACGCACGCGCGCTTGCCGGCCACGACGGCGATCAGCTGGATTTCGCGGCGGACCGGTTCGCGGAGATCGGTGCGCTGGCACTCGCGGCCGATGCGGCCGCGCAGGCAGCGCGTGAACACGACCGCAGCGGCCGGCGCGGCAAGGAGCTGGAGTCGTCGACCCGGGCGCACTGGCTGGCCAGCCAGTACGAAATACGAACTCCGGCAGTCAAAGCCGCGGCACGGCCGCTTCCGATCACCGACCGTGAGCGCGAGATCGCGATGCTGGTGGCGAGCGGTTTGTCCAACCGTCAGATCGCCGATCGGCTGTCGGTGTCGGTGCGAACGGTGGACGGACACCTGTACCGCACGTTCGCCAAGCTGGGGATCGAGCGGCGCGACCAGTTGGTCAACTTGCTCAACGGCGTCCGGTCCGCCCGGTAGCTATCCCGCTACCAGTTCGGGCTCGCGGACCGCGGCCTCAAGCCGGGCCTGACGCCGGCCGGTGGTGGCGACCCGCGCGATCAACGAGGGCCGCAGCAGCCGCGTCGGCGGGTCGACGAGGTTCATCACCCGCACGAATTCTTCGGTCACGACCGGGTCGGAGGTGGCGGCTGCCAGCACCTGCGCGGTGTACCAATTCGACAATCGCATGGACAACGGACGTCGCCCCTTGGCCTGGGGCAGAGCAAGATCCGCACCCGAAGCCATCTTCCAGACCGATTTGACCGGCTTGGCGGCCGCGCGGAAAAACCGCCGGGGCAGATCGTGGTCACCGCGAAGCAGGCAGTCGCGCATGACAATTGCCTCCAGGGCAGCCACCGACATACCCTGCCCGTAGATTGGATTGAAACTACAGATCGCGTCTCCGAATACCAGCAGCCCCGCCGGGAAGTGCAGCATCTTGTCGTAGCGTCGCCATTTGCTGGTTGGGTAACGGTGGTGGCACGGCTCGGACAGTGGCTCGGCCGCTTTCATCGCGGCGATCATCGGTGCCGGGGCGAACTGCTCGGCAAAGCGGACCATTTCGGCCGGGTCGGCAGGGGGTTCGTGTCCGCTGAGACCGGCCAGTGTCAGCATCCAGGTGTCGTTCTCGTAGGCGAAAAGCGCGCCGCCGGTTGGCCGTCCGGGCACTGGGCCGATCAGAATCAGCTTTTCGTCCAGCGTGTCCGGCGGTATGCGCAACAGCTGGCTGACGTAGGCCACCTTGACCACGATGTGTTCCTCGGGCGGGCGCCGATAGCCCAAATTCTCCAGAAACGCCGGTGTGCGCGCGGCCCGCCCCGTCGCATCGACAACCAGGTCGGAGTCCATGAAGACGTTCTCGCCCGTGTCGCGATCGGCCACCAGCGCGCCGGCCACTCGACCGGACCCCTCGCCGAACAAGTTGACCACATCGTGGTTGTCGAGCAGTGTCACGTTGGCGAACCGTCGCAACCGGGCGCGGACGTGCGACTCCAGAAACGGCCTGCTGGCCAGGTACGAGGTCACCGCGCCCGGGTCGGCGAATCTGCCGGTGCGGTTCAAGTCGTGTCCGGCGAAGCGAAGCCACACGCGTGTCCCGTCTCCGCCCTCCAAGACGTTGGCTCCTGCGGCGACGAGCTCGTCGAGCAATTCGGGAAACAGTTCGTCGAGGATGCGCGAACCCGTGCTCAGCAGGCCGTGAACGTGACGGCTCTGCGGGACGCCGCGCCGGTGCACGGCGTCGTGCCGCAGAGCGTCGCGCTCCACCACTGTGACGGTGGAATAGAAGTCGGCCAGAACGCGGGCGGCGAGCAACCCGCCCATGCTTGCGCCCAGGACGACGGCGTGATCGCCGACCTTGCCCATCGTGATCAGGCTTGCAGTTTCGCGAATTTCGCGGTGTCGTAGTGGATTTCGCCGCGAGCGGCTTTGCCGTCGGCGTCGAACTTCAGCACGTTGACGAAGGGCGATTCGGCGCTGCCCTTGTCATTGCCGAAACGGACGGTGCCGAGCACGACGACGTAGTCGCCGCCGTCGATGTATGTGCTCGGTTCGACGTTCACCGTGGACCAGTGGTCCGGCAATCGGCTCATCATCTCGATAATGGCGTCCCGTCCGTGGACCTCGCCGCCGGGCGCGACCTCCTCGGAGGAATACCAGACCGCGTCGGGAGCGTAGGCCTCTTTCAATGCGGCCAAATCGCCGCGGCTGAACGCTTCGTGTGCAGACCTGGCGGTATCGACGTTCGACATTTCGCTAACCTCCTCGGCCGTGGTCGGGTGTAACTGCACCCGTGCTGACCAGTCGACTATGTCGCCGTCGCGCTGAGCCCGGATAGGGTAGTGGGCTACCTCAATTCCCGTTGTCGGGGGCACAGCGGCGCGCGGGACGTAGGATCGGCCCAGCCGACGTCTGGAGATTCGGATGGTTGACATGGCCGACAAACGCCCCGTGAAGATCGCGATCATCGGCGCCGGCATGTCGGGCCTGTGCATGGCTGCCAAGCTGCAAGACGCCGGCATCGACACGTACACCATTTTCGAGAAGGCCGACGACGTCGGCGGAACCTGGCGCGACAACACCTACCCGGGACTCACCTGTGACGTGCCGTCGCGGTACTACTCGTATTCGTTCCGGCCCAACCCGAACTGGTCGCATCTGCTGCCGCCAGGTCCGGAGATCCAGGCCTATTTCCGGCAAGTGGCCGACGAGCTGGCAATCCGCCCGCACATCAGGTTCGGCACCGACGTCGTCTCGGCAAGGTACGACGACGGACGCTGGCGGCTGACCACCGCCGACGGCGAGGAGTCGTTCGACGTGCTCATCACCGCGACCGGAGTGCTGCGGGTACCCCGTTATCCGGACATCCCGGGTCGGGAGACGTTCGCCGGTCCGGCTTTTCATTCGTCACGCTGGGATCACTCGGTTTCCTTGCCGGACAAGCGGATCGGGCTGATCGGTACCGGATCGACCGGTGTGCAGATCACCGCGGAGCTCGGCGGCAAGGTTCGGCAGCTCACGGTGTTTCAGCGCACCGCACAGTGGATCTGCCCGATGCCCAACCTGCGCTACTCTGCGCTGACCCGGGCGGCGTTGCGCCGCTGGCCGCGGCTGAACGACGTGCCGTACCGGTTCTGGGGCGCCTATGTGCGGCGCATGTTCGGCCGGGCACCGATTCGTCCCTGCTTCCAGCGCAAACTCTTTGCGGCTCAGTGTCGATGGAATTTGCGGCTCTCGGTGCGCGACCCGGCGTTGCGGGCCAAGCTCACCCCGAAAGACCAGCCGATGTGCAAGCGGTTGATCTTCGCCGGCCACTTCTACCGATCCGTGCAGCAGCCAGGCGTCGACTTGGTCACCGAGGCGATCGACCACATCGAGCCGCGCGGCGTCGTCACCGCAGACGGCGTTTTGCATGAGCTGGATCTGCTCGTGTACGCCACCGGGTTTGACGCGCGTGCCTACGTGCGTCCACTGGAGGTGATCGGTGAGAACGGGCTCACTCTGAACGAGGCCTGGGCGGATGGCCCGACGGCGTATCGCTCGGTCGCGGTGCCCGGCTTCCCGAACCTGTTCATGCTGATGGGTCCGCACTCGCCGATCGGCAACCAGTCGCTGGTGCCGATCGCGGAGGATCAGGCCGACTATGCGATGTGGTGGATCAACCAGATCCGGGACGGAAACGTCCGCGCCGCCGCCCCCACCGAGGTGGCCACCAAGGAATACAACGAGAGCATGAAAGCCGCGATGCCGCAAACGATCTGGGTCACCGGCTGCAACAGCTGGTACTTGGGCAAAGACGGCCTGCCCGAGTTGTTCCCGTGGGCGCCGGAGCGTCACCGCGAACTACTGCGTGAACCCGAACTCGCCCACTTCGACATCCGCTGATCAGGACGTCCCGGCCCGTTTCGCATACCCGGTGCGCTGCCCGGTGTCGACGGCGGTGAACACCCGCTCGGTACCCAACGCTCGGCCGAGCGCCTCGCCCAGCCGTCGCGGCAAAAACCGCTGCACGGCGACCGCGGCCGCTATCGATCGCGGAACCAACACGCGCGCTTTCGGTTTCACAATCAGGCCGGCGACTGCCTTGGCGACGTCGTCGGGCTCCGCGTTGCGGAATCCCTTCGCGTGTCCCACGCCGGCGATCATCTCGGTGTTCGTCAACGTCGGCAGTACCGCGGAGAAGTGGACGCCGCTGCCGCGGTTTTCCAGCCGAACGGTGTCGGTGAATCCGAGCACCGCGTGCTTCGTGGCGCAGTAGGTGGCAATGCCGGCCGTCGGCTGCACGCCAGCCAGCGACGCGATGTTGATGACTTGACCACGACCGCGCGGCAGCATCCGTTGCGCCGCCAATTTGGTGCCCAGGATCACGCCGTAGACGTTGACGTCGAGCAGACGCTTGGTGACGGTATCGGCCTCCTCGACGGCGCTGCCCACCGCGATGACGCCCGCGTTGTTCACCAAGACATCGACGGGCCCCAGCCGCTCCTCGACCGCGTCCAGGAAATCGGTGAAGGACTGGCGGTCCGTCACGTCCAATCGGCGGTGAAAATCCAGTCCCTCACCCGCCTGCTTGGCCGCCGATTCGTCGACATCCCCGATCGCGACCTTGGCGCCCAATCGGTGCAGAAGGCTCGCCGTGGCCAAGCCGATTCCTCGAGCCCCACCCGTGACCGCCACGACTTTTCCCGCGACAGGCATGGGCCACATCATTGCACGCCCGCCGGCCTGCGGTACGAATGACGAGTGCCCGATCCCACCGTGCTGCTGCTGTCGACGTCCGACACCGACCTGATCACGGCCCGCGCCAGCGGGGCCAACTACCGGTGGGCCAACCCGGCGCGGCTGTTGCCCGACGAGTTGCCGGCGCTGCTGCAGACCGCCGACGTCGCGGTGGTCCGGATCCTCGGCGGCTATCGGAGCTGGCAGGCCGGCATCGACACGGTGCTGGCCAGCGGCGTGCCGGCCGTGGTGGTCAGCGGCGAGCAGTCGCCGGATGCCGATCTGATGGAGCGCTCCACCACGCCGGCCGGGATCGCGGTGCAGACCCACATCTATCTGGCTCACGGCGGCGTCGCCAACCTGCGCCAACTGCATGCGTTCCTGTCGGACACGCTATTGATGACCGGGTTCGGGTTCACGCCGCCGCAGAGCATGCCGACGTGGGGAATGCTCGACCGCACGGCCGCAGACGCGCTTGCGATCGGCCCGACGATCGCGGTGCTGTACTACCGCGCCCAGCACCTGGCCGGCAACACCGGCTACGTCGAAGCGCTGTGTCAGGCGATCGAAGCCGCGGGCGGCCGGCCGCTGCCGGTGTACTGCGCGTCGCTGCGCACCGCCGAACCCGACATGCTCGAGGTGCTGTCGCACGCCGACGCGATGGTGGTGACCGTTCTGGCCGCCGGGGGAGTCAAGCCCGCGACGGCGTCCGCCGGCGGCGATGACGACAGCTGGAACGTCGAACACCTGGCCGCCCTTGACATCCCGATCCTGCAGGGACTCTGCCTGACCAGTTCGCGGCAGCAATGGCAGGACAACGACGACGGGCTGAGCCCCCTCGACGTCGCCAGCCAGGTGGCGGTCCCGGAGTTCGACGGGCGCATCATCACGGTCCCGTTCTCGTTCAAGGAGATTGACGACGAGGGGCTGATCTCCTATGTGGCGGACCCGGAGCGTTGCGCGCGGGTGGCCGGTCTGGCTGTGCGGCACGCACGGCTACGCCGGATTCCGAACGCCGACAAGCGGATCGCCATTGTGTTCTCCGCTTATCCGACCAAGCACGCCCGGATCGGCAACGCGGTCGGACTGGACACCCCGGCCAGCGCCGTCGCGCTGTTGAGGGCGATGCGCGAGCACGGGTACCAGATCGGCGAGCTGCCCGGCGTCGACGCCCAAGACGGTGACGCGTTGGTGCACGCGCTGATCGAACGCGGCGGCCAGGACCCCGACTGGCTGACCGATGGTCAGCTGGAAGGCAATCCGATCCGTGTGTCCGCCAAGGATTATCGCGCCTGGTTCGCCACTCTGCCCGCCGAGTTCACCGACGCGGTGCAGCAACACTGGGGGCCGCCGCCCGGTGAGCTGTTCGTCGACCGCAGCACCGACCCCGATGGCGAAATCGTCATCGCCGCACTGCAGGCCGGCAACGTCGTGCTGATGGTGCAGCCGCCGCGGGGATTCGGCGAGAACCCGGTGGCGATCTATCACGACCCCGACCTACCGCCCAGCCACCACTATCTGGCCGCCTATCACTGGCTGGACACCGGGTTCAACGCCCACGCCGTGCTGCATCTGGGCAAGCACGGCAACCTGGAGTGGCTGCCCGGCAAGACACTGGGCATGTCGGCGGCGTGCGGATCCGATGCGGCGCTGGGCGATCTGCCGCTGGTCTACCCGTTCCTGGTCAACGACCCGGGCGAGGGCACCCAGGCCAAACGCCGCGCGCACGCCGTGCTGGTCGACCACCTCATCCCGCCGATGGCCCGCGCGGAAACCTACGGCGACATCGCCCGGTTGGAGCAACTGCTCGACGAGCACGCCACGATCGCCGCGCTGGATCCCGGCAAGTTGCCCGCTGTCCGCCAGCAGATCTGGACGCTGATCCGCGCCGCCAAGATGGACCACGACCTGGGGCTGACCGAGCGGCCGGAAGACGACTCGTTCGACGACATGCTGCTGCACGTCGATGGCTGGCTGTGCGAGATCAAAGACGTCCAGATCCGCGACGGCCTGCACATCCTCGGCCAAAAGCCCACTGGCGAACAGGAATTGGATCTGGTGCTGGCGATCCTGCGGGCTCGCCAACTGTTCGGCGGCGAGCACTCGGTGCCCGGGTTGCGTCAGGCGCTGGGGCTGGCCGAGGACGGCACCGACGAGCGGGTGTCGGTCGACGAGGTCGAGGCGGCGGCACGGCACTTGGTGAAGGCGTTGCAGGACACCGGCTGGGAGCCCGACGCCGCCGATCGGCTCACCGACGACCCCGCCGTCGCAGCCGTGCTGCGTTTCGCCGCCACCGAGGTGGTGCCGCGGCTGGCCGGCACCGGGGCCGAAATCGAGCAGGTGCTAAGGGCTTTGGACGGCCGGTTCATCGCGGCCGGGCCGTCGGGCTCACCGCTGCGCGGCCTGGTCAACGTGCTGCCCACCGGACGCAACTTCTACTCCGTGGACCCCAAGGCGGTCCCCTCGCGCCTGGCATGGGAAACCGGTGTGGCGATGGCGGATTCGCTGCTGGCGCGATACCGCAGCGACTACGGCGATTGGCCGCGATCGGTCGGGCTGTCGGTGTGGGGGACATCGGCGATGCGCACGGCTGGCGACGACATCGCCGAAGTGCTTGCGCTGCTGGGGGTTCGGCCGGTCTGGGACGACGCGTCGCGACGGGTGGTCGGGCTGACGCCGATCCCACTGTCGGAGTTGGGCCGTCCTCGCATCGACGTGACGGTGCGGATCTCCGGCTTTTTCCGCGACGCCTTCCCGCACGTGGTGACGATGCTCGACGACGCGGTGCGGTTGGTCGCCGGCCTCGACGAATCGGCCGACGACAACTACGTGCGCGCCCACGCGCAGGCCGACCTCGCGCAGCATGGCGACGAACGACGGGCCACCACAAGGATTTTCGGCTCCAAGCCGGGGACCTACGGGGCGGGCCTCTTGCAGCTGATCGACAGCCGCAACTGGCGCGACGACGCCGACCTGGCGCAGGTGTACACGGCCTGGGGCGGATTCGCCTACGGCCGCGGGCTGGACGGCCGCGAAGCCACCGACGACATGAACCGGTCCTACCGGCGCATCGCGGTTGCCGCCAAGAACACCGACACCCGCGAGCACGACATCGCCGACTCCGACGACTACTTCCAATATCACGGCGGCATGGTCGCCACCGTGCGGGCGTTGACCGGTCGCGCGCCGGCCGCCTACATCGGCGACAACACCCGGCCCGACGCCGTCCGCACCCGCACGCTGTCGGAGGAAACCACCCGGGTGTTCCGCGCCCGCGTCGTCAATCCCCGCTGGATGACCGCGATGCGCCGGCACGGCTACAAGGGTGCCTTCGAGATGGCCGCGACGGTCGACTACCTGTTCGGCTACGACGCCACTGCCGGCGTGATGGCCGACTGGATGTACGAGCAACTCACCGAGGCTTACGTGCTCGACGCCGAGAACCGCAAATTCATGGCCGAGTCCAATCCGTGGGCGCTGCACGGGATGGCCGAACGGTTGCTGGAAGCGGTGAGCCGCGGCATGTGGGCCTACCCACAACCCGACACCCTCGACGGGCTTCGGCAGGTGCTGCTGGAAACCGAAGGCCACCTCGAGGGTTAGCCGGACCAGCAGACGCAAAGTCCCGAAATCCGCCCGGTTTAGGGTCATTTTGCGGCTGCTCGCCGGTAGATTCGGTGCCGTGGCACCCACCTTTGCCGACCTCGCGAAGTCGCGCTACGTCTTGCTGACCACCTTCACCAAGGACGGACGCGCCAAGCCGACTCCGGTGTGGGCGGCGCCTGACGGAGACCGGTTGCTGGTCATCAGCGAGGAAAAGTCGTGGAAAGTCAAGAGGATCCGCAACACCCCGCGGGTGACTCTGGCGATCTGCGACCTTCGCGGCCGTCCCAAGAGTGAGCCGATCGAGGCGACGGCCACCATCCTCGAGAAGACCTACAACGGCTCGGTCTACCAGGCCATCGGCGACAAGTACGGAATCGTCGGCGCGGTGTTCAACTTCTTCAGCAAAATGCGCGGCGGCATGGAGAAGAACGTCGGAATCGAGCTGAGCTCCATGTGATTTTAACCTCCACAGGTGCAGCCGGCTTCTGGTAGTTAACTATTGAAGGCTTCGGGAGGACGATTGAGCGGACGATTCACGCGGGCCAGCGTTGAAGGAGTAACTGACGTCCTTGAAATATGTAGCCGTGCAACCTAATTGAGCACGACGGGTAATGCACCCGCGTCGTGGATGTGTCCGACCAAGCGTCGCCCTTGTGCATCATTGCGTCCATTGGTGAGGACGGCCAGGCTTGCGGCGTTCGTAAATGCAGCGAGGGTGTCATAGCGACTCGCCAATGTCGGGAAGTAAGGCAATGTCCTCTGGCTGCCCATTGCGGAAGAGAGCGGCGAGTTCACGCACCCGCCTTTTCGCCCAGTCAACACTGAAGCGACTCAATACTTCGTACTCGTATTTGAAGCGTTGTGCCCGATCCCCCACCCATTTGGCCGCTTGGCCCGTGACTATGCCTTCGCAGTACCAGTAGAGAAGGTCATCGAGGCTGCCTGACCGGTCGAAACCGAGCTTTCCGCGCTCATAGAAAGCGAAATGATATGAACCGTCGTCGGCGATGAAAATATTGAGGCCGTCCTTAGTCCGCATTCCGACTGGCATAGTGCGGTCGCCCAGCTTCTCCGAAAGCCGATCGATTTCGATTTGAAGTTCCCTGGATTTATCGTCCAAGGGGTTGTCGGAACTCAGGATACACCTGGCACGAACTCGTGCGGCGCCGTGCTGAGCTATTTTCGGACAAGAAAGCGGCCTGAGCATTTCCTGGGCTGGATGGCAATCGCTGTCATTCCATTTCGAGAATACCGGCATGGGCTACGTCAAAATATTCGACGATGCGATCTCTCACCCACTCCAGTTGCTCTTTATCGGTTTGAGGTTCAAAACTGACTTGCTGAACCAACTCTTCGAGCGACACATTGACCGCTGGGGAAAACTTTGTGAAATACTGCCATTTGTAAGATTGGTCGGAAAGACCAAATACGTTTGACGCATCCAGCGGTGCGATCATGCAATTCACACTACCCTCCCGCGAGGATCTGTAGACTTGTATTTTACAGTCGTCGGACCGGTAGTAAACGACAGAACCCCGCCGCCCTCCTTCATCAACATTGTTGTCGACTTCATCTAGCGTAAACCCGAGGTCAGCCAATAACGGGCCGACAACCGCTTCGACTTCTGCCGGAAAACCGTCCGTCACGGCTGGCCGCCTTCTATTCGGACCCAGGAATTCCCGACTCGCTCGTATCCGTATTCGGCCGCGTGTTCGGTTAGGTACCGAATCTCCATCGCAGAAAAGGACTTCGGATCTGAACGGACCACATCTTCAAGCGAAGAGAATCCTTTGGGTACAACGTATTCGATGCGGGACACACCGTCCTCCATTTGGGTGCTGAGGAACTGTTCGTTGACTTGCCAGGCCAGTCCTCGCTCTTGTGCGTCGGTGAGTCCGTTGGTGAGGGCGTCCCAGGATGGGTTGCCGGTGTCGAAGTAGATTCCGCCGTTGGCTCGGGCTTCGCCGATGTAGCCGTCTTCTGGGCCGGCCCACTTGCCCAGGACTACTCGGTCTGGGTTGTCGCCAATGTAGTGGGTCGACATGTCGGCGAGTTGTTGGCTGAGCTGGGGGGTAGGTCCACCGTGCGCGAACGCGTGATTGAGATCCATGGCCGCCTGGTCTGCCCACGGATTGTAAATGGGAGGATGATCGAAGCCGAGCGGTGCGTGCGGCGAAACCGCCGGTCCGGTGTCGAGGACCCCGGCGCCTATCTCGCCCATTTCGCCTGCAACAGCGGCTCCTTCGCCACCGAAGAGCATCCCGGGCAGGGCCACAGCGGCGTCGGAGGCTTTGCCGCCCAGGTAGTAGGCCGGGTCCGGTGAGCCCACCGCGTTGGCGATTTCGCCGGCCGCCGCGCCCACCGGGTTCTGGGCCGTCTCAGCGGTGCCTTGGAGCATCTGTTTCCAGGAGTCCAGGACGCCGGGTGCGCCTGGTCCTCCTTGCCCGATAAGGTTCTTGATCTCTTGTTCGGTGGCCCGCCAGCGGTCACCAAACCCCTCCCCGAATCCCGGGGGCGGTGGCCGCTGGGGCGTGGGCGGCACGGCGTGGGGTCCGCCGTTGCTCATCCATTGCTGGACGTTCGCCGTCATCGCCGCCAGGCGAGCCTCGATCTGATCGGGCGGCACACCGTCGGCGGCCATGCTTTGGCGGGCCATCGCCTTGAAGCTCTCCACGTCTGGTGAGTTGAGCTGAGGCGGCGGTGCCCCAGGGACGCCGGCTTGTTGTTGAAGCCGGCTCAGCAGGTCGGGCAGGCTCCCAGCAGGAGGCTGTTGACCCGACGGCTGGCCCCGGCCCAGCACGAGGTCTTCCAGTGTCGGCGGCTTGCCTGTCGGGTCGGCGGGTGTCGGGCGGGGTTGCGCCGGTGGAGTACCGCCAGGCGGATGTGCAGGGGCATCCGGCGATTGGGTTCCGGTGCCCGCCCGAAGTACCGCCGCCAGGTCGGTGTTGGTGTTCTCGGCGGTGGTCAGCAGCGCGGTGATTTTGTGTTGCAGATCTTCGACTTTGGCCTTGATCTTCGCGACGTCCTCGTCGGCCATGCCGGTGGTATCCGGTGGGCTCACCGTGTTGGTCTTGGTGTCGATGTGCACCGCGGGGGTGGCGTTCGCCTCGCCGAAAATCTCGCTGAGCTGCTTTTTAACCGCCGCGACTTCCTGAGCGGCGTGCCCGGCACCGGCCCACACCTGAAACGCGGCTTGCGCCGAGAGCTCCATTTTGCCGCTGGTCTTGGCCAGCGCCTCTTGGGCGGCCGTGGCTGCCTCACCATGCCAAGTGGTGAACACCGGAAGATTCGCAATGTTTTGCGCGGCTTCTCGGCTGTGCCGTGCCCGCGCTGCGGCGGCCTCGGCGATCTCGTTGACCTGCTCGGGATCCCACTCCTGCAGGTCGGCGATGCTCAACCCCACCCGGCACTCATCCGCTCGGCCAAATCCGAAACGGTCGCGTCAATGGTGGTGCGCGCATCGGTGTCGGTGGCGTCGTATTTGTCGGCCGCGGTGCGCAAATCGTCGGCGTGGTTACAAAGCTCGCCGTGGTGGCTGGCGGTTTCGTCCGTCCAGTACGCCGCCAATTCCGCTAACGCCGCCGCGCTCTCGCCGATAACTCCACCGTGGGCAGCAGCGATGCGCTCATGAGCCGCCCCATGCCCGGCCAACAAATCCGCGGCGTGGGTGTCAACGTGCTCACCCGCCAACTGCACATCCGCCGAGTCAACCCCCAAATTCTCGTCCATCACCACCGCCCGCTCTCTCGCCCAGGCCTACGGGTTTGGGCAGCAGTTTACCGCCGCCCTAAGACCACGTGATGCGGCAAAACCTAATCCGCCGTCGACTTCGGCCTGGGTGCGGTGCTCATCGCGCCGCGATTTGCAACGGCGTAGATACGCCTCGGGGTCATCGACCGACACCTGGATGTCCCCTAACCACTGGTAGCTGGTGTACTGCTTCGATGGCGACGAAGCGTCATCGACGAGGCGGCGTGGTGTGAAGACTCTTCATGCAATGTGTCGGGTGTTAGAACAGCGGCGGCGCGCGCTAAAACAAGACCTGGGGCATCGCCAAATTGGTGTGGCGGCGTGCCAGGTGTTGGATGATCTGCTCGGGCAGGCTCGCGCGGTGGCTGCTCAGGTGCCCGCGGATGCCCCCATCACCCTCAGCTACATCGAGAATCAGATGGGTGATGAAATTGAGACGCTGCGGGTGATCTCGGTGACGCTGACCCGGATGGCGGACCTGATGAACGAAGCCGAAGATGTCATCTACGAGCGCCGCCAGCCCTTTATCCGCTTGATCGGCCGCATCGAATCCGCGGGTTACGCGGTAGACACCGACACGTTCACCACCGTGACCGATCCCCGGGACTGGTCAGTTCTAGACAGCATCGACGACCCCGGGGTCCACGTCGTGTTGGCTGCCGACAAGATCGCCCGCGCCGAGCAGGCCGCGCTCTATCAACAACGCCTGCAGCGCATGGACGCCGCGATCAACCGGATCGAAGCCGACTATGCCCAGAAAATTCGCGACCTCACGCATCAGCCCCGCGTGTAGTCTTGGCAGCCTCGCGCATGCCGCGTGACAAAATTGCGTCCATCGCGCTGGGCGTGAGGATTTCTGCGGAGATGGCTGCGCTGAGTTGGGCGCCCAAGACAGGGCCGCTGTTGACCCGACCCTAGCCGGGCTTACCCAACACCTTAGCACGATGTGCCGGTATCCCTTGTCGCCCAGGGTGTTTGGTGGGTATTTCTTGGTGAAATAGAATCTAGGGCTCTACTTGGCCGCTTCTGTTCGCAGGTGCTCCCTGAAGAACGCGAAGACCCGCGCCCACGCGTCCTGCGTGGCGGCCTGGTTGTAGCCGAAACCGGTGATGCGAAGCAGCGGTTGGGCCGGCAGCTTGTTGGCGAAGCTGTGCCCGGCGCGCGGATAGACCTTCACGTCGTTGGGGATCGCCTTGCGCTCCAGAACCCGCTGCAGCTTCGAGGGAGCCCCCATACCCAGGGGGTCGCGGCTGCCAAAGCTGGCCACTACCGGGCATGCCCCGTCCAGCGCCTGGTCGAGATGGCGGGGCAGCGGGGTGCCGTAGAACGGCGCCGAGGCGCCAAAACCCTTGGGCGACATCACCAATGCGAACTGGCCGCCCATGCAGAAACCGGCGATGCCGACCTTGCCGGAGCACTGCGGCAACGACAGCACGTGGTCGCGGGCAGCCAGGATGTCGTCCTGAGCAGGGCCGGCGCGCTGGGTCAGCAGCTCGCGCATGACCTTCGGGACGCAGCGTGCCCGGCCACCGCGCGCGAACAGGTTCGGGGTGATCGCGATGTATCCCGCGGCGGCGATGTGGTCGTTGACCGCTTCCTTGTCCGGTCCGTAGCCGATGGCGTCGTGAATCACCACCACGCCCGGAAAGGGGCCCTGCCCGTCGGGAACATCGAGCAGCGCATCGATCGGCCCGGCCGGAGTGTCCATCTGGATTGTCGTCACGACAGACATCTAACCGCGCCGCGCGCGGCGACGGAACTCCCGCGACAGGCGCGCGCGTTGGCATCACATGGTGTCGCGACTGTTTTTCGGTTACGTCCTTATCGAGCTCGCAGTGGTGGTGGCGCTGGCCCACATGATCGGGCTCGGGTGGACGCTGCTGGTGCTGCTGGGCACCGTCGTCGTCGGCGCCGCGCTGGCCGGATCGCGGGTCAAGCGCCAACTCGCAGACATGGTGGCGGGCCGCAGCCCGGTGACCGACGGCGCGCTGACCGCGCTCGGCGCCGCGCTGCTGGTCGTCCCGGGGCTGGTCACCAGCGTCGTCGGGCTGCTGCTGCTCTTCCCGCCCATGCGAACAGTCGCCCGCCCGCTGGTGGTCGCGATGGTTGCCCGCCGCATCGGCCGCCCGCTGGTCACTCCCGCCCGGCCCGACGTCATCGACGGCGAGGTCATCGACGTTATCGACGTCGAGCCGCCCCGACTGCCTTAGTTTTGCGGCTGTGACAACCCTGTTGCTGCACGGCCGGGTGCACAGCCCGACCCACCCCGACGCCACCGCGATGGCGGTCCGCGACGGCGTGGTCGCCTGGCTGGGCAGCGACGACGTCGGCCGCGGCCAGTTCCCCGACGCCGACATCGTCGACCTCGCCGGCAGTTTTGTCGCGCCCGCGTTCGTCGACAGCCACATCCACCTCACCGCCACCGGCCTGACGCTCACTGGCCTGGATCTGCGTGCGGCCACGTCGCGGCAGCATTGTCTGCAGCTGATCGCCGACCACGCCGCCGCGCACCCCGATCGGCTGGTGTGGGGCCACGGCTGGGACGAGTCCGCCTGGCCGGAAAACAGCCCGCCGTCCACGGCCGACCTCGATGCGCTGCTCGGCGACCGGCCCGTCTACCTGAGCCGAATCGACGTCCACTCAGCGCTCGCCTCGACCGCCCTGCGGCGGCGCGCTCCGGAGTTGGCGGCGGCCGACGGCGTTGCCGACCAGCTGCCGCTGGCCGGCGACGCGCATCACCTGGTCCGCGCCGCGGCTCGCGACCTGCTCAGCCCCGCTCAATTGGCCCAAGCCCGCATCGCCGCGCTGGACGCCGCCGCGGCAGCGGGCATCGTCGCCGTGCACGAGTGCGCCGGTCCGGAAATCGGCGGCCCCGACGACTGGGAGGCGCTGCGCGCTGTCGAGCACGGCGTCGATGTGATCGGCTACTGGGGCGAAGCGGTGCACAGCGCGGCGCGCGCCCGCGAACTCGTCGCCGAGACCGGCGCGCTCGGGCTGGCCGGTGACCTGTTCGTCGACGGCGCGGTGGGCTCTCGCACCGCCTGGCTGCACGAGCCGTACGCCGACGCCCCGGAGACTGCCGGCAACTGCTACCTCGAGCCGGAGGCGATCACCGCGCATCTACGGGCCTGCACCGAGGCGGGTGTGACGGCGGGTTTCCACGTCATCGGTGATGCTGCGGTGTCGGCCGCGGTCGCGGCTTTCGAGCGGGTGGTCGACGAGCTCGGGACCGTCGCGGTCGCCCGCTGCGGGCACCGGTTGGAGCATCTGGAGATGGTGACCGCCGAGCAGGCGGCCAAGCTGGGCGCCTGGGGCGTCATCGCCAGCATGCAGCCCAACTTCGATGCGTTGTGGGGCGGCAGCGACGGCATGTACGCCCGCCGACTGGGCAGCGATCGAGGTAGCCGACTGAACCCGTTTGCGCTGTTAGCATCCCAAGGCGTGCCTCTCGCGTTCGGATCCGACGCTCCGGTGACGGGCCTCGATCCGTGGGCGAGCGTGCGGGCCGCGGCTCATCACCACACTCCGGACAGCGCGGTGTCCGTGCGGGCGGCGTTTGCCGCCGCCACCCGCGGAGGGTGGCGCGCCGCCGGAGTTCGCGACGGGTTGACCGGCTCCCTGGCGCCTGGCGCGCCCGCGTCGTACGCAGTGTGGGACGTCGGCGAACTCGACGTCGCCGCCCCCGACAACGCGGTGCAGCGCTGGTCGACCGACCCACGCTCGCGGGTGCCCGCTTTGCCGCGCCTGGCGCCGGGCGAGGCGCTGCCGCGCTGCCGGCAAACTGTGCACCGGGGTGCGGTTATCCATGGCTGAGGAACGGCGGCGCTTCGACGACGCCACCGAGATCCTTCCGCTGGTCGACGACGACGCCACCGGCGAGATCCCCGTACCGGACGAGGATGACGACCTCGACGACTTCGACGACCTCGACGAGTTCGACGGCAGTCCGGAACCGTCCGACCGGACCCGACCAGAGCCGGGCGAGGCGATCCGGGCCCGCCTTGCCGCGCTCGGTACTGCAATCCTGGCGCGGCTGCCGAGGATCGGCGACGCGCTGAAGCCGCGGCTGCTGCGGCTGGGCGCCACCATCGCCGCGGCGCTGCTGCTCTACGCCAGCTTCCCGTCGACCAACTGGTGGTGGGCCGCCGTCGTCGCGTTCGCGCTGCTGGCCTGGGTGTTGACCCGGGCCGCGACGACGCCGGCGGGCGGACTGGGCTACGGCTTCTTGTTCGGGCTGACGTTCTACCTGCCGCTGCTGCCGTGGATCGGTGCGCTGGTCGGCGCGATGCCCTGGATAGCGCTGGCGACGGTATCCGCGGCGTTCCCCGCCCTCTTCGGGCTGTCGGCCGTCGCGGTGCGCCGGTTGCCGGGCTGGCCGGTGTGGTTCGCGCTGGTGTGGGTGGCTCAGGAGTGGTTGAAGTCGACCGGCCCCTTCGGCGGATTCCCCTGGGGCGTGGTGGCATTCGGTCAAACCGATGGCCCGTTCCTGCCGCTGGTCCGGCTCGGCGGCCCCCCGCTGTTGTCGCTGGGAATCGTGCTGATCGGGTGCGCCGCAACCGCGATCACGGTCGAGGTCGTGTCCTGGTGGCAGAGCCCGCAACGGGCGGAGCGTGTCCCGGCGGTCATGCTGCCGACCGCCTGCATTTGCGTGGTGCTGTTCGCCGCGGTCGCCGTGTGGCCGCCGGTCCGGCATTCCGGGACGGGCGCGGGCAACGAGCCCGTCGTCACCGTCGCCGCGGTCCAGGGCAACGTGCCGCGACTCGGGCTGGACTTCAACTCCCAGCGCCGGGCGGTGCTCGACAACCACGTCCGGGAGACGCGGCGGCTGGCCGACGACGTGCACGCCGGGCGCGTCCCGCAACCCCAGTTCGTCGTCTGGCCCGAGGACGCGTCGGATATCGATCCGCTGGCCAACCCCGACGCGGGTCAGCTGATCACGGCGGCCGCGGCGGCGATCGGCGCGCCGATCCTGGTCGGAACGGTGCTCGACGTCCCCAACCGGCCGCCGGATCAGCCGGCATACACCAACACGGTGATCGTCTGGAATCCGGGCAGCGGGCCGGCCGAGCGCCACAACAAGCAGATCGTCCAACCGTTCGGGGAGTATCTGCCCTGGCCGTGGCTCTTCAAGCACCTGTCCGGATTCGCCGCCTGGGCCGGGCACATGGTGCCGGGCCAGAGCAGCGGCGTGGTGCACGCCGCGGGCATCCCGGTCGGGGTGGCCACCTGCTGGGAGGTAATCTTCGACCGCGCCCCGCGCGAATCGGTGCGCAACGGCGCCCAGGTGCTGGCCATGCCCAGCAACAACGCCACCTTCGACCAGACCATGAGCGAGCAGCAGCTGGCGTTCGACAAGGTGCGCGCCGTCGAGCACGACCGCTATGTCGTCGTCGCCGGCACCGTCGGCGTCAGCGCGGTGATCGCGCCGGACGGCCGGGAGCTGGACCGCACCGACTTCTTCGAGCCGGCTTACCTGGACACCCAGGTGCGGCTCAAGACGACGCTGACGCCGGCCACCCGCTGGGGGCCGGTCGTGCAGTGGATCCTGGTCCTGGCGGGCGTCGGCGCCATTCTGGCCGGAATACTGCACAATGGGTGGTTCCCGCGTCCTGATCGCCGCTGGCTTCGGCCGATGCGACGGGCCGCGCCCGCGGACGGATCCGAGGACCTCGCGTCGGAGGAAACGGACGAGGAGCCGCCCGACGAGGACCTGATCGACGAGGACGACGAACCGCTCGACGAGGGCGGCCGACATTCCGCCCGGTGAGGGCCAGACAAAGGAGCCATATGACGGGCGACCGTCCCACTCAGCGCACGCTGGTGATCATCCCTACCTACAACGAGCGGGAGAATCTTCCGCTGATTCTGCGTCGACTGCACGAGGCCCGTCCCGACGTGCACGTGCTCGTGGTCGACGACAGCAGCCCCGACGGCACCGGACAGCTTGCCGACGAGCTGGCGGCCGCCGACCCCGAGCGGATCCACGTCATGCACCGCACGGTCAAAAACGGGCTGGGGGCGGCCTACCTCGAAGGCTTCGCCTGGGGCCTGGGCAGGCAGTACTCGACGCTGGTCGAGATGGACGCCGACGGCAGCCACGCGCCCGAGCAGCTGCACCGCCTGCTGGACGCGGTGGATGCGGGCGCCGACCTGGCGATCGGTTCGCGTTACGTCGACGGCGGCACGGTCCGCAACTGGCCGTGGCGGCGCATCGTGCTGTCCAAGGTGGCCAACACCTATTCACGGCTGCTGCTGGGGATCGGGGTCCATGACATCACCGCCGGCTACCGCGCCTACCGGCGCGCGGTGCTGGAGAAGCTCGACCTGGACGCCGTGGACTCCAAGGGCTACTGCTTCCAGATCGACCTGACCTATCGCACGGTCAGCAACGGCTTCACCGTCGTCGAAGTCCCGATCACCTTCACCGAGCGAGAACTCGGCGTGTCCAAGATGAGCGGGTCGAACATCCGCGAAGCGCTGGTCAAGGTCGCCCAGTGGGGCATCAACGGCCGCCTGTCCCGCCAGCCGCGAGCGTGCGTGTCGCCGGTCGACACGCCGGACTAATTGCCGGGTTTACGCACGCTCGCTGCGGAACACCGGCGCGTCAACTGCCGCGGCGGCGCGACCTGATCAACTCGAGGCGCTCCTTGAGCAGCTCCTCGAGCTCCTCGATCGAGCGGCGCTCCAGCAGCATGTCCCAGTGCGTACGCGGCGGCTTGACCTTCTTCGGCTCGGGCAGGTCACCCTCGATCAGGGTGCCTTCCATCCCGTTGCGGCACAGCCAGGTGCCGGGGATCTCGGCGTCGTCGGCGAACGGAACGTCGAACTCCTCGCCGTTTTCCGTGCGATACCGCGCAATCTGACGCGGCGCCAGATCGTGGTTGCGGTCGGTCTCGTAGCTCACCGCTCCGAGGCGGCTGCCTCTCAGCACACGATCAGCCATCGTGAAACTCCTCCAGTGCAATTCTCTTCGGGCTGGACAACGCTGTGGCGGTCCGCGCAGTTCCCTGTGGCCTCTTCGGCGCCGGGCGGTACGACGCAACCCCCCCATGATACCGGGACAGCGGCGCGGGGGCCGCTTTCGCGGCGCGCGGCTCCGCCGCGCTTGCGATCGCCACGGTTAAAGTCGGGGCCGTGAGCCGCCGTACCCGACCGCAGCCATGCCGTTGGTGTGGCCGCGACGTGACCGACACCGGGATGGGCCGCCGCCGGCAATACTGCCGCCAGTCCTGCCGACAGCGCGCCTACGAGCAGCGGGCCTCGGTGAACGGGGCCAACGGCCCCACGTTGCCGCCGGACGCCGTCGTGTTGTCCGCCGATGAGGCCGCTGACCTGTCCGACCGGGTCTATCAGGTGCGATGTGCCGCCGAGGACGTCGCGACCGCGCTCGAGGAGGGAGCCGGCGCGACCGAACTGCGCGAGCTGTGCGACGCGTTGGTGCGGGCGGCCAAAGCGGCCGACGGCTGGCGCTGACCGCGACTGACCGTCTCCAAGCTGTGACCTGTACAGTCGCGCCATGGATCGCTGGGCAACGCCGGTATTGGCCGCGCTCCCGGCTCACCGACTTTCGTGACTCGGCCGCATTCCGGGTTCGGCGACCGACGTTAGGCGAGGGGTAACAAATATGGCTGACCAACTCCAGCATGCGACCGAAGCGCTGCGTAAAGCGCTGGTCCAGGTGGAGCGGCTGAAGCGCAAGAACCGCGCTCTGCTGGAACGGTCCGGTGAACCGATTGCGATCGTCGGGATGTCTTGTCGGTTCCCCGGCGGCGTGCAAAGCCCTGACGACCTGTGGGACATGGTCGCCCAGGGCCGAGACGTGATGTCGGAGTTTCCCACCGATCGCGGCTGGGACCTGGCCGGGCTGTTCGATCCGGACCCCGATGCGCCGCACAAGTCCTACACCCGGCACGGCGGATTCGTCGACGACGTCGCGGGTTTCGACGCTGGGTTCTTCGGGGTGTCGCCGAGCGAGGCGCTGGCCACCGACCCGCAGCACCGGATGCTGCTCGAGTTGTCGTGGGAGGCGTTGGAGCGGGCCGGAATTGACCCGACCGGGCTGCGCGGCAGCGCCACCGGCGTGTTCGCCGGGATCATCGTCCAGGGCTACGGCATGCTCGCCGAGGAGATCGAGGGCTACCGGCTGACCGGGATGACGTCCAGCGTCGCCACCGGCCGCGTGGCGTACGTGCTGGGGTTGGAGGGCCCGGCGGTGTCGGTGGACACCGCGTGTTCGTCGTCGCTGGTGGCGCTGCACATGGCGGTGCAGTCGTTGCGTTCGGGCGAGTGCGATTTGGCCCTGGCCGGGGGAGCGACGGTCAACGCGACGCCGACGGTGTTCGTCGAGTTCAGCCGACATCGGGGACTCGCGCCCGACGGCCGGTGCAAGCCGTACGCGGGTGCGGCCGACGGCGTCGGCTGGTCCGAGGGCGGCGGCATGCTGGTCGTCGAGCGGCTTTCGGACGCCCGGCGATTGGGCCATCCGGTGTTGGCGGTGGTGCGCGGCTCGGCGGTCAACCAGGACGGCGCCTCCAACGGGCTGACCGCGCCCAACGGCCCGTCGCAGCAGCGGGTGGTGCGCGCCGCACTGGCCAACGCCGGGCTCACCCCGGCCGAGGTCGACGCGGTGGAGGGCCACGGCACCGGCACCACGCTGGGCGATCCCATTGAGGCCCAAGCACTTTTGGCGACCTATGGGCAGGACCGGTCCGAGCCGCTGTGGCTGGGTTCGATCAAGTCGAACATGGGCCACACCCAGGCAGCCGCGGGCGTCGCCGGCGTGATCAAGATGGTGCAAGCGATGCGCCACGAAATGCTGCCGTCGACATTGCATGTGGATTCGCCTAGCCCGCATGTGGATTGGTCGGCGGGCCGGGTGTCGCTGCTGACCGAACCCCACCCGTGGCCGGCCCACGACAAAGCGCGCCGCGCCGGAGTGTCGTCGTTCGGGATCAGCGGCACCAACGCGCATGTGATCATCGAGTCCGCCCCGCCCGCGGAGACGGCTGCCGAGAATCCGATGAAGCCCGCGGTGGTGCCGTGGGTCGTGTCGGCGAAAAGCGCTGCGGCACTGGAGAAGCAAGCGGCCCGGCTGTCGGAGTTTGTGGCCACCCACACCGAGCTGGATCCGGTCGACGTGGGCTGGTCGTTGGCGGGGCGGTCGACATTCGAGCATCGCGCGGTCGTCGTCGGTTCTGACCGGGAGCAGTTGCTAACCGGGCTGGGCGAACTGGCCGACGGCCTGCCCGGCGCGCGCGTGGTGCACGGCGGCGCCACGCCGGCCGGCAAAACCGTGTTCGTGTTCCCCGGCCAAGGTTCCCAATGGCTCGGCATGGGCGTCGAATTGCTGAACACCGCACCGGTTTTCGCCGAGCACATGCAGGCCTGTGCGGACGCCTTCGCGGAGTTCGTCGACTGGTCGCTGATCGACGTGCTGCGCGCCGCGCCGGGCGCCCCGGGCCTGGACCGGGTCGACGTGGTGCAGCCCGCGCTGTTCGCGGTGATGGTGTCGCTGGCCGAATTGTGGCGGTCCATCGGTGTGCGCCCGGACGCCGTGATCGGCCATTCGCAGGGCGAGATCGCCGCCGCCTACGTCGCGGGTGCGTTGTCGTTGCGTGACGCCGCACGCGTCGTCACACTGCGCAGCAAACTGTTGACCGAGCTGGCCGGCCGCGGCGGCATGGTGTCGCTGGCCTGCGACAGCGAGCAAGCGCGAGAGTTGTTGGCGCCCTTCGGTGATCGGGTCAGCATCGCCGCGATCAACGGCTGCTCCGCGGTGGTGGTATCCGGTGAAGTGCCGGCACTCGACGAGCTGATCCGGCACTGCACGGAACGCGAATTGCGCGCGCGCCGCATCGACGTGGACTACGCGTCGCATTCCGCCGACGTCGAGGCGATCCGCGACAAGTTGGCCGACGCGCTGGCCGGCATCGAGCCGCAATCGTCGCGTACCGCATTCTTTTCCACGGTCACCGGCGGCCTTTTCGACACCGCAGGATTGGACGCCGACTACTGGTACCGCAACATCCGGCAGACCGTCGAATTCGACCAGGCGGTGCGCAGCGCCTGCCAGCAGGGCTACCGAACCTTCGTCGAATCCAGCCCGCATCCGGCGTTGATCGCCGGCATCGAAGACACCGTCACCGACCACGGCGCAAACCCGATCGTCATTCCCACCCTCGGCCGCGACGAAGGCGGGTTCGACCGGTTCCTGACCTCCGCCGCGCAGGCCTTCGTGTCGGGCGTCGGTGTCGATTGGCGCGCAGCGCTGCCCGGCGGCACGTTCGTCGAATTGCCGACGTATGCCTTTGAGCGGCGGCGGTTTTGGCTCTCCGGCGACGGCGCGGCGCTCGACGCGGCCGGTCTGGGCCTGGCGTCCAGCGAGCATCCGCTGCTGGGAGCGGTCGTGGAGCGGCCGGACTCGGGCGGCGTGGTGCTGACCGGGCGCCTGTCGCCGTCGTCTCAGGGCTGGCTGAACGACCACGCCGTCTCAGGGATGACGGTGTTTCCCGGCACGGGATTCGTCGAGTTGGCCATCCGCGCCGGCGACGAGGTCGGCTGTTCGGTGGTCGACGAGCTGACGCTGCAGGCACCGCTGATGCTGCCCGCCTCCGGTTCGGTGGCGCTGCAGGTGGTCGTCGGTGCTGCCGACGAGACCGGCAAGCGCAGCGTGTCGGTGTTCTCCCGGGAGAACACGGATTCGGCGTGGACCTGCCACGCTGAGGGCGCGTTGAGCTCGGAATCGGTTGAGGCGGCGGCGGATTTGTCGGCGTGGCCGCCGGCCGGCGCCACCGCCGTCGACGTTGCCGAGGGCTACGAGCGGCTGGCGGCCCACGGCTACGGATACGGCCCCGCGTTTCGCGGGTTGACCGCGATGTGGCGCCGCGGCGACGAGGTGTTCGCCGAAGTGACCTTGCCCGAGGCTGCCGGGGGAGTCAGCGGGTTCGGCGTGCACCCGGCGCTGTTGGACGCCGCACTGCACGCATTGGTCGTCGGACACGACGCGGCCGAACTGGCATTGCCGTTCTCCTGGCAGGGCGTATCGCTGCATGCTGCGGGCGCCTCGGCGGTCCGGGTGCGACTCGCGCCGGCGGGCCCGTCGGCGGTGTCGGTCGAGCTGGCCGACGGCGTGGGGCTGCCGGTGTTGTCGGTGTCGGCGATGGTGGCCCGCCCGGTGTCGCAGCAGCAGCTGATGGCGGCGGTATCCGGCTCGGGCGCCGATCGACTGTTCGAGCTGGCGTGGTCACCGGCTTCCCCCGGGACCGGGGCCACGCCGTCGTACGAGATCTTCGAATCGCTACCGGCGACAGAGGATCCCGTCACCGCCGCATACGAACGCACGCACGCGGCGCTGACCGCGGTGCAGACCTGGCTGGCCGAACGCGACTCGGGCGTTCTGGTCGTCGTCACTCGCGGCGCCATGGCGCTGCCCGGAGAAGATGTCACCGACCTCGCCGGAGCCGCGGTGTGGGGACTGGTGCGCTCGGCGCAGACCGAGCACCCCGGCCGGCTGGTGCTCGCCGACGTAGACGGCCCCGTCGATGCCGCAACGATTTTGGCTGTCGGTGAGCCGCAGGTGCTGCTCCGCGACGGAGTGCCGTACACGCCGCGGGTGCGTGGCAGCCGCGCCGTCGACGGTCTGTTGGTCCCGCCGGACGGCGAGAAGCCCTGGCGGTTGGGTCTTTCGGCCGCAGGCACATTCGAAAACCTGCAACTCGAACCGGTGCCCAACGCCGACGCGCCGCTGGGACCCGGTCAGGTCCGGGTGGCTGTTCGCGCGATCGCCGCCAACTTCCGGGACGTGATGATCACGCTGGGCATGTTCACCCACGACGCGCTGCTGGGCGGCGAGGCCGCCGGTGTGGTGGTCGAAGTCGGGCCCGGTGTCACCGAATTCGCGGTCGGCGATGCGGTGATGGGCTTCTTCCCGGACACCAGCGGCACGCTGGTCGCCGGCGACACTCGGTTGTTGCTTCCGATGCCGGCCGACTGGTCGTTCGCCGAAGCGGCCGGCGTGTCGGCCGTCTTCACCACCGCCTACTACGCGTTCCTGCACCTGGCCGACGTGCAACCGGGGCAGCGGGTGTTGATTCACGCCGCCACCGGTGGCGTCGGCATGGCGGCCGTGCAACTGGCCCGCCATCTGGGGCTGGAGATATACGCCACCGCCAGCCGCGGCAAGTGGGACACGTTGCGGGCCATGGGCTTTGACGACGACCACATCGCCGACTCGCGGACCCTGGACTTCGAGGAGAAATTCCGGAGCGCCACCGGCGGCCGGGGGATGGACGTGGTGCTCGACTCGCTGGCCGGAGATTTCGTGGACGCCTCGCTGCGCCTGGTGGCCCCGGGAGGCGTGTTCCTGGAGATGGGCAAGACCGACATCCGCGATCCCGGCGTGGTCGCCGAAAACTACCCGGGCGTGCGCTACCGCGCCTTCGACCTCTTCGAACCCGGACGGCCGCGGATGCACCAATACCTGCTCGAGCTGGCAAAGCTGTTCGACGACGGCTTATTACGCCCTTTGCCGGTAACCACGTTCGACATCCGGCGCGCACCGGCGGCGTTGCGGTATTTGAGCCAGGCCCGCCACACCGGCAAGGTCGTGATGACGATGCCGGACGCCTGGGCAGCGGGCACGGTGTTGATCACCGGCGGTACCGGCATGGCCGGCTCGGCGCTGGCGCGGCACGTGGTGGCCGAGCACGGCGTGCGCCACCTGCTGCTGCTCAGCCGCCGCGGCGCCGACGCCCCCGGCGCGGCCGAATTGGCCGGCGAGCTCCGCGAAGCCGGCGCGCAGGTCCAGGTGGTGGCCTGCGATGCCGCCGACCGCGAAGCCTTGGCCAAGGTCGTCTCCGACATTCCGGTGCAGCATCCGCTGTCGGCCGTGATCCACGCCGCGGGTGTGCTCGACGACGCGGTGGTCAGCTCGCTGACCCCGGAACGCATCGATACGGTGCTGCGGGCCAAAGTCGACGCGGCGTGGAATCTGCATGAGCTGACGCGCGATCTGCACGTCTCGGCGTTCGTGATGTTCTCGTCGATGGCCGGCCTGGTGGGCTCGTCCGGACAGGCCAACTATGCCGCGGCCAACTCTTTCCTCGACGCCCTGGCCGCGCACCGACGTGCCCACCGGCTGCCGGCGACCTCGCTGGGCTGGGGGCTGTGGGAGCAGGCCAGCGAGATGACCGGCGGACTCGACGCCGCCGACCGGGCCCGGCTGAGCCGCAGCGGCGTCAAGGCGCTGTCCTTGGCCGAGGCGCTGCAACTGTTCGACACCGCAATGATTGTCGACGAGCCGTTCCTGGTGCCGGCACACATCGACACCTCCGCGCTGCGCAGCCACGCCACGGCGGTGCCGCCGATGTTCAGCGAGCTGATCACCGCGCCCACCCGCCGCCGCGTCGACGAGTCGCTGGCCGCCACCAAGTCGAAATCCGCTCTGGCGCAACGACTGCACGGCCTCTCCGACGACGAGCAACACGCCATGCTGCTGAACTTGGTGCGCTCGCACATCGCAACCGTGTTGGGCAACACCACCCCGGAAGCTATCGACCCCGACAAGGCGTTCTCAGACCTCGGGTTCGACTCGCTGACCGCGGTCGAAATGCGCAACCGGCTCAAAGCCGCTACCGGGCTGGCACTTTCGCCCACCCTCATCTTCGACTACCCGACACCGAGCAGGCTCGCCAGCTACATGCGCACCGAGCTCGCCGGTGTCCCGCAGGAAATCAAGCAGGTCCCCGCAGTCCGCGCGACGGGCGACGACCCGATCGCGATCGTCGGGATGGCATGCCGCTTCCCGGGCGCGGTCAACTCACCGGAAGACCTGTGGGACATGGTGGTTCAGGGCCGCGACGTGCTCACCGAGTTCCCGTCCGACCGTGGCTGGGACCTCGCCGGGCTGTTCAACCCCGACCCCGACGTGCCCGGCGCCTGCTACACCCGCACGGGCGGCTTCGTCGACGGCGTCGCCGACTTCGACCCCGGCTTCTTCGGCGTCGCCCCGAGCGAGGCGCTGGCCATGGACCCCCAGCAACGCATGTTCCTCGAACTGTCCTGGGAAGCGTTGGAGCGGGCCGGAATTGACCCGACCAGCCTTCGGGGCAGCGCCACCGGTGTGTTTGCCGGAATCATGACACAGGGCTACGGGATGTTCGCGGCCGAACCCGTCGAAGGCTTCCGGCTGACCGGCCAGCTGTCGAGCGTCGCCTCCGGCCGGGTCGCCTACGTGCTCGGCCTGGAAGGACCCGCGCTGTCGGTGGATACCGCATGCTCGTCGTCTCTGGTCACGCTGCACATGGCCGTGCAGTCGTTGCGCTCGGGCGAGTGTGACCTGGCGCTGGCGGGCGGCGTCACGATCAACGCCACCCCGGACATCTTCGTGGAATTCAGCCGCTGGCGCGGACTCTCACCGGACGGGCGCTGCAAGGCGTTCGCCGGCGCCGCCGACGGCACCGGATTCTCCGAGGGCGGCGGCATGCTGGTGGTGGAACGGCTTTCGGACGCACAGCGGTTGGGCCATCCGGTGTTGGCGGTGGTGCGCGGCTCGGCGGTCAACCAGGACGGCGCCTCGAACGGGCTGACCGCGCCCAATGGCCCGTCGCAGCAGCGGGTGGTGCGCGCCGCACTGGCCAACGCCGGGCTCACCCCGGCGGAGGTGGACGCGGTAGAGGGCCACGGTACCGGCACCACGTTGGGCGATCCCATTGAGGCCCAAGCACTTTTGGCGACCTATGGGCAGGACCGGTCCGAGCCGCTGTGGCTGGGGTCGATCAAGTCGAACATGGGGCACACCCAGGCCGCCGCGGGCGTCGCCGGCGTGATCAAGATGGTGCAAGCGATGCGCCACCAGATGCTGCCGGCGACATTGCATGTCGACGAACCCAGCCCGCATGTGGATTGGTCGGCGGGACGGATCGCATTGCTCACCGAGCCGCAGCCGTGGCCGGCCGACGGCAAAGTGCGCCGGGCGGGTATCTCGTCGTTCGGGATCAGCGGCACCAACGCGCATGTGATCATCGAGGCCGCCCCGGCGGTGCAGGAGCCGGACGACGAGCCGGTCAATCCGCCGGTGCTGCCATGGGTGGTGTCGGCGAAAACCGCTACCGCACTGGGCAAGCAAGCCGCCCAGCTGACCGGCTACCTCCACGAGCACAGCGAGCTGGAACTCCTCGACGTGGGCTGGACATTGGCGGGTCGGTCGACCTTCGAGCACCGGGCGGTCGTCGTCGGCTCCGACCGGGAGCAGCTGCTTGCCGGGCTGACCGAACTGGCCGACGGCGATCCCGCCGGCAGCGTCATCCAAGGCTGCGCAACACCGGCGGGCAAGACGGTGTTCGTCTTCCCCGGCCAGGGCTCCCAATGGCTGGGCATGGGCATGGGCCTGCACGCCGCCTACCCGGTCTTCGCCGAAGCGTTCAACACCGTGGTCGGCGAGCTCGACCGGCACCTGCTGCGGCCGCTGCGCGAAGTGATGTGGGGGCACGACGAAAACGTGCTCAACACAACCGAGTTCGCACAGCCGGCGCTGTTCGCCGTGGAAGTGGCGCTCTACCGGCTGCTGGAATCCTGGGGCATGCGTCCCGACTACGTGATGGGCCACTCGGTCGGCGAGCTGACCGCCGCGCACGTCGCCGGCGTCCTGTCGCTGGAGAACGCCGCGGTCCTCGTCGCCGCGCGCGGGCGGTTCATGCAGGCGCTACCCGCTGGCGGCGCCATGATCGCACTGCAGGCCACCGAAGAGGAAGTCCGGCCACTGCTCGGTGACGACGCCGGTATCGCGGCGATCAACGGGCCGACGTCCGTGGTGGTGTCGGGCGCCGAAAAAGCTGTGGCCGCGGTGGCCGAAAGGCTACGTGAAATGGGCCGCCGAACCCACCGACTGGCCGTGTCGCACGCGTTCCATTCACCGTTGATGGAGCCGATGATCGACGAGTTCGCCACGGTCGCAGCAGGACTCGCGCTCGGTCAGGCCAGCATCCCGATCATCTCGAACGTGACGGGCCAGCTGGCCGGCGACGACTTCGGGTCCGCGCAGTATTGGACGACCCACATCCGCCAAGCAGTGCGGTTCGCCGACAGCATCCGCTTCGCGCATTCCGCCGGAGCCACCCGTTTCCTCGAGGTGGGCCCCGGCGGCGGGCTGACGGCCTCCATCGACGAATCGCTGCCCGACGCCGACATTGTCTCGGTACCGATGCTGCGCAAAGACCGCCCCGAGCCCATCAGTCTGACCACCGCTGCCGCACAGGCTTTCGTCTCCGGCGCCGCGGTCGACTGGCGGAAGATGCTGGGCGGCGGCCGGTTTGTCGAATTGCCGACGTATGCCTTTGAGCGACGGCGGTTCTGGCTTTCCGGCGACGGCGCCGCGGTCGACGCCGCCGGGCTGGGACTGGGATCCAGTGAGCACCCCCTGCTGGGCGCCGTGGTGGAACTGCCGACGTCCGGGGGAGTGGTGCTCACCGGTCGGCTCGCGCCCGCATCGCAGCCGTGGTTGAACGACCATGCGATCAGCGGCGTGGTGCTGTTCCCCGGCGCCGGATTCGTCGAACTGGTGATCCGCGCCGGCGACGAAGTCGGTTGCGGCGTCGTCGAGGAGTTGATGCTGGCGGCGCCGTTGGTGTTGCCCGCCACCGGGTCGGTCGCGGTGCAGGTGGTTGTCGGTGGCGCCGACCAAACGGGTTTGCGTGCGGTGTCGGTGTTTTCCCGCGCCGACGCCGGCTCCGGCTGGGTGCTGCACGCCGAGGGCCAGCTCAGCTCCGGAAGTGTCGAACCGGCCGCGGAGTTGTCGGCTTGGCCGCCGGTGGGTGCGGTACCCGTCGACGTGACCGGGGTGTACGAGCAACTGGCCGCCCGGGGCTACGGCTACGGTCCCGCGTTCCAGGGCCTGACCGCGATGTGGCGCCGCGGCGACGAGGTGTTCGCCGAGGTGTCGCTGCCCGCCAACGCCGGAGTGTCACCGGCGGGATTCGGTGTGCACCCGGCCGTGCTGGACGCAGCGCTGCACGCGGTGATCGTGGCCGCCAACGGCCCCGATGCGGACGGCGGTGTGCTGGTACCGTTCTCGTGGCAGCGGGTGTGCCTGCATGCCGCCGGGGCGTCGGCGGTGCGGGCCCGTATCGCGCCGACCGGCCCGTCGTCGGTGTCGGTCGAGCTGGCCGACGGGCTGGGGCTGCCGGTGTTGTCGGTGTCGGCCATGGTGGCCCGGCCGGTGACACAGCAGCAGCTGATGGCGGCGTTGTCGGGTTCGGGTCCGGATCGGTTGTTCGAGGTGAACTGGTCGCCCGCACCCCCGGGCGCAGATGCCACACCGTCGTACCAGGTCTTCGAATCCGCGCCGACGGCAGGCGATCCGCTGACGGCCACCTTCGAACGCACGCACGCGGCGTTGGCCGCGGTGCAGTCGTGGGTGGCCGAGCCTGACTCGGGAGTGCTCGTTGTGGTCACTCGCGGCGCGGTCGCGTTGCCGGGCGAGGTCGTCACCGACTTGGCCGGCGCTGCGGTCTGGGGGCTGGTGCGCTCCGCGCAGACCGAGCACCCCGGCCGGCTGGTGCTCGCCGACGTGGACAAAGACATCGACGCCGAGGCGATATTGGCGGTCGGCGAGCCGCAGGTGGTGGTGCGCGGCGGCGTCACCCACATCGCACGGGTGCACGGCAGCCGCGCCGTGGACGGGCTGCTGGTGCCACCCGGCGACGGAAAACCATGGCGGTTAGGCCTTTCCAGCCCAGGCACATTCGAGAACCTGCTGATCGAGCCACTGCCCGACGCCGACGCGCCGCTGGCATCCGGGCACGTCCGGATCGCGGTCGAGGCCATGGCCGCCAACTTCCGCGACGTCATGATCACCCTGGGGCTCTACCCGGACGAGGACGCCGCGATGGGCGTCGAGGCGTCCGGCGTCGTCGTCGAAATCGGGCCCGGCGTTACCGAATTCGCGGTCGGCGACCGGGTCGCCGGCTTGTTCCCGGAAGGCACCGGCACCATCGCCACCACCGACCAGCGGCTGCTGCTCGGAATTCCCGCCGGCTGGTCGTCCACCGATGCGGCCACCGTGCCGGTTGTCTTCGCGACGGCGTACTACGCGCTGTCGACGCTGGCCGAGGTGAGGCCCGGCCAGCGGGTGCTGATTCATGCCGCCGCCGGCGGTGTCGGCATGGCGGCCGTGCAATTGGCTCGGCACTGGGGGTTGGAGGTGTTCGCCACCGCCAGCCGCGGCAAGTGGGAAACGTTGCGGGCCATGGGTTTCGACGACGATCACATCGCCGACTCGCGCAGCCTGGACTTCGAGGAGAAGTTCCGCACGGCCACCGGCGGTCGCGGAATGGACGTGGTGCTCGACTCGCTGGCCGGCGATTTCGTCGACGCCTCGCTGCGATTGGTCGCGCCCGGCGGCGTCTTCCTGGAGATGGGCAAGACCGACATCCGCGACCCGCAGGTGGTGGCCGACAATCACGCACAGGTTCGCTACCGCGCCTTCGACCTCTTCGAAGCGGGTGCCGACCACATCCGGCGGATACTCAGCGAGCTTGCGGCGATGTTCGCGAACAAGTCGCTGCGGCCGTTGCCGGTCACCAGGTTTGACATTCGTCGCGCACCGGCGGCGTTGCGGTATTTGAGCCAGGCCCGCCATGTCGGCAAGGTCGTGATGACGATGCCCGACGCGTGGGCCGCCGGCACGGTGTTGATCACCGGCGGTACCGGAATGGCCGGGTCGGCGCTGGCGCGCCATGTGGTGACCCAGCATGGAGTGCGTCACCTGCTGTTGCTGAGCCGCCGCGGCGCCGAGGCGCCGGGTGCGGCCGAGTTGGCCGCGGAGCTCCGTCAAGCCGGGGCACAGGTGCAGATGGTCGCCTGCGATGCGGCCGACCGTGACGCGCTGGCCGCGGTGGTCGGTCGTCTCGAGCGTCCGCTATCCGCGGTGTTCCATACCGCCGGGGTGCTCGACGACGCGGTGGTCACGTCGTTGACACCGGAGCGGATGGATGCGGTGTTGCGCGCCAAGGTGACCGCGGCGTGGAACCTGCATGAGCTGACCCGGGATCTGCACGTGTCGGCGTTCGTGATGTTCTCGTCGATGGCCGGCCTGGTGGGCTCCTCCGGACAGGCCAACTACGCCGCCGCCAACTCGTTCCTCGACGCGCTGGCCGCACACCGCCGCGCGCAGGGTCTGCCGGCCATCTCGCTGGGCTGGGGGCTGTGGGAGCAGGCCAGCGGCATGACCGGCGACCTCGGGACCGTCGACTTCGCCCGGTTCGCCCGCGACGGCATCGTGGCCATGTCTGCCGGCGAGGCCCTTTCGCTGCTCGACACCGCGATGATCGTCGACGAGCCGTTCCTGTTGCCGGCCCGCATCGACTTCACCGCGCTGCGCGCCAAGCACGACTCCGGCACCCTGCCGCCGATGTTCGTCGACCTGATCAATGCGTCGGCGCGGCGTCAGGTCGACGACTCGCTGGCCGCGGCCAAATCGAAATCGGCGCTGCTGCAACGCCTGGAAGGGCTGGCCGAGGACGAGCAGCATGCCGTGCTGCTGGATCTGGTGCGCTCACACATCGCCACCGTGCTGGGCAACACCACGCCGGAGGCCATCGATCCCGACAAGGCGTTCCAGGAACTGGGTTTCGACTCGCTGACCGCCGTCGAGATGCGCAACCGGCTCAAAGCCGCTACCGGGCTGGCACTTTCGCCCACGCTCATCTTCGACTATCCGAACTCCGCGGCGCTGGCCGGATACTTCCGTCAAGAGCTGCTCGGCGCCGGCAGCGACATACCGGAAAAGGTCGCGCCGGGGGAAGCGGAAATCCAGCGCGTCGTCGCCTCGATTCCGGTCAAGCGCCTCCGGCAGGCCGGGGTGCTGGACCTGCTGCTGAGTTTGGCCAACGAAACCGAAGGCATCGCTGCGACCGAGGTCAGCGAAAAAGACCTCGCGGACATGGATCTCGACGACTTGGTCAACGCGGCGTTGCTCAACGACGACGAGTAGACCGATGTCACCCGAGGTCGGCCAGTGAGAATTGCCGTCACCGGTGCCAGCGGCGTGCTCGGTCGCGGCATCGTGGCCAGGCTGCTCACCCTGGGCCACGACGTCGTCGGAATGTCGCGGCATTGCCCCGAAAGCTGGCCCACTGCAGCAGAATTCGTGCAAGCTGATATCCGCGACGCGAGCGCGGTGCGGCAAGCGATCTCCGGCGCAGACGTCGTCGCGCACTTCGCCTGGGCAACCGGCGACGAGGTCAACGTCGGCGGCACCGCCAATGTCCTCGACGCGATGGCCGAAACCGGCACCCGACGCGTCGTATTCTGCTCCTCGGCGCACGTTTACGGCCAGCGCCGCCCCGACGCGTCGCCGCTGACCGAGCAAGATGCGCTGAATCCGGCATCCGCACAAGGCCGCCAACTAGCCCGTGTCGAGGAAATGCTGGCCAACGCCGACGCGGAGTGGGTGGCGATCCGCTCGGCGACCATCCTCGGCCGAAACGTGGACAACTGGGTGCTGAAGCTGTTCACGGCGGCCCTGCTCCCGGGCATCAACGCATCCGGCCGCCTACAGGTCGTACACGCCGACGACGCCTACCGGCTGTTCATCAGGGCAATACTCGACGCCGGTGTCGACAGCGGGCCGGTCAACCTCGCCGCGTCGGGGGAGCCGGCGTTCGCCGAACTCGCTGCCGCGCTGGGCCGCCCGCTTGTGCGCATCCCGCCCGCGCTGCGCCGCTGGGCCGGCGGCTCGTTCGCCGAACTGCTCAACACCCCGACGATGGACACCTCGCGGCTGCGCGACAAATGGGACTTCACCCCGACGTGGACGGCCCGGGAATGCGTCGAGGACTTCGCGCTGGCCGTGCGTGGCCGGGTGAGCATCGGTCGGCGGGTGCTGTCGCTGCCCTGGCAGCTGACCAATGTGCAGGACATCCCGTCCGTCGACGCGCCGGCCGCGGACGGGACAGTCCCCGTGCTGGCCGGTCCCGACGGCAGCAACGGGGAGTTCGACACGCCGATCGATCCGCGGTTCCCGATGTTCTTGGCCACCAACCTCTCCGAGGCGCTGCCCGGACCGTTCTCGCCGTCGTCGGCGTCGGTGGCGGTGCGCGGCCTGCGAGCGGGCGGTGTGGGCATCGCGGAGCGGCTACGCCCTGGCGGCCTGGTGCAACGCGAAATCGCCACGCGCACAGTCGGAGTGTTCGCCCACCGCCTCTACGGCGCCATCACCACCGCGCACTTCATGGCCGAAACGGTGCCGTTCGTCAAACCTGAGTCGGTGGTCGCCAACAGCCAGTTCTTCGGTCCCAGCCTGGCCACGCTGCCGATCTTCGGCGAGCAGCGACTACCGCCCGAACCCCGCAGCGTGCCAAAACCGTTGCGCACCTTACGCAATTTGGGCATCTTCGGCCTCAACCTGGTCGGCCTGAGCGCCGGCACCGCACGCGACACCCGCGACTACATCGCCGACATCGACCGTTTGGAACAGCTGACCGCCGGCGATCTCGCGCAACTCGACGAGCGCCGCCTGTTGAGCCTGACCTTGCTGGCGCGCGATCTTGTCGTGCACGGCTGGGTGCTGGCCTCGGGGTCGTTTATGACGTTCGCCGCGTTCAGCGTGCTGCTGCGCGGGCTGGGTGGGCGCAATATCGCCCCGTCAGCCGGGCAGGACCTGGTCAGCGCGCGCCTGCTGGGCGCCCTGCACCGGCTGGTGGCCGTGGCCCGGCGCGACCCGAACGTGGCCCGCATACTCGCCGAACCGGGCAAGCACCTCGATGCACTGGCCGAAAAGGCACCGGAATTCCACGCCGCTGTTCTCGCCGAGCTGGCGCTGATCGGGCACCGCGGTCCCGCGGAAGTCGAGATGTTGTCGACCACCTACGCCGACGACCCCGAGCTACTGCTGCGCATGGTGGCCAAATCGCTGAACACGTCGACGATCCCGGAACCGCGGCACCTACCGATTCCCGTGCAGGCCCGGCCCGTCGCGGCGCTGGCCGTGCGTCAGCTGCGCGACCGCGAGGCTCGTCGCGACCGAATGGTGCGTGCCATTTGGGTGTTGCGGCGACTGCTGCGCGAATACGGTCGCCGCCTGGTGGATTCCGGCGTTCTCGACGCCGCCGACGACGTGTTCTATCTCTTGGTCGACGAACTCGACGCGCTGCCCGCCGACGCCGCGGACGTCGTGGCGCGACGGCGCGCGGAACGCGTCAGGCTGGCCGATGTCAGTCCGCCCGCGGTGTTCAGCGGCAGCTGGCAGGCCGGCAGCACGCTGGCGACCGTGCTGACCGCGGGGGAGACTCTGCACGGCCTCGGCGTGTGCGGCGGCCGGGTGCGCGGGCGGGTCCGGATCGTCCGACCGGAGACCATCGACGAGCTGGAACCCGGCGAGGTGCTGGTCGCGGAGGTCACCGACGTCGGCTATACCGCGGCGTTCTCCTATGCGGCCGCGGTCGTCACCGAACTGGGCGGCCCGATGTCGCACGCCGCGGTGGTGGCCCGCGAGTTCGGATTCCCTTGTGTGGTCGACGTCGCCGGCGCCACGCGGCGTCTGCCGCCCGGGGCGCTCGTCGAGGTCGACGGCGGCACCGGGGAGATCCGGGTACTCGACCTCGCCGACCGGGCATAGCCCGAATAGCCGGCAGTAACAGCAGGTTTCAGCAGCTGAACTTCTCGCCGACACCGTCCGGTGGCGGCACCGACTGCAGGCACCCGAACGGCTGCACACCCGCGGCGGCCAGCCGAACCGCCGAGCGGTGCGCGTAATTCACGCACACCACGGCGTCCTGGTCGGCACGACACCGATAGTCGCCGAACGACAACGACTTTCCGGCCGGCAACTCGGGTCCGTCGCCGCGGGCGAACGGACCGGGATCGGCACGCGCCGACCCGACCTGCAGGCTGGTGCCGTCGAAGTCGACCCAGCCGCCCTCCCAGTGGCCGTACGCCGTCGCCGGTTGCGGCGGCGGATTGATCAGGCCGACCAGGCAGGCGAGCGCGCCGCCGGTGTGCTTGGTGTCGGTCATGCAGGCGACTTTGCCGACGGTGAAAGCGATATCGTCGCCGAGTTCGGTGGTGGCCCCGTTACGCGTCGCCCGGTGAAACCCGGCGGCGTCGGCGGGCGAACCGCCGTCGACCCAGGCGATGACGTCGGCGATCGGCGCCCCGGCCGACGGCGCGGCGGAAGGGGCCGCCTTGCTGGACGACGGCGTGGTCGCCGAGGCATGCGACGACGTCGGCGCTGGAGCCGACGTCTGTGTCGGGCGGCCGGTAACCTCGTGCGAACATCCGGCGACCAGCAGTGACGCTGCGAGCAGCGCGGCAATTCGCATTCCGCCAGGTTAACGGTCGCGGCCCGAATCTCACGACCTGACCCGCGGGCGGTGATCAAGTTCGCTACCGTCGCAATATGCACGAACACACCGTCCGCGCACGCACCGCCGCCGGCACCGTCGAGGGCTTCACCCGCGACGGCGTGCACCGGTGGCGTTCCATTCCCTACGCCCGCCCACCCGTCGGGCCGCTCCGATTCCGCGCGCCCCAACCAGTCCAGCCGTGGTCGGGTGTGCGGCACTGCCACGCGTTCACCAAATGCGCTCCGCAGGAGCGCCGCTATACGATCCTCGGTCCCGGCAAATTTCAGCCGAGGGGCGAGGACTGCCTGACACTCAACGTCGTCACTCCGGAGGACACGCGCGACCAACCGTTGCCCGTCATGGTGTTCGTGCACGGCGGCGGATACATCCTGGGCAGCTCGGCCACTCCGCTGTACGACGGCGCCGCGCTGGCCCGCCGCGGATGCGTATACGTGTCGGTGAACTACCGGCTCGGCGCGCTCGGCTGTCTGGACCTGTCGTCGCTGTCGACGGCCGATATCACCATCGACAGCAACCTTTTCCTGCGCGACCTGGTGATGGCGCTGCGCTGGGTGCGTGACAACATCGCAGAGTTCGGCGGCGATCCTGACAATGTCACCCTGTTCGGTGAAAGCGCGGGCGCCCACGCCGTTGCCACCATGATGGCCGTACCGCAAGCCAAAGGGCTGTTCGCCCAGGCTATTTCGGAAAGCCCCGCGTCGGGCATGGTGCGCTCCAGCGAAATGGCGGCCGACTTCGCCGCGCATTTCGCCGCACTGCTGGGAGTACGCCGGCAAGACGCGGCCCATGCGCTGATGCAGGCCACGCCCGCCGAACTGGTTGGGGCGCAAAACCGACTGATCGACGAAGGTGTGCGAGACATCCTGGGCGCCTTCCCGCTCGGCCCGGCCTTCGGCGACGACTGCCTGCCACTGGATCCTCTCGAGGCGATGCGCCGCGGCGAGGCGCACCGCATTCCGCTGATCGTCGGCACCAACGCCGAAGAGGGCCGCCTGTTCACCCGTTTCCTGCGGATGCTGCCGACCACGGAGCCGATGATCGAAGCCCTGCTGGCCGAGGTCGATCCGGCTGCGCGGGAACGCATTACCCGCGCCTATCCGGACTATCCGGAACCGTCGGCGTGTATCCGGCTCGGCGGTGACTTCGCGTTCGGCTCGGCCGCCTGGGAAATCGCCGAAGCCCACGGCGCGCACGCGCCGACCTACCTGTATCGCTACGACTACTCGCCGCGCACCTTGCGTTGGTCGGGTCTGGGCGCCACCCACGCCACCGAGCTTCTCGCCGTCTTCGACGTCTACCGCACCAGATTGGGCGGGCTGCTGACCGCGGCCGGTGATCGGCGGTCCGCGCTTCGGGTCAGCAACGAAATACAAAGGCGCTGGCGCTCGTTCAGCCGCACCGGATCGCCCGGTGACGGCTGGCCCGCCTACAGCGACCCCGACCGCGCCGTCATGGTCTTCGACCGCAAATCCCATGTCGAGTTCGACCCGCACCCCGAGCGGCGGATGGCGTGGCAGGGCTTTTCGCTGGCGCGGTGATATCACGATGATGCCGCCACAGGCCGAAACCGTCATCGAGCGCCCGGCTGAGCTCACCGCCGCGTGGCTGACCGGGGTGCTGGGCACCGGAACCGTCACCGATTTCACCGTCGAACGCATCGGCACCGGCCAGATGAGCGAGTGCTACCGCGTCCGGCTGACCTACGCCGACGTTGGCGCGCAACCGGTTTCGGTGGTGCTCAAAGTCGCGGCGACCGACCCGGTGAGCCGTCAAACCGGGCTGAGCCTGGGGCTCTACGAGCGTGAAGTGCGTTTCTACCGCGAAGTGGCGCCGCGGCTGTCCGGCCCGGTGGCGCCGTGTTACCACGCCGCGGTCGACGCGGCCTCCGGCGCGTTCGACGTGCTGCTCGGCGACGCCAGCCCGGCCGTCGTCGGCGACGAAATCCGCGGCGCCACAGCCGCTCAGGCCGAGCTTGCGGTGCGCGAGCTGGCCCGCTTGCAGGGCCCGCTGCTCGGTGACCCGGCGCTGGCCGACGCGCCGTGGCTGAACCGGGACACGCCGGTCAACCAGGGACTGATCACCCAGCTCTACGGCGGCTTCGTCGACCGCTACGGCGACCGGATCGCGCCGCAACACCGCGCGGTGTGCGAACGGTTGGTGGGCGCCTTCGACGAGTATCTGGCTCAGGAGTCCGACAGCTTACACGGTCTGGTGCACGGCGACTACCGCTTGGACAACATGCTTTTCGGCGCGGTCGGCGCCGAGCGGGCGCTGACAGTGGTCGATTGGCAGACCGTCACCTGGGCTCCGGCGATGACCGACCTGGCCTACTTCCTCGGCTGCGCGCTGCCGGCGGCCGACCGCCGCGCACAGTACGACGCGCTGCTACACGCCTACCACGACGCGCTGGGCCCGGACGCGCCGATCAGCCTCGCCGACGTCCGCGAAGGCGTGCGCCGGCAGAGCTTTTTCGGGGTGATGATGGCCATCGTGTCGTCGATGCTGGTGGAACGCACCGAGCGCGGTGACGCGATGTTCATGACGATGCTGCAACGCCACTGCGAGCACGTCCTCGACACCGACGCGCTCGCGGCGCTGCCCGCGCCGGCGCCGCTCGAGTCGCTGCGCCCGTCGCACGATGATGAAGCCGCGCACACTGCGACCGCCGAGCCGCTGTGGAGCGAAAGCTGGTATGCCGACTTCGCCGATACCGCACAGGGTTTCGGCGGCTGGGTCAGACTCGGGTTGATGCCCAACCAGAATCGGGCATGGCTACACGCGCTGCTCTGCGGGCCCGAGATGCCGACGGTCGCGGTCGTCGAGTTCGACGCCCCGCTACCCGCCGACCCCTGGGGACTGCACACCGACGCCGTCGACTTCGCCCACTCCGCCGACACACCACTGCAGACGTATCGCGTTGGGCTGCAAGGCCGCGGCCAGTCCTACACAGACCCGTCCGCGCTGTTGCGCGGCGAGGCCGGTGAACCGGTCCAGGTGGCAATGGATCTGGTGTGGACCACCGACGGCACGCCCTATCAGTACCGGCTGACCACCCGCTACGAGATTCCCTGCACGGTGACAGGCAGCGTCACCGTCGACAGCACCACATACCGCATCGGCTCGGCACCCGGCCAACGCGACCACTCGTGGGGAGTCCGCGACTGGTGGGGCATGGACTGGAACTGGAGCGCACTGCATTTCGACGACGGAACGCACCTGCACGCCGTCGACATCCGGATACCCGCAACACCGGCGATCGGTGTCGGCTACCTCCAGGGCCGGCAGGGCACAGTCACCGAGTTGAGCGCCGTCGCCGGTCGGGAAGTCTTCGGCGACAACGGGTTACCGACCGAAGCGGTGTTGGCCGTCGACCCCGGTGGCATCACCGCGACGGTTGACCTGCGCGGCCACGCGCCGCTGCAGCTCATCGCCGACGACGGTCGGGTCAGCCAGTTTCCGCGAGCGTGGGGCACCGTCAGCACCGCGGACGGCCGAACCGGCGTCGGCTGGCTGGAGTGGAACCGCAACCGGCCGCAGCAGTGACCGCCACGCCGCCGATCGTGGTGATGGGAGTTTCGGGATCGGGGAAATCGACAGTGGGCGCGGCCCTCGCCCGGCGCCTGAACGTGCCTTTCGCCGATGCCGACGCCCTGCACCCCGAAGCCAACATCGCCAAGATGGCCTCGGGTAAACCGCTCGACGACACCGACCGTCACCCGTGGCTGGATGCCGTCGGGGAGTGGCTGGCCGTTCACTGCGACGGCGGGGTGATGAGCTGCTCGGCGCTCAAGCGCACGTACCGCGACCAGTTGCGTGAACACTGCCCGACGGTCCAGTTCCTGCATCTGAGCGGTTCACCGGAGCTGATCGCTGCCCGGCAAGCCGGTCGCACCGGCCACTTCATGCCCGCATCGTTGCTGAAGTCGCAATTCGAAACGTTGGAGCCCCTCGAACCCGACGAGCCCGGGATCACAATCGATGTCGACAACTCGGTCGACACGATCGTCGAAACCTACCTCAGCGCTTGACCACCTGGGTGCCGCCGGCCAACTCGTCGTGCTTGCCCTGCTTGGTCGGGCTGGAGCTGATCGTCGCCGCGATCACCACGTAGGCGATGAACGCCAGCAGGCCGCCGAAGTAGGGCACCACCGCCAGCAGGGTGAACGCGTTGCGGATGGCCGACTGTTTCGCGTCGGGCTTGGGCGCGCCGCCGGCGCCGCGGACCGCCAGGCCGAGCAGCTTCTTGCCCGGGCTGGAACCTTGGGTGACTTCGAACAGGACGAAATAGCCGAACATCAGCACACCGGAGAACAATCCGGTCACCAGGAACCAATAGTCCTTGTCGAGCATCAACAGCGAGAGCACGAACGCCACGATGTTGACGATGATCCCGTCGATCAGCCGGGCCAGGAAACGTTCGCCGAGCCCGCCGGGTCGCCGAGCGGAAGATGGCGGGGGATACCCGTACTGCGGCGAATTGGGATCAGGGGCACCGGTCGTCATTGCATTTACCATAGTGAGCTATTCGGCAGAAATGAACGAGGCACCATGGCGATGTACGAGATGGTGGTGGCGCTGGCGGTAGCCGTCCATTTCGCCTTCATTGCCTACCTGGTTGTCGGCGGGTTCGTCGCAGTGCGCTGGCCGCGTACCATCTGGCTGCACGTCCCCGCCGTGCTGTGGGGCGTCGCGATCACGACCGCGCATCTCGACTGCCCGCTGACCGGAGTCGAGCGCTGGGGCCGCGCGAAAGCCGGCATGCCAGCGCTGCCTCCGCAGGGATTCATCGCCCACTACATCACCGGGGTGCTGTACCCGTCCAGCTGGGCCGGTGCGGTGCAAATCGCGGTGTTCGCCGTGGTGGTCGCGTCGTGGGCGCTGTACGGGTGGCGCGCCCGCCGCCCGTCGGCGTCAGCTCAGCGGTAGCGCGTTTCGCCAGGCCGACTGGTTGGCGGCACGCCGTAGCTTGCGACGGCCACCGGCCCGCTTGCGCGCGGTATCGGCCAGTTCCGTGCCGCGCTCGCGGGCGGTCTCCGCAAGTTCGGTGCCGCGCTCGCGGGCGATGTCGGCGAACTCCGCGCCGCGCTCGCGAGCCGTTTCGGCGAGTTCCGCACCGCGGTCGCGGGCGGTTTCGGCGAGCTCGGCGCCCCGCTCCCGGGCCGCCTCGACCAGTGGCGCACTCTTTTCGGCCGCCACACTGGCCAATTCGCGGCCGCGTTCGGCGCCGAGCTGCAGCCGGTGACCGATTTTCTCGCCGAGATCGCCGAGCCGTTCGCCGAGCTCGGAGTCGAGCAGCGCGTTGTCGGACCCACCGAGTGGCAGCGCACCAGACACCGCTTCGGAGATCCGGCCCGCGGCGCGTCGACCACGCCACCCCAGCGACGGCTTCCCTTCGGTGTCGGCGGACGCGATGATCAGCCCACCAAGCAGGCTCAAATCGGTGAGGAAGTCGCGGCGTTGCTGAGCCTTGCGTTGTGGGTCGGACTCATTCCAAAACAGGTGTCCGCCAAGGCTGCCCGGGATCACGGTGAACGCCAGAGCCGCCGAGGCGAGCCGCGGCATCTTGCCGGTGGCGAGCAACAGGCCGCCACCAACTTGCACGGCCGCGTTGATCCGCGCGGCCGTCTGCGGGTCGGCGGGGACCTTGGTGCCCACCGGGTCGGGCAGTGTCCGCAAGGCCGCGAGTGTGGGCTGCGCAGCATCGGCGCTGGTCTGCGGGTTACGCAGGGTTTCGACACCTTGGCCGATGAATACCGCTGACAACAGGGGGCGAGCGATTCTACGAAGCAACATGGCCGGTGTGTTCCCGGGCTGACCGATGCGCAAACCGCTCAGTGGTCCGGCGGGACGTCGGTGGTGCGCATCCACAGCGGCAGCGCCGCCCACAGCCCGGGCCAGGGCGACCAGCGCACACCCACCGGCTACCAGGGCGGCGACGTGCCCGGCGACCGAGCCGAAAATCACCATGGTGACCCCGACCAGGGCCAACCCCAACAGCAGCAGGCCGCTGTACGCGAACCGATGAGCGGTCGACACCAGTGATCGAAGCCGATGCCGGCGAAACAGCAACCGATGCATCCCAACTGGAGCGACCAGCAGCACGGTCGAGCTGATCGAGCAGGCCACGGTGGCCAGATTCACGGCGCGCATCGCCGGTCCGAGTGCGTCGAACCGCTGCTGGAACGGCAACGTCAACAGAAAACCGGTGAGCAGCTGCACGCCGGTCTGCACCACCCGCAGTTCCTGCAGCAGGCTGGCCCAATTGCGGTCCAGTCGTTCGGTTTCGGTTTCCGAGCGGGCAGCCTCATCCCAACGTTGGTCACGCTCGGGATGGTCGACGTCCACGCCCGAGATCATGCCAGCCGAGCCGGGTGATCGGCCTATTTCAGCAGCAGTCGCGCCGATGTCTCCAGCCGGTCGGCGATCTGCGCATACGATGCGTACCCCATGCCCGCGCGCACCAACGCACCGGCGTAGAGCAATTCCAGTGATTCGACGACGTCGGGAGCGCCGTCCGGACCCAGCGCGGTGAGCAGGCGTTGGTGGATCTCGCGGCCGATGCGCAGGCGCAGATGCTTGACCTCGGGATCCTTGCCCAGCAGTGCGTTGGTGACCGCCCCGGCCAGTTCGGGCTCGTCGGCGACCAGCAGCGCGATGTGGCGCAACACGGCGATGACGCGATCGGCGGGATCGGGTGAGTCGTTGGGCGGAACCGGTGTCGACGCCAGCCGTCGCCAGAAAACTTCGGCGACGAGGTGCTCCTTGGACGCGAAATACGTGTACGCGGTCGCCGCGCCGACTCCGGCTTCGGCGGCCACCCGGCGAATCGTCAACCCGGAGAAGCCTTCTCGGCTCAGCACTTCGATTGCAGCGTGGCCCAGCCGGTCGACGGTTTCGGCTTGCTTGGCGGTCAGCCGCCGTCTCGTCGACTCCCGGGCTACCGGGTCGGACACGTGTCCGGACACTACTACAACGTAGTATGGGCGGCAACCATATCTGCAGGTCCGATGAATGAGATCCAGGTGATGACAAGCCACGCCGAGCGCACCCAGCAGTTATTCCAACTCGCCGAGCGGGTGACCGGATTCATGCCCGCCGACGAGGGCCGGGCACTACACGACGCCGCCGTGCGCTACTTCGATCGCGGTGTCGGCGTGGAGATCGGGACCTACTGCGGCAAGTCCACGCTGCTTCTGGGCGCGGCGGCGGCCGCGACCGACAGCGTTCTCTACACGATCGACCACCACCACGGTTCCGAGGAGCATCAGCCGGGGTGGGAGTATCACGACGCATCGCTGGTCGACGACGTCACCGGTCGGTTCGACACCCTGCCCACGTTCCGGCGCACCCTTGACGACGCCGGCCTGGACGACAACGTCGTTGCGGTAGTGGGTAAGTCGGCCGTGGTCGCCCGGGGCTGGCGCACTCCGCTGCAGTTCCTGTTCATCGACGGCGGCCACAGCGAGGCCGCTGCGCAGCAGGACTTCGAGGGCTGGGCGCCATGGGTCGCTCTCGGCGGTGCGCTGGTCATCCATGACGTGTTTCCGGACCCGCGTGACGGCGGCCAGGCTCCGTACCAAATCTATTGCCGCGCAGTGCAAAGCGGTGAGTTCACCGAGAGGTCGGCGACCGGCTCGTTGCGGGTGCTGGAGCGTACGTCGGCAGCTGTCAGCCCGGCGGACTGAACGCGCATTCGCAGTCGTAATCGCCCTCCAGCCCGCGGGGCAGGTCGGTGCCGCGGAAGATGCCGCTGCCCGCGGTGGTGCGCGACAGCGCATCGGCGGCGAGGATCACCGCCGCCCCCGTCCAGGTGGTGCGCTCCACCGGCCAGCGCTTACCGTCGCTGAATACCAAACCGGTCCAATAGGATCCGTCGTTTTCGCGCAAGTGCTGCATGGCCGCGAACTGGCGCAGTGCCTCCTGGCGGTTGCCCATCGCGTCGAGCGCCAGGACCAATTCACAGGTTTCGGCGCCGGTGACCCAGGGCCGGTCGTCGACGCATCGGATACCGAACCCGTCGACCACGAAGTCACCCCACCGCTCCGCGATCCGGGCGTTCGCAGCCGGTCCGCGCAGCGCACCACCGAGAACGGGGTAGTACCAGTCCATCGAATGGTGCGGCTTTTCGGTGAATGCGGACGGGTGAGCGGAGATGGCGTGGCCGAGTCGGCCCAGCGCCATTTCCCATTCCGGTTGCGGCTCGTCGAGGTGATTCGCCAACGCCACGGCGCAGCGAAGACTGTGAAAGATGCTGGCGCAGCCGGTCAGCAGCGCCTCGGGCAACGGGCCGGACAAGCCACGCGCCCAGCAGATTTCACCACCGGGCTGCTGCAAGTCCAGGACGAACTCGATGGCGGCGCGCACGGTCGGCCACATGGCGGTGGCGAACTCGCGGTCGCCGGTGACGAGCACATGGTGCCAGACGCCGACGGCAATGTATGCGCAGAAGTTGGTGTCGCTGTTGGCGTCTTCGACGACGCCGGCCCGCAGTTGGATCGGCCAGGAGCCGTCAGCTCGCTGTTCGTGCCGGCACCAGTCGAAGGCGTGACGGGCCGGCTCGATCAGGCCTACGGCGGTGAGCGCCATCGCGCATTCCACGTGGTCCCACGGATCGGTGTGCCCGCCCTCCGACCACGGGATCGCCCCTGACGGTTCCTGCACCGCGACAATAGATTCCGCCGTTTGCCGGCATTGTTGTGGAGTCAGGACGTCGCCGACGCCCGGTACCTCAGACCAGTTCAATGGCGCCCACCGGTTTCTCGAAGTACAGCGCGACGCTCTTGCCGACCAGCGGGTTGAGCGCCGACTCGGCCAGCCGGGTGAGCCATGGCCGCTGCATCAAGTCCCACACCAGCAGCCGGTGGTACGCCGCCACGGCCGGATGATCTGAATTCGACACTCCCACAGCGCATTTCAGCCACCAGAACGGAGCGTGGAGAGCATGTGCATGGTGGGTGTGGGTGAATTTCATTCCCGCGTTCGAGATTTTGTCGCGCAGCCGGCTGGCCCGGTAGATCCTGATGTGCCCGCCCTCGTTGCTGTGGTAGTCGTCGGACAGCAGCCAGCACACCTTTTCGGGCAACCACCGGGGCACGGTGACCGCAAGAGTGCCACCGACTTTGAGCACTCGGATCAGCTCGCCGATCGCGGTGTCGTCGGCGGGTACGTGCTCCAGGATTTCCGATGCGATGACGCAGTCGAAGGTGCCGTCGGGGTAGGGCAGGGCCAGTGCGTCGCCGACGACGGTCTCGGCGGTGGCCGAGGCCGGCGCTTCACCGGCCTGGGCCATGGCACGCAGCAGGGTGTCGACCTGCTCAAGTTCGGCGGCGTCCTGGTCGAAGGCCACCACGTCGGCGCCGCGGCGGTATGCCTCGAAGCTGTGGCGGCCCGCCCCGCAGCCGACGTCGATGACCTTGGTTCCGGGTCCGACGCCGAGCCGGTCGAAGTCGACGGTCAGCACGGTTCGGCCACCACGGCCGGGGAGGTGCGCGCGATCGCGCGTTCGTAGACGCGGGCGGTCTGCGCGGCCACCGACTCCCAGCTGAACACCTCCAGTGCTCGCCGGCGGCCGGCGGCGCCGAGCCGGCGCCGCTGATCCGGCGATGCCAGCAGCTCACCCACCACCCGGATCAGCTCGGCGGCATCACCGGGCGGCACCAGCCGGGCGCACCCGCCGTCGGGTCCGAGCACTTCGGGCAGCGCGCCGGCGCGGCTGGCCACAATCGGCGTACCACTGGCCATCGCCTCCACGGCCGGCAGCGAGAACCCTTCGTAAAGCGAAGGGATACAAGCAATTTCGGCCGAGGCCAGGAGTCCCGCCAGCTCGCTGTCGGAGAGCCCGCTCGACGTGTGCACAATGTCGGAGATCCCGAGTTCGGCGATCAGTTTCTCGGTGGGGCCGTTCGGCTCCAGCTTGGCCACCAGCTGCAGCTCCAGGTCGTGTTCAGCCCGCAGCTTGGCCACCGCCTGCAGGAGATGCCCGACGCCCTTGAGCGGCCGGTCGGCGCTGGCGATCGCGATGATCCGCCCGGGCACTCGCGGCCGCGCCGACGGGGCGAACAGAGCGGTGTCGACACCCAGCGGCACCACGTGCAGCTGGTCCGGCGACACGCCGAAGTCGGTGATGATGTCGGCGGCCGAAGACGACGAGACCGTCAGAAGGTCGGGAATGCTGCGGGCCACCCGCTCCTGCATCTTCAAGAAGCCATACCAGCGGCGCACCAACGGTTTACGCCACCATCGGGCCGCGCCGAGATCCACCAACCGGTCGCGGGTGATCGGGTGGTGCACGGTCGCCACCACCGGTAGCCCGGTGGCCGCGATCGTCAGCAGGCCGTCACCCAGGCTCTGGTTGTCGTGCACGACGTCGAACTCGTCTGCCCGCTGGGCCAGCAGGCGCGCGGCCCGCAGGCTGAAGGTGCGCGGCTCGGGGAAACCCGCCGTCCACACCGTGCCCAGCTCGAGCAGGTCGATGCGGTCCCGGATTTCGCGCGGATGCGGGATCCGGAACGGATCGGGCTCCCGGTACATGTCCAGGCTGGGCACGGGCGTCAACACCACCCGCGGATCCAGGCCGTCGGGATACGGCTGACCGGAGAACACCTCGACGTGGTGTCCGAGTTCGACGAGGCCCCGGCTCAGGTGCCGGACGTATACGCCTTGTCCGCCGCAATGCGTCTTGCTGCGATAGGACAGCAAAGCAATCCGCATGCTCATGCCCGCTTCGCTGTGGCGTGGCCGGAATCAATCACGGCGGAGGGATCGGTCAGGTCGTCGGCGAACTGTCTGGACACGTGTCTGGACTATAATTTGACAGGCTACGTGATGCAACGCACACCGTCCTCCCTCGGCAAGTTAGGAAGTCTAACCTCCAGCGCCGGCCGCTCTGACGTCCGCCGGCGATACGGTGGGTGATATGCGGGCGTTGATCATCGTCGACGTGCAAAACGACTTCTGCGAAGGCGGCTCGCTGGCTGTGCGCGGCGGCGCGGCGCTGGCCCGCGCCATCTCCGACTACCTGCATGTCTCGGACTATCCGCATGTGGTGGCCACCCAGGACTTCCACGTCGACCCCGGCGACCACTTCTCCGACCACCCCGACTACACGTCGACCTGGCCGCCGCACTGCGTGGCCGGGACCCCCGGGGCGGAGCTGCACCCCGACCTCGACACCAGCCGGGTCGAGGCGGTCTTCCGCAAGGGCGCCTATAGCGCCGGATACAGCGGCTTCGAGGGCGTCGACGACACCGGCACGCCACTGGTCGACTGGCTGCGGCAGCGCGGGGTCGACGAGGTCGACGTGGTCGGCATCGCCACCGACCAGTGCGTCCGAGCCACCGCCGAGGACGCCGCGCGAGCGGGCTTCGCCACCCGGGTGTTACTGGATCTGACTGCGGGAGTGGGGGAGAAGTCCACCGCCGCCGCCGTCGACGAGCTGCGAAGCGCCGGCGTCGCGGTGTTGCAAAGCGCCTGATGGACACACAGTCGGATCTGTTGGCCGCGGTCGAGCAGTCGCCGCGAGCCGCGGCCGCACATGACCGCGCGGGCTGGGTGGGGCTTTTCACCGGCGACGGCCGGGTCGAGGATCCGGTCGGCTCACGGCCGCATGTGGGTGCGGCGCAGATCGGCCGCTTCTACGACACGTTCATCGGGCCGCGCGACATCACGTTTCATCGCGACCTCGACATCGTCCGGGGCTCGGCCGTCATCCGCGACCTCGAGCTCGAGGTGGCCATGGGGTCGGCCGTGACGATGCACATCCCGGCCTTCCTGCGCTACGACCTGCGCGAGGTCGACGGGACATGGAAGATCGCGGCGTTGCGGGCCTATTGGGAACTGCCGAGCATGATGCTGCAGTTCCTGCGCAACGGGCTGCCGGCCGTGCCCGCCGGTGTCCAACTGTCGCAAGGGCTGTTGGCCAACCAGCGACTGCGCGGAACCCTCGGCTTCGCGGCGGGCTTCCGCCGCGTGGGCGCACGCCACAAACGATGCGTCGACAACTTCCTGAACGCTGTCGCCTCCGGCGACAAATTCGCCGCACTGCGCACGTTATCACCAACGGCCACAATGACTTTCGGTGACGACGAGGACCTCGGTGTCACCGAACTGATCGAGCGGCTCGCCGGTGCCGGCTGGGCAAAGCTCATCGGCGCGGGCCGCACCGTCGCGGTCTCGGTCACCGCGTCGCAGGGCCGTGGCGTCGTGTTCGCCGATATGGCCGCTCGCGGCACAGCAATCCAGCGGATCCGCTACTTCGCGGCCAGCAGCACCAGCGACGCCGCTGCCAACGCCAGGTAGGCGCCCGGAAACGCGATGTTGTAGAACACGCCGGCCCGAACGTGGGTGATGATCGCGCCGACGAAGAACAACACCAGGCCCACGGCGGCCGCAATGCCGATCGCCGGCACCACCAGACCCGCGAGCAGCCCGACGGCGCCCGCCAGTTTGAGCGTTCCGAGCATCGGTAGCCACGATCGCGGCACGCCCACCTCGGCCGAGTTGGCCAGCACAAACTCGGCGGGAATGTAGTCGGCCACCGCGATTCCGGCGGTGACCACCACGGTGATCGTCGTGACAACGAGGTATGCAATGCTCATGGCTGGTCTCCTTGGCAGCGGAATGTCGGTCTCATCTGGTTGACGAGTGCCGCGCAGGAAAGGTGACCCATGACCACCATCGAGGACCTCGCGCAGCGGTTCGATGCGGATCGACGACACCTGCGCTCGGTGGCGTTTCACTTGCTCGGATCCGCCGCCGACGCCGAGGACGCCGTGCAATCCGCCTGGCTCAAGGCCAGTCGCGCCGACGCGGACGGCGTCGAGAACCTGACTGGCTGGTTCACCACGATCACGGCCCGCGAGGCCATCGACCAGTTGCGCGCCCGCAATAGACGAGCCGAGCAACCGCTGGAGGACCTGGATCATCCGGCGGTGGCGCCCGCCGACGAGGACGTGCTGCTGGCCGAGTCGGTCAGCCGGGCGCTGCTGGTGGTCCTCGACCGCCTTTCGCCCGCGCAGCGAGTTGCGTTCGTCTTGCACGACGTGTTCGCCGTGCCGTTCGAGATCATCGGCGAGCTGCTGGATCGCTCGCCGGACGCCGCCAAGAAGCTGGCCAGCCGGGCCCGCGCGCGACTGCACGCGGCACCGTCCGACCAACCCACCCCGACGGCCGAGCACCTGTCGATCGTCGAGGCGTTCCTGGCGGCCTCACGGGGCGGTGACATCGCCACCCTGCTGCATCTGCTGTCTCCCGACGTGGTGCGCCGGGTCGACCGCGTCTTGGTTCCCGACGACGTGCCCACCGAAGTCCGCGGCGCCCGCCAGGTCGCCGAGGAAACCCGGCGGTTCACCGGGCGCGCCGCGGCGGGTGCCGTCCTGCTCGTCGACGGAGCACCCGGCATTGCGATCGCCCCGGGCGGACGGCTGCAGGCGCTGCTGCTCATCGCGATCGAGAGCGGCCGCATTCACGCCATCGACATCATCGGCGACCGCGATCGGCTGCGCGCCGCTGTCCTTGCACTGCCAGAATCAAAGCGCCATGGTCGCTAAGCCGTTCGGACGACGGACACTGCTGCGTGGCGCCGGTGTGCTCGGTGCGGCGCTGGCGCCGTGGCCGCAGGGCTGCGCTCCCGACGACGACGCGCTGACGTTCTTCTTCGCCGCCAATCCGGAAGAGGCCGACGCCCGGATGCGTATCGTCGACGCGTTCGAACGTCGGCACCCCGACATCAAGGTGCGCACGCTGTTGTCGGGACCGGATCCCATGCAGCAGATGTCGACGTTTTGCGCCGGCGGCAAGTGCCCGGATTTGCTGATGGCGTGGGAATTCAGCTACGCCGGGCTGGCCGACCGGGGAGTGCTGCTAGACCTCAACACCATGCTGGCCCGCGACCCGGCCTTCGCCGCCGAACTCAAACGGGACAGCATCGGTGCGCTGTACGAGACCTTCACGTTCGACGGCGGCCAGTACGCTTTCCCGGAACAGTGGTCGGGAAACTTCTTGTACTACAACAAGAAACACGTCGCCGAGGCCGGCGTGCCGAAGCCGCCGGGGCGATGGGACCGGCCATGGAGTTTCGCCGAGTTCCTCGACACGGCCAAGGCACTCACCCAGCGCGACCGGTCGGGGAGAGTGACCCGGTGGGGTTTCGTGGACACCTGGGTGGCCTCCTACTCGGCCGGGCTGTTCGGGATGAACAACGGTGTGCCGTGGTCGGATCCGCGGATGAACCCCTCGCACCTCAACTTCGACAACAACGCGTTCCTCGACGGTGTGCAGTTCTACGCCGACCTGTCCACCAAGCACAAGGTCGCGCCCACCGCATCGGAGACACAGTCGATGTCGACCATGGACCTGTTCTCCTCCGGCAAGGCGGCGATGGCACTGGGCGGCCACTGGCGCTACCAGACGTTCGACCGGGCCGAGGGGCTGGATTTCGACGTCACCGTGTTGCCCACCGGCCCACGCGGTCACGGCGCCAAGTCCAACATCGGTACCACCGGCCTCGCCATCGCGGCGAGCAGCGGTCGCAAGCAGCAGGCCTGGGAATTCGTGAAGTTCGCCGCAGGCCCCGTCGGGCAGGCGATCATCGGCGAAACCAGCCTTTTCGTACCGGTGCTGCGCTCGGCGATCAACTCCGCCGGATTCGCCGATGCGCATCGCCGGATCGGCAACCTCGCGGTGCTGACCGGCGGACCCGCGCACTCCGAGGGTCTGCCGGTCAGCCCGGCGTGGGAAAAGATCAACGCGTTGATGGACCGCAATTTCGGGCCGGTGCTGCGGGGCAGCCGGCCGGCCAGGTCGTTGGCAAGTGGGTTGTCACGTGAGGTCGACGAGGTGCTGCGCAATCCATGACAGCAATCGACTCGCGGCGACGTGCTTGGGCCGGGCGACTGTTCGTCGCCCCGAACCTGATCGCGGTTGCGGTGTTCATGCTGTTCCCGCTCGGCTTTTCGCTTTTCATGAGCTTCCAGAACTGGGACCTGTTCACCGCGCCGAAGTTCGTCGGGCCGGCGAACTTTCGGCACCTTTTCACCGCCGACCCGCTGTTTCTGATCGCGGTGCGCAATACGGTGATCTTCACGATCGGAACCATCGTGCCGACCGTCCTGATCAGCCTGGCCGTCGCCGGCCTGCTGAACCGGAAAGTCAAGGGCATCGGCATCTTTCGGACTGTGGTCTTCTTGCCGCTGGCCATGTCGTCGGTGGTGATGGCCGTCGTCTGGCAGTTCGTGTTCAACACCGACAACGGCCTGCTCAACATCATGCTCGGTTGGGTCGGGGTGGGGCCGGTCCCGTGGCTCATCGACCCGCACTGGGCCATGGTGTCGCTCTGTGTGGTCAGCGTGTGGAAAAGCGTGCCCTTCGCGACGGTCATCCTCTTGGCGGCAATGCAGGGGATTCCCGAAACCGTCTACGAGGCAGCCAGAATCGACGGCGCCCGGGAGGTCCGGCAGTTCTTCTCGATCACGGTGCCCCTGATCCGGGGTGCCTTGTCGTTTGTGGTGGTCATCTCGATCATCAACGCATTCCAGGCCTTTGACCTCGTCTATGTGCTCACCGGCCGTAACGGCGGGCCGGAGACCGGAACCTACGTGTTGGGCATCATGCTGTTCCAGCACGCGTTCGCATTCTTGGAGTTCGGTTACGCGTCGGCGCTGGCGTGGGTGATGTTCGCCATCCTGCTGGTGTTGACGGTCTTACAGCTGCGGTTCGCGCGTCGGCGTTCGTGGGAGGGCTGATCGTGCCGGTGTCGAGACCCAACGTCGTGCGTGCGGCCGCGCTGTATGCCGCGCTGATCGGTGTCGCATGGTGTGCACTGTTCCCGATCCTGTGGGCGGTGTCCGGCTCGCTGAAGCGCGAGGGCGAGGTCAGTGAGGCGACGCTGTTCCCGTCGCACCCGCGGTGGTCGAACTACCGGGAAGTCTTTGTCCTGATGCCGTTTTGGCGAATGTTTTTCAACACGGTGCTCTACGCCGGGTGTGTGACGGCCGGGCAGGTGTTCTTCTGCTCGCTGGCCGGATACGCGTTTGCGCGGCTGCAATTCCGCGGCCGCGACACAGTGTTCGTGCTCTACCTGGGCACGCTGATGGTGCCGCTGACCGTGACCGTGATCCCGCAGTTCATCCTGATGCGACTTGCCGGCTGGGTGGACACACCGTGGGCGATGATCGTGCCGGGGTTGTTCGGCACGGCGTTCGGCACCTATCTGATGCGGCAGTTTTTCCGAACGCTGCCAACCGATCTCGAGGAGGCTGCGATTCTCGACGGCTGCACGCCGTGGCAGATCTACTGGCGGATCGTGTTGCCGCACGCTCGGCCGGCGGTCATGGTGCTGGCGGTGCTCACTTGGGTCAATGTGTGGAACGACTTCCTGTGGCCGTTGCTGATGCTCCAGCGCAAGAGCATCGCGACGCTGACGCTGGGCCTGGTGCGGATGCAGGGCGAATACGTCGCGCGGTGGCCGGTGCTGATGGCCGCGTCGATGCTCATCCTGCTGCCGCTGATCATCGTCTACGCGGTGGCCCAACGTGCCTTCGTCCGCGGCATCGCGTTGACCGGGTTCGGCGGCTGACCAATGGCGTCGGTGACCTTCGAGCAGGCGACGCGCCGCTATCCCGGCACGCAGCGGCCGGCGCTGGACCACCTCGACCTTGCCGTCGACGACGGCGAGTTCGTCGTGCTGGTCGGGCCGTCCGGATGCGGCAAGACGACGTCGCTGCGGATGATCGCCGGCTTGGAAACCGTTGACTCCGGGCGTATCCGCATCGGCGACCGCGACGTCACCGACGACGATCCCAAGGACCGCGACGTCGCGATGGTCTTTCAGAACTACGCGCTCTACCCGCACATGACCGTCGCGCAGAACATGGGTTTCGCGTTGAAGATCGCCCGAACCCCGAAGGGCGAGATCCGCGAGCGCGTGCTGGACGCGGCGCGGCTGCTCGACCTGGAGCCCTACCTCGACCGCAAGCCCAAAGATCTCTCCGGCGGACAACGCCAACGGGTGGCAATGGGCCGCGCGATCGTGCGCCGGCCGCTGGTCTTCCTGATGGACGAACCGCTGTCCAACCTCGACGCGAAGCTGCGGGTCCAAACCCGCAACCAGATCGCCGGACTGCAGCGCCGATTGGGCACCACCACCGTGTACGTGACACACGACCAGGTCGAGGCCATGACGATGGGCGACCGGGTCGCGGTCTTGCGCGACGGCGTGCTGCAGCAATACGCGCCGCCGCGGGAGCTCTACCGCAACCCGGTCAACGTGTTCGTCGCGGAGTTCATCGGCTCGCCGGCGATGAACCTGTTCACCTTGCCGGTGACCGATCAGGCGGTGTCCCTGGGTGATTGGCTGATCCCGCTGTCGCGGGAGATCACTGCGGACCAAGTGACGGTCGGCATTCGGCCCGAGCATCTCGAGGTGGGCGGGCTCGGCGTCGAGATGGAGGTCGACGTCGTCGAGGAGCTCGGCGCCGACGCGTACCTCTACGGGCGGGTCGCGGAAACCGAGCATCCGGTGATCGCCCGCGCCGACGGCCACAACCCACCGCCGCGCGGCAGCCGGGTACGACTGCGCCCCCAGCCCGATCATCTGCATTTCTTCGGCGCCGACGGCCGCCGGATCTAGCTTGCCAGGCCGGCCAGCTGCATGCTCGTGTCCCACAGGTCGGCCGCTTTGGCGCGGTCGTAGGACTCGGCCGAGGAGCGGGTCTCCCGCTTGCCCGAAAAGTACCGGCCTGACGTGTTTTCCAGAGCGGGATCGGTGACCAGCCGGGCCAGCGCCCGGCCGGATTGGGCCGGCGTATGCACGTTGATGCCCGGCACCACCGTCAGTGCCGGGAGTAGGTAGCGCCACGCGAATGCCTGGATTCCCGAATAGTCACGGGCCAGCCCGGTCCCCGGCATCAGGCCCGGGTCGAATGCGTTGACCGTCACAGATGCGGGACCCAGTTCACCTGCGGCTAACCGGCGGTCGAGCTCGTAGGCGTTCAGCACATTGCACAGCTTCGACGTGGTGTATCGGCGGCGGCCGACCAGGGCGGCGTCGGTGCCGTCCGCTGCGGGATAGGCCACCGAACGCGCGTCGACATAGTGCGGCGCGGGCATGCCGGTGTGCCGAGCGGGGTCGTGAGTATCACTGGCCACCAGCACAATCCGTCCCGGCGTGGTCATTGCCGGCAGGAGTAAGTGGATCAGCAGAAACTGGGCCAGGTGGTTGACGACGAACGTCGTCTCCATCCCGTCGGGAGTACGGCTGTCGCCGGACACGAGTTGGATGCCTGCGTTGCAGACGATCGCGCGAAGCGGCATGCGACGACCGGTCAGCTCGGTGGCGAATCGACGCACGTCGTCAAGCGACGTCAAATCCAGTGGCAAGCCGGTCACGTCGCTGCCGGTGTCGCGTGCGAGGTCCTCCGCCGCTTTCCCGGTTGCGGCCGCTTTTCGGCCGGTGATGACCACCGACCAGCCCTGCTGGGCAAGCAGTTTCGCGGTGCGATAACCCAGGCTGCCGGTGCCGCCGGTGATCAGGACAGAGTTGTGTGCACTCATGATGTCGACCCCTTTCGCGTGGCGCGGTCGATGGCGGCGGGTGCGAGCGCGCGGATCGCCGTAAAGAGGTCGGCATACATCTGCTGCAGGTCGGTGGTCTCCGGCTCGAGCTGCAAGGCAAAAAAGCAGCCGTCGGAGAACGCGACGGCGAAGTGGGCGAGATCGTCGGCGGCAAGGTGTGCCGTGCTGGCGTCGCACAGCGGCGTCAGCACATGCTCGATTGCCGACCGGAAATAGGCCAGGGCGTGGCCGCGGACCCGCTGCACGGTCTCGGCGGCCCCCTGGTCGTGTTGGCCCTCGATGGCCAGCGTGTAGAACAGCCGCAAGAAGTCCGGGTTGGCGGCGACGGCGTCTGCTCCTTGAGTTTGCAGCGCCTCGGCGTGCTGCTCCGCCGGCCCGTCAAAGTCCTCCCAGCGGGGCAGCGCGGCAAACCACCGGTCGGCGCCGCGTTCCATCACCGAGGCCAGCAGCCCGTCTTTGCTGCCGAAGTGCCAATACAACGACGTCACCGGCACACCAGCGGCCTTGCAGATAGCCGAAACCGGTGTTGCCGCATAGCCTTTCTCGGCCATGAGACGCTCGGCGGCGTCGAGCAGTTGGTCTCGCGATCCCGTATCTTGCCGAGCACGGGTCACTTCCCTAGTGTAGCGAGCGCTACATACAGCGTCAAGGCTCAGAACACGGTGACAACGTGACGATCGCCCAGCGGACTCTGCAGCGGCACGTCAAGGGTGCCGAACACCGCGATCATCGGGCACATGCGTCCGACCGCCTGCGGCAATGTGCCGCTGCGCAACTCGACCGCGACGGTCTCGGCGGTTTCGGACACGGTCCACGCCGGACATCACTACGGGCGGCTGCGCATCACTGCGGGCCCCCGCGGCCAGCGACCGTCGCCAAGCCCGCAGAGTTTCTGGCCGAACGTGTGGCGACTTCCACCCCGGAACTCAAAAATGCCTCGCGAGCGGCAGCGATGACCGATTGATCGGCGGTCATCGGCCTCATAGCGAACCCTCGTCGGAGAGTGATCTTGAGTCGGCAGCAAACCGCCGACGACTGTGATGGTACCCGCAGGTACCACACGTTGGTAGCTGTCCGGCTGGACCCACCGATGCGCGAGGAGACGTTGAAGGCTGACTATCCCGGTACCACTGCGATGGTAACCTAATGGTATGCGTACTACCATAGACAAGGCCGGGCGCTTGGTGATCCCGAAGTCGCTCCGCGAGCAATCGGGAATCACCTCCGGTGAAGTCGAGATATCCCTCGACGGGGCTGCTATCCGCATCGAAAGCGTGGCAGCCGAAGACCTTGTCGAAGAAGACGGGATTCTATTGCTGCCCGGTGGCGGACCAGAGCTCGATGCCGACGCGATCAGGGAGTTGAGGCTTGCCGACCAGCGCTGAACATGTCCTGGTCGACACCAGCGCGGCGCTTGCGCTGGCGCAGCGCGAGAATCCATTTCACCTCGCCGCCAAGGCCAGGCTCCTCGGCTGCCACCGTGGAATGTCGGGGCATGCCGCGGCGGAGTTGCTGTCGGTACTCACGCGACTGCCGCCGCCACACCGCCTCACTCCTGTAGCAGCACTTCGCTTAGAGGAGAACAATTTTCCGGAGTCTCGCTTCCTGTCTGCGACAGATACAAAGCACGTATTACGGGAGATTGCCGAAGCGGGCTTGGCCGGCGGCGCGGTTTACGACGGTCTCGTCGGCGCGGCTGCCCGCAAGCACCAGTTGCCGCTCGTGACCTGCGATCGACGGGCCGAACCCACGTATCGTGTGCTTGGGGTCAATTACGAAGTGCTATCTCCGATTTCGAGATGAACCGCACATCCCATTGTTGGACGGCAATGAGTGCTGCTCGGCTCCGGACGAATAGCACTGCGCCCCAGGCGATTGTGTCACAGTGCGGCCCTACACACGGAAAGGCGCCGGCGTGGGCGGAGGCCGCCTCGTCGTCGCCTTATCAACTGAGCGGTCGACCTGATGCCCCGCATCGGACTCAAACCTCCAGCTTTTAGTGCAGCGACGAGCATGCTGGTCGCACTGGCCGACGCGGACGAACGCATGAAGTGGTGATTGTGGAGCCGCCCGAGTGGGTAGTCGTCGTAAGAGCCACGTCCAGCTTGGGGTCTGGACGCTTCTGATGGGAGGGTTCGATGAGGATGTTCGTTCGTCGCGCGGTCTGCGCCGCCGCGGTGGCATTAGCGCCCATGACGTACGTGGCAGCAGTGTCGCCCGGCGTGGGCTCGGCTCAACCCCCTGATTGCGGCCCGGGCAATTGGTGGAATCCGGGAGCCAACGCCTGCCAGCCTGTGACGCCGCCGCCGCCTCCTGACTGCGGCCCCGGCAACTGGTGGAACCCGGGAGCCAATGCCTGCCAGCCGGTAGCGCCCCCGCCGCCGCAGTAGCGAGACTGGGTCGGCAGCGACGGGCGGGTCGACGAATAGCACTGCGCTTCAGGCGTTTCGGTCACAGTGCCGAATTGCCTTGGGCCAGGCGGGAAAAGCGGGATCGCGCGTAAAGCCGACCCGAGCCCTCCCAGGGGAGAGGTGAGGGATCACGGGAATGGGTCGACGGGTGCGCTGAAAATAGCTCGCACGGCGGCTTCATCGCCTTGGATGTCGACGAGCCCGAGCACGTCGTCGAGTGAGAGCAGGCCTGTCGCCAGCCCGAGAATTATTTGTGCGTCAGCGGTTAGAACCGCGTCTAGTTGTCGATCATCGTGCGGGCTCGCCTCGATGCCTGAGCGCGTCGCCCGCATCTGAACAACTCGACGGTCGGCATCGCCGTTCACGGTTATCCCAACGGTCGCGGGCCGGTGTGCAGGCACTCTGCCGCGGAACAGGGCGGGCAACGCGACCAGGAGGCCGTCGGCGCGGAAGCTATCGCCTTCGGGCCCTCGGATCATGAGCGGCGTGGACCAGCGGATCAGGCCCTCGATCGGCTCGCGTAGTTGGGCGCCCCAGGTGGTGAGCGCGTAGGTGATTGCCCTGCTGCCTTCGGCCAGGCGCCGTTCGATCACTCCGGCGGCTTCCAGATCGCGCAGCCGATCGGCGAGCAGGTTGGTGGCGATGCCGGGGAGCCCATCAAGTAGCTCCTGGTAGCGGGCCGGAGCAATGAGGAGCTGGCGCACGATCAGCAGATTCCACCGATCGCCCACAACCTCGAGCGCGCGCGCCAGTCCGCAGTACTGGCCGTAGCTTCGGGCCACTAAGTGCTCCTTGACATTTTCAAGTTGACTTGAGTATACCAAGTAGACCGGACGTGAGGGAGTGGCCATGCTCGAGGAGTTCGTCGCCGCGATCCGTGACTGGCACACAAAGCCACCTGCCGGCAAGTGTCCGCGCGGCAAACTCAGGGAGGCTTAGTGGCCTACGACACCGACTTGGCTGCTCGTATCCGGGAGCAGCTGGCCAACACCCCAGAGGTGCATGAACAGGCCATGTTCGGAGGATTGGCCTTCCTAGTCGCCGGCAAGCTAGCGGTCGCGGCCAGTGGTCAAGGCGGACTCCTGGTGCGGGTTGATCCGGCACGTGTCGACCGATTGCTGGCAACCGGCACCGCACAGCCCATGCAGATGAAGGGACGCTCCGTCCGGGGATGGCTGCGCGTCGACGGTGACCACCTGCGCACCCAGCGTCAGCTCGCGAGGTGGATCGGCATCGGAATCACGAGTGCCGAACGCATTCCGCCGCGGAGCCGTCATGCGTCGTAGCGCGGGAATTCTGGTTGCGGTGTACGTGGCGGTGCTCGCGATCAACCTCGACGTCACGATCGTCAACGTTGCGCTGCCCAGCATCGCCACCGAGCTCGGCGCGGACACGCGCGGACTGCAGTGGGTCGTCGATGGCTACAACCTCACGTTCGCAGCGCTGGTACTCGCCGCGGGAAGTATCTCGGACCGCTACGGACGACGGCCGGCCCTGCTGGTCGGATTGCTCGGATTCGCTGTGACCAGCGCGGCGGGGGCCATGGCTCACAACACCGGCGCACTGGTCGCGGCGCGTTTCAGCATGGGGGCGTTCGCCGCGCTGATTTTCCCCACGACGCTGTCGATCATCACCAACGCCTTCCCCGACCGCCGCCAGCGCGCGGCAGCACTCGGGGGATGGGGTGCGGTTGTCGGGGTCGGTGTCGCATCCGGACCGGTCAGCGGCGGACTACTCCTCGAACACTTCTACTGGGGCAGCGTGTTCTGGGCTCTGGTGCCGGTCGCTCTCGTGGCTTCGGTTCTCGGCTTCTTCCTGGTCCCTGAGTCACGCGATCCTTCGGTGCCCGCGTTGGACATCCGCGGCCTGGTGGCTTCGATCGCGCTGCTCGGCGTGCTCGTCTACACGATTATCGAGGCCCCCGAACGCGGCTGGCGCAGCAACGCGACGCTCATCGGGTTCGTTATCGCTCTCGGTCTGGCCGTGGCATTCGTGGCGGTGGAGCGCGCAGCTGAACACCCAATGCTCGATGTGCGGCTGTTCACCGATCGACGATTCAGCGCCGCCAGCGGAGCGGTGACGGTCACCTTCTTTGCACTAGCCGGGTTCATCTTCCTGATCACCCAGTACTTCCAGGTGCTCCGCGAGTTCAGCCCATTTTCAACCGGAGCCCGTATCCTGCCGGTCGCACTGTCGATCGCGGTCGGCTCGCTAGTCGGCGGACTGCTCGCTACTCGCGTGGGCACCCGCGCGGTGGTGGTCGCCGGGCTCGTCTCGTTCGGCACGGCGATGGCGTGGATCGCCGGCAGCGTCGCGGCCGACACGCCCTACTGGACAACGATCGTCATGCAGATGCTGTTGATGGGCCTGGGCATGGGGCTAATCGCCACTCCGGCAACGGAATCCATCATGCTCGTACTCCCGCCTTCTCGAGCGGGAGTCGGCTCGGCGGTCAACGATGCCACCCGCGAGTTGGGCTCGACGATGGGTGTGGCCGTCGTCGGCTCGGTGTTCTCATCGATTTTTGGCGCCCGTCTCGTCGACACCGCCTTCGCGGCAACCGGGAAGGCCGCCGAGGCTGCCGATTCGGTCCCGGTCGCGTTCAGTATCGCGGCCCGCCATCCGGAGCTGCTCGCCGCTGCGCAGGACTCGTTCCTGTCCGGCCTAGCAGTGGCCTGCACGATGGTCGCGGCTCTGTGTTACGCAGCGGCGGCCGCAGGCATGGTGGCGCTGCCCGGCCGACGGTTCCAGCCTCCGTTTTCGACATCGGCAGAAAAATTGGAATCAGCGGGCACGGCCTAAACACGATCGTCGCGTGGGCTGGGTCATCGGGAAAGCCATTGCTGTCGTTGGCGATCCGGTCTGAACCCGGAAGTACTAGCTATGACGACCAAATCGTCTTTGCTGTCGAAATGGCGCGGGGAAGCGGATTCGTCACCGTGACGAATTGTCGCCAGACAGGGCCCCCGCTTCCACTCGCCGGTTTCGCCAAGGAGGTCGTAGTCGCTGGCTCGAGGCGGACAAACCTCGCGCGCGTTATATGTAATCACTGTAACGCCACTCGAGTCGGGAGCGGATGACCTGTGGCGCTGTGGTGCACCGGGTTACCGAGGAGCAAGAATCGGCGGCGTGGGAGTGGTTCCGAACGCATGATGAGCGGATGTACTCCTATGTGGATGCAACGAGGTTTCGTGTCCCGCGCGATCGCCGCCTGCGCAAGGCGTTAGCGTTCGACCAAGTTTTTGCCGCGGCCGGCTTCGTGGAAGTCCTGTCCGTTTTCATCGGAGGTGAGGCACGTGACTACTTCTGAGCTGCGGTGCCTCAGGTCGAGTGAAAACCTCGCTCTGGTTCGATCGTCGTAGTTTTCATTTGACCTGAGGCATCTGGACTTGGGGTTTCGAGACCACGAAACCTGCCCGGTGTGGCGATGTGGCGATCGTCGCCGGATGGGTCGTCGTTTCGTTATCCGGCGGTCGGTGGCCGCTGGATTACTGTGATGCGTGGCCCCGGCCGGGAAGCGGAGCTGTCGGTGCCGCGTCCGGCCGACGTCGCCAGCGGCAGTCCGCCGAGCATGCCTGCTGGTTCAGCGGGGGCGACCGTCGGTGCCGCGCCCAGCTTGAGGCCCGGCAGTACCGGGGCGGCGGAGCTGGTGGTGTGGGCTGCGCTGGCCCAGCTTTGCGGCACCGACAAGGCGCCGAGCGCGCCCGCTCGGCCCATGCCCGCCGACACTGCCGCACCACCGCCCGCGCTAGCGAGATCGGTTAGGCCCCGTGGCACCGGTGCGCTTGTCGCCGAACTGAGCCCGCCCACCAGGGCCGATCCCGACGCTGTGTTGCTGGCGGCGGCGCCCGGCATCAAAGACTTGAGCTGATTGGCGTTCGATAGCAGCGCACTGGATATCCAGCCGGCCGAGCTTGTCATCGATAAGGCCGGACTCAACGAGCTCAGGGCGGAGTTCAGCGACGACAGCGACGATGTGGCCGACGTCGACGACAGCGGTGATGCGAACCCTTGCAGGGCGGTGGGCAGCGCCGACATCGCCTGTGACAAGGCGGCTTGTGTGTTTGTCGCGGCGGATGTGCCGGTCGCTTGGGCGAGCGCGGCGGCTTGCCCGGCTAGCGCGCCCGGACTGGTGGTCTGCTGCGGTGGGGTGAACGGTGTCAGTGTCGCCGCGGCCGCGGAGTTCGCCGCATAGCCATACATGGCGGCGGCGTCTTGGGCCCACATTTCGGCGTAGTGGGCCTCGGTGGCCGCGATCGCCGGGGTGTTCTGGCCCAAAACGTTGGTGGCGATCAGCGACATCAACAGGGCACGGTTGGCCGCGACCAGTGGTGGGGGCACCGTCATCGATAACGCCGCCTCATAGGCGGCTGCTGCGGTGCGGGCTTGGTGCGCGGTTTGCTCGGCGTGGGTGGCGGTGGTTGTCAGCCACGTCACATGGGGCGCTGCCGCGGCCGCCATCGCCGCCGAGGCCTGGCCTAGCCATGGCCCGGTGGTGAGCCCGGTGACGACGGAGTGGTAGGAGACCGCCGCCGAATACAGTTCGTCGGCCAGCTGATCCCAGGCGGTCGCTGCGGCCAGCGTCGGCCCCGCCCCGGGCCCGGCATAGATTCTGGCTGAGTTGATTTCCGGTGGTAGCGCGCCGAAATCCATTTCTTCACCTCATAAATTGGTTAGCCGGCGGTGAGAGTGTTGGCGGCCTCGGTGGCCGCATACGAACTGCCGCTGGTGCGCAGGGTGATCGCGAAGAGTTCATGAATCGATGCGCGGATGGTCTGATACCACTGGGCGTGCGCACTGAACTGCGCAGCCGTTAGCGCCGACACCTCATCGGCCGCAGCGGGAATCACCCCGGTGGTGGTCACGGCCGCCGTCGCATTCGATGCATTCAGTGCCGAACCGATAGTCCGCACGTCGGCTGCCGCCGCCGTTAACGCCTCAGGCTGTGTGCTCACAAACGACATGGCTTTCTCCTCACTGCTGGTGACTGGGCTTGTGGTTTGGCGAAAGACCCCACGTTGATCTCGGGGGGTGCGGGGTTGAGCCGGTGCAGGGCGACTGCAGCGCTGACACCGACGAAAGTCAATGCGGCCCAGAGCAGTTCGCCGACACCGAGGCGGTGTGTGGCACCGAATAGCGATCCGGTGGCCAGGTTGCCGAGGAGGATTCCGGCGCCGACGATCGTGTTGTAGAACCCGTAATGGGTGGCCACGAGCCGGCCGCCGGCCAGGGCGACCACGGTGTCCATCTCAAAGGGGAACACCGCCGCCGAGCCGAGCGCGAGCAGGGCCGCCGATAGCAGTAGGGCGCCCACCGCGGCGGCAGCGCCGAGACGCTGGGTGTCGGGGACGATGATCAGCGGCACGAAGGATGCGGCCAGGATGATCATGCCGATGACCAGGCTGCGTCCCGAGGTCCAGCGGGTGGCGAACCAGCGGGTGATGCGCAGCTGTCCGGCGACCGCGACCAGACCTGATACCGCGAATAGTGCTGCTACGAGCCAGGTTTGGGAGCGTGGCGCCAGCATCGAGGCTTGCAGCGGCAGCGCGAGGTAGACCTGGAAGGTCAACACGTAGGAGCCGATCATGGCGGCGGCGAACAGCAGAAACGATCGGTTGCCGACGACGACCCGCCAGTCCTGCAGTATCGACGGTCTGGCTGCCGGCGTCGTCGGGTCGGTGCGGTGCTGGGGCAATGCGAACAGCTGCGCAACTGTGAGCGCGGCGAAGATAATCGCGGCCGCTGTGGCGGTGATCCGAAAGTCGATGGCGACCAAGGCGACTCCGAGCAGCGGGCCGAGCAGGATTCCGGCCTGGTAGAACATGTTGAACACGGCGAAGGCGTCCACGCGGCGATCGCCGGCGTCGGCGGCCAGATAGGCGCGCACCGCCGGGTTGAACAAGGCGCCCGCGAATCCGGTGGCCGCTGCGGCGATCAACACGGCCGGCAAGGATTGGGCGACGACCAGCAGGGCGAACCCGCCGGTGCGCAGCAGGCAGCCGGCCACGATCAGCGGCTTGTAGCCGATGCGGTCGGCCAGCGTGCCGCCGATGATGAACAGGCCCTGTTGGGAGAAGTTGCGCACCCCGAGCACCAGCCCGACCGCCCAGGCCGCGAGCCCCAGCGGGCCGGCCAGGTAGCCGGCCAAATAGGGCATCAGCATGTAGAAGCCGACGTTGATGCCGAACTGGTTGAGCATCAGCATCCGGCTGGGTGGGTCAAAGCTGCGGAATCGCGCGATAAACCCCATCACCACAACGCTTTCGCCGGGTTGATGACGGTGGTGGTTCGGGTCCAGGCGGTCACCACCTGTTGGTTGGGGTGGGTGATGACCGCGGGTTGCGGCGGTGGCTCACGATCGAGCAGACCGTGCTGGCAGCAGTAGTCGTCGTTGTAGATGGTGTCGAAGTAGCGTTGCGGCCCGTCGGGGAAGACCGCGGCAATCGTGGTGTCTTTGGAGAAAGTTCGTGCGGCCCAGCCGGCGACCAGGGCGACCGCGCCCACGCTCCAGCCGCCGCTGGCGTGGTGGGTGGCGGCCAGGGCGCGGGCGGCCCAGACGGCCTCGGCGGGGGCGATCCAGTGCAGCTCGTCGAACGCGTCGTAATCGATGTTGCCGGGGTAGATGCTCGATCCCAGGCCGCGCATCAGCCGGCTGGCGGCGGGTTGGCCGAAGATGGTCGAGCCGATGGTGTCCACCCCGATGAGCCGCATCGCCGGGTTGAATTGGCGCAGTACGCGTGCCACCCCGGCCGAGTGGCCGCCGGTGCCCACCGAGCACACCAGCACATCGACGCCGCCGAGCTGGTCGATGAGCTCCAAGGCCAGCGACTGGTAGCCGGCGACGTTGTCGGGGTTGTTGTACTGGTCGGGATTCCAGGCGTCGGGATCTTCGGCCAGCAGTTGGGCGACCCGGTCCTTGCGGGCCTGCTGCCAGCCGCCGACCGGATGCGGTTCGGTAACCAGATCCACCTCGGCGCCGTAGGCGGCCAGCAGCCGCTGGATGATCGGCTCCATGCCGGTGTCGGTGACCACCGTGACCGGATGCCCGTAGGCCATACCGGCCAGCGCCAGCCCTAATCCCAGACTGCCGCTGGTGGATTCGACGATCCGGGCGCCGGGGCGCAACCCACCGCGGGCCCGGGCCATCTCCACCATGTGCATGGCGGGGCGATCTTTCATGCTGCCGCCGGGGTTGAAGCCTTCGAGCTTGGCCCAAAAACCCCGGTCGGGCGGCGTCAGCGGGGCCGAAATCCGCAAAACTGGGGTGTGGCCCACCAATGCGCCGGGACGGCGATAGGCGCCGGCCGCGGGTCCGCAGCGGCGCGGCTTGAGTGTCTTTAGCGTGTGGATCGGGTGGACACGATGAGCAAGGGACACAACGTGAGTCATGGGAATTGTCGCTTCCGCGGCGGGCCGCGAACAGAGCAGCGGCCGTTGACAAGGGTCAGCGATCACCGGCCGTTGTGGCAGGCACAACGACCTGACGCTGACCAGTCAGCGACGTGCCAGGCAGAACCGCGTCAACAGATCGTGACCGGTAACAACACTCGCCGGTGCTCGGGGCGGGCCCCGCCCAGCCGAAACCATAAGCGGCGCCGCCCATCCCATAACGGCGACCACCGCGACAACCGCTCCCAGCGTCGCCAACGCGGTCGCTGACCGCGGCAACACCGCGGTCGCGAACTGTTCCGGGCAAGCGTGCGAGGAACCGTCGCCAAGATAGGCGTGATCAGCGTGGACGGCGAGCTGCTCACTGGCCGACACCAACACCGGCTGCCCCACCTGACCCGGACGTGATGCCATGTGGTGCAATCCGCACAGGCCCAGCGTGAGCACCCACACCACGGCCGCGGCTACCCCCACCCGCAGAACCAAACGCCGCTGGGACGATCCGCCGACCTGGTTGAGCCTCACGGTGCCTCGACTCCATCAGCACTGCCCGGCACCGCGGCCCCCACAACCGTGTGGCGCCGCGCCGTTACCGACCCGCGAGCACTCACCGCATCGACCGCTTCATCCAGGTCGAAGCGCGTAACGCGGATGGGCCGGAAACGCTTCACAACCCGACAATAAACCCACATACCCGATACCCGCAAGGGGTATAAACCTGCTTTCGGTCGATCTAGAGCATGGCGACGAGCATGATTGCCATGGCGACATCCATGACAGTTTGCGGAAAGACACCGATCCGGATCGATGCTGGGAGTTTGGCTGCGGCGAGGCTGGGCGCCCGCAGTGTCGCGGCGGCGACAACCTGGACGAGCGCATCGGCGATCAACAGCACGATCAGCGCCCACGCCAGGGCAGGCAACGGTAGCTGCGGGTGATCCATTCCGGCCATTGCCGGCATCGATTCTGACCCGAACGTCATATAGAGCATCGCCGCCGCCACCACGAGGTGGTAGCCGGCCGCGGCGATGTGGTCGGTGCGACGATCGGCTGGCCGCTGTGCTCGCCGCTGAACGACACGAGCCACCAACAGTACGGCAAAACACCCCACGGCGCCGGTGAAGATACTGCGCCATGCGCCCACTGGGATAGGTGCTCGCGGCGCGGCGAACATGACGAGCATGCCGGTGAGCATCACGGCGTGACCGGCATCGGATTCACAATCGGTTGCGTAGAAGCCCGTCGTCTGCTGCACGGATCTGCGCCAGCCGAGTCGAACGAGGCTGATTCCCAACGCGATCGCGGTCACGACGACCAGGCTCCAGCGCACCACGGGCGGGAACTCGTGAAACATTCGCGCGTATCGCTACCGGCCGCTTATGCCTGGCCGGCGTTCACACGTGCAGCCGAACCGGGCTCATCCAACGTGTTCAGGATTGCCGCCTTGGCGCTGGCGTATCCATGTGCGGCGCTGTTGTTGCCGGCGCCGACTCGTATCCCGCTGCTAGCACGAAAAATCCGCTCTCCCTTATCGATTCATCGCAATGGCGTGCGGGCCGCCCTTATGGCCCGTCAGCCGCTCCTGCAGCACCGGCCCCGGGTGGGCACGGCCTGTTGAGAGCCGGCCCGGCCGGCATAGCGTGCCGACAGCTTCCTCGGCGTTCACGCTGACAGCCGCCATGGGCCGGTCGCCGGCTGCGAACACCACTGTGTGGCCTTGAGATTGGGTAACGTGGGCGCGCCGTGTCACCGATGACGAAATCGTCTGGCGATGAACGGTGGCACGGCGCGTCTGCACCCCACGCTCAGGCGATCGCGGGCTTTAGCACCCGGGCGGCGGCATGGCTAGTTGCGCAACTTGCTACTAGCTGGCGGGGACGAGTTCCTCGCCGCACGTGCACCGATACGGCTGATCGGCCCCAGGGCAGTGGCATTCGGTCTCGATGCGAACCCGGCATCCACAACCCTCGTGGGTACAGGTCAAAACGGTGCCTGTCTCGTTTGCCATTGATTTCACCTCTCATCGTGTGGTGGGGCCCCGTCACGGGACCCAGCCAGTGGGTAGTTCACTTTCGGGTTGCCGCCACGATGGGCAACCACATTGCCAACATATACCCCCTACGGGTAGGTAGTAAACCCTCGGACGGGGACTGAGGTGAACGCTGCCGCCGCGCTGCCGGCACCGCAGAGCCCGCGCCTTCCTCCGATGAGAGTGGTGTGGGCCTTCGACACGTCACGTCAAGCATCGATTGGCCAGCGCTCTGTTGCGCTACCAGTAGGTGGTCAGGAGCGAACAAGTCGCGCGATGGCGGCTGAGGCTTCGGCGATTTTGGCGTCGGCCTCGTCGCCATCGGAGATCGCGCGGCTCACGCAGTGGCCCAGGTGTTCGTCGAGCAGGTTCAGCGCCACCGCCCGCAGAGCACTGTTGACCGCGCTGATCTGGGTGAGGACGTCGATGCAGTACTTGTCTTCGTCGATCATTTTCGCGATGCCACGCACTTGGCCTTCGATGCGGCGCAGTCGCTTGGCGTAGTTGTCCTTCTGCGCCGAATAGCCCTGTTCGGTTGCCATCTAGCCTCCTAGCATCCCGGTGATCGGTTTGATCCGGGCGCGATCCGAGGCGACGATGGCCATCGCCACCTCGGTGTTGACGTGGTCGCTGATCGCGATCGCACCTGCCACTGCAGCGCTTACACAGGGCGGCTGCTGCGCGGCGGCGCCGATAGTGGACCTCATGCGCCCAGCCTACCTGCCGATACCCCGGTCAGGTATGCCCATGACGACCGCCCGGCCGTCGCTGGCCCCGCCCCGGTCGTCGGCCGGTGCTTTGGTAGTCGGCAAGAACGATGTTTGACCTATACCCCCAAGGGGTATAGGTTGGGGCGTTGGCGAAGGCGCTACGAAAGGCAGGTGACGGCGATGGAGGCAATCGGCCGCGCGCTGGCGCTGGCGGGTTCGATGACCTGGGAGATCCTGTGGGCGCTGATTGTCGGGTTCGCGCTGTCGGCGCTGGTGCAGGCGGTGGTGCGCCGCTCGACGATCGTGGGGCTGATGGGTGATGACCGGCCCCGCACCCTGGCCGCCGCGACGGCGCTGGGTGCCGCCTCGTCGTCGTGTTCGTATGCCGCGGTGGCGCTGGCCCGATCGCTGTTCCGCAAAGGCGCCAACTTCACCGCCGCCATGGCCTTCGAGATCGGTTCGACCAACCTGGTGGTCGAGTTGGGCATCATCATGGCGCTGCTGATGGGCTGGCAGTTCACCGCCGCCGAATTCGTCGGTGGCCCACTGATGATCGTGGTGCTGGCCGTGCTGTTTCGGCTGTTTGTGCGGTCCCGGCTCATCGACGCCGCCCGCGCGCAGGCCGAACGCGGCATCTCCGGCTCGATGGAAGGCCACGCCGCAATGGACATGTCGGTCCAACGCGAAGGCTCGTTTTGGCAGCGGCTGTTCTCACGGCAGGCTTTCACCTCGGTTTCGCATGTATTCGTCATGGAGTGGGCGGCGATCCTGCGTGACCTGGTGTTAGGTTTGTTGATCGCCGGGGCGATCGCCGCCTGGGTGCCCGAATCGTTCTGGCAGAACTTCTTTCTCACCGACCATCCGACGCTGTCAGCGCTATGGGGGCCGATCGTGGGGCCCATCGTGGCCATCGCGTCGTTCGTCTGCTCGATCGGCAACGTGCCACTGGCTGCGGTGTTGTGGAACGGCGGCATCAGCTTCGGCGGGGTCATCGCCTTCATCTTCGCCGACCTGCTGATCCTTCCGATCCTCAATATCTACCGCAAGTACTACGGCACCAAAATGATGCTGACCTTGCTCGGCACCTTCTACGCGGCGATGGTCGCCGCCGGATACCTGGTCGAAATACTGTTCGGCACAATCGGTCTGATCCCCGCCGAGCGCAACGCGACGGTGATGCATGCCGGAATCTCGTGGAACTACACCACCTGGCTCAATATCGTGTTCCTGGTGCTGGCCGCAGTGCTGGTGGCCCGCTTCATCGCCACCGGTGGCGTAGCGATGCTGCGGATGATGGGCGGCTCCCCCGACACCGAACACGACCACCACCACCACGACCACGACCACGCCACGAGGCCGCTGGGCGCCCACAGTCCGGCCGAGCACAACCACGACACGGCGCAGGAGGGCGGCAATGCGTGAACCGCCGGCTCGGGACCACTCTGGGATCACACGCAATGCGGGGTGAGAACCAACGTGACCCGTCATCGTTTGACCGCACCCAGCTGAGCCGGCGCGGGTTTGTGGCCGCCACAATCGCCGGCGGGCTGGCGCTGGCCGGGTGCGGGCGATCAGCCGATCGGAACCGAAACCTGCGCGCCGCCATCAACGCTGCCGAAGCCGCGCGACCACACAGCGGGCGCACCGTCACCGCGTCGGTGACACCGCAGCCCGCCACGATCGACCTCGGCGGCACCCTGGTGCGCACCCTGGCCTACGGCAATGCCATTCCGGGTCCGCTGATCCGCGCCAACGTCGGCGACGCACTCGCGATCACCGTCGCCAACCGGCTGGCCCACCCCACCTCGGTGCACTGGCACGGCATCGCGATCCGCAACGACATGGACGGTGCCGCACCCGCCACCCCCGACATCGAGGCCGGCCGCGAGTTCACCTACCGGTTCTCGCTACCCGACCCGGGCACCTACTGGGCGCATCCCCATGCCGGGCTTGACGCCGACCACGGCATGTATCTTCCGGTGATCGTCGACGACCCGAACGAGGCGGCGCGCTACGACGGCGAATGGATTGTCGTGCTCGACGACTGGACCGACGGTATCGGCAAAACCCCGCAACAGATCTACGAGGCGCTGCGCCGACCAACCACCACCATGCATGACATGCCCGGCATGGATGCGATGCCCGGCCGCAGCGCTGCGGGCGCCAGCGCCCTGCTCGGCGGGGACGCCGGTGATGTCAGCTACCCGTACTACCTGATCAACGGGCGAATCCCCAACGCGCCCAGCACTTACCGGGCTAAACCCGGTCAGCGGATCCGGATCCGGATCATCAACGCCGGCTCCGACACCGCCTTTCGGGTCGCGCTGGCCGCACACCGCATGACCGTCACCCACACCGACGGCTACCCGGTGCAACCCACCGACGTCGACGCGCTGCTGATCGGCATGGGCGAACGCTACGACGTGATCGTCACCGCCGGTGATGGGATCTTTCCCCTCGTGGCGCTCGCCGAAGGCAAAAACGCCCTTGGACGAGCCCTGCTAGCCACCGGTGCCGGCAGCCCGCCCGAGCCGGGGTTTCAGCCACCCGAACTGGGCGGCCGCGTAGGCACGGTCGACATTTTCACCGCCACACCGGCCGTCGATCTGGGAGCGGCCCACCCGAACACGGTCCTTAACGTTGATCTTGGCGGCTCGATGAGCACCTACGTGTGGACCATCAACGGCCGGCCCTACCCCGATAACTCGCCGCTTGCCATCCAAGAAGGCCAACGGGCAACGCTGGCGTTCACCAACAACGGGCCCGGGATGTGGCACCCGATGCACCTGCACGGCCACACCTTCCAACTGATCAAGCCCGACGGCAGCCGGGGCGCACGCAAAGACACCATCAACGTGTTGCCCAAGCAGAAACTGCGCGTCGAGCTCATCGCCGACAATCCCGGCATATGGATGTTGCACTGCCACAACACCTATCACAAAGAAGCCGGCATGATGACCAGCCTCAACTACACCACCTGACGATCAACCCGACTGCTGGTGGCGGCCACGACATCAACCCGCTCTGCTGCTCTGGAGGCTGATTGGATCATCAGCTGTGAGCTCGACGCCTGACAACGGAGGCGTTCCTCGTGTCGCAACGAGCCGCTGGTAATTGACCCATTCCTGCAGAGGTTGGGGATCGGCGTGGAATTGGCCCATCCGATGATTAATCTGCCTCAGGAGGTAGCCTCGATTTTGCATGGAAATTGGCGTGGGCTCGGTCTGATATCGAATTGTGTTGCGGGCTAGTGATTTTGGTGTGGGGGCGTGGTTGGTGTGTCCCGTGTCGCCGGGTGGGGCGGGGTTTTCCAGGGCCAGTGGGTCTTTCGTGATCGGCGGTCAGATTGGGTTGTTGGTTATCCGAAGGCGGTGCGGATGGCCTGCC
>NZ_LQPE01000037.1 GCF_002101735.1 Mycobacterium kyorinense | reverse complement strand
CGCGCGCCGGGTCCCCCGCCACCCCCGCCGCCGCGGCAGGCCGGCGCGCCGCCGCATCAGCCGGCGCCGCCTCACCCGCAGGCGCGCCAGCCCGGCCCGGCGCCCGTCGTGCAGGAGCAGGCCACCACTCGGATCGCGACACAGTCACAGTCGAAGGACACATCGGTGCAAGCCCATCGCAGCTTCTTCCGTAACCCCACGTCGATCGCGCTGATCCTGGTCATCGTGTTGCTGCTGGTGATCGCCGGGCTGATCGGCGCGGAGCTCTACACCCGCCACACCGCCGACAGCAAGGTGGCCAGCGCGGTCGAATGCGAGGCGCAAGACAGCGCCACCGTGAAGTTCGCGGTGACCCCGCCGGTGCTGTGGCAGTACATCACCAGTCGCTACACCAACATCTCGGTGCAGACCGCGGGCAACCAGGTGCGTAGCGCCAAGGGCATGACGCTGAACCTCGACATCCACGACGTCAACCTGAACGGCGGCAACAACTCCAAGGGCACCATCGGCTCGCTGAACGGCACCATCACCTGGACGTCGGACGGCATCAAGCAATCGATCGAGGATGCCATCCCGGTGCTGGGCAGCTTTGTGGCCAGCAAGGTCACCACCAACGCCGGTGACGGGACCATTCAGTTGAAGGGCCTGCTGGACAGCGCCACCCTCAAGCCGCAGATTGTCAACAACGGGCTGTCGCTGAAGGTGGTCGACCTGAGCGCGCTGGGCTCGAAGATGTCGACGGACAAGGTGCAAAAGAACCTCGACGACCTGACCTCGAAGGCGACCCAGAACTATCCGCTGGGCATTCACGCCGACAGCGTGAAGGTCACCGATTCCGGTGTGCAGGCGACGTTTTCGACGCAGAACGCCACCATCCCGGCGTCGTCGCAGTCGTCGAGTCAGGACACCTGCTTCGACAACCTGTGACCGCGCCGAGTTAACCCAGCCCGTCGAGCACCGCGCGGGTGCCGGACAGCCCCAGCCGGGTGGCGCCTGCGTCGAGCATCGCGACGGCGTCGGCGGCGGTGCGGATGCCGCCGCTGGCCTTGACGCCGAGCCGCCCGCCGACGGTTGCGGCCATGAGCGCGACGGCAGCAACCGAGGCCCCGCCGGCGGGATGAAACCCGGTGGAGGTCTTCACGAAGTCCGCGCCGGCGTCCTCGGCGGCGCGGCACACGTCGACCAGCGCGCGCTCACCGGCCGCGGTCAGCAGCACCGCGGACTCGACGATCACCTTGAGCACCGCGGTGGGCACGGCGGCGCGCACCGCCGCGATGTCGGACCGAACGGCCTCGAGGTCACCGGCCAGCGCGGCGCCGACATCGATCACCATGTCGACCTCGCCCGCCCCGGATGCGACGGCCAACGCCGCTTCGCGCGCCTTCACCTCGGGCAGGTGCTTGCCCGACGGGAATCCCGCCACGGTCGCGATCCGCACGCCCCCGGTCTTAGCCGCGACCGGCACCATCGACGGCGATACGCAGACGGCGTAGACACCCAGTTCGGCGGCTTCGGCGACGACGGCGGCCACGTCAGCCGTGGTGGCCTCGGGCTTGAGCAGCGTGTGGTCGACCAGAGCGGCGACCTGGTTTCGGGTCGGCGGCATTAAATTTCGGGACCGCCCGGGTTACAGCCGGACGCCAGCATCGTGGCGTCGTCGACGACGGGACGCCAGGGCTCGAGGTTCCAGCTGGTCTTGCCGGGTTCCGCGAACTCGGCCACCTGCCAGTGACAGAGGAACTGCGCGCGCATGCCGGGAGTGTCGGCGCCCGGCGCCTTGGCCAGCACCTCGCTCCAGGCCTCGTCGCTGCCGGATACGCCCTGCCGGGCGGCCGCGCGCGCCGACGGGGTCGGATACACCCGCAGGCTGGTTCCCTGAGCCCACTGCACCCATTCGGTGTGGTCCACAAACGGCGGCGTTGGTGTTTCCGCGGAAGCGGGAACGGCGGCCAGCAGCGCGACAATCACCGCCGCCGGCACCGCGAAAGCCCGCATACGGCTAGCGCGATTTGCCTTGAATCTCAAGGAGTTTCGGGCGGACGTCGACCAAGTAGAGACCGGCGGCGCCGGCGGCGATCGCCATCCCGAGCACACCCAGCAACCAGGCAAGCGGCATGGCGACGCCCAGGATCACCAGCCAGATCGGCTTGGTCATTTTGTCCGCGGCGGTGTAGGCGTCCGGTGGCTGCATTGCCGCGTGCACGAACGCGTACAGCGTCATCAGGAGCACAGCGATCAGCAGGTAGGTCAGGACGCTTTGCACAAGGCTCACCCTCTAAGGGTATGCGGGCGGCCGTAAAAACGTCGACTCCGAGTTGCCCGGCAGGGCAACTCGGAGTCGAGGTGGTAGTGCGGACTACTTCTGGGTGACCTTCTTGGCCGGCGACTTCTTGGCCGGAGCCTTCTTGGCCGCAGCCTTGGCCGGGGTCTTCTTGGCCGGCGTCTTCTTGGCCGGAGCCTTCTTCGCCGGCTGCTTCTTGCCGGGCAGCTCGATGCCGACCAGCTTGGCGGCACGCTCACCGACCGCACGGGTCTGCGAAGCGACGGTGCCCAGCGCCTCCTGGGTCAACTCGACAGCCTGGTCGACGTAGCCCTCGGCGCGCGCCGACACGTCGTCGAAACCCTGCTGGCTGCGCAGCCGCTCGAGGGCGAGCTCACCGCGCTCAACCAGGTCGTTGTAACGCTCGGTCGCGGCCTCCAGGTAGCCCTCGGCCGCCTTGCGCAGCTCGTCGGCGGTGAACCGCTCACGCAGCTCGCGCAGCTGCTCCCGCAATTGCTCGGGCAGCTCTTCGCGGCGCTTGGCCAGCCGCGCACGGCTCTCCTCGACCCGGCTGCGGGTGTCGGTGCGGGTCTCTTCGGCACGCTCGCGCAGCTCGACGAGCAGGTCGTTGACCGTGGCCAGGGCCAGGTCGGCGGCGCCCAGCGCGGCGAGCAACGGGGCTTTCAGGTCGTCAACGGTCGGGTTGTCGGCCATGGTGTGTGTTTCCTTTCGATGGATGTTTCTCGTAGCGGCGGTCGAACAGTTGGCGTACCCAACGCTTAGGCAGGTTCGTCACGCGCCGCTTCGTTCTGTTGAACGAAGGACGTGTAAATGTCGAGCAGAACCTGCTTCTGCCGCTCGGTGATCGCCGTGTCGGTGACGATGGCGTCGCGGACCTCACTGGTCGGACTGGGTTCGAGAATCCCGGCCCGCACATAGAGAACTTCGGCGGAGACCCGCAGCGCCTTGGCGATCTGGTTGAGTACGTCAGCGGACGGTTTCCGCAATCCGCGCTCGATCTGGGACAGATACGGATTGCTGACACCGGCCTTTTCCGCCAACTGCCGCACCGACACCTGGGCCGCCTCTCGCTGCGCCCTGATGAAACTGCCGATGTCTGACGCAGCGGTGGACACCACTGCAGCAAGCTTCTCGTCCTGCGGCATTGGCGCTCCTCGCGTCTGATCGTCGGTGCTGACGCGCACCACAGTACGACCGAGTGCTAACTATTGCAAGCACTGTTAGCACAGCTCAGAACATTAGCTGCGCGATCGTGTAGATGACCAGGCCGGCCAGCGAACCCACCACGGTGCCGTTGATCCGGATGAACTGCAGGTCGCGGCCGACATGCAACTCGATGCGACGGCTGGCCTCGGCGGCATCCCACCGCTCGATCGTGTCGGTGATGATCGCGGTGATTTCAACGCCGTACTGCGAGACCAGGTGTTGGGCGGCGCGCACGATCCAGTCGTCGACCTTGTCGCGCAGGTCGGCGTCGTCGCGCAGCGACTCACCGATCCGCATCACCGTGTCGGCGATGCGGGTGCGCAGCGCGCTGGACGGGTCGTCGACGCCCTCGAGCACCAGTCGCTTGAGCGTCTTCCAGGCCGTCGCTGCGGCATTGGTGACCTCGTCGCGGGCCATCAGCTGCTCCTTGACGGCCTCGGCCCGCGCGATCGTCGCCTCGTCGTGCTGCAGGTCGTCGGCGAACTCGAAAAGGAACCGGGTCGCCGAGCGGCGCAGCTCGTGATCGGGGTTGCGGCGCACCTTGTCGGTGAAGTCCATCAGCTCGCGGTGAATGCGGTCGCCGACCAGATGGTCGATGAACCGCGGCGACCAGCTCGGCGAGTCGCGCTCGACCACCCGCTGGATGACCTCGCCGGCGTTCAGCGACCACTGGAACGCCCGGTCGGCCAGCAACTGGATCAGCGCCTCCTGCCGGTTCTCGGCCAGCAGGGTGGCCAGCACGCGGCCCACCGGCGGGCCCCATTTCGGCTCGGCGATGCGCCGCACGATCATCCGGTCGATGACGTGCTGGACGTCCTCGTCGCGCAGCAGTTCCATCAGCACCCGCAGCACGGTCGCGGTCTCGGCCGCCACCCGCTGGGCGTGCGAGATTTCCGAAAGCCACTTGCCCAGCCGGCTCGGGATCTGCGCATCCCGCAGCTTGGTCTCCACCACCGGCGGGGACAGGAAGTTCTCCCGCACGAATGTGCCCAGGCCCTCGCCGAGCTGGTCTTTCTTGCGCTTGATGATCGCGGTGTGCGGGATCGGGATGCCGAGCGGATGCTTGAACAGCGCGGTGACGGCGAACCAGTCCGCCAGGGCGCCGACCATGCCCGCTTCGGCGGCCGCACCGACGTAGCCGACCCAGGCGGCCGCCCCACCCCCGGACTGCGCCCAGCGGCAGCCGAGAAAAATCCCGGTCGCGCCGACCAGGAAGCTCAGTGCCACGACCTTCATCCGGCGCAGCGCCCGGCGTCGTTCGGCGTCGGCCTGAGGATCGGCCGCGACGAATGATTCCGCCAGAGACAGGGGGGCGGGCTGCGCTGTGATCGGCAGCCGCACCCGTGCCGCCGGATTGGCTCGATGATGCACCACCCCACCATCTTGACCCCCTCCCCGCGGATGATGCCGGGGGATTCCAACCCTTGGTTGTTGGTTGGAGCAGTAATTCCTCGCGGTTTCCTGCTGGTTCCTGCTTCGAGGATTCGCCGTAGCCCGCAGGCTATGGGTCGTCTCCACAGGCTGACACCGCCAACAGCCCGGCGGCCAATATGTTTTTAGCTGCGTTGACATCCGCGTGCTCGGCGGGACGTAGGCAGTGGGTGCACCGGAAAACCGCTTGGCTCTCACGGGATTTCGGGTCCACATGCCCACACGCCGAGCAGCGTTGTGACGTAAACGCTGCCGGAACCTTCACCACCTGTGTCCCGCTGTAGCGGGCCGCAGACTTCAATGCCGCCTCGAAGCAATACCAGCCCTTGGACAGGATCGCCCTGTTCAATCCCGACTTAGCCGACCCGCCGTTGGGCAAGTACTGGCCCGGAGTCGCCGGGTCTGCCACGGGTTGAGCGCGACGTGTCATGTCGCGCACGGGCAGTTGCTCCAGTGCAACCAGGGCGTTGTTGTGCGCCAGCCGCCGTGCGGTCTTGACGCAGAAGTCTTGGCGGCGGCGCCGCTCGCGGGCCCGTATCTTGCTCAGAGCTTGCCGGACCTTGGTGCGGTTGGCCGACCCGTGGGAGGCGCGCGATAACTTGCGTTGCAACCGCAGGGACCGCCGCTGCTCATCCGCGGTAATAAAAGCCTGGTCGAATAGGTCGCCGGCGCTGGTTGCCACCGCGACCGCCACCCCGCGATCCACCCCCACCGCAGTCCCAGGTAACGCATGCTCCGTCGGCGTCGTCTTCCCGTCGTCGACCAGCAACGAAATGAACCAATGTTGACCTTCGCGGCTTAATGTGGCGGAACGGATGGTTTCGCCATTCAAGCTGCGGGACGCGCGGAACTTCACCCATCCGAGTTTCGGCAGCTTGATCCGGGATTTGCGCCGGTTCAGCTTCTGCAGCTTCATCGTGCAGCCGTCGGGAAACCGAAACGACGGCGCCCATCGCCGCGCCGAACGCCACCGCACACGAAACGTGCCGCGTTGGCGGCACGCCTTGTCTAGATGAGTGATTCCTATCCCGGTCAGTGGTCGTAGGCGATCAGTGATCGTTTGGTGGGGTGTTGATTTTCCAGTTGTGCCAGATCACGGCGGCCAGTGCGAGTAAGCGTTGAGCGATGCGGGCGAAGACACC
>NZ_LQPE01000036.1 GCF_002101735.1 Mycobacterium kyorinense | reverse complement strand
TGACAACCGCACCTGGCAACCCGAATCACCCCCGATCACCAAGTCGGCGGCTTGACATCTTCATTGAGAGTCCTTTCGTTGGATGGTTCGTTATGTGGGGTTGTGTCGTCGTTTGCCGGTTGCCGCCACCTTTTAAGGTGAAGGTCCGCGCCGCAAACGACGTCGACGCGGAAAGCTCCTACCAGCCAAAACCATGCCCCTGGCAAACGCAAGGGGACTTGACGCCGCACCGCGGCGCTCAGATTTCGTCAACGTCATCGAATGCCTCGAATCCAAGAGTTGCCGGGACCGGCTTTTCCTCGACCGCCGGGGATGCCACCACCGCGCCGTGCCCATCGGAGCGGGCATGCGCCGCACTCAAGGGGCCCATCATCCCGGTTCCGGTGCCCACCGCCCCGCTACCAGAACCGGGAGTTGAGGTCGTTGAGACAACCTGCGCCACTTCCTCGACCGCGGGGGCGGCCGGCGCGCTCCATCCCGCCGGGGTCCGCAGCGGGGTGGACGATGTGGCTGAAGTGAGCAGCCCGGCACCGCCGTAGGCGCCCCCGGCTGATCCGAGCGGGCTGGTCCCGTACATGCCCAGCTGGTCGACCGACCCGAAGTGGGCCAGCAGCTGATCTTGCGAGATCCCTTGCCCGGCAAGGTTGCTGCCCAATCCCTGGGTGAACACCGAGGTCAGCTGCTGCATGGGTTGGCTGGCCGCGCTCATCAACTGCTGCGGACCGAGTTGCTGGGGCAGCTCGCTGACCGCCTGCGAGGCTTGCATCGCGATCTGGGAAGCCGACTCGACCAGCGGACTGGACTGGCCGGCGACCCCACTGGTGTCCAGTGATGCCGACTGGGCGTCTTGGGTGCCCTGCTCCGCCGCACCGCCGGCTAGGTTGCCGGCGATGCCGCCCACTTGCGCGGCCAGCTGCGCCTCCCCTTTGGGTCCTTCGACCGCACTTTCGCCGGACAGCGCGACCAGCAATGCGTCGCGAGCAAGGCTGTTGGGCAAGGCGGCCGCGGTTTGGGCCAACACCGCGGCCAGCCCCGCCTCGGGCGCCCCGGGCATCGCCATGATCGGCGGCGCTACCGGGAACGGCGGAAAGGTGGTGTTGACCGCGGTCGCCGAGGCGTATTCATCCATCGCGCCGGCGGCACGGTTCCACAGCTCGACGAAGTATTGGAACTCGTTGACCGCGATCGGGATGGTGTTCATGCCCAAGAAGTTGGTCATCTCGAGAATGAAGTGGGTGACGTGGTTTTCAGCCAGCTCAGCCAGGGTCGGGGTGGTGACCACCGCGGTGCTGTAGGCCGCGGCCTGGGCGCCGGCGGCCGCGGCGCGCTGTTGGGCCATGGCGACGATCGAATCCATCCACGCCAGGTAGGGAGCGAACGCCGCCTGTGCTTGTTGGGCGGCCATCCCTTGCCACAGTGTTGAGACCGTCGCGATCTCTGCGGTCAGCATCGACATGGCAGCGGTGAAGTCCGCCGCCAGCGCCTGCCAGGCCGCCTGCGCCTGCACATAGGGCTCGGCCATGGCTCCAGCGATCAACCGCCCGGTGTTGACCTCGGGCGGCAGTCCATGCCAGGTGGTCAGCGAGACCGCCTTCTAGATGATGAGAGTGGCGCCGGCCGCGTCCACGCCCTCGTAGGCGGCGCCGACCGCGGTCATGCCCTCGCTGGCCGCCAGCAACATGGCAGTGGCTTCGGCGGACATGGCGCTGAAGTCCAGGCCCTGGGCGCTAAACGCGGTGGCCGCCAATGCCGACACCTCATCAAGACCCGACGGCGTGAGCGCGGAGACCGCCGGCATCGCGGCTGCGGTGGCAGCACCCTGGTGGGCGCCGACGGCGCCGACAGCCACACCTGAGGTTGTCAGGCCGATCGTGTTGACCTGCAGCATCTCCCCCTGCCTTCCCTTATCTTACGAGTGTGTAACCAGATGATTCGAATGTTTGCACCTGTCCCGGCCAACCGCAATACCACCTTGACACCAAACGGCCTAAGTGTTCTCGAGTTCGGGCACCACGGGCGTTTGAATCGTCTGCAGCTCGCCGGCAAAGCTGAGCACACCCCGCCCGGGCGGGCGCGGGGTGACCCGCACTCCGGCGATGAACGGGCCATGTTCTTTGACCCCGTCCATGACCAGGGTGGCCGCGCCGGCGTCGTTGTTGAGCTTCATCAGCGACGCCCCCTGGGGCAGCACCCGGTTGGCCACCGCGATCGGGCAGGCCACCACCGAGTGCACGCCGACTTGCTCGGCGCTGCCCCAAAACGGCGCCAGCGGGGCGAACACACTTGGGGCGGCGTTGTTCACCATCGCGTAGTCGTCGACGAAGATGAAGATTTCCGGGCCCTGCCACCACGACCGGTTGCGGCGCTGTTCGCGGGTGACTTCCCCGCTGGCTTGCCGGTTGGCCATCCCGTTGGCGATGGCATGCACACCGATCTCCAGCTCGGAGCTGTTGAGGATCAACCCGCTGCGCTCGCGGCCCTGCTGGTCTTCCCAGCGCAGCAGATAGTCCTCATCGACTGCATCCAATAGCCGCGACGACTTGAGGTCCACGACAAGGAATTTGACCTCGTGAGGGCTGTAGCGGGCGGTGAGCGACTTCATCATCGAAGCCAGCAAATGGGTTTTGCCGCAGTTTTTCGCCCCGAAGATGTTGAGGTGGCGTTCGGCCATGAAGTCGACCATCGCGGTGGACAGGTCCTTCTCGTACATGCCGACCGGCACCGACCAGCGCGACCCACCCCAGCGTTCGGGCATCCGAAGCGCGGCGGCCTCAAGGCGTGTCGGCAGCACTCGCACGGTGCGAGCCTGCTGGTCTTCGAACCGCTGCCGCAGTTGTTCGATGGCTACGGCCAGGCCGGCGTCGTCGACCACTTCGGTGTCGTCGAGGCGGGGCGCACCGATCATGATGTGCTTGGCGCTGATCGCGTCGAGACCGCGGCCGGGAATGTTGTGGGGCACAGCTTCGGCTGCCCGCTTGCTGACCTGGGTCAGGTTGGGGTCGTTGATCTTCAGTTCGATCTTGGTGTTGAACAGCCCATTGATGGTGCGCGGCAGCGTTGTCCATTCCAGGACGGTGACGACCAGGCGCACCCCGGCGGCCAGCCCGTCACGCATGAGCGTCTCGACTTGATCCATGGCGTCGGGGTGGGCTTTGCGGAATTCGTCCCACCCGTCGATGAGCAAGATCACGTCGCCCATTCCGTCGTCGCGGGCCTCGCCGCGCGCCACCTTGTCGCGGTAGGTTGCCATGGATCCGACGCGCAGTTCGCGGAAAATCTCGGAGCGACGGCGCACCACCTCGCCGACTTCGGAGAGGACCCGGTTGACGGTGTCGGTGTCGCCGCGCAGCGCCACCCCGCCGACATGCGGAAGCCCTTCGAGTGCGAGCAGTTTGCTGTCGCCTCCGAAATCCAGGCCGTAGATCTGCACCTTGCGGGGATCGTTGAGCAGCGCCGCACTCATCGCAAGTGTTTGCAGCGCAACGGATTTTCCTGAGCGTGTGCGTCCCCACACCACCAGGTGGCTGTCGGTCAGATCGACGCTGAACACATCTTGCTTGTGCTGGTAGGGCAAGTCGATCAGACCGATTGGCAGCCGCAGCACCGCTTTGGCGCCGGGTGTTGCGCCGCTGGCGGCCACCAGCGCACCCACGGGGCGGGGGCGGTCCAGCCTGGGCAGCCACATCTTGTAGGCCGGTGGGCCTTGGCCGGCAAGCTGATCGAGGACGACCGTGATGAGCTCGGGTGCGTCGTCGATCTCTTGGCGGGTGTGGGTGACCGGCGCCACGGGCTGGTCGGTCTTGCTGTCGGCGTGCACCGCCCCGACGGGGGTGATCCCGAACTTGGCGATCCCGGAAATGCCGCCCACGGTTTTGGTTTCGTTACGGGTCGCGCTGATGGTGGGCGGGAAGTAGGGTTCGTAGACGTGGGCGGCTTCGAAGAATTTCGGCTCTGCCCCACCGACTTTCAGATAGCCCTGCCCGACTTGGGTGAGGTAGTAGGCGTCTTTGGTGTCGATCGCGGCGCTGGAGTCCTGGGCGTTGGCGGTTTTGAGCGCGATGCGCCAACCCAGGTTGGATTCCAGCTGGCCCAGCGACACCCCGGTGAGTGACTGGGTGGCTAGCACCAGCTGGATACGGTCGGATCGGCCTTGGCGGGCCAGGTGTTCGAAGAGGTCGCGGTATTCGGGGTGGTCTTTGAGCAGCGCGGTGAATTCGTCGACCACCACCAGAAGCGTTGGGAACGGCGGGATTTTGGCTCCGCGTTCTCTGGCCTTCAGGTAGGAGGCGGCGTCTTTGAAACGCCCGGCTTCTTTGCGGAGTCGCTGGCGGCGCTCCACCTCGCCGCGTAGCACATCTTCGAGCCGGTTGACGGAGTCTTTGTCGCCGATGTTGCTGAGCACTTGCACGGTGTGGTTGAGCTTTTCGAATCCCGGGAAGGTGCCGTCGCCCTTGTAGTCGACGAGGATGAGGTTGACCTGTTCGGGGGTGTGGGTGGCGACCACGCCCAGCAGCAGGTCCGCCACGAACGATGACTTTCCCGACCCGGTGTAGCCCAGGATCAGCCCGTGCGAGCCCATCCCGCCTTCGGAGTCTTCTTTCATGTTCACCACGACCGGGGCCCCGGATCGATCCCACCCGATGGGGATGCGCATCCGCTCGGGGTCGCGGTCGCGGTAGGTGACCCAGCGGCTGGTGCCCATGGTGCCGGGGTCATCGATGCCGTGCAGGGCCTGCCACGTCTTGACCGGGCCGCTGGCCTCACCGCGGGTGTCGGTGTGCCCGGAGCCGGCGGCGCGCCAGCGCGCCATGCGCCGCGCGATGCGGCGGGCGTCGTGGTCGCTGACCGCATCGGCGCGGGTGACCCAGTACTTCAGCGGGTCGTCGGGGCTCATCCGCCGTCGGCGGGCCCGCCCGCTCGCCGCTAGTTCGACGCGCGCGCCTTGGGTGGTCTCCAGCGCCGACTCGTCGGTTCCGCCGCGGCGTATCACGGTCACCGCTTCGCTGCCCTCACCGCAGCCCGGTACGGCGCCGACCCGATCGGCCACCACTACCAGCCATGGCTTGTCACCGTTGTAGTCGCGGTCGGCGGAAAATCCGCCGCGCCCGGCCAGGATCTCTTCGAGGCCTTCGCGGGCGTTGTGCGGCGCGTAGACCATTCGTTCGCTGCCCAGCGCGTCGTTGCGGTGCGGGTTTTGGTTGTGCGGCAACCATTTAATCCAGTCCCACTCCTGCGCGTGTTCGGTGACGACGGCGATGAGCACCAGGTTGGGTGGGTGAAATACCGCCAGCTGCAACAGCATCGCCCTAATGACGCCGGCCAGGTCGCCGTCGCCGAAGAACTGCACGCTGGCATGGGTTTTCAGGTCGATCTTGACCGGCATACCGGCGACCGCCCGATGCGCCCGGAAGAAGCGTTGCGCCGCCACGTTTTGCACCGGCTCGAGATCGATGTTGGGGGCGGTGTCGGCCATCGTCATCCCGCCGCCGAGTTTTTGCTCGTTGAGCCCGACTCGGGCGGTCAAGAAGTTGGTCCGGTCCCGCTCGGGGTTGGTGTGCTCCCATTGGCGGGGCCCGCCGATCAACGAGGCCAGGGTTTCCGGCGGCGGCGCGGTGTGCGCAAGCAGCGCGTACTGCTGGGCGGCTCGTTGGTGCACCGTGCCGCGCAGCTTGGTCAACATCTCGGTGTATTTGCGTCGTTCGGCGTTGATCTCGGGGGTTTTCTTGCCACCTGATGCGCCGTAGCCGCCCATCATGCCGGCCCCGGAGGCCAGAAACATCAACGGGAACAGCAACATGAACGGGCTCATGCGACGCAGCCCGGTGGCAAAGAAGATGCCGATCATGCCGACGATGGCGATCACCATCAAAATGGGCAGGAGCTTTTGCATTTTGCCCGCGGGCACCACCTCGGGCACTTCGCTGGGTGGCGGCACCTTGGTCTCGACCATCGAGAACTGCGGCGGCGGTGTTGGTTTGCGCGGCGGGATCCAGGGTCGAACGCTCACGGGTTGCCCTCTTCTTCTGGTGGCGGTGGCGGCGCGGCCGGGGGTGGCGGCGGCGCGGGCTTGGTTTCGGTGATCGTCACCGG
>NZ_LQPE01000035.1 GCF_002101735.1 Mycobacterium kyorinense | reverse complement strand
ATGCAGCCTCACCCGCCCCACCCGGGGTCACAGCACAACGTAACAACACGAAGTAACTGCACCTACGAACTTAAGGACTGACCGGTGCTTTCACCACTGCACACCGATACCGCTGCCCAGCAGGCCGTCGCCACCGAGATCGGCGACATCGCCACGGCGCAGAAAACCACCATCAACGCCTTCCTCGACGAGGTCCAGGCGATGCAGGCCCACCTCCAGGGTTCGACCGGGGCTGCCACCCAGGCCAAGGCCATGCACCTCAACGACGCCGGACTCGCCTTGATGAACGAGTTCAGCAACATCGCCGAGCGTGTCGGGGTGGCCTCCGGCGGCTACGTCAACACCGATGAATCCGGCGCCAGCGGTGTCGGCGCCAGCGCCGGCCAGGCGTTCTAACCGTTATCGACTGCCCACACACGAGCACAAGGTAAGGAATCGAAAATGAGTGCAAACATCGGCGGGGAGCAGGTCTGGAACTTCCCGATGATCCACGCCCAGATCGCTACCCTGCGCGGGCACGCCGCCACCATTCAGGCGGGCAATGAGCAGGCTCAAGGCGCGCTGGGCAAGGGCGTGGCGGTGTGGAGCGGTGACGCATCCACGCAGTGGTCGATCGAACAGGGCCGGCTGAACCACCGGGCCCAAGAGTTCCAGTTGGCCGTGACCGACTACCTCAATGCCGTCGAGAACGCCACCTTCGGCCAGGAACATCAGGAGGCCGTCAACCAGGCCAGCTTCCTCTGAGCTGGCCGGCCGACACCGATCACCGTCGGCGACCCACCCACGCCAGCCACTACCGTCCTGGCTTGGGTGCCGCCACGGTGAATTGGTTCGCCATGCGCCCAGATAAAACCGACCAGACAAATATAGCGGCACGGGTATAAACAATCCCGGCCGCTATATTTGTCTGCGGCCCAACTCCTGTGTCTTTCATACGTTTAACTGTGTTACGGTCCGACCATGAACAACGATCAAGACCCATATCGCGGCGTTTTTTCCCAAGCCCCGCCCCCGCCGCAGCAGCGCCCACCAGAGGCGCCACCCGGGTGGCCCGCCCGGGACGCTGGCTCCCCGCCGGCCACTGATCCGCGCCCCGCGCCGGCGCACTACCCACCTAACGAGGCGAATCAACGGGTCAACGAGCAGTATTACCCGCCCCACGAGCAGCGACACCAGACCGAAGATTCGCGCCCAGCGGCCGACAACTTCCAGCGGCAGGCGCCCTCGCAGCCCTGGCCGGCCCAGCCCGATCGCCGCCCCGTGCCCGCCGTGCGTCAACCCCGCCAACCGGCCGGCACCGTAGCGCTCGATCACCTCGACATCAAACGCAAAAAGGTCCCCGCCAAACACGGATGGCGCGCCGCGCTATTCGCGCTGACCAAGATCAATCTCGGCCCCGGCAAAGACGAAACATACGAATTAAGTCTGCAGGAACGAGTCCGGCGAATAGTTCGCGTCACCTTCCCGATAGCCGTGCTCAACCTCAAAGGCGGAGTCGGCAAAACCGTGGTCGCCGAAGCCCTCGGATCCACCTTCGCCCACGTCCGCGGCGACCGTGTGCTCGCGGTCGACCTCGACACCGACTACGGCAACCTCGTCGACCGGCACGGCCGCCAAAGCTCACTGGGCATCATCGATCTGGTTTCCGACCCGTCGGTGACCCGCTACCTTGACGTACGCGCCCACACCTCGATGAACGACTGCGATCTGGAAGTCCTCGACGGGCCCGACTACGCGCGCACCGACCGTCCCGTCGACCGCGACGACTTCGAACGAGCAATGTCGATCTTCAAGGAGCATTACTCGCTGGTCGTGATGGACTGCGGCACCGGGCTCAAAAACACGATGATGGACGCGGTTTTGCGGGAATCCCGCGCCCTAGTCGTGGTGACCAGCGCCTCCATCGACGCGATGAAAGAAACCGACATGACCCTGGAGTGGCTGCGCCAAAGCGGATATCAGCAGCTGCTGGACTCCACGGTGCTGGTGATCAATCACACCGAACGCGGCAAACCCAACGTCGAGGTGCCCAAGGCCGTCGAGCAATGGTCGCGCCAAATCCGCTCCGAGCGCATCGTCGTGCTGCCGTTCGATCCGCACATCCACGAGGGCAAAGAGATCATCCTGGAATTGCTGAGCAAGAAAAGCCAACGCCGCTACCTCGAGATCGCCGCAATGCTGGCCGACATGTTCCCCAAGACCGTGGGCGAGTAGACGGCCGGTGAGCACCCACCGCCCCAGCCCGGGTCCACCTCGCCCGGCTACCCAAACCAGTGCCCGCCGAGGAGGTGTCGATGGCCACCACTAGTAGCGCGATCGCGCTGTCGCGCGTGGCGATTTGGTACCAGGACACCCAAGTCGATCTGGCGCTACCCACCCGGGCGCCAATCAGCGACTACATCGACGACGTCGTCGACACATTCAGCGACCAAGTCGACATCGAGGCCCGCCGCAGCGGCCAGTGGACGCTGGCCCGGCTCGACCGGCCCCTGCAGCCGAGCAGTTCGCTGGCCGACGCGCGCGTGGCCGACGGGGCGGTCCTCGAGCTGCGGGTGGTGGCCTCCACCGAACGCTACCGGCCGGTGATCGAGGACGTCGTCGACGCGGTGGCGGCCGCCGCCGCCGAGTCCGCCACCCCCTTCGACACCGCCGCAGCGCGCCGCGCCGGTCTGGCCGCATTGGTCGCCGGAGGGCTGGCGTTATGCGCAGCCCAGTGGCGACTATGGGCGGTCAACGGGTATTCGTGGCCGGCGACCGTCGGCGGGGTCATCGGGGCGCTGGTGGCCCTGATCGGCATGTGGTCGGCGGCCACCCGGTATCGCGCCGGCGACGCGGCCGCCGCCTGGTCGGTGATATGGATTGCGGCGATGGGCTGCCTGGCGCAGGTGGTGCCCGTCTCGGCGCGTACCGGACTGCCGGGCCTGGCACACCTGCTGGTCGCCGCGGTGGCTGTGGGCGCGGCCGCGGTGTGCGCGCTGTGGATCACCGGTGGACATCCGGCCGCCTACAGCACCGTCACGGCCACGGCGGCCGCGGCAGCGCTGCTGTGCGCGGTGCTGCAGTACACCAGCCTGGCGCCGTCCTCGATTGCGGCGGGCACCCTTGCCCTGGGTTTAGTGGGCTTATCGGCGGTGCCGCGTGCGGCGCTGACCCTGGCCCGGATATCGCTGCCCCGGCTGCCGGCCCCCGGCCAAGAAGTACAGGTCAGCGGCGACATCAGCGACACCGAGATGCAGTCGCTGCGGATCCGGGCGCGCCGCGCGGTCCAGCTGACTTCGGGGCTGATGGTGGCCGCCGTGATCGTGGTGACCGGTGCCGCGGTGTGCGTGCTCGACCCACACTCCTACTACCGCTGGCTGCAGATAGGCATCGTGGCCTGCACGGTGATCATCCTCGTTCTGCGCGGCCGCACGCTGTCGGACCGCATCCAGGCCTATGCGATGTTTACGGGGGCCGCGGTGATCACCATCGCCGCAGCGACCAAGCTGCTGATTGCCTGGCCGACCGGGCAGGGCCCGTTGATTGTGGTCCTCGTCGTCGCCGCATTGACGGCGGTGCTGGTCCTGGGCGCGGTGGTAGGGGCGGCGCGATCGCTGCCCGAAACACTGAGCGACTGGGTTCAGCGGCTGGAGTTGGCGGCCCTGGCGGTCGTGATCCCGCTGTGTGTGTGGGTGACCGGGGCGTTCGCCGCGATCCGGGACGTGACATTCCGATGATCAGGTGGCGAGCTTTACACGCCGCGGCGGCGTTGGCCGCGGTCTGCGCACTCGTCGCCGCCATTGCGGCGACACCAGGTGCGTGGGCCATCACGCCGCCGCCGATCAACACCGCCGCGGTGCCGCCCGACACGGTCGGCCCCGAACAGCCGATGCGGCCCAGCACCATCTGCCAGACCCCCGGTGTGCTCGAGGCAAGCAACTTCGCCGACCCGCCGCCCGCGTGGCGGCTACTCGACCTCGAGGCAGCGCGGCCGCTAGCCACCGGAGCCGGTGTGACCGTCGCGCTCATCGACACCGGTGTCACCCCCAATCCGCGGCTGGCGAACCTGCGCCCGGGCGGGGACTACATCATTGAAAGCGACCAAGGGCTGCATGACTGCGACGGGCACGGCACACTGGTCGCCGGGATCATCGCCGCGGCCCCTAGCCGCACCGATGGATTCGTCGGAGTGGCCCCCGACGCCGCCCTGATCAGCATCCGGCAGTCCTCGGAATACTTCGACCTGCAAACCCCGCCACCGGCCAACGGAGACCCCAACGCCAGCCGCACCGCGATCGACCTGCGGGCGATGGCGCGGGCCGTTGTTCACGCCGCCAACCTGGGCGCCCAGGTTGTCAACATTTCGATGGTGTCGTGCATGAAAGCTGTCCGCCCCGTCGACGACGCCGCGCTGGGCGCGGCAATCCACTGGGCGGTCGCCGAGCGCAACGTCGTGGTAGTGGCCGCGGCCGGCAACACCGGCAACGAATGCAACCCGCAAAACCCGCCGCCGCCGGCGAACGACCCGGGCAGCTGGAGCAACGTGGTCACCGTCGCCTCCCCGGCCTGGTGGGCCGACGACGTGCTGTCGGTGGGCTCGGTGACCAACGACGGCGTGCCCTCCACGTTCAGCCTGCACGGACCCTGGCTCGGGGTGGCAGCACCCGGTGAGACGATCACCAGTGTCGGCAACTACCCCGACGGGCACCTGGTCAACGGATTGCCCGGCAAGGATGGGCCGCTGGTGCCGATCTATGGCACATCGTTCGCGGCCGCCTACGTGTCCGGTGTCGCCGCCCTGGTGCGCCAGAAATATCCCGAGCTCAACGCCTACCAGGTCATCAACCGCATCAAATCCACCGCGCACGCAGGACCCGCCCCCACCGATCCCGCCGTGGGGTGGGGTGTGGTCGATCCGCTGGCCGCGCTGACCTGGAACGTGGCCGATCCCGCGCCCAAGCTGCCGGTCAACAAAGTCATCGTGCCAGCCCCGCCACCGCCGGCCCCCGACCTTGCGCCCCGACGGGTGGCCAGCTGGGTGCTCGGCGGCGTCGCCGCCGCCGCGGTCGTCATCGTCGGCGCGGTGGCGGCGCTGCGCAGAAAGCCCCACTCATGACCGCGCCCCGCAGCGCCGGCGCCCGGGCTGGCTTCACCAAGCCCCCGATGCTGGGCGTGCACATCAGCGCCTGGCGGATCGCGGTGGCCGCCGTGCTCTGCGCCAGCTGGATTGCGGCCAGCTGGGGCCGCCTGCACCCCGTGCTGGTGGCGGCGGTGCCGCTGCTTGTGATCGCCATCGTGTTCACCACGATCTATCACGTCACCCTCACCCGGTGGGTGCTGCGCTGGTTGGCCTGGCGGCGACACCGCCGCGACCCGGCACCGCTGCCGGCGGCCGACGCCGTCTGCGACGTTGCACTCGACGGCGTCGCCGGCGGTATCGGAGTGGTCAGCGAAAACGAAACCCTGATCACCATGGTTGAACTCGAGCCCGACCCGATCGCACCCACCGTGGTCGTGGAAAACGAAGAGCGCACCATCAACACGCTGCACATCAACCGGCTCGCGGCAATGCTCACGCTGACCGACGTGAAACTGTCCTCCATCGACGTGATCAGCCCCGGGCACCGCGCCGCCGGCGGCTTCGCCGATCTCTACCAGCAAATGATCGGACCCGTACCCGCGGCCACCCATCGGCGCACCTGGATCGTGCTGCGAATCGCCCTTGTCGACAACCTCGCGGCCATCGCCCGCCGCGGATCCGACGCCGATGCGCCCCGGCGCACCGCCGCGGCGGCCTGTCTGCGCGTCGCCGACGCGCTGGCCGCCACCGGTATCGACGCCCGCCCGGCCACCGCCGCCCACATCGTCGCCGCCAACGCCGTGTTGCACGCCGACGCCCCCGTCGCCGACCACTGGTCATACCTGGAAGGTCCCGCCAGTTTCACCGGCATCTACTACGCCGACCCCGAGCACATCAGCGACGACGCCGCACAGTGGTGGACCTGGCCGGCGTCCCGCGACACCACCACCCTGGTCCGGCTGACCCGCACCAGCGCCGGAACCCAGATCGCGGCCCTGGTGCGCTACCGCACCACCACCCGGCCGTCGACGCCCCCGGTGTCGCGGCTAGGGCCGCTCTACGGTGTGCAGCAGGCGATGTGGCGCCAATTCCGGGTCGGTTACGTCCCGCCCCTGGCCCCGATCCCGTGGGCGCCGTTGGCCGACCACGATCCGGCGATCGCGTTCGGCCCGACCGGGCCGATGATCGGGTTCGTCGTCGGCCCACGCGAAAAAGCGACCGCCCACCTGCCGCTGGCCGGGGCCATAACCGTGCTGTGCCAAACATCGCTGCTGCTGCGGCAACTGGCGTTACGCGCCACCTCCACAGGCCGCCCGCTGATCGTGGTCGCCGACGACGCACAGCGGTGGTCGCCGATCGTGGCCAGCGCGGCCACCGGAAAACTCGTCGAGGCGGTGCCCGAAGACGTCCCCGAGGACGCGATTTTGGTCATCGAAGGCCAATGCCCGCTGGCGGTGCCCGAGGTGACGGTGCTGACCAACGACGCCAGCCGCGGCGCCGACGTCGAGCTCGTCGACGCCGACGACCAGTACACGTTCACCCTCAAGACCCGCTCCGGCCTGTCAGCGCGGGTGCGGGCCGTCCCCACCCACGAAGAGCGGCGGCTGCTCGGGGTCACCATCAGCCCGCCGCCCGCCGCCCCCGCCGCGCCGCGGAGGCTCGCCGCCCAACCGGCCCCCCACGCGCCGGCCACGCCGCAGCCGCCGTCACCGCCGGCACCCGCCGCCCCACGGTCCTCGGCTCCCGCCACGCCAGCCGGCGCGCCGGCAAAGCCACAACAGCGACCCGAGCAGACCGCACAACCCGCGGCGCCCCAGCGGCCCACTACCGCGCCGTCGAGCCCGGCCGGCAACGGCGAATCCGGCCGCCACCGAATACCCGCAGAGCCCGGCCGCAAAGCACGCGTCCCCTTTGCCCGCGGCGCCAACAACATTGCACCCCCGCCCGAGCAACATCTTGTGCGCGGGAGCGGCGATAACCCGCCGCCGGCCGCGCATCCGCCACCGCCCCCCGGCCCGACCACAACCCGCCCCGACGACAAGGATGATCCGCGATGGCGAAAAGAGTCGTAGTTGAACTCGTCGACGACATCAACGGTCAATCCGGGGCCACCACAACACGATTCAACCTCGACGGCGCCGACTACGAAATCGACCTCGTCGACGACCGGCCCCTCCGCGAGCTCCTGGCCCCCTACATCGCTGCAGCCCGCCCCACCAACAGCAACGGCAAGCCGGGCCCGGCGACAGGACGACGCAACGGCGCCCCCCGCCGCCGCCACGACCTGCACCTGATCCGGCGCTGGGCAGCCGCCAACGGCATACCACTGCCGGCCCGCGGACGGATCCCTGCAGCGACCATCAACGCCTACGACGACCACATCCGGTCCCGAACCACAGGAGACGGCGGTGGCTGAACTCAAACCGGGCAGGGTGTTTCGCGCCGAACTAACCCGGCAGTGGTTTTTCACCGCCCGCTACCGCGACCGCGGCCGCGGACAGTTTGAGGCCATCAGCAAGCACCCGGTCGAAAACAGCGCCGAGCTCGAGGCCGGCCACCAAGCCCGCCAGCAGCTGCAACGCCTGGCTGACCTGGTGCTCACCGACAGCGACGGTCAAGTCAGCGCCGAACAGCTCATCGACCTCGTTGTCCGTCGACTGGTCAGCATCAATGCCTGACGACACCACGCTGCCCGCCGACGCGCCCGCGCCCTGGGACACCGTCGACGACGAACTGCCCCGGCGAATCACGCCCGAATGGATCACCGACATCCTGGCCACCAACCACGGCTGGGACATCCTGCGCACCCACCTCACCCCGCAGCACAAAGGCGAGCCCTATCAGGCATCCTGGCGGGCGTTGTGGCGCACACTGGCCTTCGACGGGCGCTGGCGCGCACGGGTCACCCGCCGGCTACGCGCCGACCAGCAAATCGCCCACGACGCGCTCACCGGCAACAGGCTTGACCCCGACGAGCAGGCCCGGGCGCGACGGTTCATTCGCGCTGCTGATGATGCGATCAACCGACTCGGCAACGAAGCCGACCAGGCCATGGCGTGGGCGGGGGCCAAGTATGCTCGCCACCCGCCGGTGATACGGGAGCTGCTGGAAACGCTCGTGGTCGCGATCGATGACCACCGCGCCGGGCTCATCGGCGATGATGAACTTCACGGTGTGCTCGAAACATTGGGGATCGACCCCCGCCAGCGCGGCATCAGCGAAGCCGCCGTAGAGCGGGCACGAGCCAAATACCGCGGCAACCGTCGCCGGTAACCATCGTTGGGGCCGCCTCAAGTGGTCTTGCAAACCACGCCGCCGCCGATCACGGTATTGTTTATGGCGAAAAACCGCGCACCGCATGGGCTCTGGAACGAGAACCGCGTAGGCCCCACCACGACGATTGATCAGCATCTCGTCCGGTTAATCGATCAGAGTGGAGTGCGCGGACAGTGACGATTATCGAAGACCAGTCCGCCGGCATTACGCGCGACGGCTCCGCACCCTCCGAGTCCGACCACGGCGCCGAGAAACCCGGCGCGTCAACACAAGTCAGCGCGGCGAGTAACTGCGGCGATGATCTGCTTTCTGGCAGGATGCTGCAATCAGCGCGCGTGGTTGCGGTAATCATCACGGCGATCGTCGGGATCGCCAGTTTCGTCTTGAGTTTCGCGTCGCTATCCGATTTAGCTGAGCGTTCAGGATACCCGCACACGCTAGCGCCACTATGGCCGCTGATCGTCGACCTCACCATCGTGCTCGCCACAGCAGCGGTGGTAGTGCTCGGCCCATCGGGGGTCAAACAGCGCAAGAGTCGGCGGTTCTTCTGGCAGGTGTTAGGCGCGGCCGCGCTGGTCAGCATCAGCTGCAATGGGTTACACGGGTTCCTGCCCAAGGATGCGGCGCTGTCGCCCTGGTTGGCGGCGGCGATAGCCACCGTCGCGCCCGTGAGCTTGTTGGCGACAGCTCACGGGGCTGCAATCTTGTCGCGGGTCAAAACCCAAACCGATAACGCCACCACCCGGCTCGACATGGCCAAGACGACAAGCGAATACGCCTCTGCAGCAACAGGAATGCAAGCACCCCGTATGGCACGTCGCAACGGCGAGGTTCCGCGGCTGCACAGCGCAGAACGGCATGTGGATCGGGCCGCGCTAGCCATGATCGACGGGTTGACAACATCAGGCACAGACTGGACCGATGTCGCCGAAACACTCGTCCGTGACGGCGTCACCACCAAGACCGCCGCCGAAACCACTGAGGTGCTGCGACTTTGGGAGATGCACACCCCGCATAACACCATCGCCCGCCGACTCGGGCTACACCGCGACACCGTCGCCAAAATCATCGACAGCGCCGAAGACCTGCTGTCCGGGACAAAGATCAGAGCCTAATTTATGTTGCCGCGACACATCGGTTCCACACCAAGTCCACTGCCCAACCATGGCGAAATCAGTTACCGCGGATACGGGCCGTATTGTCCCGCCGGCGGACGACTGGTGGTGATCGAAATCGACGGCGAGGTCATCGGCCCACTTCCACACGCGGTTAAACATTCGCCAACCGGAATGACGTGGGGTTACTGCGGCTCCGGTCCAGCTGATTTGGCCCGGTCGTTGCTTATCCACGCGCTGGGCGACGACGCGCGATGCACAGTATGCGAGGGTACCGGCGAAGTTGTCTACGACATCACGACCGACCGCGAAATACCGTCTCGCCACGCAGACTTGGAGCACCTCAACCCCGGCGAGTCTGACGGACAGGCCCGCTATTCAGAGCCCATGGAGTGCCAATACTGCGAGCGAGGCTTTACCGTCCTGCCCTCCTCGTATCAGCGATTCAAATTCGACATCGTCCGCTAACCTGCCCGAAGCCGGATGGACGCTCACCCGCGCCGAGATCCACGAGTGGATGGCACACCACCACGACACCAGCCAACAACCATGGTGAGGATGGCCAAACCGCGGCTAGCGGCTCGAGGCGTTAGCTGTGGTGTCTCACCACGTTGGTTCCACCACTTTCGTTCAACAAAGGAGATGCACCATGCGCAACCGCCGATTCTGGCAGCGGTTTACATCACGCGCCGCCAGCAAGGTCGAGCAAACCCATCCGCACACCAACACAGCGGATGAGCGAACACCTAACCAGCATGCGCGGAGTGTGGAGAACACTTCACGACGGCCCGCCGCCGACCACCTCGCAGGGCTGATGGCATCGGATTCATACGGGCCTGATATGGAAACAGCGGGACAGGCGCAGCTGGTTGCCTCCGAACTGCTACCGGCCGCCGGTGATTGGGCCGCACTGGAAAGGTTCGGCTTTATCAAGAAAACCCCTGTGGCTGAAGATAATCTGTTCGTCGAGGCGATCCTTCCTGAAGGCTGGCGGCGTGAGCGCGATGACCATCCAATGTGGTCGAAGGTGCTCGATACTCGCGGCCTCCCTCGCGTCAGCATCTTCTACAAAGCGGCATTTTACGATCGTGATGCCTTCTTCACGTTGGTAGACGTCGGAGCTGAGATCGTCGGCGAAGTCATCGTTGACGATGCGCCCGTTGTGATCCCCGCCGAATGGTCCCTCCTAACCAAAGAAGAGCGCACGCAAGGGAGACGGCATGCACAGCGTCTTGCCTCCGACGACTGGGATGAACACAAACAGCGACGAGCGCAGGAATTGCTCGAACTGCTGGCGCAAGCAGAGCCAGAGTAATGCGCGTAACCAACCTCACGAGATAGCACAGTTAGCACGGGTGTGGACACACCACAGAGGCACAGCCAGCGGCGCCAGCACGGCCAGGCGAGATCGGTGGCCGTGGGCGTGCCGCTGCCGGCGCGCGGGCGCCGGCGCCGGAGGAAGGACTGATCGCGTGCGGCAGGTCGATGAAACCCTTGCCGAGGCACAGCGGCTCCTCGGTAGCTCCGAGCCGCCCGCCGTAACGCCGCGGCCCACCAGTTCACCACAACCTGTCCCGCCACCGCAGTGGCAATCAGGTAGCGCCACAGCTGCGACAGCGGTCAGCGCCGAAATCAGCGCCCAGCACGGCACCTTCGCGGCACTGGGCGATCAAACGCGCACCCTCGTTGCCGAGGCGAACACCGAGAGCATGGACGCTCAGCGGCGGCTGGGCGGCATCCGCAACGAATGGGAAACGGACAAGACCGCGCTCTCAGCGATGCCGCGCACACCGGATAGAGACGGCGCAATCATCGCCGCCGGCCAACGAAGAGTCCTCGAAGCAGCCAACGTGGTCCAGACAGCAGCCGAACGCTTCGACCAAGCGGCCGGTAAGGTTCGGCGCGCGACCGCTGAGTTGCCCCACCCATTGGCCCACGTGGACCCCAAGCCACCGCCGAATCCGGCCGATGCCGATGTGCGGCCGTACGCCTGCTACCTCGGCTCCAAGGACAATGATCCGGTGAAGATCTGCGGCCCCACACCGGCTTTGCACACCTGGTATGTCGACAACGGGATCGTTTATCCGTAACGGGGAGAACGGATTCCGTGTTTCACGCTGATCAGCACGTAGGCACCATGTGTAGGAAGTGTTTGAGAGCGGCTCGGCACGTTCACACCTGTAGACGACGTGCGCAGGTGGCGCGCCCTCTCGGGCGCGCGGCGACTCGAAGCGTGATGCGAGTAGGCCCGTGCGGGCGATTCTCGGCAAAGGTCTTCAACAACTGGGATCTCACCTGTCACACTCGCACACATGTTCGATCATCGCTCGGTCAGTGACGCTGGTGTGCCGCTGGACCGCCCGAGGTCGAACAGCTGGAAACGAGCGTCGATTTCGCGAGCCAGATTCGTAGCCAACAGCGAGAGTTTGTGCAGCATAATACGTGTTCTACATGTAGAATCGAGGTGTGTATGACGTGAAAGAACTTTCCGGACGACACACGGCGCGCCTGCGCAGTGGTGTAGGAATAACCGTGCAATATTTCAGCCATGGACCTACAGGAGTTGGTCGAGCGGCTGACCGAACAGCACCGCCTGGCCCTTGCGCGGTTGCTCGGCGAGATCGAGGCCGCCTACGACGAAGCGGTCGCGATACATTCGCAGCGGTTTCCCGATCCGCGGCAGATCCCTGGCGGAACGCTGTGCGGCGCCGTGCGGGCCATTGTATTGGCGATGAACGGTATGGACGCCCTTACCCGTACTGGAGAGTCGCCACGCGTCGTGCCGCCGGAAGCGTCGTGCGGCCCGGAATCGACGTTGCGTATGACGTCCGGTCCGAATTCGTCAGTGCGCCTTGGCGATTCGAACTTGGCCAGGTCACGGGTGCGCAAGTTGGGTTTCGCCGCGGTCGAAGCCTTGGCGTCGGCGGAGTCGCAGTCTGCGCCCGGGGCCAAGGCTGGGGTGCAGCTGTTTCTCGACGACGGGGCCGCGGAGCCGGTGATGGGGCCGCCTGGCATCGAGCAGGAGTACGAGCTGATCGTGTATTGGTGGCCGACGCTGGACAAGGTGTCGGTGGGTGGCGCGATTCTGGCCGCGGTTGCCGACTTGGACACCAACGAGGAACGCATCCTTGTGTCCACTCCGTTGCCGCCGGCGATCCGGCCCAAGACGGAGGCCGAGACCGGCGAGCAGGACACCGACTATCAGCCGGACGGCGACTTCGAGAAGATCTTCGGCAAGAAGTCTTCGGAGACTGGGGATTCGGGGGCTTAGATGGCGTTGTACCGACTAAGGGTTACCGGGGACGAGGTGGTCGGTGATGGCGGTCGAGGTGTACGGCGCCCGCGTTCGTCAAGCTCGGGTGCTGCGAGGGATGACAGCGACGGCGGTGATGGAGCAGATGGGCTGGCGTTCTCCGCGTCAGACCCGCCTCGAGCAGGCCGGGACCGCCGTCCTGGATGCGGTCGAGTTCGAGGCGCTGGTCGCGGTGTTGCGTTTCCCGGCAAGGTTTTTCACTACTGCGCCTGTGTCGCGGGTGTCGCCGCGGGATCTGCTGTTTCGAGCGCCGAAGTCGACGACGGTCACCGAGAAGGAGTACCTGGCGGTGTTCGCCAACGTGGTCGGTGATCTGATCGATCAGCTCAACGACCTGGAGAAGGGCCCTGTGGTGGCGCTGGAGCCGTTGCCGACGGGCACTGATGTGGTGAGCGCTGCGGCCAGGGCCCGATCATGGTTGGGCCGTGGTGAATTCGAGCCGATCAGGTATCTGACGTATGACTTGGAAGCCGCCGGGGTTCCGGTTGTGCTGCGCACCAAGCGTTCTCGGTCCACGGGTTTGATCGACTGGGACACCAGCGACGACGAGCCGGTGGGCGGGTTGACGGAGAAGCATTTGGGTTGCTCGGCGCGGACCGGGGAGTTTCGGCAGCGGCCGCTGGTGTTGGTGCGCAGTGTCGATTCCTGGGAGCGCAGCCGGTGGACGATCGCGCATGAGATCGGTCATTTGGCGTTGCACCGTCACGGTGAGGTCAGCGACGACCAGGAGAACGAGGCGTCTCGGTTCGCCTCGGAGTTCTTGGCGCCGGCCGCGGCGATCGCGCGAGAGATCACCGATGCGCCGACGCTGAATCATCTGATCCCGATCAAGTTGAAGTGGGGAATTTCGTTGGGCGCGTTGATCATGCATCTGCGCGAGTCCCATCTGATTGACCAGCAGCGGGCGGTGACGCTGCAACGTCAGCTCTACACGCGCATCAACCCTGAGACGGGTCGCACCTGGGGGAAAACCGAACCCGGGTGGGATGCCCGCTCGCCGGAGCAGCCGCGGCTGCTCATCAAGTGGATCGAGGCCTGCTACGGAGCGAGTTCCAGCGACATGTTTGCCGCACTGGATGTGATCTATCCGCGAGATCTGCTCGCCGACATCCTCGCCGGCCAACGTGGCGCCGTAGCGCCGCGAGCGCCGCGCGTCGATATCGCCCTTGTTCCAGGGGCAGCTGACACCGATCGTGCCGACACGGTGGTGGTGGCCGCCGCGGAGCGGTTCAGCTCGCGGCGTCAGGCCTGAACGGGCGGCTGACGATCGCGCGATGGCACGGACCCAACGCATCGCCCTGGCCGAGGCTGCCGACACCTACACCGTGATCGGTGCGGACTACCTGCCGGTCGAACCGGCCGAGGAATATCTGCAGTTTCTGCGCGACGACGAGGCGTCCCCCAACACGGTGAAGGCGTACGCCGCTGGGCTGGCCTGCTGGTGGACAGTCCTCGAGCACACCGCGATCGACTGGCGTGAGATCAGCACCAGCCTGTTCGGGCAATTCCTGAACTATCTGCGCACCGGTGATCTGCCCGGCACCGCCCGCATCGGCGCCCCCCAAACCTGGCTGAGCCCGTCAAGCACCCAGCTGCGGGCGGCGGCGGTGCTGGCCTGCTACCGCTACCACGCCGACGCACACGGACTCACCGGCCCGTATCAGCGGCTACACACCAGCCGCGGCAAACGCGGCCGCTCCCGCTACATCCCGATGCTGGCCGGTGTCGGCCCCCCGCCGCCGGTCAAAGACCGGCCGATCTACACCGTGCGCCGGGGCAACCGCGCCGCCACCCCGGTGCTGCTTCCCAACCAGGTCAGCGCCATCCTCGACGGCTGCGCCACCCAGACCGGCCAGCAATGGACAGGACCGGCATCCGGTCTGCGCGACCGGCTGCTGTTCGCCGTGCTGGCCGAAACCGGGATGCGGCTCGGGGAGGCGCTATCACTGCGGCACAACGATTTTCATATCGGCGCTGGGGCAACACCCTACATCGATGTGGCCGCCCGCCAAGACCATCCTCGCGGAGCCCGCGGCAAAACGCTGCGCGCCCGCCGGATCTACATCGGCGATGACCTGGAGGCCCTGTATTCGTCGTACGTGTGGCATCTGGTGGACCACGGCGCCGATCTCGCGGTCCCCGATCTGGACACCCATTTCGTGTTCGTCAACCTCACCGCAGGAAAGCTATTCGAGCCGACGCGTCCCGAAACCGTCTACGCCAAAGTGGATTCGGTCACCAAACGCTCCGGCGGCGTCCTGCCTGAGGAGTGGTCTCCGCACTGGCTTCGCCATACCCACGCCACCGCGCTGCTGCTCTCCGGTGCCGCCCCGCACGTCGTGATGCGCCGCCTCGGGCACGCCGACATCCAGACCACCCTGTCGACCTACGGCTGGGTCACCGAGGACGCCGAAATGCGCACCCTGGCCCAATGGCGCAACTACGTCGCCGGATGGAAAGGACTCACACCATGACCACCCCCACCGAGCCGCCACCGCCCCCGGCCGGCCACACAACGCCCTCGGTCACCGGGATCGGCTCGTGGGAAAACCAGTGGGCGCAGGTCCCGCCCGAGTGGCGTCGACCGGTCTACGCCATCGACGCCGCCCCCTTCGACGAAGTGTTCCTGCGCAACCAGTTCTATCTGCGCGCGAACCGCGCCCACGCCGAACACGACTTCACCCCCGCCGGCCCACCCCGCTTCGCCGACGAAATCGCCTGGTGGGTATGGCTGTGCTGGGATCAGCAACTGCGCAAGATCGAACCGTCCATGCTGGGCTGGCTGGTGCGCACATTGCCCACCGCGATCGAAGCCCACACCGCACGCACCGGGCGCCCACCGATCAGCATCGCCGACCTGGACCCCACCGACTTGATCCGCCACGCAGCGCGGGCCTTTCAGCGACGCAACAACCGGCTCCCGGCGGCCGGATCACGGCGCAACATCCGCCACCTCATCGAACACCTGCACCTGGCCGTGGCCGTGCGCTGCACCGACGACCCGTGGTGGAGCCATGACGTCTGGGATCTCCGGGCCGATCCACGCATCCCGCAGCGCCCCCACGAACCCCGCCACGACCAGACTGTCCGACTGCGCGGCATCGAACCGGTCTGGCTGCGGGAGGGACTGCGCTTTTGGCTGCGTAGCGCCCTGACCTACGACCTGCTCACCTGGTCGTCAGTCGTCTCACGCGCACGCAACATCGGCTCCCAGCTCGGCCGCTTCGCCCGCGAACACGGACACCTCAACGACCCGCTGATCAGCACCGACCCCGACGAGCTCCGGGCAGCGTTTCTCGGCTACCTCGAATACCTCCGATCACCGGATGCCGCAACACAATCCGAGCGCCTGACCCCCTACACCGTGGCCAGCCTGCAGGGCGAGACGCAGTCCTTCTACACCTTCATGCACGATCACGCCGGCGAAGCCGCGACCGCCACGGCCAACCCGCGCTGGCGCGACGCCACGCTCACCCACACCGCGCTGTGGTCACCGATTCACGCACCCCGCCACCAACGCCGCGAACGCGACCTCACCTGGTATGCCACCGCCGATCTGCAACGCATGCTCGCCTACCTCGACGTCCTCGCCGCTGAGCCCAAGCAGAAAGTCGTCCTCACCCAGCCAGACGGCTCCCTAAGCGTCGTGGCCGGCCTCGGCGATCCCCAAGCCGCCCGGATCTGGCTCCTGCAAGCCCTGACCGGCCGCCGGGCCTCAGAGATCCTGATGCTCGACTACGACCCGCTCGAAGCGATCCCCGGTCAACACCGACCCGCCGACGCAGACGAGCCCGACACCGGGGCGTTCGTCGCCCGGCTGCGGTATCAACAAACCAAGGTCGAAGACGTTATACCGACCATCCTGGTCGAGCAGGCCATCGTCGACATCATCACCGACCAGCAGACCTGGCTGAAGACGAAATACCCAGCACTGCAACCGAAATACCTGTTTCTCGGCATCAAAAACCAGCACCGCGGCCAACGGCCCCGCTCCTACACCACCTACCGCGCAACGCTCGACAAACTCGACCAATGCCACGAGCTCACCGACAGCGCCGGGCACCCGCTGAAGTTCACCCAAACCCACCGGCTGCGCCACACCCGCGCCACCGAACTCCTCAACGACGGCGTTCCCTTTCACGTCGTGCAGCGCTACCTCGGCCACAAAAGCCCAGAAATGACAGCCCGCTACGCCGCCACCCTGGCCGCTACCGCCGAAGCAGAATTCCTCAAACACAAAAAGATCGGCGCTCACGGCGCCAACATCGACATCACTCCGCGCGACATCTACGAGATGACCCAACTCGCCAAGCGCACCGACCGGGTGCTGCCCAACGGCGTGTGCCTGCTGCCGCCGCTGAAATCGTGCGACAAAGGCAACGCATGCCTGTCCTGCGGACACTTCGCCACCGACGCCACCCACCTCGAGGAACTGCGCCGCCAACGCGACGCCACCACAGCCCTGATCACCCAGCGCCAAGACCAATACCGGCAACGCTCCGGGCGTGAACTCGGCGAGGACAACATCTGGATCATCGAACGCCGCCGCGAAGTCACCTCCCTACAAGCCATCATTGACCGGCTCAGCACCGAGGAGACCGACTCAGTCGCCGGCGCCGGAACCGCGAAACGGTTGCCATTGCTGCAGATTCAAACCCGCGGCGCACACCAATCAGCGCTCGACAAGGCCCGGCCTCCACAAACTGGACAGCAGTGACCGTCTCTTCACGATCCACCGACGGGCTGCGCGCCTCCGCCGAAAAGCGGCGCCAGGAAGCACGCGCCAAGATCAAAAAAGCGTTGCGCGAGATGAAGAAAAAGGGCCTCACGATCAACCCCAACGCAGTTGCCCGCCACGCCGACGTCGCCCGCAAAACCATCTACAACCACCGCGACCTGCTCAACGAAGTCCGCGCCGCCCAGACCGCGCCGCGACCCACACCCACCCCGCTGCAAGCCCCCACCAGCGGCGAGACGAGCATCACCACCGCACTGCGCGACCAACTCCGCGCTCAGAAGGCCCGCTACGAAACCGACACCGCCGCACTGAAATCCACGATCAAACAACTACAAGGAGAACTGGCCGCCACCCACGGAGAGCTCCACCGACTCCGCAACACCAGCGGACAGCCCCGACGAGGAACACCATGAAATTCAAACGGCGAAACACCGCAGCGCTGGCCGACCTGATCTGCGGAAACCCCGGCTCCGATGACCCAGACAGCGGTGACCCCAAATACTTCCCCTACCGATCGAGCAGCTACCTCACCGAATTCTTCGCCGACCTCGACACCGAATGGGTTCACGACGGCTCCACCCGTCAATGGTGGGTCGCCGACGTCGTCGAATCAATCCTCGACGAGCCCCACGAAGGACCAAGCCAACCCCCACAGACCTTCTGCCGACTCATCGACCAACTCATGGACCCGCGAGAGGCCAACAACGAAAGCGCTGACCGGCCCAACGCGCTAGCGCGGCTCAACGCGATCCTCACCCGCGAAGGATTCGAAGCCTTCTACGGCGAAGACCGGCACTGCTACCTACGCCACCTCGGCACCGACACCGTCACCAACCTCCAAGCCAACCCCCACCGGCCCCTTACCGCCGCTGAAAACCAGCGGCGCACAACGCTATCGGCCTACCTCGACATCTGCAGCGAAGACGACCTCATCGAGCACATATTGCTTCCGCTGTTTCGCCAACTCGGCTTTCACCGCATCACCGCCGCCGGCCACAAAGACAAAGCCCTCGAATACGGCAAAGACATCTGGATGCGCTACACCCTTCCCACCCAGCACCGCCTCTACTTCGGAATCCAAGCGAAGAAAGGCAAACTCGACGCCTCCGGAGTGACCAAGACGGGCAACGCCAACATCGCCGAAATCCACAACCAGGCACTGATGATGCTGGCCCACGTCATCTTCGACCCCGAACACAACAAACGCGTCCTCGTCGACCACGCCTTCATCGTCGCCGGCGGTGAGATCACCAAAGCCGCCCGCAACTGGCTCGCCGAGAACCTCGACGCCTCCAAACGCAGCCAAATCATGTTCATCGACCGCAACGACATCCTCAACCTCTACGTCGTCGCCAACCTCCCGCTGCCAGACGCCGCACTACCCTCCACAGGCGACCCATGGAATACCGACACTGACGAGCCGCCGTTCTAGGAACGCCCTCCGTCATTCTCGATGCGCTGCGGGCGACGTACTGAGTAATGACAGCAACCGCAGCTAAATTCGTGACATCAAACTGATGGCGGCCCGCGCTGGCGATTCCCACAACAGCGCACGCGGACCCAGAACCACCACCCCCGCCACCGGGTTGCGCACGACCGGACCCCTTCTCCGGGCGGTGTGTCCAAGCAGCAGGATGTGTCTTCGGAGAGAAGACTACTGTCGGCGTGGCCTCCTACCTTGAACTCGCTAGATCGCTGATACCGTTGTCGTGCAGCGCTTTCCGATATATTGCGAGCACGATTCTTGGCGGGCATCGTGCGTGCCGTGCCTGTCGGCCTGCTCAGCCGAGCCGTCGCAGCCGAGGCTCGAGATCCTTCTGGAACAGCTCGAGGAAGCGGCGCTGGTCCTGCCGTGGGTCGTGGAAGACCAGGTGGTTCAGGCCCCAGTCGACGTAGTCCTTGACCTTCTCGACGGCCTCGTCGGGATCCGACGCCACGATCCAGCGCTTGGCGACCTGCTCGATCGGCAGTTCGTCGGCCGCCTTCTCCATCTCCAGCGGGTCGTCGATGCTGTGCTTCTGCTCCGCGGTGAGCGACAGCGGCGCCCAGAACTTCGTGTTGTGCAGCGCCTTCTCCGGGTCCGGGTCGTAGGAGATCTTGATCTCGATCATCCGGTCGACGTCGTCGGGGTTCTTGCCGGCGGCCTCGGCGCCCTCGCGCATGGCGGGAATCAGCTTGTCCTTGTACAGCTCTTCGCCCTTGCCCGAGGTGCAGATGAAGCCGTCGCCCGCGCGGCCGGCGTACTTGGCCACCTGCGGTCCGCCCGCGGCGATGTAGATCGGGATGCCGCCCTCGGGCACGTCGTAGATCGACGCGCCCTTGGTCTTGTAGTACTCGCCCTCGAAGTCGACGCGGTCGCCCAGCCACAGCTCACGCATCAGCCGAACAGACTCCCGCAGCCGCGCATAGCGCTCCTTGAACTCCGGCCACTCCCCCTCGTATCCGGTGGCGATCTCGTTGAGCGCCTCACCGGTTCCGATGCCGAGGAAGATCCGGTCCGGATACAGGCATCCCATGGTCGCGAAGGCCTGCGCGATGACCGCCGGGTTGTAGCGGAAGGTCGGCGTGAGCACGGAGGTTCCCAGCTGCAGCCGCTTGGTGCGCTCGCCGACTGCGGTCATCCAGGCCAGCGAGAACGGCGCATGCCCGCCCTCGTGACGCCACGGTTGGAAGTGATCGCTGACCGTAGCGCTGTCCATGCCGTGCGCCTCGGCGGCGACCGCCAGCTCGACGAGTTCCCGCGGCGCGAACTGCTCCGCCGACGCCTTGTATCCAAGTTTGAGTTCAGCCATCAGGTTTCCCATGCATGCAGTTGGTGTGGTGGGGGAGGTCCGGTTCGGTGTTGGGTTGGAGGGCTATCGGACTTTCTGACCGGCGATCCACACGCCGGTGATGTTGCGCGTAGCTCCGATGTCTTCTAGTGGGTCGCCGTCAACGAGGAGCAGATCTGCGCGTTTGCCTGCCGTGACTTCTCCGCGGTCGGCGAGGTTGAAGACCTGGGCACTAAGGTGTGTGGCGCCGCGGAGAACGTCGGCGGTGCTGAGACCGGCGCGGCTGAGTAGTTCCATCTCGTGGTGGATGCTTTGTCCGGGTTTCAGGGTCGCAGTGTCTTCGGTTGTGTGGTGGGCGTCGGTTCCCACCAAGATGGTGACGTGAGCATCGTGAAGTGCGGTAACGGTGGTGTGTGCGTTGTGATAGCTCCATCCGGAGTTGAACTGTGATCGATAGCGGGCACCGCCTGCCAGGTGCTGCATCATCGTCAGAGTGGGGACGGTGGCCACGTTGTTTTGGGCCATGCGGGCAATCGTGTGGTCGTCGAGCTGCTCGTCCAGCGGGGCGTGGGTGATGATGTCGACGCCTGCATCCAGTGCCACGCGGTACGCGCCGACGGTAACCGCATGGGCGACAACAGGTTTGCCGTTGTCGTGCGCGGCGTCGACGATCGCGCGGGCCGACTCGAGGTCGACTCCTGCTGGCGCAGTCGCTTCGGCGATGATTTTTATGTAGTCAGCGCCCTCCTCGATGCGTTGCTGGACGAAGGCGCGTGCGTGCTCGGGTTCGGAGATGATTCCTTCGCGAGGGAAGCCCGGTTGGCGGGCGGCGAGGTTGCGGGAGCCGACGGCTGGGATTGTCGCGCTGCGGATATCGGTGACCCCTTTGACGCGGCGTAGTTGATCGACTTTGGTTGCGGGCCATAAGCCCATGTCCAATCCGGTGGTGACACCCCAGTCGGTGAGTGCTTCAAGGTCGGCGAGGCCCTGGAACAGGTGTAGGTGAGCATCGATCAAGCCGGGTAGCAGGCTGCTTCCTCGCGCGTCGACGGCATGGGTGGGTGAGCCTGATTCGACGATGAGTCCGCCTCGGATCAGCACGGTCTGTGGCGCACTGAGCCGCCCATCGGTCAGCACGCGGACATTGGTGATGGCTGTCGTGTTCTCAGCCATCAAATGCGGCCTGCTCTTGTCGGGGCGGTGGGGACCGGTGCATGCCGACACCGATCCACCCGAGCAGGACGACCCACAGCAGCGGGAGTGCAGTACCCGCTTGGATGTGGCCAGCGGGTAAGGCTCCATTGGCTGAATACCAGAGGGTCGCAATGACGTCGAGTGCCTGGATGGCGATCATGGTGTCGATCCAGAGCTTGTGTTCGCGGGGGGATCGGGCTGCGGCCAGCATGCCGATTCCATAGCCGACGAAGCGGGCGCCGGCCGTCGCCAAAATGAACCCGACCCAAGGCGGCGCGGGCGTCAAGACGCCTAGCACGGCCGTCACCGCTGCCGGTGCAGCCAGATACATTGCACCGTTAACGATTTGAATGAGTCCCACGATGATGAGGGTCACGCGGACGAAGTACATGGACTGCGACTTTCTCGTTGAGCGCGGTGTTTAGGCGGCTGAATGTGAGGACTGCGCGTTTAGGCGACGCACTTCCGGGGACTCTGAGTTCAGGGCCTGCACGTCGGCGCGTGGGGTGTAGGGCTGTTGAAGTCGGTCGAGTTCATCTGCGCTGAGCGTGATCTCGACTGAGGTGACAGCGTCGTCGATCTGTGCGGTCGAATTCGCTCCCACGAGGGGGGCGGCGACGACGGGGTGATGATGCAGCCACGCCAACGCGATCGCGGCGCGAGATACGCCGCGGCTGTTGGCGATATCGCCGACCGCGTCGATGATGGCGCGATCCGATGTTGCGGTCTGCTCGGAGTAGAACAACTGCAAGCCGGGATCGGCGTGTGAGCGGGCCGTGGCGGTGGTCTCGGCCGGGCGTGCGAGCCGTCCGCGTGCCAGCGGGCTCCACACCATGGTTCCTACGCCTTCGTCGGCACACAGTGGCAGCATTTCGCGTTCTTCTTCGCGGGCGAGCAGGTTGTACTGGTCTTGCATGGTGATAAATCTGGCCCAGTTGTACCGGGTTTGGAGGTGTAGAGCTTTGGCGAATTCGAAGGCCCGCATCGATGAAGCCCCGAGGTAGCGGGCTTTGCCGGCTTTGACGACATCGTGGAGGGCTTCGAGGGTCTCTTCGATCGGCGTGTGTGTATCGAAGCGATGAATCATGTAGATGTCGACGTAGTCGGTGCCTAGCCGGCGCAGGCTGGCATCGATTTCAGTCATGATTGCCTTGCGGGACAGGCCTTGTCCGTTGGGCGCCTGGCGCATCGGCGAGCACACTTTGGTGCAGATGACGACGTCGTCGCGGTCGGCGAAGTCGCTGAGCGCGCGGCCCAGGATCTCCTCGCTATTCCCCAGCGAGTAGTAGTTCGCGGTGTCGAAGAAGTTGATCCCGGCTTCGAGCGCGTGTTTGATCAGCGTCCTGCTGGTGTCTTCGTTAAGAGACCATGCGGGGTAGCCGCGGTCGGGTTCGCCGTAGCTCATGGCGCCGATGGCGACCGGAGAGACGTCGAGTCCGGTGTTTCCTAATTTGTTGTAGCGCATGATATTTCCCTATGTTGAAGCGAGTGTTCTGCGTGCGGTGCCGGTCGGTGATCTGCTCGCTCAGCCGAGCGATGACAGTCTGGGAATCACCTCGTCGCCCAGTCGGGTGATGTATGCGATCGGATCGGCGACACCGGGCAGCACTGGAATGTTGATCAGTTCGATGCCGGCCGCGGCGAAACCTTGCATTGCCTGCCAGAATGCTGCTGGATCCTCGAACGGGTGGAACTGGGGTCCGATCATCAAGGTCTTGCGAATCTCGTCGGGATTGCGTCCCAACGTGTCGCAGTGCGCGGTTAGTACGTTGACCTTGTGTTCCGCCTCCTCGGGAGTGACGGCGTTGCTGTTCCAGATGTCGGCGTATTGCGCGACCAGGCGCAGTGTCTTTTTCTCGCCGTCTCCGCCGATCAGTACCGGAGGCCGTTTGATGGGTTGTGGCTGACAAATTGTTTCAGCCAACTGGTAGTGCCGGCCTTGATAAGGGCCGTCGTTGTCGCTCCACATCTGCTGACAAATCTGCAGTGTCTCTTCGAGCATTTCGAATCGGTCGCGCAGCGGCGGGTAGGGCACACCCAACGCCAGGTGCTCGCGTTCGTACCACGCCGCACCGATAGCGAACATCGATCGTCCTTGGGAGAGCACGTCGAGGGTGGCGATGGTCTTGGCCAGCAGTCCTGGGTGGCGGTAGGTTACGCCGGTCACCATCAACGTCAAAGTGATCGTCTCGGTGTGCCCGGCGAGGAAGCCCAGAGAGGTGTAGCCCTCCAGGAACGGGTCTTCGGCTTTGCCGACCTGTTCCATCTGGAAGAAGTGGTCAGCCAGGGTGAACATGGTCGCGCCGGCCTGTTCGGAGGTCGTGGCCGCGGCTGCCAGCGTGGGGGCCAGCTTGTGGGGAGAACCTGGCAGGAAGTCGATAAAGTGCACGCCTAATTCCATGATCGGAATTCCTCTCTGTTGAGTGTTTCTTGCTCGCACGACGGGTTGGCGCCGTGAAAGTCGGTGTAGGCGCCTACTGCCTGACCGTCGCTGAGGTCGGTGGATGGGCGGCCGCTGTGAGGTCGGCTCGTAGGCGGCGGCGAGCGCGGTGCAGCCGCGAGGTCACCGTTCCTATGGGGATGTCGGCGAGGGCGGCGATATGTTTGAGCGACAACCCGGCAACGTCGGCGTAGAACACGACGGCACGGAACTCCTCGGGGAGCGCGCGCATAGCGGCGGCCAGCGCTCTATCGGGCAACATCTCGATGGCCTCGTCTTCGGCTGAATTAGCCTGTCGAGCAACCTTATTCACAGGGTGCGGTGCGCAGATCGACTCGAGATCGTCGACGAGCAGTACATCGTTGCGCCGCTGACGGCGCCATCTAGTGATGAAGCCGTTGGTTTGGATTCGATACAGCCACGCTCGCAGATTCGTACCCTGCCGAAAGCCGGCAAACCCGGTGTAGGCGCGCAGCAGTGTGTCTTGCAGGAGGTCTTCGGCATCAGGCCGGTTGCGGGTAAGACGCAGGGCATGGCGGTACAGCGCGGGCGCCAGCGGCATGATGGCGAGCTCAAAGTGTTCGGGCGACCGTCGCGGAGCGGGCCGGCTCGGAACGCGGCTGCTGGTATCAGTCACTGTGCTCGCCCCTGCCGCTTCGTGGCGGACTGTGTGGTGCGCGACACGATGTTCGGGTCGAGAGCCAGCAGAGCCAAGCCAATGGCGCTGACAGCGATCAGGATCCAGGCGATCATGTGCAGGCCGTCGTCGGTGACGGCGGAGTGAAAGGCCACTGATATGACCGCTGCGGCGGCGGTGGACCCGATGTATCCGCAGGATCGCAGCAGTCCCGATGCTGTGGCGATCTGCGCGGCGGAGGCTTGGGTGTAAAGAGCGGTCTGATTGGCGCTGGTCGTGGTGCCCAGCACGATGCCGAACATGAGTGTCACGATCACGATTTCGCCAATACGGCTGTGGGAATTCAACAACAGTGTCCCGATCGATCCGATCAGGCATGCGATGCCGGCCGCGATCAGTGGCCCCCGCACCGCGTTACGCGCGGCGACGGGTTGTGCGATCAGAGCCGCCAGAGCTGTCATGGGAAGCATCAGCAAGCCGGTAGCCTTCGCCGACGCGCCGCGGCCGGCTTGCAGCCATTGCGCTAACCCGTATAGCACGCAGTACATGCACAGGGTTGTCAGCGCGAAACGCAGATACGTGCGAACCAGAGCCGGACTGTCGATCAGCAGTCGCACATCGAGAAATGGTGTGGTGGAGCGTAATTCCCACCACACCAGGCCGGAGCCCAGTGTGGCGGCCAGGCCCAGCGCTATCCACTGCACGCGCGGCAACGACAAGAGAAATACCAGCAGCGCCGATAATGTGGCGCCAAATCCGGCGATGCCGACGATATCGATTTCAGCCAGCATGCCAGGCAGGGTCTGGCGCCGAGTCCCCTCAGGCTCGGCCGGGATCCACGCGAGCGTAATAATGATCGCTGCGACACCGACCGGGACGTTGACGAAAAAGGTGGATTGCCACCCCCACGCTCCGACCAGCACGCCCCCAATGGGAAGCCCGGCCGCGGCAGTGACGGTCGCAGCAATGACCAGGCCGCCCAACACCTTGCCGGGTGGATCTTCAAGTCCGGCGCGGGCGGCGCGGCGCTGGATCAAAAGGATCGCGGACGGATACGCACTCGAGGTGCCCACGCCGATGAGGACTCTGGCGACCACCAACATTGGCAGCGTGTTGCCAAAGCCACCAACGAGACCACCGACTACCACCGCCGACAGTCCCGTGAGGAAAACCCGCCGAGCCCCAAAGACTTCCGATAGTTTGCCCGCCGTCGGCTGCGTGATCGCGGTCGCGATATATAGCGCCGACACCAGCACCGCGCCGCGACCCACTGGCACCCCCACCGAACCGGCAATAGGCACGATGGCCGTCGCGATCAACGAGCTGTTGATCGGATTCAACGTCGCACCCACCATTAGCGGCGTGCAGAACCGCCACCCGAACGTCGCAGATGGCGAGGTCCTATCGACCTGTGAACTGCTGCGCTCCATCACAACTCGCTACTCAGCAATTCGAACGTCGGCAATGCTCGCGACAGTGTTCGTAGCTCCGGCGCACTTAGGTGGTCGGTAAGAACTCTGGAAATCAGCGCGATGCGGCCAGCACGGTCATAGCGCAACATGCCAAGACCGGAAGCAGTGAGCGACCACACCGGCCGTCCACTGGTGTGCGCATCCGGTTGATCATGGACCAGCTTCCGGGCCGCCAACGCCCCCATCGTGGCGCCGATCGGAGCGGTGTAGTTCCGCTCAGCTTGTTCCAACGCCGCGACGCTGGACGGCCCCTCACGGTCTAGCCGCGCCAAAATTGTGCGCTCTGGCCACGTCAGTTCCTGGGGGGCGTGCAGCTGCCGCAACCTACGGACCATCAATGCCGTAGCGCGATACAGCGTCTCGGCTACCTCGTCGACATCAGCCTCGTCAAGCACAACCGCCAACCTAAGGCTATCAGTTCAGATTGTCAATCTGGACTGATGATAGGTTGCGCCACCCGACCATGGGCAGCCATCCGTGGAGCACCTTCGGGCTCAACGCAGCAGCCCTCGACCATCGCCGGCGCACCGACCCATTGGAGAGCACGTCTGCCGACCATTCGCGTCCTTGACCTGGCCAAGCGTGCAGCAGCTAGCCCGGTGATCGGCGCGCCCAGTCAACCTCAAAGCCAGAGGGGGACAAGAGTGGTGCTACAGCTCAGCGCCCAAGCGTTCGACAAGGGGTGCCGCGCGAGTGAGTAACCGCAGCTCGGCGATACTGAATTGCTCAGCAAGAACTTTCGAGAACTGGCGCGCCCGCGCGTCGCGATCGTCGTGCAACACTGCCCGCCCCGACTTCGTCAACGACATCAACACTTGCCGACCGTCGCGCGGATCCGACCGACGCTCAACCAAGCCCTGCTCTTCCAACGCCCCTAACGTCACCGCCATCGCCTGCGGAGTAATCTGCTCAGAACGGGCCAGACTCGCCCCCGAACACGGGCCACTTCGATCAAGCCGCGCCAACGCCGTGCGCTGCGGCAAGGTCAACTCTTCAGGCACCTGCAACTGCTTGAGCCGGCGGACGATCAACGACACCCCGCGATACAACGCGACAGCCAGCTCATCCACATCAGGATCCTCAGTCGCACGCACCATGAAGACGATAATAAGCCGAAGTTGACAGACCAGACTGATAACCCTTACGCACCCGCTCCGGTGCCGCCCACCCGATGCCCTGAAGATCCGGACTATCGTCCTCCAGACCCAGCCCGCGCATATCAAGCCCTCCGGGCATGCCGGGGCGATTCAGTACGGATCAACACACACCCCACTTAGCAACGCGAACGCGGCAACCGCAGCCCACCACCAATCCAGCGGCGGGAAACGGCGCCCACCGCGAATGCCCGACCGGCGACAGCTACGCGCCACCGCGCCAGCAGATCGGCGACCACGACAGCACGTCCCATTCAGCGATCACCATCGACAGAATTCCGCCAAACACGCCCAGAAGTTCGAGGCTTTCAGAATCGATAGCTCCACGGGAGCGCAATGGCACTACCCGCCACGACGGTTACAGCGTTACGGATAACGCTGTAACCCACGGGTTGTCAACGGGACCCAACGGCCGTGGGAAACAGTCGTATACGGCACAGTTTCCGTTACAGATAAGCGGTTCGTGCAGATCGAGGGCGACAAAGTCACTCCCCAAGCCAAGGTGGAAATCTCTGCTGGCCCGGGCGAAATCATGGAGACCATCACCAACCCGGCGGGAAAAGTGGGGGAGGTCAGGGTGTGGCTGTCCGGACCGCCGTCGCCGCAGGACTTCGAAAAGTGGACCGAAGGGGGCCAGCGAGACGTCAACTTCTGGTGGCAAAACCCCGACGGGTCGATCGGGGTGGATCGGCGCTGGCGCGACGGCAAGGTCATTTACCAGGGAAGCATTCCGCCAGGGCCCGACTGGGGCCCCTGAGCGCCCAGTAGACAACTGCGTGAGGCCCGCCCGCCC
>NZ_LQPE01000034.1 GCF_002101735.1 Mycobacterium kyorinense | reverse complement strand
CGCACCACCCGGGTGATCAACCGGCGCCTGCGCCGCGCCCTCGAGCACCGCGACCGCTGCTGCGTGGTGCCCGGCTGTGGGGCCACCCGCGGCCTGCACGCCCACCACATCCGGCACTGGGAAGACGGCGGGGCCACCGAGTTGTCCAACCTGGTGCTGGTCTGCCCGTATCACCATCGGGCCCATCACCGCGGCGAGATCACCATCACCGGAGCCCCCGAGGATCTGATCGTCACCGACAGCGACGGTCAACGACTCAGCCCCGGATCGTTGGCGCGCCCACCCAAGCATCCCCCGCCCAATGTCCCACCATGGTCTGGTCCGCTGGGCGAGCGCGCCGACTGGTGGTGGTACGACCCCTTCCAACCCCAACCACCACCCACACCCAACTAAGACGGCTGCTAAACAGCTTGACGCACAGACGAATTCGCTCGCGATAGCCGCTGCTACCGGATCTTGATAGTCAAGGCCGACAACCAAACCCGCAACTCCGCCGGCCCGCCACTGAGCACTTCGGCGAGTACCAAACCTTTTGCGGCACCCGAACTTAGCCGCCTCCACCCTCCTCGGCGGGCAACGGCGGCGGCAACGGCGCGGCCGGAGTGGTCGGCGGAGGTGATGTTGCTGCCGGCGGTGGGGGCGCCTGCGGCGAGTGGAAGTGGGCCATTGGTTCCTCGCGGATTACCCGGTTGCCCGCGCTGACGACCAACGAGCTCGCCGTGACCGTGTAGGTGACTCCGTCGTTCTCCGCGGCGAATTTCCCGTCACCGTATTGCATGGCGGGGACGATCAGGTTGGCGCCGCCGCATACTCGCACGCCGCGATACTCATATTGACCGCCGGGCGACTTACAGATGGCCACGCGCGACGTCTCGGTGTCGCCGAACGCGACCGCCGTGTCGGGCGCGGTGCATCGCGCCACCGAGTCGACGAAACCTTTGACCGACCGTGCCCGGCGCGGCCGTGGCCGCGGGCATCCCGACAGCGAGCAGCCCCCGAGCACGCCGCCACGGCGGCGAGGCGGGTAGCAAGGTCGGTAGAGCGCATCGCCTTCCACCAGAGCATCGGCCGCACCGATCGAGCGAGTGGCCACGCCGGGGACACACAACCCACGGATCCGGTTAGGGTCGCAGACACCAGGATCTTGAATCCGCGAAGGCATCGAACTGCCGCCGCTGAAGCCGTGCCGGGTATTGCAAGGATCTAACGATTTAGCGAGCATCCCATCGTCGGCGGCGAATGCATCCAATTACGCAGCCGTGTAGGTGATCCACCGGGTGAGTCATACCCGAATTATTCCTCTTCACGCTGACATTATCGTCCCGGGGAAGAGCATCGGATTCATGCCGGGCTTGCAACCGCATTCGCTCAGCCACTGTGCGGCATCAGGACCGAGGCCCCGGGCCGGCACGGCTTCACGCTCGGCTCCAACTAGCTGTTTGAGGTCGCGGTACCGCGTGTCATCCTCGTCGATCACGAAATGCGCCGTGGCATAGCGACTTCCAGGAGCCGAAAGAGTCGTGATTGTGGTCGCGACGCTCGGCTGGAATCCCGCCTCAATTAACGGGGTCGCCCAGTCCGCGCAGAGGTCGGCGGGCACGACGCAGCGCTGACAGCCTCCCCTGGATTTCCTCCCAGACTAACCAAGGAATCGTCGTCGTTTCACCATGACGAAGGTTGTCGCGTAAGGATGGTTTCGTGAGCGAGAGGTGGGGAAGCGACGGTCCGCCGGAAGAGGCCTACGGCCGAGTCACCGATCCTGAGCGCTACCGCCGTCTGCACGTCGTCGGAAGGGCTCTCCTCGACGACCTGGAGCGGCGTTTTGAGGTGACCCGCCAACTGAGCACCGAGAACGACCCACACAGCGCTTCACCGGCACCGGTCGTTCGATTGACTCCGGCCGATCCGGCAGCGTCGCCGCTGACGATCGTGTTCACCGCATTTCCAGGGCTGCTCGTTCGGATGGGTCACGATGGCGGGGCAGATCTGCCGGCCTGCGGCTGCGACGCCTGCGACGAGACGGCGGAGCAATGCGAGGAACGTCTCCGCGACTATGCCGACGTGTGCATCGCCGGCGCCTTTGGCGAGCGAATTGTGCACAACGTTGAGTGGTGGCACGAACACTGGTACCGCTTCCGGCGGGGCCACAGCCTGAGCCTGACACCGGTTAACCAGCAGCAGCTCGACGTATTGCGGCAGAAGTTTACGGGTGACGAATTGCGTTGGGCGCCATGGCCACAGCGCACCAGCGATGGCTAATCGTTGCTCTTTGCTGCAAAGGGGTGCTCCTGTGCTGCTTCGGTAAGCCGTGCGAGGAGCTCTGCGACATTTTCGAGCTGGTCGGCTTCGTAGTCGCCCAGCACGGTGCCGAGTGTCTGTTCATGTGCGTCGAACATGCGTCCCACTCGTGCGAGCGCGTCGGGGTCTCCGGTGACGACGACTTTGCGTCGGTCTGTGCGGCCGCGTTCGCGCGGGATGAATCCGCGGTACCGATCCCGGTCTGATCGGCGTGAAATTTCGGTACACAGGCCTTCCGGATCACTACTACGAGAGGTAGTATTACTTGTCGTAGGAGATCGGCTGCGCGTCACCCAATGACGGAGGACCTGCGCTATGAGTCCGAAACATGCTGATACTGCCGCGAATCTGGGCAATGCGATCGATTCGCGATATCACCCCTCGGCCGCCCTGCGCCGCCAGCTGAACAAGGTCTTCCCCACCCACTGGTCATTCCTGCTCGGCGAGATCGCCCTGTACAGCTTCGTCGTCCTGCTCATCACCGGCGTGTACCTGACGCTGTTCTTCGACCCGTCGATGACCGAAGTCACCTACAACGGCGTGTACCAACCGCTGCGCGGCGTGCAGATGTCGCGGGCCTACGAATCGGCGCTCGACATCAGCTTCGAGGTGCGCGGCGGCCTGTTCGTGCGCCAGATCCACCATTGGGCCGCACTGATGTTCGCCGCGGCGATCATGGTGCACCTTGCCCGCGTCTTCTTTACCGGCGCGTTTCGCCGGCCCCGCGAGGCCAACTGGGTCACCGGGGTGGCGCTGCTCGTGCTGGTGATGGCCGAGGGTTATCTCGGTTATTCGCTGCCCGACGACCTGCTGTCGGGGACCGGATTGCGCACGGCGCTGTCTTCGATCACGCTCGGCCTGCCCGTCGTGGGCACCTGGCTGCACTGGGCGCTGTTCGGCGGCGACTTCCCCGGCGATGCGATCATCCCCCGGCTGTACGCCCTGCACATCCTGATCATTCCGGCAATCATCCTGGCGCTCATCGCAATTCATTTGGCGATGCTGTGGTTTCAGAAACACACCCAGTTCCCGGGTCCGGGCCGCACCGAGCGCAACGTCGTCGGGGTGCGTGTGATGCCGGTGTTCGCGGTCAAGTCCGGCGCCTTCTTCGCGATCATTGTCGGCGTGCTGGGCCTGATGGGTGGCCTGTTGCAGATCAACCCGATCTGGAACCTGGGGCCCTACAAGCCATCTCAGATCTCCGCGGGCTCACAGCCCGACTTCTACCTCATGTGGACCGAGGGCCTGATGCGCCTGTGGCCGGCCTGGGAAATTTACCTCGGCCACTACACCATCTCCGCGGTCGTCGGCGTCGTCACAGTGCTCGGAGCGGTGGTGACCGCACTGTTGGCCTACCCCTGGATCGAACGGAAGATGACCGGCGACAACGCCCACCACAACCTGCTGCAGCGGCCCCGAGATGTGCCGGTGCGCACGGCAATTGGCGCGATGGCGATCAGTTTCTATATGGTGCTCACGCTCGCGGCGATGAATGACGTCATCGCCTACAAGTTCCATATCTCGCTCAATGCGACAACCTGGATCGGGCGCATCGGAATGGTGATCCTGCCGCCGCTCGTCTACTACATCACCTACCGGTGGGCGGTCGGGTTGCAGCGCAGCGACCGCGACGTGCTCGAGCACGGCGTCGAAACAGGCATCATCAAGCGGTTGCCGCACGGTGCCTACATCGAAGTGCACCAGCCGCTCGGCCCGGCCCCGCTGAAATACCAAGGCGCGCCGGTGCCCAAGCTGATGAACCGGCTCGGCTCCGGCGGCGCTCCCCCGACCGGCAGCCTGCTCACCGCCGACCCGGATTCCGAACGTGAAGCGCTCGCTGTCGCGGCACGCTCCTCCACACAACGTGCCCTCACCGCGTTGCGGCAACGCCAAGACGAGGCACCTCGTCGTGCGTCTACACCTTGATCACAGTCAGAGCGGGACAAGCGCGTGCGATCTTGTCGAAGTCGGCATCCTGTGTGATGACCGGAAGGCCGTGCTCGATCGCGGTTGCCGCAATCAAAGCGTCTGTCAGCTTTACCGCGCGGTGCACGCCCGCGGCTTGACACTCCGCAACGAGACGCGCCCACGAAACCATCACCGCTTCACCAACCGGGATGGGATCCGCCGCGCGCGCCAGCGCGAGGGTGTCCGCGCGTCGTGCTTTCGTCGCCGAATCATCCGCATTAATCACACCAAGTTGCAGTTCGCCGATCGTGATGACGGAAAGTGCCACTCGTTCAGGAAGTTTCGCGAGAGCACGGCCACTTTCACGCGCGATAAAAACCGACGTGTCGAGTAGACCGACTTCGGTGTCAGTCACAGCTCATCGAGGGTCTGACCGGCAAGTTCATCGAGTTCGGCGGTGAGATCTGGGTCGGCGGAGCGTTCGGCCAACTCGGTTCGCAGGCGTTCCCCCGACAGCCAACGGACGCGGCGCCGGTGCGGGACAATATCGGCGACCGGCTCGCCATGCACTGTAAGCGTCACCTGCTCGCCGGCCTTGACCGCATCGACCACCTGACTTGTGCGATTACGCAGATCCCGAACACCAACCTCCATGTGCTACACAGTAGCACAATTCTTGATTGTGGCGGCGACTTCCAGGTCGGGCGAAAGAAGCTGCAGCTTTAGACCCGTTTGATGGTCGCCAACCAGGCCGGTGCACCGTCGTCGCCGTGAAACCTCGTCTGGATTCGCTCCGCTTCGACGGCGACGACGGTCCACCCGGCACCGGGATTGAACGCCGCCGGGAGCTCATCGCGACTGACCGGGTGCGGGCCGGTGTCGGGGCCTTCGTCGCTGAAGCACAACACGTATACGGTTCCGTCGGGCTCGACCACCGACGCCAGGCTCACCGCATATCGCTGCCGCTCATCGCCGTCGAAGGTGTGAAACAGTCCGCAGTCGAGCACCGTCGTGAAACTGCGCCCCGGGAGTTGCAGCTGCAACGCGTCCGCCGCGACGAACTCAACGGCCAGCCCGCGCTTTTCGGCTTTCTTTCGGGCCATCGCCAGCGCCGTCTCCGCCACGTCGACGCCCAGAACCGGTAACCCGAGCGCCGCCACATGCAGAGCGTTCTCACCCGTGCCGCAGCCGGCGTCGAGCACTGCCCCGGCGAACCCGCCTGCGGATGCCAGTCGCGTTATCGCCGGCTGCGGATGGCCGATATCCCACGGCGCCGGGCCGTCGCGGTACGACGCATCCCAGGGCCGTCCGCTCATCCGTTCGTGACTGGTCAGCGCGGTGCGCCGGCGTAGTCGCCGAATGACCAAAGGTTGCCCTCGGGATCACGCACGGTGAATTCGTTTGCGCCGTAATCGGTTTTGCACAGCGGTCGGACGATGTCGGCCTTGCGGGACAGCACTCGCTCGTAGAGGCGGTCCGGGTCGCTGGTGACGACGTAGCCTCCGGCGGTTCCCGGTTCGCGACACCACTCCGTGCCGGGCTTGTAGCTGCCCAGCATGATGCCGCCGGTTCCCTCCGGCCACTGCAATTCCGCGTGGTCGACCCGATCTCCGTCGCCGTAGCGCGCCGTCACGACGAAACCGAATGTGTCGACGTAGTAGTCGATGAGCTTGGGTGCGTTATGCGCCTGCAGCGTCAACCAGACCGTTGGATTCGAAGTAGTCATGGTCCCACTGTGACGCCCAGGAGTGCCCGCCGTCTTGGATGTTTCGGAACTCCGCGGCCAGCCAGGCACGCGGTGGTGCACCGGCGAACTCGACGAATTCCCGGGTCAGGTGCGCCTGGTCGCAATAACCGGTGTCGGCCGCGACCGCTGCCAGGTCAACCCGGCCGTACGTGCGCGCCGATGCCGCGATCGTCGCAAACGCGTGCTGGAATCGCATCAACCTCGACACCGTCTTCGGAGATCTGCCGACCTCCCGTTGGAACAGCGTGGCCAGATAGCGGTTACTCACTCCGACACGATCGGCCAACGCCCCCACCGGCATTCGGCCCCGGGTCAGCTCCAGCAGTCGCCATGCGTAGGCGACCTCGGGCCGCACGGTCACACCGTCGCGGCGCCGGCGGGCGTCCACAAGGTAGCCGGCGACGGTGGCGAAAACCGCGGACCAGCCGCGCGCTTCCGCCGCGCGCTCGGGTAGCGCGGCTGCGCGCCGGCCAAGCACGTCGACGCCGTCAAACCCAGTGACGGGCAGCTCGGCTGCCGGCACACCGAACAGCGCCCGCGACGCCAGCGGGTGCACCGCCAGCTGCACACCGGCCTGACCGTGACGCTGCCGCACATGGCTCGCCCGGACATGCAGGCCACCGAGGACCAACGGGTTGGGCCGGGCGGCAGCCAGCGCATCGGCAGTGTCTGCTGCCTCCACCCCGTCGTCAAGGCTGACGATGAACGTCAACGTCGACGACGGCATGCCGGTATGCACCGCCTCGGGCACATTCTGCGCGCGGTAGCCCACCATCGAGATGACGCCGGGCGCGCTGTGCGGCGGTGCCGTCACGAACTCCCAGCTGGGCTGCATTTCGTCGGACATCACCGACAACGCTAGCGCTGCGCGTGGTCGTCAAGCCCGGTTCGGAGCAACTCCCAGGCCAGACGACGCGCATCCGCTGCCCTGGCATGCATGAGCCGCTGCACCGACGGGATCGGGTTCGGTTCGGGCGCATGGCCTTCGATGACGGCAGTGTGGATGTCCTGTGCTACCTGAACCGCCATGACCGCCGCCTCGTTGACCCGGTCCAGCGCGCGGTGCAGGTGATCGTCCTCGACAAGCAGGTGGGCGTTGGCGAGCTCGATCGAAAAGTCGTTCACCACCTGACCGATCTGCTCGAAGATCGGGTTCATTGCCAGCTCGCGCTCGTCGCGGTCCTCGATGCGCAGCAGCCCCGCGGCCTCGTTCCACAGTGCCGCGAGCATCTGGGTGTGCGCGCCGACGGCACGCGACACCTCGATCATCGCTTGCTTCTGCAGCCGCTTGAGCAGGTGCATGCGCTCGACGCGGGCCAACTCGCGTTGAGCCTCCATCTCGGCGCGATGCAGGTTCTGTTTGGCTTCCATCTCCTCCTGGTGCAGCCGGCGGGTGATGGCGACTTCACGCGCTGAGCGCTCCTCGGCGGCGACAAGCTCCCGCCGGAGTTGTTCGGCGGCTTCGGCCACTTTCTGCGACGCCTGACGCTGGATGGTGACGGTCTGCCACAGCGACACCAGGACGACGCCGAAGACCGCGGCGCCGAAGAACCACTCGGCCTTGGATCCGCTCTCGCCGGGACCCAGAAAAATGAACCACGCAATGGCCAGGACACCGACGACGCCGCAGGCCAGCCAGCCGAAACCGAGCCCGCCGAACTTGCGCTGAGGCGGCTGGGTTCGCGGTGTCGATCTCGCGGAGCCGTTCACCTCCCCAGGCTGTAGGGGCCCGGCGGGTCGGGCAGATTGCGCTAGTCCGGGCACCTTGGCCTCCCTTCCGCCCGAGCAGTCCGGCAGTGCGGGTTAAGACTAGAGGCGCGCGGTTACGGCGATACCGCTCGGTCCCTCCCCGGCCCTCGCTCGCGGTGTACCACCTGCGTCCAGACCGCTAACCTCAACTGCACCGCTGTGGAATTGACCGCTGAAGAATTGAGGACACGTGGGACAACCCGCGCCACACGAAGGTGAATCGTCCGTCATCGTCAGCCTTTCCGAGGCTGCGATCCACATGCACGCGGCCGCGATCGAGGCGTTGCCGCCGCCGACGGACACGACGTTTCACAAACGCGCGGGTGTCGTGTTGTCGGGCATGCGGAAGCTGCGGTCGGCGCTCACCGAAGCCGCGGGCCGCAGCAGGTCGTCACCGATGGTGATCATGGCGCTCAGCGATGTGCGGCGTCGCTACGACGAGCTGATGACCCGCGCCGCCGCCGCGCCGGGATCGAGCCTGGGCCAGCAGCTGTACGCCGCCCGTATCCGGGCCAAGTTGTCCGCCCGGGAAGTGGCCAACGGCAGAGGCCTGCGCGCCGAGCTGGTCGACGATCTCGAGGCGGGGGAGATCCCCACGCAGGAGGAAGCGGCGAAGGTCAGGGACCTGATCGCTGCGCTCGGCGGCGTGCCCGCACCCGGACCTCAAGCGCCCGCGCCAGTCAAAGGCCGGGATGCCGCGCTCGTTTCCACCGACGCCGTTTAGACCCTGTGACGTCGATCACCGCTTGCGGTGGGTTTGCCTGTACGGCGCTGCGGGAATTGAACCGCTCTAGGCGGGGCAATGCCACCGCCCTAAGAAATTAGGAGGAGACGTGGCAGAGGACAAGAGCGGGCCCGGAGAGGCCATCAGGGGTGTGGTCGAAGGCGCGAAGGGTCTGGCCAAGGAAGCAGTTGGCGAGGTGACCGGCAACGAGGAGCTGGTCAACGAGGCCAAGGCTCAGCAGGACAAGGCCGAAGCGCAGCGCAACGCGGCTAAGAAGGAAGCCGAAGCCGAAGCGGCCCGCGGCAGCGCAAAGGCCGCCGAAGAGCGCCAGAAGGCGAACCAGGACAACGGCTGACATTGAAATGGGCCCAGCCGGGTAACCGGCTGGGCCCATTCTTTTACCCTGATTGTCGTGGCCGGCAAGCAGATTCCCGGTGGGGTGGTACACGAGTTGCCCGCAGACCTGCGTACGGCGCTGATCGGCAACGCCACCGCGCTGGCTGCGTGGAAGGACATCACGCCGTTGGCTCGTAACGAGTTCATCTGCTGGGTCGAGGACGCCAAGCAACAGAAGACTCGCGAGCGCCGGATCCGCCGGACCCAGGAAGAACTGGAAGAAGGCCTGCGCAGGCCATGCTGCTGGCCCGGGTGCAAGCACCGCGAGCGCACCGGCAAATAAAGCTACTTCGTCTTGACGGGTAGCTGCGCCCACCCCCGCACACTGGACGTGTGTGCCCTGCGCGCGTTGTCGTAGTCGACGTCCCAGTCGGTCCAGCGCTTGAGGACTTCTTCGAACGCGACCCGCGCCTCGAGGCGCGCCAGCGCCGAGCCCAGGCAGAAATGCAGCCCGTGCCCGAAGCTCAAATGCCCGTCCTTGCGGTGGATGTCGTAGCGGTCGGGATCGGCGAACCGCGTTTCGTCACGGTTGGCCGACCCGTTGAGCAACAACATGTACGACCCCTCGGCCACCGTCTGCCCGTAAAGCTCGGTGTCGCAAGCGACGTAGCGCGCCTGCACCGGCGACGGCGCCTCGTAGCGCAACGTCTCCTCCACCGCCGAGGGAATCAGCGACGGGTCGGCGACCAGTTCGCGTCGCTGATCGGGGTGCTCGCCCAGTAGTTGGCCCATGAACCCGATCAGCCGGGCGGTGGTTTCGTTGCCCGCACCGGCGATCATCGCGGTGTAGGCCAGGACTTCGTTGCGGTCTAGCGGGCGCATGGACCCGTCGGGTTCTTCGACGTGCGCGTTGAGTAGCTCCGTCATCAAGTCGTCGGAAGGATGGGTGGCCCGCCACTCAATGTATTCGGCGAACATCGCGATGGTGTCCTCAAACACCTTGGGGCTCACGCTATCCCGCTGTTCGCCGAGTGAGATGTTCTTGTCGGTGCGATCACGGATCACCTGCTGGCCCTCCTCGGGAATGCCCAGCAAGTAGCCGATCGTGCGCATCGGCATGATCGCGCCGAGGTCGACGACGAAGTCGAACCCGTCCAGATCGCGGAGCGGATCCAGTGCGCGCGAACAGAAGTCGCGTACCAGACCTTCGACCGAGAGCATCCGCCGCGGAGTAAAAACACCCGACAACAAGCGCCGGTGCGCGTCGTGTAAGGGTGGATCCTCGAACAGCAAGATCCCCGGCGGCACTTCGATTCCGCTGAACAAGATGTCCGCGGTGGTGCCGCGTCCGGACCTATACGTCTGCCAATCGGGCAGTGCCCGTGCAACGTCGTCGTAGCGACTCAGCGCGTAAAAGTTGTACTTCTCGTTGAAGTACAGCGGAGCCTCGGCGCGCATCCGTTGCCAGACCGGATACGGATCGTCGTCGATATCGAGGTCGAACGGGTCGTAGTACAACTCGGTGGTTTGGTTCCTGGTCACTGGTCTCCCTACCGGGGTTGGTTGGACACGCCCGGGAACAGCGGCGCCGACGGCCCCGCGGTCACCCAGCCGCCCAGCTTCGTCACAAGATGAGGCGCGAAAACCGCGCCGTAGAGCAGGTTTCCGACGACCACCACAGCGACGACGGACAGCACCGACGCCTGCAGCCGGTTGCGCGATCTCCGGTCGGCCCACATCTCGATGACATTTCGTCCTTCGGGATCCGTGCGTCCGAGCAAATAGGTGAACACCATCATCTGCACGCCCATCGCCAGCGAGTCGTAGAGCGGGTACTGATATTTGGTGCCCTCCGAGAGTGCAAGACCGGGAATCACGTAGCCGTAGTGGAAGATGCCGAGCCGTGCGCCCAGGACCGCGTTGAAAAACAGCGCCCAGCAGAATCCGACCACGAGCCCGACGCTCAACAGCGCAATCGGCCTGCGCCAGTGCAACTTTGCGCTCAGCCATCGTCCTGCACCGGCGCCGATCACGGCGGGCAGCACGAAGTACGACATGTAGCCGACGGGCACCGCCGACGGCAGCCCGCCCCAGGTCATGTTCAGCGGCCACCACGACGGCATGCGGGGAAGGGCGGGCGGAAACTGCGCGTACATCGCCCAGTCGTAGGGCGCTTCGATCCACGAGAACGAGATCGCGGAGATGCACAGCAACAGGAGTGGGTGCACGCGGCGGCGACGAAAGCTCAGATATAGCCCGATCCCGAAGAACGAGAGCCCGCCGACGTAGGCGAAGGCGATGCCCGCTTTTAGCAGCGGCGTTAGCTCACCGCTCATCGGTCGCGCTTTTCGCTTGGCGCGCTTCGGGATCGAAGTAGATGACCGCGCCGAAGATCAGCACGATCAGCCCGAACAGCGTGCCGAGCATGATGACCGCACCCACAACCATGCCCCTTCCGCTAACCGCTTAAAGATAGTGGACACTATCTTAAAGGGAATTTCAATGGCGACTATCTTCAAAGCCGGTAACCGCTGCGTAGCGGTTTGAGGAGTCAACAACGGTGCCCCAGCGATCAACCGCCAAGAACCCCGCAACGCGTCGGCCACGCGGGGCGCCGCGGACGCTTCTGCTCGACGCCGCCCGCGACCTGTTCGCCCGCCGCGACTACCGCAGCACCACAACCCGCGAAATCGCCGAGGCCGCAGGCGTCACCGAGCACCTGCTGTTTCGTCACTTCGGCTCGAAGGCAGGGCTGTTCCGTGAAGCGCTGGTCCTGCCGTTCACCAGCTTCGTCGACGAATTCAGCAGCACGTGGCAGTCGGTGGTCCCCGAGGAAACCGACGAGGAGGAGCTGGCCCGCCATTTCGTCGGGCATCTGTACGACGTGCTGGTGGAACATCGCGGTCTTCTGCTCACGCTCGTCGCATCCGAGACACTCAGCGACGAGGAGATGGCCGACGCCGGCATCGCCGACATCCGGCGGGCGTTCACGGTGCTCGGTCGGATCAGCGCCGAGGGGATGCACCTGCGCGGGTTGCGCTCGAGCCAGCCGGACCTGCCGGCCCACTCGACGGTGGCGATGATCGCCGGGATGGCTGCGTTGCGGTCGACGTACTTCGGCGCCAAGCCGCCGTCGCGGGACGCGATCGTCGAGGAACTGGTCCAGGCGATCCTGCACGGGTTCCTGCACCGGCACGAGTGACCGCAAACTTTCGTTTGGGTGTAGCCGAGGCCCGCTTTGGCTACAAAGTGGCCATGGAACCGATATCGCCAACGGATGCGCTGTTTCTCATCGGGGAGTCACGCGAACACCCGATGCACGTGGGAGCGCTGCAGCTCTTCGAGCCGCCCGAGGATGCCGGACCGCACTTCGTCCGCGAGTCCTATCAGGCGATGCTCGAATGCACCGAGCTGCAGCCCACGTTCCGTAAGCACCCCGCGTTCTTCGGCGGTATCACCAACGTCGCGTGGTCGTTCGACAAGAACGTCGAACTCGACTACCACCTGCGCCGCTCGGCCCTGCCCGAACCGGGACGAGTCCGTGACCTACTGGAGCTGGCGTCCCGGTTGCACGGCAGCCTGCTCGACCGTCACCGGCCGCTGTGGGAAGCGCATCTCGTCGAGGGCCTGCAGGACGGCCGGTACGCGGTCTACACGAAATACCACCACTCGCTGATGGATGGCGTGTCGGCGCTGCGACTGATCCAGCGCGCCTTCACCACCGATCCGGACGACGACGAGGTGCGGGTGCCGTGGAATCTTCCCCCGCGCAAAAAGGAGCGGCGCAACCGGCGGTCGCTGCTGGAACGGGCCGCCGGCACCGCGGGGTCGGCGTTCGCGCTGGCGCCCTCCAGTGTGAAGCTCGCGCGGGCCGCGCTGCTCGAACAACAACTCACGCTGCCGTTCCGGGCGCCGCGCAGCATGTTCAACGTCCGCATCGGCGGCGCCCGCCGAGTGGCCGCGCAATCCTGGTCGCTGGACCGCATCAAGGCGGTCAAGTCGGCTACCGGGGTGACAGTCAACGACGTGGTGCTGGCCATGTCGTCCGGTGCGCTTCGGGCCTACCTCCTGGAGCAGAACGCGCTGCCGACGGATCCGTTGATCGCGATGGTGCCGGTCAACCTGCGCAAGGGCGACGACGACCGCGGCGGCAATCTGGTCGGCACGTTCCTGTGCAATCTGGCGACCGACCTCGACGACGCAGCCAAACGGCTCAAGATCATCAGCACGTCGATCCGCGACACCAAAGAGGTCTTCCAGCAGCTGCCTCCTGTGCAGCAGCTGGTGCTGTCGGCGTTCAACATCGGCGGGTTGTTCTTCGGGTTGATTCCCGGGTATCTGTCCGCCGCCGCGCCGCCGTTCAACATCGTCATCTCGAACGTGTCGAGCGGGCGTACGGAGCCGATGTATTGGCGCGGGGCCCGATTGGACGGGAACTATCCGCTGTCGATCGCGCTCGAGGGCCAAGCGGTCAACATCACCGTCACGAACAACGCCAACAACCTCGACTTCGGCCTAGTCGGCTGCCGTCGCAGCGTGCCACACCTGCAGCGGCTGCTGGGACACCTGGAGACGTCGCTCAAGGATTTGGAACGCGCCGTCGGCGTCTGAGAAATCCGGCCCCGCATGAAGGCATAGTCGGCCGCGCCCGTGGGTACCGGTTCAGTGAACAGTTGTTCCGAATTGCCCTCGATGCGGGAGGAGCTACTCATGCCGGAAGTGGAACTTCACCACGACGGGCACCCGAAATATCGCCGGATGGTGCGCTTCGACTGGGAGAACACCCCGCTGCACTGGGTTCCCGGCGACCCGTTCTCGACGCACATGATCAATGTGCTGCACCTGCTGTTGCCCGAGGGCGAGCGCCATTTCATCAAGGCGGTCCTCGAGGCGTCGTCACTGGTCGACGACCCCGACCTCGAGGCGGCGATCAAACCGTTCATCCAGCAGGAGTCGTGGCATGCCTGGGCGCACCAGGTGGTGCTCGACCATCTGGCCGAGCAGGGCATCGACACCGCGCCGTACACCGACCGGCTCCGACGGGCGCTGTCGATCACCCTGGGTGATCCGCCGAGCTTCTTCCCGCCGGCGCTGAAACGGCGGTGGCTGTATCGGCGGTTGGCCGATGTCGCCGCGCTGGAACATTTTACCGCCGTGCTGGGCCAGTGGGTTTTGCAGAACCGCGGCCTGGACTACGCCCGCGCCGACCCGGTGATGCTGGATCTGCTGCGCTGGCACGGCGCCGAGGAGGTCGAGCACCGCTCACTGGTCTTCGACGTCTATCAGAACGTGTGCGGAAGCTATCTGATCAGGGCGCTGTCGATGCTGATGACGGCGCCGGCGTTCGTGGGCTGGTGGATCGCGGGGGCGCGCTACCTGATGGCCCACGACCCGACCGTCGACCAGAAGTGGCGCTGGCGGGACTGGCTGCGGGCGGCCCGCCAGTACCGGCTGCCCGGTCCGTGGAACATCCTGGTGACCCTGCCGTTTCGGTATCTGCGGCCCAGTCATCACCCAGGCCCCGAAGCGTGCACCGAAATGGCGGTCGCCTACCTCGAGTACTCGCCGGCAGCCAAGGCCGCCCGTGAACGAGCCCACGCCGGAAAGGCCGCGCTGCGATGAAGGTTTCCGTGGACCTCGACACCTGCGACGGCAACGGCGTCTGCATGAGCTTGTGTCACGAAGTGTTCGACGTGCGAGAAGACGGCCTTCATCTACTCCAGGACGAGCCGCGGGACGAGCTGCGCGGACAGTTGAAGGCCGCCGAAGTGTCGTGTCCCACCCAGGCAATCACAGTGGAGGACTGACGTGATGCTCAAGCACGTGGTCGTCGTCGGCGCCGGCGTGGCCGGCACCCGGGCGGCCGAATCGCTGCGGCAGCAGGGCTACGACGGCAGCCTCACCATCGTCGGCGCCGAACGGCATGCTCCCTACCACCGTCCACCGCTGTCGAAGAAGCTGCTCAGCGGCCAGGTGCACCGGGCGGGCATCGACCTCGCGCCCCAGTTCGACCTCGACGCGCGGGTGCTCAGAGGCGTCACGGCGCTCAAGCTGGATCTGGCCTCGCGAACCGTCCACCTGCGCGATGCCAACCAGGATTTCTCCGTACAGTTCGAAGGTCTGGTGATCGCGAGCGGCGCGAACCCCCGCCCGTGGCCGGGCGGCTCCGTTCCCGACGGGGTGCTGCTGCTCCGCACCGTCGACGACTGCCTGGCCATCCGAGAGCGACTCGGCCGGCGGACTCGTGTCGTGGTGGTCGGCGGTGGATTCATCGGCGCGGAGGTGGCCGCGACGTGCCGGTCAATGGGGCTGGGCGTGGTGCTGGTCGAAAAGGCCGACAGCCCGCTGTTGGCTGCGCTCGGCAAGGAGCTGGCGCCGCGGTGGGCCGAGCTGCATCGTGACCACGGCGTCGACGTCCGGCTTGGCGTGAGCGTCGACGCGTTCGTGGGTGATGGCCGGGTCGAGGCGGTTCGGCTCACCGATGGTTCGCTGGTCCCGGCGGACGTCGTCATCGTCGGCTTGGGTGTGACGCCCGCGACCGACTGGCTGGACGGCTCGGGGTTGCGCGTCGACGACGGAGTGGTCTGCGACGCGACGGGCGCGGCCGAAGGTGGCACCGATGTCGTTGCTGCCGGCGATGTCGCGCGGTGGTGGCATCCGCTGTACGAACGCCACCTGCGCACCGAACACTGGGATCACGCCGGGCGACAGGGCGCGGCCGCGGCACGAACTCTGTTGGCGGGCCGCGACGCCGCCGAGGCCTACGCCGAAATTCCCTACTTCTGGTCCGATCAATACCATGTCAAAGTCCAAATGCTCGGCGTCCCAACGGGTTACGACGTGCTGGAAATCGTCGAAGGCGCCCCGGACGCGTGGGAGTTCGTCGCCGCATACGGACGCGACGGGCGCACGATCGCCGTGCTGGGAACGATCCCGAATCGGGTGCACGCCTATCGCGACGCCATTGCGAAACGTGCCGAATTCCCGCCGAACCGACCGGATTAGACAACTGACTAATAACTAAGACCGCCACGGGGTCTCGCGCAGAACACTAAAGTGCTCTGCGTGGGCAGAAACGTGTTGGCCAACGGGCGGGGCCGCTGGCTGGCAATGGCTGCCTTGCTCGTCGTCTCCGGCGCCATGCTGTATGCCCAAAGCACCGAGACTCCGTGCTGCGCTAGGACTTCGGCCGCGGCCCAGGCCGCCAAGCCGAGTGCGCCGACAACCGCGCCGCACGCCAACGATCCGGTCAAGCCGCACATCGCCACGCCCGCCGAAGTCGACATGCTGGCGGCAAGCGCACCCGCCACCGCCCAGAACTTTCAACTCGCGTTGCCCGCCGGCGTCGCACCCGAGCAAGGGTTACAGGTCAAGACGATTTGGGCGGCCCGGGCGATCAGCGTGTTGTTCCCGCAGATCAAGACCATCGGCGGGTACCGCCAGGACGCCTTGAAATGGCATCCCAACGGGCTGGCGATCGACGTGATGATCCCGAACTATCACTCCCCCGACGGCATCGAGCTCGGCAACCAAATCGCCGGGTATGCCTTGGCGAACGCCAAACGATGGGGGGTGCTGCACGTGATCTGGCGACAGAAGTTCTACCCGGGCATTGGCGCGCCGAGTTGGACCGCGGACTACGGCAACGAAACCCTCAACCACTACGACCATGTCCATATCGCCACCGACGGCGGCGGATATCCGACCGGACACGAAACGTATTACATCGGCTCGATGAGCCCCACGCCGCCGCAGTGACCGATTCCTGACCCTTTGCGGGGGGTTTGCGGGCCTATCCGAAAGTGGTAGTCACAGTGGTGGCGGTGCGTGAGGACGAAAGGACCCGCAGTGAACGAAGAACAACGCAACCTGATGGCGTCGGGGCGTGGCTTCATCGCCGCACTGGACCAGAGCGGCGGCAGCACGCCCAAGGCCTTGAAGCTCTACGGGATTCCGGAGGACGGGTACCACACTGAGGAGCAGATGTTCGATCTGATCCACCAGATGCGGGCGCGGCTCATGTCGAGTCCCCGTTTCACCGCCGACAAGATCCTGGCAACCATCCTTTTCGAGCAGACCATGGACCGCACCATCAGCGGCGAGGACACCGCGGCGTTTCTGTGGAAGCAGAAGCACATCGTGCCGTTCGTCAAAGTCGACCAAGGCCTCGACGACGCCAAATACGGTGTGCAGCTGATGAAGCCGATGACCAAGCTCGACTCGTTGTTGGAGCGGGCCCTCGAGAAGGGGATCTTCGGCACCAAGATGCGCTCGTTCGTCTCCGAGCCGAACGAAGCGGGGATCAAGGCCATCGTCGACGAACAGTTCGAGTACGGGCACAAGATCGCCGAGCGTGGACTCATGCCGATCCTCGAGCCCGAGGTGAGCATCAAATGCCCCGACAAGGCCAAAGCGGACAGCATGCTGGTGGAGGCGCTCAAGGCGAAGCTCGACGAGCTCGACTCGGACAGGCAGGTGATGCTGAAGCTGACGCTGCCCGACGAGAACGACCTGTATGCGCCGCTGATCGAACACCCTCGGGTCCTGCGCGTCGTGGCGTTGTCCGGGGGCTACAGCCTCGCCGAAAGCTGCACCATCCTGGCCCGCTGCCACGGGCTCATCGCCAGCTTCTCCCGTGCCTTGACCGAAGGGCTGACGGTCGACCAGACCGACGAGGAATTCGACGAGAAGCTCGGCTCGAACATCGACGAGATCTACCGCGCCTCGCTGACCTGAGCGGCGTTGACTCTGCGTCCACCAGGCAAGCTACTCGCACTTTTGCTTGGTGGACGCAGAGTCAGTGTTAGGTTCGACCGCGACGCGAAGGAGGCGCAATAGTGAGTTCGGGCTTATTCGGTTACCTGACCGTCCTCAGCTTCTTGTTGGCGTTGGTGTTCGTCGCCTTAGCTTCTGTAGCCGTCAAGCGGATGGCGGATCGCACCCCTACTCCGATCAGCGAGGAGATAGGCAGTGCTAAAGCGGTGATGGCCAAAGTGCGTAAGCGCCAACCGATGTCGCGGGACGAGGTGGACTACGCGAAGCAAATCGTCGCCGACCGTAGCTCCTTGCTGGCGTTCTGCATCCCCGGTGCTTTGTTCATGGTGGGCTGTTTTTACGTGTTCGGCAGCCTTTACCACTTGCACGGAGCGACGCCGTCCGAGCGGACGTTTCTCGGGGTGTTCCCCATGTTGGCCGCGATCAACTTCACGATTCGGATGCTGCGAAGCGCAGCGTTGAAAGGCCGCCTGCAGAAGATGTCGTAAGGCATTCCGGCAGCCGGGTCCCGACAGACTTTGGCCCCGTGTAGACAATTAGGTACATCACCGTCTACTATCTGCGTTTGGCCTGAGTGCGGGAGCGAGGGGACACGACGTGCGGACCGAGTTCCGAAGGTGATCGAGTGAGCCCTCGTTCCGTCGGCCGGACCCTCTTGGCGCGAGCCTGGATGCCCTTGGTTGCCGTCGTTGCGGTCGGCGCGGGAGCGGTGGGCATGTGGAAGGTGCACCAGTTCTCCGCTCCCCCACCCGTCATCACGGTCAACGGCCCGGCAGCGCCCGAGCAGACCACGCCCAAACAGCTCACGTATGAATTGTTCGGCTCCGTCGGCGACGGCGGGATGCTCGTCTACTTGGACATCGACGGACATCCGCATCAGGTTGAGCTGACGACATTGCCGTGGTCGCACACGGAGACGACGACGCTGACGGTGGTGTCCGGCAGCATCTCGGCGCAGGTTCATGGTGGCCAACTCGGCTGCCGCATGTTGGTGAACGGGGTTGTCCGCGACGAACAATCCGACACCCACGAGGACGCGCACGTCATGTGCAGGGTGAAATCCGCATGAGCGAGCACCGGGCGAGACGACCTTTCGTGCCGCGAATGGTCCGCGTCCTTGCAATACCGATCATCGCTTTTTGGGCGCTGCTCGCCGTGTCGACCAACACCTTTATGCCGCAGGTCGAGCGCGTCGCAGAAGAACTCGCGGGGCCGATGGTCCCGCACTACGCGCCGTCGCAGCGGGCGCTGCTTCGCATCGGTGAGAAGTTCCACGAGTCCAATTCGACCAACTTGACGATGCTCGTGTTGGAAGCCAACCGGCCGCTGGGCGATGTGGACCATCGCTACTACGACGACTTGGTGCGCCGACTGAAGCAAGATCCCAAGCACGTGCAGTACGTCATGGATCTGTGGGGCAAGCCGATCACCGCGGCGGGAGCGCAGAGTGTAGACGGCAAAGCCGCGTACGTGCTGCTGCGTCTCGCCGGCGACATCGGTCAGATGCAAGCTAATCAATCCGTTGCCGCCGTTCGCGATATCGTCGCCAAGGATCCGGCGCCTCCCGGGCTGCGGGTCTATGTCAGCGGCGCGGCGCCGCTCGCCTCGGACACCGTGGCTATTGCCAATTCAAGCCTGAACAACATCACGATCGTGACGATCATCCTCATCGTCACGATGCTGCTGCTGGTGTACCGCTCCCCGAGCAACGTGCTGGTGCCCCTGCTCGGGGTTCTGATCGAGATGCTGGTCGCCAAGGGAGTTATCGCGACCCTCGGACATTTGGGCTACATCGAACTCTCGTCGTTCGCGGTGAACATCGTCGTCGCGCTGACCCTGGGAGCCGGAACCGATTACGGCATCTTCCTCATTGGTCGCTATCACGAGGCGCGACAGGCCGGCGAAAGCCGAGAGGACGCCTTCTACATTGCCTATAAGGGCGTAACGCCCATCATCATCGGCTCGGGCCTGACGATCGCCGGCGCGTGTTACTGCCTGACATTCGCGCGGCTCAACTACTTCCACACCATGGGACCCGCCGTTGGGATCGCGATGCTGTTCACCATCGCGGCAGCGCTGACGCTCGGCCCGGCCATCTTGACCGTGGGCAGCCTCTTCGGCCTCTTCGACCCCAGAGAAAAGGCCAAGGCGACGTTGTATCGGCGGATCGGGGCGAGCGTGGTGCGCTGGCCGGTGCCGATCCTCACGGCCAGCGCCGCTGCCGTCATGTTCGGGGCGATCTTCGTGCCGACCTACCGGCAAAACTACGATGATCGGCAGTACCAGCCGCACGCTGCCCCCGCCAATCAGGGGTTCGCGGCGGCCGATCGGCACTTCCCGAAGAGCAAGCTGTTCTCCGAGATGCTGATGGTCGAGACCGATCACGACATGCGCAACTCGGCCGACTTCATCTCATTGGACCGGGTGGCGAAGAGTCTGATTCGTCTTCCCGGCGTAGCGATGGTGCAAAGCATCACCAGGCCTCTGGGCCGGCCATTGGAACACGCCACGCTGCCCTACTTGTTCACCACGCAGGGCAGCGGCAACGGTCAACAGCTGCCGTTCAACAAGCAGCAGAACGCGAATACCGACCAGCAGGCTCAGATCACCGCCCACTCCGTCGAGGTCTTGCGGAAAGAGATCGTCTACTTCCAGAACATGTCCGATGAGTTGCACCAGACGGTTCTCACCGTGGAGGATCTGCAGCAGATCACCGACGAAATGAACTCGGAAATCTCGAATCTCGACGATTTCTTCCGGCCGATCAAGAGCTACTTCTATTGGGAGAAGCACTGTTTCGACATCCCCATCTGCTGGGCATTCAGATCGTTGTTCGATGGCCTCGACAACATCGACCACCTGGCCGCCGATATCAAGGACGCCAGAACCTCGCTGGAAGCTGTGGACAGGATCTTGCCGCAAGTCATCACGCAGCTGAAACTCACGGCCGACGACTCGGAGGCTTTGGCGTCTCTTCTGGTCAGCACGTACGGCCAGTCGGCTCTGCAGTCCACGCAGACCGACCAGACGTTCGACGACTTGATCAATGTCGGCCTCGACTTCGACCGGTCCCGCAGCGACGACTTCTTCTACATCCCCCGTGAAGGTTTCGACAACGACGACGTCAAGACCGGCATGCAACTGCTGATGTCGCCGGACGGCAAGGCCGCTCGGTTCATCGTCACCCACGAGGGCAACGCGATGGGTCCCGAAGGCGTACAGCATGTCGAGCAATTCCCGGGGGCGATAACCACGATCTTGAAAGAGACGTCGTTGGCCGGCGCAAGGGTTTACATCGGCGGCTCCGGATCCAACGACAAGGACATCAAGGAATACGCCGCGTCGGATCTGCTGATCGTGGCGATCGCCGCCTTCGTGCTGATCTTCTTGATCATGTTGTTCCTCACGCGAAGTCTGATGGCCGCCTTGGTGATTCCCGGCACGGTGGCGTTCTCGTATGCCGGAGCCTTCGGGCTCTCCATACTCGTCTGGCAGCATCTCATCGGCCTGCCCGTGCACTGGCTGGTGCTGCCGCTGACGTTCATCATCCTGGTGGCGGTGGGTTCGGACTACAACCTGCTGTTGATCGTCCGAGTCAAAGAGGAGCTGCACGCCGGGTTGAACACCGGCCTGATCCGCGCGCTCGGAAGCACCGGTGGTGTAGTAACTTCCGCGGGTTTGGTGTTCGCGTTCACGATGCTTGCCATGCTCACAAGCGATCTGCGAACGATCGGTCAGGTGGGTTCGACCGTCTGCATCGGTCTGCTGCTCGACACGCTGATCGTGCGCTCGTTCGTCGTGCCGTGCGTCCTGCGAATCCTCGGGCCGTGGTTCTGGTGGCCCACGCTGGTGCGCTCCCGACCGCTGCCAGTGCGCTAACTGGCGGATTAACCGCTGCCGTTGAGTGCGGACAGATAGGAGCCGGGTTCTGGGAGCAGATGTCGGCCGTCGAGCAGAACACGGACGCCGATGTGGCCGGTGGAGGTCGTGTGGGGCGCCTCGATGACAACCGACGTGGTTATGGGAAGCGCAAGAAACTGGGTGACGAAGGGCATCGAGTCCGACAGGTCCCAGACGGTTTGCGACAGCCACTTTCCGTGGTCATGGCCACGCCGGCAGCAAACCCTCCAGCCGCAGGAAGCCGGGTCGTCGATTTCTGCACGGCTGAGCAGCAGCGCGGGAATCGTCTCGTTCACGCATTCGGCGACAGCGGCATATTGATCCTCAGCCGGGAACGACAACCGTTTCGTCAGGCCGAGGCTTGCCGCGACTTCTTTCTGGTACCACAGGTCACGCAGGGTTAGCTCGACGTGTTCTTCCCAGCTGTCGACGTCGACGCGTTCTTGCAGTCCCAGCATCCCGTCGGCGCGTTCGACGACGCGCAGAGTCCGCCACCCGACCCGGATCGTCTGACCCGCTTCGAAACGTGTGCCCGCTGCAATGGAATCTTGCAGATCATCCAATATCCACTGCACCAACGAATCCTGCATGCCAGGTATGGGCGGTGTGGTGATGCAGGCGACGATATCGGGGTGCCCGTGCTGATCGCCGGTCATGGTGCGATACAGGCCCTCGCCGAACCGGCCGATCGCAAAGTGCGCTTTAGGAGCGGCCGCGGATGCGGGCTGTGGACCGAAATGCATCCCGTCATCCGGGGTCAGCATCGTGTCCTTGTAGGCCACGTCGGCCACCACGCCGCCGGCCGGGTCTACTCGACGGCGTTCGATGATAAGGCCGGTTTCTGGTGGCAGAGCAAGGAATTGGGTGACAAACGGGAGCGCCACCGCAAGCCGAAACAATTCCATAAAGGACCAGTCAGAGTGATCGTGCTCATCTCCACAGCTGATCGCCCACCCACCGTGTTGCGGCGAGTCCGGACCGAGACGGTTGAGAATCAACGTTGACGCGTCGAATACACAGGACTGGACGGCTGCGATCTGATCCTCGGCAACGGAGTCCGGTTCTTCCGGCAAGCCAAGTTTCGCGGCCGCCTCCAGCTGCCACCACAAGTCGCCGAGCGCCTGATCCACATGGTCCTGCCACACATCCTCGGCGACTCGCTCCTCCAGGCCGAGGGTGCCGTCACCGCGTTCGATCACCCGCAGCCCCCGCCAACCAATGCCGACTGATTGTCCGGCCACAAACCGAGTGCCACCCGCCACCGCGTTCTGAAAGTGGTCCAAAATCCAGCCCACCGTATTCGGCGTTGGTGGTTCGTCTTTGAAAACCAGCGTGAATTCCGGATGCCCGGAATCGGCGCACGTTGCGGTACGGAAGATCTGCACCTGTCGTTTCTAGCAGTCGGGTGGACGGCTACACCCGGTGTCCGAGGGTTAGTGTGCTTGCGTCGGCCTCCGAACAAGCCGATAGAAAAGTTGAGCAAGTCATGACCGCACCAGCAGAGGCGTCGGCGATCGAATCGCGGGTCGGCCACTACTACCAGATGGACTACCCCTACCTGGTGGGCCGCGAGAAAGTTCGTGAATACGCGCGCGCAGTACAGGACTATCACCCCGCACACTGGGATGTCGCCGCCGCGGCAGAACTGGGCTACTCGGGTCTGGTGGCGCCGCTGACCTTCACGTCAACGCCGGCCATGGCGTGCAACCGGCGCATGTTCGAATCGGTGGTCATCGGCTACGACACCTACATGCAGACCGAAGAAGTCTTCGAGCAGCACCGCCCGATCGTGGCCGGCGACGAGCTGCGGATCGACGTCGAACTGTCGTCGGTGCGCAGGATCGCCGGCCGAGACCTGATTACCGTGACCAACACCTTCACCGACACTGCCGGCGAGCGGGTGCACACCCTGCACACCACCGTCGTCGGCCTCACCGCCGAGGACGTCGATCCGGCGATCAAGACGGCCGCGCAGAAGGCGATGATGCACGACGTCGACATCGCCGCGATCGGCGAAAACGATGAGGCCTACGAGAAGACGGTGCGCCCCGAAGGCGAGATTCACATCGCCGACGGCGGCTTGACCCGAACGCCGGGGACGCCGTCGTTCGACGAGGTGAAGGTCGGCGACGAGCTGCCGGTGCACCACACCCGGCTGTCCCGGGGTGACCTGGTCAACTATGCCGGCGTGGCCGGCGACGCCAACCCGATCCACTGGGATGAAGCTATCGCCAAGCTCGCCGGGCTGCCCGATGTGATCGCGCACGGGATGCTGACGATGGGTTTGGGTGCCGGCTTTGTGTCCGCATGGTCGGGCGACCCCGGCGCGGTTACCCGCTACGTGGTCCGGTTGTCCGCGCCCGCGATTGTGTCGGCCAAAGAGGGCGCAGACATCGAGTTCAGCGGCCGGGTCAAGTCGCTGGATCCGGAAACCCGCTCCGGTGTCGTCATCGTCGGCGCCAAGTCTGCCGGCCGGAAGATCTTCGGCCTGGCGACCGTGAACATCCGCTTCCGCTGACCCGATGGTCGGGCCGGTGTCGCGCCCAATCCGTCGAAACGCTAATTTCCTGACGTGATGTCCTCAGCTATTAGCGCAGTCGCGCGGTGGATCGCTCCCTTCCTGATGGTTGCGGCCTTCGTTGCCCACCCGGTGCAGGTCCCGTCGATCCGCTTGGCCAGCAACGACAACCCCCTGGCCGGCAAGCCGTTGTATGTCGATCCGGCATCGAAGGCCATGCGCGCCGCGCAAGGCGCCAATCCGCCCAGTCCGGAACTGACGGCCATCGCGAACACGCCGCACGCCTACTGGATGGACCAGGCGTCTAATCCCGCGGTGGACGCGAAGTACATCGCGGGGGCGCAGGCCGCCGGCGCCGTGCCGATTCTGGCCCTCTACGGAATCCCGCATCGTGACTGTGGGAGCTTCGCTTCGGGCGGATTCGGGTCGGCCGCCAGCTACCGAGCGTGGATCGACGGCGTCGCATCCGCGATTGGCACCGGCCCCGCCGCGGTCATCCTCGAACCCGATGCGTTGGCCATGGCCGACTGCTTGTCGGCCGACCAGCGTCAGGAGCGCTTCGAGCTGATCCGGTATGCCGTCGACACGCTGACCCGCGACCCGGCCGCGGCCGTCTACATCGACGCCGGGCACTCGCGCTGGATCAACGCCGACGAGATGGCCGCCAGGCTCAACCAGGTCGACGTGGCCAAGGCGCGCGGATTCAGCCTCAACACCGCCAACTTCTTCGCCACCGACGAGGAAATCGGTTACGGCGAAGCGATTTCGGGGCTGACGAACGGATCGAACTACGTGATCGACACGTCGCGCAACGGCGCCGGTCCCGCCGGCGGCGAACTTTATTGGTGTAACCCGACCGGCCGCGCACTGGGTACGCCGCCCACCACGGCGACGGCGGGCGCACACGCCGACGCCTATCTCTGGATCAAACGCCCGGGCGAATCCGACGGGTCGTGCGGCCGCGGAGAACCCCAGGCCGGCACCTTCGTCAGCCAGTACGCGATCGACCTTGCCCGCAACGCTGGCCACTAATTGGCTTTAACAGTTCACAGCCCGGCGGTGAGCCGCCACAGCGCGCTGCGGTCGACGGAGTCGGAGCGGTCTAGCGGACTGATCACGATGTCGGTGGCACCCGCATCCCGATACCGACGCAGCTGACGCGCAACAGCTTCCTCGGTCCCGATCGCGGCAAGGTCGACCACACTGGCGATGCCTTCACGGGCGATGACATTGCGGTACGACGGGATGGTCTCGTAGAAGCTCAACTGTTGCGCGGCAATGGTGCGCGCGCTGTCGAGGTCCTCGGACAACAATGTCGGCACGGCGGCGATGATGCGCGGCGTCGGTCGCTCCGCTTCAGCCGCAGCCTTGGTGATCGTCGGCACGATGAATTCCTCGAGAGTCCGAGGGCCCGCCAGATAGGGCAAGGTCCCGTCGGCCAGTTCTCCGTTGACCTGCAACGCCTTTGGGCCCATCGCTGCCACATACACCGGGATCGGGGTGCCCCCCGCAACCTGCACCGGCCAGGAAGGGCTGGCGCTCAGTTCACTGCCGTGGAAATCGACGCCGGCGGTGTCGAACACCGACCGCAGGATGGACAGATGCTCGCGTAACCGCGTGATGGTGTTGGGCCAGGCCGTGCCGAAGGTCTGGCGCTCGATCTCTTTGGCGCCCAGCCCGAGCCCCAGGCTGAAGTTGCCGTGCGGGGCGGCCTGCGCCGTCTGCGCCAACGAGGCGACGATCAGCGGATGGCGGGGGTTGATCGGCACCACAGAGGTGCCCACGCCCAATCCGGGCACGGCAGCTCCGATGAGCGCAGCAAGCGTGATCGCGTCGTAGTTCAGCTGCTGGGCCAACCACACTTGGGCAACGCCGAGCTCGTGGGCTTGCGTGGCCTGGGCGATGACGTCGTCGACGAGGTTAGGAGCATCGGGACGGGCGAAGAGGATGATTCCGGTAGGCATACCCGCCACGAACGCACGCAATCCGCTGGTCATTCCTGCCGAATCTCGATGATCGAAAGTTGCGAGGCGGCGTAGCGTCTCTGGTGTGCAGAAAAGGCGGTCTCGGCGGGCAGTAGACCCGCTGCTGCCGCAGTATCCGATCGAATCGGTCGACAAGGCGTTACGGCTGATCCTGCTATTGGGGGAACGACCCGAGATCCGGTTGAGCGAGGCGACGCGGTATTTGGGCGTCGCGTCGTCGACTGCGCACAGGTTGCTGGCGATGCTGGCCTACCGCGGCTTCGTCCGCCAAGATCCGGTCTCGAAGGTCTATCACCCGGGCCCCGCTCTGACGAGCGTTGCGTTTGCGATTCTGGGTCGCATCGACATCGAGGCAACGGCGAAGCCGGTCATGCGTCGACTCGCTGAACGGCTGCGCGAGTCCGTGCACATCGGAATGCTCGACGGTGCCGCGGTTCGATTCGTCGCCGCCGTCGAAGGCCCAACCGCCGTGCGTGTCGCGTCGCGCCTTGGCCTGACCATGCCGGCGCACTGCACTTCGACCGGTAAGGCGATGCTCGCCCAACTGTCCGACGACGAGATCGGGCGACTGTACCCACAGGAAGATCTAGAACAAATCACGCAGCATTCGATCGGTAGCCGAACCGAATTGGTCAACGAAATTCGCCGCATCCGCCAACGGGGCTACGCGGTCAACCGCGAAGAAAGCGAGGAAGGCGTTGCGTCACTTGCCGTCCCGATTCCCACGCGGGCGCCTGGACTGCGATTGGCCCTCAACGCTGCTGCACCGACACACCGTCTCAAGGCGTCCCAATATCCGATGGTGGTCGCGGTTCTAGTCGAGGCCGCCAAGGAGATCGGCGATCGCACGGAATGAAAAACCTGTCACGGCATCGCGATTCGTGCGACTTCATGGCGCCAGGCCGCATCGGCGGTGAACGCCGGTCCGAGGTCGGGCAGGTCCGCCCAGTCCCGCTCATCGATCTCGCGTAGCGTGCCGCCCGCCGCGCGCACTCGCAGCGACATGCGCGCCAATTCATCGAGACTGATGGCCTGCAGCACCGCCTCCGCGGCGGTGGCTGCGGCGCTGACGATTCCGTGGCCTCGGCAGATCACCACGGGCCGCTCGCCCATCGCGGCGACCATCTCCCTGCCGAGTTCGGCGCTGCGGATGAGCACCGCACGTTCGTAGACGGGTACGCCGCCGCGTGCCAGCCACGCACCCGGGATGTCGAACGCGCCGTAGATCGGTTGGATGGTGATCCCGGCAAGATCGGCCGCCACGACGGCCGGCGGATGCAAGTGCGCGACCGCGCGGCGGTGCGGCGCCGCCAGCAGGGTTTCGGTGTGGATAGGAAGCTCGTTGGGCACCCGATAGCCGTCGAGTTCGCCTGGTGCGCCGGCGGTTCCGTCGAAACGCACGAGCCGCACATCCTCAGTCCGGGTGAAGGCCACGCCGTTATCCGCATCACTGCGACAGCGGATCAGCAAGTGTTGGTCGTCGACGCGAAGGCTGATGTGGCCCAGGACGCCGTCAACCAGTCCGCGTGCCGCTGCGACCCGACATGCTTCGGCGACCAATGCACGTCGAGCATCCAGGTTTGCGGTGGGGGTCATGGTGCACCCATGCCGAAGCCGCCGTCGGGGTGGGTGGTGCCGGCGGTGATGCCCCGGGAGCGGTCCGACGCCAGGAACACGTAACTCCACGCGTGGTCTTCGGCGGAGAGCGCAACGTTGAGCGGGCTGCGGGCGGCCAGGTCGCGCGCGCGGTTGGGGGTGTCGTCGAGCCGGATATCGTTGAGCGACAGGCTCTTCAGGCCACGAAGGTCGGTGTTCAGGGTACCGCCCGGTGCCACACCGTTGACCCTGATCTGCGGCGCCAACTCGTACGCGAGCGTGGTGACCAGGCCACGCACGGCGAACTTCGACGAGACGTACAGCACTCCGCCGCGGCCGGGATAGAACGACGATGCCGACTCGGTAAGCACGATCGACGCGCCGGCCTGGGCTCGCAGCGCGGGCACCGCGGCCTTGACCGACTGCAGATGGCTCAACACATTGGTGCGGAACATTTCATCGAATGCCTTGCTGAGTTGGTCGGCGTCGATGTCGGTAATCCCTTTGTAGAAATCGAAGATCCCGACGCAGTTGACCAGCGTGTCGAGTCCGCCGAAGCCCTCGACCGCGGTGCTGACCGCATGCTCGTTGGCCTTTCGGTTGGTCGCGTCACCCTCGACTACCGGCACGTCGGGCAGTTCCTCGCGCAGCGCCTCACACTTTCGGCGGTCACGCTCGAGCACAGCGACCCGCGCGCCCTCGGCACGAAAGGCGTCTACGACTGCCCTGCCGATGCCCGAACCCGCGCCGACGACGAGGGCCCGCTTGCCATCGAGCCATCCGGTCATGGCGCATTGTCTTCGGCAGGGAGCAGCGGTCGGTACATGTTGCCCACCATCGCCGCCAGAGTACGGGTGTTCTGCCATGTCAACGCCTCGACCTCGAGCGCGTCGAGGCTGATCCACTGTCCTGACTTGGGCGACGTGATCAGCAGCCGCGATCCGTTTCGCGTGTCAACGCGACGCACTTGCACTTCTGTGAATTCGTTTGCGATCGTGAGCGGTTCACCGATCGTGCCGTCCAAGAGTTGGGCCAGCTGCCGCGCGGCGTGGGTCATAAGAACACCGCCAGGTTTTGCATGCGGATCACCGACTCGTCGATCAAGATGGTGCGGCGCGCCAACTTCCAGCCCGTACCGCCGCGGCGCAGCAGGTCTTCCCGCCCGCAGGACAGCAACGCTGCCTCGTTGACGTCACCTCGGCTGCGGTACAACAGTTCGGCGGATTCGACGATCAGGTGGGCGTCGTCATCGGTGGCGAACGTCCGCACGTTGGTGATGTAGTGCCGCAGTCGCGACGGTGGATCCTCGGTCCAGGCGTGCTCGGTGAGGAACCGTGCCACTCGTCGGCTCAGCGAGTACTTGTTGTCGTCGAAATGAGCCATTCCGGGCGAGGTGTCAAATCCAGCGCCGCGCGCGGTGGTGACCCGGACCGGCATGTGGTAGTGAATGTCGTCGGTGACCAAGTCCAGCCATTCATCGTACTGCTGGGCGTCGAGAAGATAGGCTTCGTCGACCAGGAACTGGTGCGCTTGCAGGTGCCGTTCGTCGTTGAACGGCAACGGCTTTCCCACTCGCTGCTGGCGCGGTGCGTGACCGCCCAGGACGGCTTGTTCGGAATATGTCTGGTTGGGCCCGCCGCGACGGTAGCCAGGCCGGACTGGCTGCTCGGTGTTCGTCATGACTGCGTCACCGTCTCCTTCGTGATGGTCTGTACAAGCGGAGCGACGCCGTCGGGATTGTGGGTTCCGATTTCGGTTCGGCGGTCCGACACCGGGGGCAATTCGAGATGGTCGGCCCACAATCGCAGCAGAGCCCGTTGGTTGTGCTCGCTGTAGCCCACGCGTGCCTCGCCCGGACCGTGAAACGCGTTGGGCGGTAACGGATCCACGACCGGCCGGTCATCGGCGAGCAGACCCATGCGGCTGTTCAGGCGGAGCCGACGTGCCATCGGGCCGGCGGCGGTGTTGGTGAGCGAGACCCAGTTCTCGACGTCATCCTGCTCGAACATCCCGGTCGAGCCGAAGCACATGAGGTAGGCCTTGTAGGAGTTTTTCTTGTACTGCTCGGGCGCCGCCGAGTCGACCGCGAACCAGGAATAGACCTCGGTCTCGTGCTCGTTGATCGGCTGCCACATCCGGATTGATATGAACGGCAACGCGTCTTCGCCGTCTTCCACCTTGGGCCAGTTGTGCACAAAGCTGAGGTTCGGAAAGCATGATGCGGCGGAAATCATGAAGCCGTCGTCGCCGACCACTTGCTGCTGCTCGGTGGTCCAGAGTCCTTTGATCCGCTCGATCATGTCATCGGTGTAGCCGACGTAGCGCATCCGTTCTTCGAACGTTCCGGGAGGAAGTTTGTAGGTGGTTCCTCCGCCCCGATGGGCCCAGTAGGTTGCCCCGTCCTTGCGTTTTTCGGCCTTAGGCTCCCGGAATAGACCGATCTCCACGACCGATGCGTGGGTCTGCGGAGTGTGGTACATGTCGCCGGCGAAGTTTTCGACACCGATTTTCCAGTTCGCATTGATCCGCCACCGTTGCGGGCCACGAACTTCCAGCCCTTGCCTGCTCTGCCTGGTGTAGAAGTCCAGATAGAACCGGAAGTCGCCAAGGTAGTCCTCGAGCGGAGCCGCGTCGGGGTCCATGCTGATGAAGATCAGCCCGTTGTAGCTGGCCAAATTTGGTGCCGGCAGCAGGGTTTGACCTTTTTTCTTGAACCCTTCCTCACCACCGTAGGCATCGTGGTGGAACGGCAAACCGAGGATCCTGCCGTCGTTGCGGTAGGACCAGCCGTGGTACGGGCAACGGAAATTCGACGCGTTGCCCATCTCGGCGCGGCACACCTGCATCCCGCGGTGCAGGCACATATTAAACAAGGCACGCACATCACCTGTTGAATCACGGGCGATGATGAACGAATCGTTCAAGACCCGTCGCACCACATAGTCGCCGTCCTGCGGGATCTCGGACTCATGGGCCACGAACAGCCAGGCGCGGCTAAAGAGCCGCTCCTTTTCGAGTTGGAAGATTCCAGCGTCGTTGTAGATGTGCGCCGGGATCATCCCGCGGCGGACATCGTCGAAAACCTGATCAGCCATAACGCGACTCTTCCACGCCTTCTCTGTACAGCAGAAAGGTTGAACCTTGTTACAGAAAGGCAGCTTAGGACTTTTGGCGAGAATCCGGCAATGACTTCTCTGCTATACAGAGACAATTATTCTGCGTGGCCATGTTTTCAACGCAGATCGGCGGGCCGATGGAGTAGGACGACGAACGGATGCATGCCTCCGAGCGCGCCGAGCGCGTCGTCGGATCCCGGGGCGTTGTCGGAACGGCGGTTCCGCCCGACCGGCTGCCCGCCATCGCGGATTTCTTTCAGTACATCGGCGAACGTTGGACGCTTTCTGCCGTCCACTGTTCCGGCATCCGCTCCCCGAACACCAGGACCCCCAGCAGAGCAAGGACGAAGCGACGCAGCTCGGGTACCTCTTTCGAGAGTTGATATTCGGTGAGGCGATCAACGCTGCCGTGCACCAAGCCGCTGCGTACCTTGTAGCGACCGTGGAAGTAGTCCTTCGGCTTCTGACCGGCAAAGCGCTCTGTCCCAAGGCAGCTGACCAGTTGGCGGGCTCTGCGCCCAATCGGGTCGAACTTGTCGTCCTCCAGCGCTTCCGCGACGTCTTGACGTAAATCGTCATCGATGTTGGTCATCTCATTAAGACTCTGCTTGAGCGCGTCGATCGCTTCAGCAATATCGTGTGGAGCCGCTTCGCGCGGCGGCAACAGCGCTTCAATCGCGGTAACTAACAGGATGAAACTCGTTTCGGGGTTGTCCTCGAAGTACGCCGCGTGCACCAGCCCGTATGCCAACGACTGCTGCGAACTTAACTCGTAGTTACGACTAATGATCCAGGGCAATGCATAGCTCACCAACCCATGCAAGCCCCGCATGACATAGCCTTCAGCGAACAATCCGCCTGACCCAGTTCGCTTATCGGTTTCGAACACGAGCAGGCCTGGGTCATCCCGCAAACGGCGCTGCGTAGGGCTCTGGTAGTAAGGCGTGCCGAAGCCCTGGTGAACTGGCTCGTCGGCGGATCCAATCTTGATGCCAACCAAGTAGTGAGCGAACGCGATTGTGAGGTGGTTCCGCCACGCAATACCAGCCTTGTGGGCCGCCTCGAACGTTGGAAAATCCCGTCCCGTAAGGCGAAGCTCCAGTGCGCCTTGTATCGGCTCGCCTTCGGCCGGACCGCATAGCTCCACCACACCATCCAGGCCGTCATTGGCCAGAACAACGCTTGTCACTTCCACGTTGGCCGTCTCCGGGTTGGGTTCCCCCAACAGGCCTGCACTGGCTGCGCCGCTCAGTACCAGTCGGTTGTGAAACGAGTACGTCACGCTAGCGATGCTGCCACCCTCAATACGACATACGGTGTGTCAAAGATGGGAATTCCGCCATGTGGGATGGGAATCTACAAGCACCCGTGGCTGCTCCGGCGTCGTCATCACTACTACTACTACTACCGCGCCATATTGGCAAATCTTGACAGATGCAGCTGGTGCGCGACCGTCACGGTCTTCGTCGGCCCATTGCGGTGCTTGGCAATGATCAAGTCGGCCTCACCGCCACGGGGGTCGTCACGCTCAAACGCATCCGGTCGGTGCAGCAGGATAACCATGTCGCTATCCTGTTCCAAACTATTGTGTGCGCTTATCCCGTTTGCGACGAAATTGTGTGTGTCACTTACGGTTCCGTCGTAGACATCCATCTCGCCAAGGCTCGTAATCTCGACGATCTGATCCCAGAACACATCGTTTACGGCCAAGGCGTGAATCTCGCGGTCTTCGAGCAATGCCGCGGCACGGTGCAACCGGGAACGGCTCGGTGCGTGCTTCCACATGGTGGATCCGCAGAACTGGGTACCCATGGCGGCAGCGAACTGCCGATGCGTCATCTGTCTGCTGATCAGCGACGCCTTTACCTGTGCCCAGACCTCTTTGGGGACTGTATCCAGGTTGGTGTTGCGGACGATCCCGTCGAGTTGGGCAAGGACCTCCTGTGCAGCAACCGCTTTGACGCCGTGTACGCTGACGTGTCGAAGGAACCGCGTCTGATTCTCAGCGCCGTAGATGTGCAGGTGCCATGAGTCGCGGTACCCGGCTTTCAGCACGCGCTTGATGCGCGAGAAAACGCCGACCCTCAGCAGAAGTGCGGCTACGTCATCAACCAGACGCCGGCTTGTCGACGCATAGTAAATCCGCCCCATTCCGAGCTTGTCGTCCCACCGCACCGAACCATCCGTCGCCCAGAGGTGGCGCAGGAACAACGCCACTTGATCGTTCGGCAGCTTGAAAACCTGTTGCGGCACGTACTTTTCGTGGCTGCGCAATCCAAATAATCCCAGCTCGTCCAGCCACCCGGCAATCGGGTTACGCCGCCGGTGCGTCAAGTGATACGGTGCCGGGAGCCGCAGCGTCGTCACCCGCGCCGCCGGGTATTCATCGCGGATCGCTGTCACCCCGAAGTGCGCCGCCGAAATCGTCACCGCAACCAGGTTGGCCTCGTCGACCGAGGCATACCGGATCGGCTGGTTCTTCACGAACGAGCCGTCGCCGATCATGTGCGCGAGCAGGACCACCTCGGAATCGGCCATCCGTTGCGTCTCGACGGGTTCGGGGACCATCCGTGGTACCGCAAGGCGATCGCCGACCTTCAGCTCCCCCAGCGGCGTCCAGCCGTCGAGCGTCATGAACGGATGGTTGGCCGTCGCCTCGACCTCGCGCCCCGAGGCCAGCCGAAGCCGGAACACCTCCTTGCGCCCACTTGGGAACACGTTGGTCATCGGCCGGGCCACCATCCGCAGCCGCTCATCGAGCGACCACACCAGCGGCCGCTCACCCGTGCGCATCAGCTCACCGAATGTCACCTCAGAGCCGGTATCGGCCCGCAGGATTCGGGTGTTCGCGGTGAGGCAGCCCGACTCGCGAAGGTCCGCGAGCATCGGCTTCTTGTCCGTGCGCTGCTCCGGCCCGCGGTTGAGCTGGCTGATCGCGATCACCGGAACCTCGAGCTCCTTGGCCAAAAGCTTTAAATGCCGGGAGAATTCGGAGACCTCGACCTGACGTGACTCGAACTTCTTTCCCGAGGTCATCAGCTGCAGGTAGTCCACCACGATCAGTCGCAGATCGGCTTTTTGGCGCAACCGCCGCGCCTTGGCGCGGATCTCCATCATGGTCAGGTTCGGCGAGTCGTCGATATACAGTGGCGCCTCGCTGATTTCGCTCATCCGCCGCGCCAGCCGCGTCCAGTCGTCGTCGCTCATCCGGCCCGACCGCATATCGGACAGCTTGATTTTCGCCTCGGCCGACAACAGCCGCATCACGATCTCGGACTTGCTCATCTCCAGCGAGAAGATGACGCTGGCCATCCGGTGCTTGATCGAGCAGGACCGCATGAAATCCAGCCCGAGCGTGGAGTTGTGCGTCGGCACCATCCCGCGGCCGGCCAGATACAGCTGCGCGGCGTTGTCGACCTGAACACAGCGCACCGGAACGCTGCGCACCCGTCGCACCGCGTCCAGCTGCAACACCGGCGCCATCAGCGTCGCGCCGCCCTCTGCGTACCGCCCGATCGAGCCCGCACCGGCGATTGTGTCCAGACCACAACGCAATTGGGCCGTGGTGCGGATCCCGTAACCCGTCGGCCACTGGTGATCGGCGTCGGCGACGATGGCCGTGCCGTCGGAGAACTCGACCTCGTAGCAGGGCCGCTCCAGCATGACCTCGGTGGCCGCCACCACCCGGGTCGGCTGCCCGTCGGCGCCCAGCAACACATCACCGACAGCGACGTCGCCCATCGTGGTCCAGCCGGTCGGGGTCGACAGCGGGGTGTTGAGCGCCAGCGCCTTCCCCACACCGGGCCGGGCCGCGATGATGATCATCTGCCCGGGATGCAGCCCATTGGTCACCTCGTCGAGTTCGGTGAACCCGGTCGGCACCCCGCGCGCCACCCCGCCGTTGGACGCGATCGCGTCGATCTCGTCCATCGTGGGCTGCAGCAGATCCTCCAGCGGGACGAAATCCTCGGACAGACGCCGATCGGTCACGTCGTAGATCTCGGCCTGGGCCCGGTCCACCACCTCGGCGACATCGGCGCCCTCCGCGCCTGCATAGCCGTACTGCACCACCCGGGTGCCCGCCTCGACCAGCCGCCGCAACAGCGCCTTCTCCGCGACGATGCTCGCGTAGTAGCCGGCGTTGGCGGCCGTGGGCACGGTCGAGATCAGGTCGTGCAGGTAGGGCGCGCCGCCGATCCGGCGCAGCAAACCGCGCCGATCCAGCTCGGCCGCCACCGTCACCGCGTCGGCCGGCTCACCGCGGCCATACAGGTCCAGGATGGCGTCGTAGATGTTCTGATGCGCGGGGCGGTAGAAGTCACCGGGCCGCAGCCGCTCCAGCACGTCGGCGATGGCGTCCTTGGAGAGCAGCATCCCGCCCAGCACCGACTGCTCGGCGGCGAGGTCCTGCGGCGGTTGGCGGCCGAAGTCTTCGCTGGGGGTGTCCATGCCCGGCTGACCGAGGTCGTCGACGACCGCCATGAGCTCCCCACCTCCCTCGGCACATCGCTCGAACGTTCATTCGAGATCTGGTGATTCGACGTTAAGTCAAGCCACCGACACCGCCTCGCGACGGGTTGACGCTAAAGGTTGCTGGCAAGGCTTCCAAACGGTGTTGTTCATGAAGCTGTGCATCGGGTGTGCATATCCGTCGGCCCCTGTGTTGAGGCGGGTGTGGAAAACCTGTGGAGCACTGTCGAGGGTTACCGCATTTCTGCAGATAAGCGCACCACAACAGCGTGCAGTTTGTGTGGATGAGAATCGCTTCGGCGTGTCGTGGCAGGTTGCCGTTTCGGGCGTGTTGCGTATCGGCTACCCGTGCCGGGCGTTAACAGACGGTTACGTTCACAGCGCGGGCGGCGCGCCGAAAAGTTCGCCAGCCAACACGACAACCCCGGCGGCATAGCTGCCGCCGGGGTGCGTGGAAGTGGGTCTAGCTCTCCGCGACGACGTCCAGCGCGATCTCGACGTTGACGTCGGGATGCAGGTGCACCGTGACGGGGTGGCTGCCGACGGATTTGATGTGCGCCTTGGGCAGCCGCAGAATGCGCTTGTCCAGGTTGGGCCCGCCCGCCTTCTTGATAGCGGCGACGACGTCACCGGCGGTCACCGAGCCGAACAGCTTGCCGGTGTCCCCCGCCGTCTTGACCGGCAGCGACACCGGGCCCAGCGCCTCGAGCGCCGCCTTGATCTCGTTGGCGTGGTCGAGGTCGCGGACCTGCTTGGTTTCCCGGGCGCGACGGATGTCGTCGGCCTGCTTCTGCGCGCCGCGGGACGCGACGATCGCCAGTCCGCGCGGCAGCAGGTAGTTGCGGCCGTATCCGTCTTTGACCTCGACGGTGTCGCCGACGGAACCGAGGTGGTCGACCTCGGCAGTCAAAATTAGCTTCATCGTTGTGTGCTTTCCGTTCTGGGTCTAGCGCGCCGAGGAGGTGAAGGGCAGCAGCGCCACCTCGCGGGCATTCTTGACCGCCAGGGCGATGTCGCGCTGGTGCTGCACGCAGTTGCCGGTGACCCGGCGCGCCCGGATCTTGCCGCGCTCACTGATGTAGGTGCGCAACAGCGCGGTGTCCTTGTAGTCGATCACTTGATCCTTCTTGGCGCAGAACACGCACTTGCGTGTCTTGACCGGCTTCTCCGGTGCCGGTCGCCGCTTGTTGCTCTTGGCCATGTCTGTCTCTTTCGTTCTATCTTTCGAGTACTAGAAGGGTGGTTCGTCGTCGCCGCCGCCGAACGAGCCCGAGGCCGGAGCGCTACCCCACGGGTCGTCGCCCGTGGCGCCCGCGGCCGGTGCCGCCGGCTGCCGCGAACCTCCGCCACCGCCTCCGCCGAAGCCGCCGCCTCCGCCGCCGCTGCGGCTGGCCTTGTTGACCTTGGCGGTGGCGTAGCGCAGCGACGGGCCGATCTCGTCGACCTCGACCTCGACCACGGTGCGCTTCTCGCCCTCGCGGGTTTCGAACGAGCGCTGCTTGAGCCGGCCCTGCACGATCACCCGCGATCCGCGGGTCAGGCTTTCGGCCACATTCTCGGCGGCCTCACGCCAGATGTTGCACCGCAGGAACAGCGCCTCGCCGTCCTTCCATTCCCCGCTCTGGCGGTCGTAGATGCGCGGTGTGGAGGCCACGGTGAAGTTCGCCACGGCAGCACCGGACGGGGTGAACCGCAGCTCGGGGTCAGCGGTCAGGTTTCCGACGACGGTGATGGTGGTGTCACCAGCCATTAGCTCCTCCTGGGATTGGCATTGGGCTGAGCCTACGCAACGGCTCCGACGCGCCGCGGCCGTTCGCCCACAGGCTAGTGCTTGTCGGTGGCGACCCGCTGCGCCCGGCTTCGCCGCGCTGGCGATCGCCACTAGTGCTTGTCGGTGCGCATCACCTTGGTGCGCAACACGGACTCGTTCAGGGACAGCTGACGGTCGAGCTCGGACACCGTCGCCGGCGCGGCCTTGACGTCGATCACCGCGTAGATGCCCTCGGCATGCTTGGCGATTTCGTAGGCCAGTCGGCGCCGACCCCAGATGTCGACCTTCTCCACCGTTCCGCCGTCCTTGCGGACGACATTGAGAAAGGCCTCCAACGAGGGAGCTACGGTGCGCTCGTCGAGGGTGGGGTCAAGGATGACCATGATTTCGTATGGACGCATGGGAACCTCATCACCTCCTATGGTCGTGTGCGGCCACGGTCTTTTCCGTGGCAGGAGGGTCGCCTGCGTCGGCAACCGGATCAGGTTACCGGACGACGGTTGAGCGTGGGAAATCGGTAGTGCGCGGACGCAGCCACCCCGGCAGCCAGGCGGGCGGCGCGTCGGCGGCACCGTCGAACACCCCGCCGGTCGGGTCGTCCACCCGCCCACCCCAGCGGACCAGGTCCTCCTCGGGGCGATAGATCTCGCGGACCACCAGCACACACAACCCCACCACCGCCAGGTCGCGCAGCAGCACCGCCGAAGTGAACCACTGCTCGGGCAGCCCGCGGTTGGGCGTGCTGTAGAGGTAGTACATCCGCGGCACCCACACCAGCGCGTCGATTGTCATCCACCCCAACAAGACCCGGCGGTGCGGCAACGCCAACACGGCCAGCGGCACCAGCCACAGCGAGAACTGCGGGCTCCACACCTTGTTGGTCAACAGGAAGGCCGCCACCACCAGGAACGCGAGCTGCGCCACCCGCGGCCGCTGCGGAGCGGTCAGCGTGATGTAACCGATTGCGGCACAACAGGATACGAACAGCACGGTGACGACGGTGTTCAGCACCGTCGGCGGCTGCCAAAAGCCCAGCGACGGATCGAATCCCCGCCAGCCGGTGAACGACTTGGCCACGTTGTACAGCGAATCCATGTCGTCGCCGCGGCGGGTGTTGAGCCGGAAGAACTCCGACCAGCCGCGCGGAAACAGCACCATCACCGGCAGGTTGACCAAAAGCCACGTTGCCGCCGTCGCCGCGGCGGTGCGGGCCAGCTCACGCAGGCGTCCTGTCCGGATGCCCAGCACCAGCAGCGGCCCTAGCAGCAACACCGGATACAGCTTGGCGGCGACACCCAAGCCGATCAGCACACCGGCCAGCACCGGCCGTCGGCGCGCCCAGGCCAGCAGCCCGCCCGTCGCCAAAGCCGTTGCCAGCGCGTCGAAATTGGTGAACGCCTGAAATATCAGCAGCGGGGACGCGGCCACCAGCGCTGCATCCCACACCCGTCGGCCCGCCAGATTCGCGGTGGCCCACACGGTCGCCAGCCAGGCCAGCGCCAAACCGAACGCGGCGACGTCGAAAAACACCACCACCTCGGCGATCACCGGCAGCGGGATCAGCTTGCTCACCGCGGTGTAGGTCTTGGCCAGCGCCATCGACACGTACTGGTAGACGCCGGTCAGCACCGGATACTCCATGTAGCGCACCGCAGGCTGGCCGTCGTAGCGGATCTGCGGCTTGCCGCTGGAATCGGTTTCGACCCAGCTGGACTTGTACGGAAACTTGCCCTGGCTCAACAACTCTGCGCCGTAGAGCGGCACGGTGTCCGAGTAGCACAACTCGTAGTAGGCGCGCTGATTGCCCCAGTTGGCCACCCGCTGATCGCCGGGGCCTGTTCCCGTGCTTACCAGGCACGGCGCTTTCGTCGACCAGCCCAACGCCAGGAACACCAGCGCGATCGCGAACATCACCCGCAGCGGGGTCCAGAACCTGGCCCGGCCGATCAGCGCGTGGCGGCCCACCGGACCGCCGATGACGCCCGACATCGCCGAGCCCAAAAAGTCTGTGCGGCTGGGGCAATCGCGATCGTCGGCGGAGCGCAGGTCGGTAGCCAACTGCCGCGGCGAAACGGTGTCGCCCGTCACGGCGGCGGCGGTGCTGCCGGAGCCTCCGGTGCGCCCGGCGGCGACGGTGGCGGTCCCGGCCCCACGGGCACGGTGGTCGGCGGCCCGACCGGGATCGTAATGCCCGGCGCCACTTCAATTGTGGGCTGGATGACGGTCACCTGCGGCGGCGGCGGTGGCGGCGGCGGCGCGGCCGGCACACCGGCGTATCCGCCGATCTCGGTGGGCTTCGGGAACGATTCGTTGTTGGTGCCCTTGAGCGCGCCGTCCATGGTCGCTTTCCAGATGTCCGACGGCAGGCCCGAGCCATACACCGGGCCGCCCCACTTGTTCACCAGCGGCTGGTCGCCCTGCACGGTGCCGACCCACACCGCCGTCGACAACGACGGCGTGTACCCGACCATCCAGGCGTCCTTGTTGGCGTCCGTATCGCCGAGCTGCGTGGTGCCCGTCTTGGCCGCGGACGGCCGCCCGCCGGCCAGGCTGTGGCCGCGTGAGTAGCCGGCAATCGGCTGCATCGCCGAGGTGACGTTGTCGGCGACGGCCTTGTCGATGCGCTGCTCACCGGAGTTGTCCTGGGTGGCCGCGTCGAAGAGCACCCGGCCCTCGGAGTTGACCACCTTCTCCACGAAATGCGGCGGGTGGTAGGTGCCCGAGGCGGCCAGCGTGGCATACGCCGAAGCCATGTCGATCACGCGAGTCTGATACTGGCCCAACACGATTCCGTTTTTGGGCGGTCCGCCCTGCCCGTCCTCGGACAGGGTGTGCGGCACGCCGGGAAAGCTGGTGGCGATGCCGGCCTGGTGTGCGGCCTGGGCGACGTCCTCGGGGCCGTTTTTCAGCTTCAGCATCAGCCGGTAGTAGGAGGTGTTCAGCGAACGCTTGAGCGCCTCGGCGATGTTGCAGGTTCCGCAGCTTTCGCCCTCGACGTTGCCGATCTTGATGCCGTTGACGGTCAGCGGAGAACTGTCCACCTGATAGCCCAGGCCGATGCCCTGCTCGAGCGCGGCCACCAACGCGAACACCTTGAACGACGACCCGGTCTGCAGCCCGGCCTGAGCGAAGTCGAAACCGTTGGCATCCGAGCCGCCGTAGTACGCCTTGACCCCGCCGGTGTGCGGGTCGATCGATACCACCGCGGCCCGCATGTCGGGGTTTTGTCCCTCCATATACGTCGACACGGCCTTCTCGGCGGCCCGTTGGGCCTGCATATCGATCGTGGTGGTGACCTGCAGGCCCTGCGTGTTGAGGGTCTGCTCGTCGATGTTGAACAGGTCGAGCAGTTCCTTGGTCACCTGCCGCTCGATCAACCCGTTGGGCCCGGTGGTCTGGTTCTGCGCCCGGGCCGCATCCGGCGGTAGCGTCGGCGGAAACTGCTGTGCCGCACGGTCCTTCGGCGCCAGCGCCCCGGTCTCGACCATGCCGTCGAGCACCCAGTTCCAGCGCTCCTTGGCGCCGTCGAGGTCGACGGCGGGATCCAGCGTCGACGGCCGCTGGATCAACGCGGCCAGCAGTGCGCCTTCGGCGACGGTGAGCTGCTCGACGGGTTTGTCGAAGTACGCCTTGGCCGCCGCGGAAATACCGTAGGCGCCGCGGCCGAAGTAGATGATGTTCAAATATGCCTGCAACACATCGTCTTTGGACCACTGGCCCGACATCTTGGTGGCGACGACGAGTTCTTTGGCCTTGCGGATCAGGCCACCCACCCCGGCGCGCTGCGCGCCCACCAACGCATTCTTGACGTATTGCTGGGTGATCGTCGACCCGCCCTGCGTGTCGCCGCCGAAGATGTTGTTCTTCACCGCCCGCGCGAAACCGGTCAGCGAGAACCCCGGATTCGAGTAGAAGTTGCGGTCCTCGGCGGCCAGCACCGCCTGGCGCACATGCACCGGCACCTGGTTGATGTTCACGTCGACCCGGTTGCCTTCGGGCGGAACGATTTTCGCCAACTCGGTGCCGTCGCTGGCCAGGATCGTCGACACCTGGTTGGTGCGGATGTCGCCCGGCTTGGGCACGTCGACGATGAAGTAGGCCATCGCGAACGTGACGATCGGCAACAGCAGGAGCACCACCGCGGCCACATAGAGGCCCCGGCGCACCCACAACCAGTTGATCCGGCGCAGCCAGCTCCAGTCCAGTTGGCGCAGCCAATCCCAGTTCGGTTGGCCAGGCTTACGCGGCGGCGGACCTGGCGGGCCTCCGCCCGGCGGCCCTCCGCCCAGCCCCAGTTCGCGGTCCCGGCGCCTGGGCGGTGGCGTGCTATCCAGCGCGGCCTTGACCTGCTCGACCGGGTCACGGCTGTGGCGCCGGGGCGGTGGCGGTGGGGGCGGCGTTCCATCCAGCGCGGCCTTGACCTGCTCCACCGGATCCCGCAGCCGTCGCTCGTCGACGACCGGCGGCAGGACGGTGGTCAACCGGTCGTCGGGCGGGACCGGACGACGATGGCGCGGCGGGCCGGATGCGGGGCGCGGCCCGACGCCGTTGTCGCCGCCGGACTTGCGCGTCGACTCGCCGTCGGACCGTGACCCGTTCGGGACGTCGCTGGCCGAACGGTCTTGTGGCCCTTCGTTATTCACTGGCCGTGCGGGCGCCGTTGCGCGCCGTCCGCGTGCTGCGCGTGCCTCGTGGCGGGCGGGCCGGGCGTGCCGCGCCGAGCACATACGACTTGACCAGGTGATTCCAGCTGCAAGTCCGGCATACCTCCACCACGTGCACCGAGAACTCCTCGTAACGAGATGCCAGCATCACCAGCTCCTCGGCGGTGCGCGCCGATCCCGATACCGCACCCAAGTGGTCGCCGAACACCCACGACACCAGCGTGAGCTGCTCTTTGCGGCAGATCGGGCACATCACCGGGCTGGGCTTGCCGTGGAATTTCGCGGCGCGCAGCAGGTAGGGATTGGCGTCACACACTTCGGACACCCCGGTTCTGCCCGAGTACACCTCGGCCAGCAGTGAGCGGCGCCGAAGCGCGTAATCCACTACCTGTCGCTGCAGTCGCACGTTGACCAGAGTACGTGCGGATCGCCGTTGCCGAGAGCTTGCCCGGTGTGCCGTCGCTCAGTTCGGTTTCAGCGGCGCGGTCGCGGCCACACTGACCACGGCGCTAGGAGGCACTCACCTCTGGAAGCTCGCTCAGGAACGCCGACCGGACGGGCTCGGCGGGCGTCGCCGCGTGGTCCTCCAGCAACCCACCCTTCGCCAGCAGCGGCCGCACGCCCTCGCCGAAGGTGTATGCCTCCTCGAGATGCGGATAGCCGGACAGGATGAAGTGTTGCAGGCCCAGCGCGGCGTACTCGGCGATCCGGTCGGCGACATCTTGGTGAGAACCGACCAGCGCCGTGCCCGCGCCGCCGCGAACCAACCCCACCCCGGACCACAGGTTGGGATAGATTTCCAGACTGCGGGCGTCGGCGCCGACGGCGAAATCGCCTCCGCCACCGTGCAATTGGCGCATCCGCTGCTGGCCCTCGGACTCCGACCGGGCCAGCGAGCGCTGCGCGGCCGCGACGGTGTGCGGGTCCAACCCGGACAGCAGCCGGTTTGCCTCCGCCCAGGCCTGTTCGCTGGTGTCCCGGGAGATGACGTGCAGCCGGATTCCGTAGCACAGCTCCCGCCCCTGCGCCGACGCCAGGCCCCGGATCCGGTCCAGCTTCTCGCTGACCTGCTCGGGCGGCTCACCCCAAGTCAGGTAGGTGTCGGCGAACCTGGCCGCGACCTGGCCGGCCTCCGCCGACGAGCCGCCGAAGAAGACGGCCGGCAGCGGCTCGGGACGCCGTGCCAGCGACGCCTGCTCGACCCGCAGATGTTCTCCGGTGAAGGTCACCGGCTCCTCGGAGGTCCACAGCCGGCGAACGATGGCGAGAAACTCCGCACACCGGTCGTATCGGGCCTCTTTTGTCAGGAAGTCGCCGAACGCCCGCTGCTCGATGCTCTCGCCGCCGGTGACCACGTTGAGCAGCAGCCGGCCCTGCGACTGCCACTGAAAGGTGGCCGCCATCTGCGCCGCCAGCGTCGGGCTGATCAGCCCCGGGCGCAGCGCAACCAGGAATTTCAGCGACTCGGTGGCGTCGAGCAGCATCGCCGTGGAAAGCCAGGCGTCTTCGCACCATTGACCGGTCGGCGTGAGGACAGCCTCGAAGCCGTTGACCTCGGCGGCCTGCGCGAGCTGGATCAAATACCGCAAATCGGCCGGCCGGTCGCCGCGCATGGTGCTGCCATGCCCGCCGGCGATCAGATTGCGGGAGTCTCCGTACGTGGGAAGAAACCAATGCAGATGTATTGACACGCTATTCACTTATGCCCGACGGTCGGCGTCGCGAAAAGGCTTAGGCCCACCGTGATTAGAACTGCGGTTCCCCGATCGCCGCGAGCAGCGCCTTCTACGATCATCGCCGTGGCGACGCGGCAAACGACGGCGACCCGGGCCAAAGACAGCGACCGGCAAGATACCTGCCGGATTCTCGACGGGGCCCTCGAAGAAGGCCAGCTGTCGATGGAGGAGCACCGCGAACGGGTCAGCGCGGCCACCAGCGCCGTCACCCTCGGCGATCTGCACGCCCTGGTCGCCGACCTGCAGACCGCCAGCGCCCCGGTGCAGCTGCCGTCGCTGAACACGACCCCGCCCCGATTCGGCGGCGCCGGCATCGCGGCGGCTGCCCTCGTGGTGGCGGTGCTGCTCGGCGTCGGCATCGGGTGGGGGCTCTACGGCCACACCAGCTCGCCGCTGAGTTTCACCTCCGACCCCGGGGCCAAGCCTGACGGCGTCGCACCGGTGGTGCTGACCCCGCCGCGCCAACTGCAGTCGCTGGGCGGGCTGACCGGGCTGCTGGAGCAGGCCCGCAAGAAATTCGGCGACACCATGGGCTACCGGCTGGTGATCTACCCCGACTACGCAGTCATGGAGCGCGCCGATCCCAAGGAGGATCGCCGGGCGCTGAGCTACACCTACCGCGGCGGGTGGGGCGACCCGAACAGCTCGCCCAAGAGCAGTGACGCCACCCTGGTCGACCTCGGCAACTTCGACCCGAAGGCGACGGTCGGCATCCTGCGCGGGGCGCCCGAGACGCTGGGCATCAAGCCCTCCGACGTCAAGACCACGTATCTGATCGTGGAGCCGTCGCGCGACCCGGCCGCGCCCGCAGCGGTATCGCTGTCGGTGTATGTCTCCAGCGACTACGGCAGCGGCTACATCCAGTTCGCCGGCGACGGAACCGTCAGCCGGGTGAACTATCCCTCCTGAACGCCTGAACAGCGGGCGAATGCCGGGTGTGGTGCCAAATATATCGGGGCGATACTATGTCCCGAGGCTGTCGCCCGATATGAAAACGTCCTCACGGCCGAGCAAAGGAGGTGACTCGATGCTGGAGCTCGCCATCCTCGGACTCCTGCTCGAGTCGCCCATGCATGGCTACGAACTGCGCAAACGACTGACCGGCCTGCTCGGCGCGTTTCGGGCGTTTTCGTACGGCTCGCTGTACCCGGCGCTGCGCCGGATGCAGGCCGACGGGCTGATCGCCGAGGACGCCGCGCCGGCCGGGACCCCGGTGCGCCGGGCCCGGCGGGTGTACCAGCTGACCGACGCCGGCCGCCAGCGCTTTTCCGAGCTGGTCGCCGACACCGGCCCGCAGAACTACACCGATGACGGGTTCGGTGTGCACTTGGCGTTCTTCAACCGCACTCCGGCCGAGGCGCGGATGCGCATCCTGGAAGGCCGTCGCCGCCAGGTCGAGGAGCGCCGCGAGGGCCTGCGTGAAGCAGTGGCGCGGGCCAGCAACTCGCTCGATCGCTACACCCGCCAGCTGCATCAACTGGGGCTGGAGTCGAGCGAACGTGAAGTCAAGTGGCTCAACGAGCTGATCACGGCCGAACGCGTGGCGCAACGCCGCGCCGAGCAGTCCTAACCAATCCAAGCAACGCACGACACAGGTAGAAGTAAGGAGAACGCCCCTATGACTGAGCACACCGCGGCAGAGGCGTCGACGGAAATCCGGGTCGCCATCGTCGGCGTCGGCAACTGCGCGTCCTCGCTGGTTCAGGGCGTCGAGTACTACCAGAACGCCGACGAGACGGCGACAGTCCCCGGCTTGATGCACGTGCGGTTCGGGCCGTACCACGTCCGCGACGTCAAGTTCGTCGCCGCGTTCGACGTGGACGCCAAGAAGGTCGGCTTCGATCTGTCCGAGGCGATTTTCGCGTCGGAGAACAACACCATCAAGATCGCCGACGTGCCGCCCACCAACGTGACCGTGCAGCGCGGACCGACTCTGGACGGCATCGGCAAGTACTACGCCGACACCATCGAGGTGTCCGACGTCGAGGCCGTCGACGTGGTCAAGGTGCTGCGCGACGCCGAGGTCGACGTGCTGGTCTCCTACCTGCCGGTGGGCTCGGAAGAGGCCGACAAGTTCTACGCGCAGTGCGCGCTGGACGCCGGCGTGGCGTTCGTCAACGCGCTGCCGGTATTCATCGCCTCGGACCCGGTTTGGGCGAAGAAGTTCACCGACGCCGGGGTGCCGATCGTCGGCGACGACATCAAGAGCCAGGTCGGTGCGACGATCACCCACCGGGTGATGGCCAAGCTGTTCGAGGACCGCGGCGTGCAACTCGACCGCACCATGCAGCTCAACGTCGGCGGCAACATGGACTTCCTCAACATGCTCGAGCGTGAGCGGCTGGAGTCGAAGAAGATCTCCAAGACCCAGGCCGTCACCTCCAACGTGCAGCGCGAGTTCAAGACCAAAGACGTGCACATCGGCCCGTCCGACCACGTCGGCTGGCTCGACGACCGCAAGTGGGCCTACGTGCGGCTGGAAGGCCGGGCCTTCGGCGACGTGCCGCTGAACCTGGAGTACAAGCTCGAGGTGTGGGACTCGCCGAACTCGGCGGGCGTGATCATCGACGCGATCCGGGCGGCCAAGATCGCCAAGGACCGCGGCATCGGCGGCCCGGTGGTGGCGGCGTCGGCGTACCTGATGAAGAGCCCGCCGCAGCAGCTGCCCGACGACATCGCGCGCGCCCAGCTCGAGCAGTTCATCATCGGCTAGTTCGGCGCGGTAATCATCGCTGAGCGCACATAATCGCGCCGAAATCGTGGACGAGTTTGAGCTGCTGCACGAGAACGCCGAGCAGGCCGGCGTGGACACGGTGCCGGCCGTCGCACGCGTCGAGCGCGGCCCCATCAGCGCGCTCACGTGGGGCGACACCTCACCCCGCGTCGTCTTCCTGCACGGCGGCGGGCAGAACGCGCACACGTGGGACACGGTCATCGTCGGCCTCGGTGAAGCGGCTCTTGCCGTCGACCTGCCCGGCCACGGGCATTCGGCGTGGCGCGACGACGGTGACTACTCGCCGCAGCGCAACGCCGCGACGCTGGTCCCGGTGGTGAGTGAGCTTGCGCCGCAAGCCGATCTGGTCGTCGGGATGTCGCTGGGCGGGCTCACCGCCATCCGGCTGGCCGCGATCGCACCCCAGCTCGTCAATGAACTCGTCCTGATCGACGTCACCCCGTCGGCGCTGCAGCGGCACGCTGAAATGACCAAGGAACAGCTCGGCACCGTCGCGCTGATGCACGGCGAGCGGGAATTCCCCAGCTTCCAGGCCATGGTCGATCAGGCCGTCGCCGCCGCACCGCACCGCGACGTCAAGGCGATGCGGCGCGGGGTATTCCACAACTCGCGCCAGCTCGACAACGGCAAGTGGACATGGCGCTACGACGCCATTCGCAGCTTCCCCGACTTCGCCTCGCTGTGGGACGACGTCGGCGTCATGTCGGCGCCCGTCACGCTGATCCGCGGTGGCTCGTCGGGATTCGTCAGCGACCAGGACGTCGCCGAATTAAGCCGTCGCGCAAAGCATTTCCGCGGGGCGCAGGTCGTGGAAGAGTCCGGGCACTCGGTACAAAGCGACCAGCCTCGAGCGCTGATCGGGATTCTGCGCAGGGTGCTCGACGGCTAACGTGGCAGTATGACCTCTCGCCCCGTTCGTATTGGTGTTCAACTTCAGCCGCAGCACGCCCCGCAATACAGCCAGATCCGTGACGCCGTCCGTCGCTGCGAGGACATCGGCGTCGACATCGCGTTCAACTGGGATCACTTCTTCCCGCTCTACGGCGATCGCGACGGCGCCCACTTCGAATGCTGGACCATGCTGGGAGCCTGGGCCGAGCAGACGTCGCGCATCGAAATCGGTGCGCTGGTGAGCTGTAACTCCTACCGCAACCCGGAATTGCTCGCCGACATGGCCCGCACCGTCGACCACATTTCGGAGGGCCGGCTGATCCTGGGTATCGGGTCGGGCTGGAAACGCAGGGATTACGACGAGTACGGCTACGAGTTCGGCACCGCGGGCAGCCGTCTCGACGACCTGGCCGCGGCGCTGCCCCGGATCACATCGCGGCTGAGCAAGCTCAATCCACCGCCCACCCGCCGGATTCCGCTGCTGATCGGCGGCGAGGGTGAACGCAAGACCCTGCGCCTGGTCGCCGAACATGCCGACATGTGGCACAGCTTCGCCAGCGCCGACGCCTATCCCGCGAAGGCGGACGTGCTGGCCCGGCACTGCGCGGCGATCGGACGTGACCCGGACAGCATCGAGCGGTCCGCCGCGGTCGGGGGCGAGACCGGGCGCGGTCGGGGCGCCGACGCCTTGATCGCCGAGGCCGAGGCCTTGACGGGCCTGGGCGTAACCCTGCTGACCGTAGGCTCGACCGGCCCCGACTACGACCTGAGCGCTGCTGAAACGCTGTGCCGGTGGCGCGATAATCGTTGAACCCCAACGTAAACCGGCGCGCCGTGAGAAACTCGAAAGGGATATGCCGAAAAAGTACGGCGCTAAAGAGAAGGACCAGGTCGTTGCTTACATCCTCAACCTGGTTCTGACCGGCAAGCTGCGCACCGGTGACCGGGTCGACCGCAACGAGATCGCCGAAGCACTCGGGATGAGTCGGGTCCCCATTCAGGAGGCGCTTGTCCAGCTGGAACACGACGGCGTGCTGTTCACCCGGTATCACCGCGGCGCGTTCGTCGAGAGATTCGACCAGGACACCATTCTCGAGCATCACGAACTGCACGGCGTGCTCAACGGAATCGCGTCGGCGCGTGCCGCCGCCAACCCCACACCGCGGATCCTGGATCAGCTCGACACCCTGATGCGCACGCTGCGCACCGCGAAAGAACCGCGCGCATTCCAGCAGGACGCGCGCGACTATCGCCGCGCCGTCGCCGACGAGTACGCCGGGCCGCGACTGCACGCGGCGATCCGCGCGTCGACCGCGCTGATTCCGCGCCCGTTCCTGCTGAGCTACCCCAACGTGATCGCCGAGATGCTGCCGTTCTACGAGGACGAAACCGCCGCCATCCACCGTCGCGATCCCGCCGCGGCCCGGGCGGCGTGCGCCGGCTGCGCAGCGCTGATGGCCCAGATCATGGTGGCCGAACTCATTCGCCGCCGCGTGCTGTCCCCGCCCGACAAACCCGCTGTCGCGTTCTGAACCGGCCGGTCCGGCGTCGCGCAAGGGGCCGGTACGTTGCGAATATGAACGTCCTCGCCGGAAAGCTCCTCGCGGTGATCGCGGTGATCCTGATGGTGTGCGGCCTCGCAGCCGCGCCACCCGCGGCGGCCGACACCAACCAGTGCGCGCCGTCCGGGGTGGAGAACGCGACGGCGTTGCCGCCCAAGCTGGCCACCGCCAAACGCCCCCGCGAAGACAAGTACACGACCGCCGGCGTCGAGCCGCTCAGTTCCGTCGACGCCGCCTCGCTGGGTCTCATCACGCCGGGCACCCTGACCGTCGGCACCGTCTCGGAAGCGCCGCCGAACGCCTGCATCAACCCCGCCGGGCACTACACCGGATTCGACAACGAGCTGCTGCGCGCCATGGCCGCCAAACTGGGCTTGCGGGTCCGCTTCGTCGGCACCGACTTCGCCGGCCTGCTCGCGCAGGTGTCGTCGCGCCGGTTCGACGTCGGCTCGGCGTCGATCACGGCCACCGACGCGCGGCGGCGCACTGTCGGCTTCACCAACGGCTACGACTTCGGGTATGCCTCGCTGGTCGTGCAGCCCGGCTCGCCGATCACCGGGTTCGACGACCTCGCGGCCGGGCAGCGCATCGGCGTCGTCCAGGGCACCGTGCAGGACGCCTACGTCGTCGAGACCCTGCACCTGCAGCCGGTGAAATTCCCCGACATCATCACCGCGTACACCAGCCTGAAGACCCACCAGATCGACGCCTGGGTGGCCGGCGGGCTGGAGGCGATGAACGCAGTGCGGCCCGGTGACCCGGCCGCGATCGTCGCCAACACGTTCAGCGAGGGCGAATTCGTGGCGTACGCGGTGGCGAAAGACAACCGGCCGCTGATCGATGCGCTCAACTCCGCGCTGGACGCCGTCATCGCCGACGCCACCTGGTCCGGGCTGTACTCCGACTGGGTGCCGCGGCCGCTGCCTCCGGACTGGAAACCCGGGTCCAAGAGTGCGCTGACGCCGCACCTGCCGGACTTCGCGAAGATCGCAGAACAGCATCACCGGTCGCAGACCGGACCGCCCGCACCGACGTCGACGCTGGCTCAGCTGCGGGATTCGTTCCTCGACTGGGATCTCTACAAGCAGGTCATCCCGGTGCTGCTGACGACGGGACTGCCGAACACGTTGATTCTGACCGTCAGCGCCAGCGTCATCGGCTTGGTGGTCGGGATTGCGCTGGCCGTCGCCGGGATCTCGCATACCCGGTGGCTGCGCTGGCCGGCCCGGGTGTACACCGACATCTTCCGCGGCCTGCCCGAAGTGGTGATCATCCTGCTGATCGGCCTCGGGGTGGGGCCGATTGTCGGCGGGTTGACCCACAACAACCCATACCCGCTCGGTATCGCCGCGCTGGGGTTGACCGCCGCCGCGTACGTCGGCGAGATCTTCCGCGCGGGCATTCAAAGCGTCGACACCGGCCAACTCGAAGCGTCCCGTGCGCTGGGGCTGAGCTACCCGTCGTCGATGCGGCTGGTGGTTGTGCCGCAGGGCATCCGCCGGGTGCTGCCGGCGCTGGTCAACCAGTTCATCGCGCTGCTGAAGGGCTCGGCCCTGGTCTACTTTCTCGGGCTGATCGCCGGTCAGCGAGAGCTGTTCCAGGTCGGCCGCGATTTCAACGCCCAAACCGGCAGCTTGTCCCCGTTGGTGGCCGCGGGTGTGTTCTACCTGATCTTGACGATCCCGCTGACCCATCTGGTGAACTACGTCGACAAGCGGCTTCGCCAGGGCCGCCCCGCGGTGGAGCCGCCGGACCAAATCGACGCGCTCGCCTCGGCGACCGGGCAGGAGATGCTATGACCGCGGCCGTCGAGCGTGCAGCGCCGGTATCGTTGGCGGCCAAGGACATTCACCTTTCGTTCGGGCAGAACGTGGTGCTGCGGGGCGTCGACCTCGACGTGCCCGCCGGCAGCACGGCGGCGATCATCGGCCCGTCGGGGTCGGGCAAGTCGACGTTGCTGCGCACGCTGAATCGTCTGTACGAGCCCGACCGCGGCGACGTCCTGCTCGACGGCCGGTCCGTGCTGGGCGATGACCCCAACCGGCTGCGCCAGCGCATCGGGATGGTGTTCCAGCACTTCAACCTGTTCCCGCACCGCAGCGTGCTGGACAATGTGATGCTGGCGCCGCGCAAGCTCAAGCGACTGCCGGCCGACGCGGCCCGCGAGCTGGCGCTGGCGCAGCTGGACCGGGTCGGGATGAAGCACAAGGCCGACAGCCGCCCGGGCGCGCTGTCGGGTGGTCAGCAGCAACGTGTCGCGATCGCTCGTGCGCTGGCGATGGCGCCGCAGGTGATGCTCTTCGACGAGGCCACGTCGGCGTTGGATCCCGAGTTGGTCAAGGGCATCCTGGCGCTGATCGCCGAACTCGGCGAGGAGGGTATGACGATGGTGGTCGTCACCCACGAAATGGGTTTTGCCAGGTCGACGGCGGACGCCGTGGTGTTCATGGACCGCGGCGCGGTGGTGGAAACCGGGCCGCCCGAGCAGATCTTCGAGGCGGCCGAAACCGAGCGGCTGCAGCGGTTCTTATCACAAGTACTTTGACGGCAAAAGCGATTTTCGCGTCAGGCTCGGAGCAATCAGGTTAGACTGGCGAATTATGGCGGAACGCGAAGCCACCGTGCCGGAAGTGACACAGCTGGCTGAGGGTCTACACCGCACGCTGTCCAAGCTTTTCTCCATCCTGCGCCGCGGGGACCCGAGCGCCGCCACCGCAACCGCGGGCGAGCTGACCCTGGCCCAGCTGTCGATCCTGGTGACGCTGCTCGACCGGGGCCCGATCCGGATGACCGACCTGGCCGCGCACGAGCGGGTGCGCACTCCCACCACCACGGTGGCCATTCGCCGGCTGGAGAAGATCGGCCTGGTGAAGCGCTCGCGCGACCCGTCTGACCTGCGGGCCGTGCTGGTCGACATCACGCCGCGGGGTTTGGCGGTGCACCGCGAGTCGCTGGCCAACCGGATCGCCGCGCTGGCCGGGATGCTCAGCAAGCTCAGCGAATCCGAACTGGAAACCCTGACCAAGGCGCTTGCCCCGCTGGAACGGTTGGCGGCTCTGGAGCCGGCTGGCCCCGCTTGTCCCGGCGAGGCCGAGCAGGCGTGAAAACCGTAGCGCCACAACTGCATTGACCGCATGCCCACTGCATTGATCACCGGCGCCAGCCGGGGTATCGGTTCGGCGATTGCCGTCGCACTGGCCCCGACGCATACCCTGCTGCTGGCCGGTCGGCCCTCGGAACGGCTGGATGCCGTCGCGCAGCGCCTCGGCGCCACCACGCTTGCGCTGGATCTGGCCGACACCGATGCGATCCCGGCCGCCACCGAGTCGATCACCGAGCTCGATGTGCTGGTGCACAATGCCGGCGTGTCCATGCCCGGGCACGTCGCCGAGTCCACCGTCGAGCAGTGGCGCACTACTTTCGACGTGAATGTCGTTGGCGCGGTGGCGGTTACGTTGGCGCTGCTGCCTGGGCTGCGGCGGGCCGGCGGCCAGGTGGTGTTCATCAATTCGGGCTCGGGTCGCAGGGTGTCGCCGGGGATGGCGTCCTATTCGGCGAGCAAGTTCGCGTTGCGCGCGTTCGCCGATTCGCTGCGCGCCGACGAGCCGTCGCTGCGGGTCACCACCGTGTATCCCGGCCGCGTCGACACCGACATGCAGCGCGAGCTGGTCGCCTACGAGGGCGGCGAGTACGACCCGGGCCGCTTTCTGCGGCCCGACACCGTCGCCGCGGCGGTCGCCGATGTGGTGGCCACCCCGCCCGACGGGCACGTCCACGAAGTAGTGCTGCGGCCCCGGTGAGCGCTGGTTAGACGACGAGGTTGACCAAGCGGCCGGGCACCACGATGACCTTCCGGACCGGGGCGCCGTTCAAGAACGCCTGCACTTTCTCGTCCGCCAGCGCGGCGGCCTCCAGCGTGTCGTTGTCGGCGTCGGCGGCCACCACCACTTTTCCGCGCACCTTGCCGTTGACCTGCACCGGGTATTCGACGGTGTCTTCGACCAAATACTGCGGGTCCGCCACCGGGAAGGGGCCGTGCGCCAGCGACGCGGTGTTGCCCAGCCGCTGCCACAGCTCCTCGGCCACATGTGGGGCCAGCGGCGCCAGCATCAGCACCAGCGGCTCGACGGCGGCGCGCGGCACCGCGTCGCGGTGTTCCTTGGTGAGGTGGTTGGTGTACTCGATCAGCTTGGCCACCGCGGTGTTATTGCGCAGCGCCGCATAGTCTTCGGACACCCCGGCGATGGTGCGGTGCAGCTGGCGCAGCGTTTCGACGTCGACCTCCGCATGATTGTCGACCCGGTTGCCGCCGGTCTGCTCGTCGACCACCAGCCGCCACACCCGCTGCAAAAAGCGGTGCGCGCCAACGACATCCTTGGTGGCCCACGGCCGCGATGCTTCAAGCGGCCCCATCGACATCTCGTACACGCGCAAGGTGTCGGCGCCGTAGTCGTCGCAGATTTCGTCGGGCGAGACCGAATTCTTCAGGCTCTTACCGATTTTGCCGAACTCCTGGAAGACCTCGATCTCGCCGTCCGGTCCCGGGTAGAAGAACCTGCCGTCGCGTTCGACCACGTCGGCCGCCGGCACATAGGAACCACGCGCGTCGGTGTACGCGAACGCCTGAATGTAGCCCTGGTTCACCAGCCGGCGGTACGGCTCGCGGGAGGTGACGTGGCCCAGGTCGTAGAGCACCTTGTGCCAGAACCTCGCGTAGAGCAGGTGCAGCACGGCGTGCTCGACACCGCCGACATACAGGTCCACACCGCCCGGATCGTCCGGACCGTGCTCGGCCGGCCGCGGGCCCATCCAGTAGGCCTCGTTTTCCTTGGCGCAGAAGCGTTCCGAATTGTGCGGGTCGGTGTAGCGCAACTCGTACCACGAGCTGCCCGCCCACTGCGGCATCACGTTGGTGTCGCGGGTGTAGGGCTTGAGCCCGTCGCCGAGATCCAGTTCGACGTGCACCCAGTCGGTGGCCTTGGCCAGCGGCGGCTCGGGCTCGCTGTCGGCGTCGTCGGGGTCGAACAGCACCGGCGAGTAGTCGGGCACGTCGGGCAGCTCGACCGGCAACGCGGCTTCGTCCAGCGGGTGCGGGCGTCCGTCGCTGTCGTACACGATCGGGAACGGCTCGCCCCAATACCGCTGCCGCGCGAAAAGCCAGTCCCGCAGCTTGTATTCGACGCGCGCCCAGCCGCGGCCGTCGGCTTCCAGCCGGGCGGTCATGGCTTTCTTGGCGGCGGTCACGTCCATTCCGTCGAGGAAGCCGGAGTTCACCAGCACGCCGTCGCCGGTGTAGGCGTCCTTCGAGATGTCGCCCCCGGCAATCACTTCGACGATCGGCAGGCCGAACTCGTGCGCGAACTCCCAGTCCCGGTGGTCGTGACCCGGGACCGCCATGATCGCCCCGGTGCCGTAGCCGACCAGCACGTAGTCGGCGATGAAGATCGGCACCTTTTGGCCGTTGGCCGGATTGGTGGCGTAGGTACCAAGAAAGACACCGGTTTTCGCCTTGTATTCCTGGCGCTCCAGGTCGGACTTCGCGGCGATCGAGCGCCGGTATGCCTCCACCGCCTCGGCGGGGGTGGCGGCACCGAACGTCCAGTGCGGGTCGACGCCGTCCGGCCACTCGTCGGCGGTCAGCCGGGCGACCAGCTCATGTTCGGGCGCCAGCACCAGATAAGTGGCGCCGAACAGGGTGTCGGGCCGAGTGGTGAACACCTCGATATCGCCGGCGTCGCTGCCGAACAACGCCGCGGCACCGGTCGAGCGGCCAATCCAGTTGCGCTGCATGGTCTTGACCTTGTCCGGCCACTCCAGCAGGTCCAGGTCGTCCAGCAGCCGGTCGGCGTAGGCGGTGATGCGCATCATCCACTGCCGCAACCGTTTGCGGAACACCGGGAAGTTGCCCCGGTCGCTTCGGCCGTCGGCGGTGACCTCTTCGTTGGCCAGCACGGTGCCCAATCCCGGGCACCAGTTCACCATCGAATCCGCCCGGTAGACCAGCCGGTAGCCGTCGATCACGTCGGCGCGCTCACCGGCCGCCAGAGCCGTCCAGTCCCGGCCATCGTCCAAAGTGCGTGCACCGGAATCGAATTCGTCGATCAGCTCGGCGATCGGCCGCGCCTTGTTGGCGGTGGTGTCGAACCAGGCGTTGTAGATCTGCAGGAAGATCCACTGCGTCCACTTGTAGAACTCGGCGTCGGTGGTGGAAAAGCTTCGCCGGGCGTCGTGGCCGAAGCCCAGCCGTCCCAGCTGACGGCGGAAGTTGACGATGTTGGCCTCGGTACGGGTCCGCGGATGGGTGCCGGTCTGCACCGCATACTGTTCGGCGGGTAGCCCGAACGCGTCGAAACCCAACGCGTGCAACACGTTACGTCCGGTCATCCGGAAGTAGCGGGCATAGACGTCGGTGGCGATGTAGCCCAGCGGGTGACCGACGTGCAGGCCCTCGCCGGACGGATACGGGAACATGTCCTGGACGAACATCTTGCCGCCGGGCACGGGTGAGCCGTCGGCCGGCGCCAGCGAGCCGACCGGGTTGGCCACGTTGAATGTCCCCCAGCGGGCCCAGTTGTCCTGCCAGGTCCGTTCGATGCGACCGGCCAGCTCCGCGGTGTAGCGGTACCGCGGCGCGTCGGAGTCCGCCTCGTCGGCGCCCGGGACGGCGCCGGCTGCTGCGGTCGGGGATTCGGTCACGTCACACAGGGTATAAGGACGGCGCCGACCGCCTTCCGGCCACAGGTTGGTCTCGGTTTCGTCGCATACCGATCAGGGGTTCATCCCAGGTCAATCTCAAGCCTGTCGCTGCCGGTTTGCGCTGGTTACAGTCGGCCTCTAACGCCGATCCGAGGGAAGGAGCGACTCTGATGACGCAGATTGCCCGCGGCCTGCGGGTGCTGGCAGCCGGTGTCGTCGTCGGCGTCGCGGGTGTGATGTGCGTCGCCGGCACGGCCTCGGCAGATCCCGTGTTTCCGCCCGGGCCCAACCCGGTGCCGGCCCCCGCCCCGCCCCTCACCCAAAACGCGCTGGGTGCCGTCGGCAACAGCACGCCGGGTACCGCCCCCTCGGTGGCTCCCCGTGTCCCATCACCGCAACCTGCCGCAGCGCCGGCACCGGCGACGCTGGTGCCGGCCACCAGCGGGACACTGCGCGACTACTTCGCCGGCAAGGGCGTCAAACTCGAGCCGCAGCAACCGCAGAACTTGCACGCGCTCGACATCACCTTGCCGGTGCCGCCGCGCTGGACTCAGGTGCCCGACCCCAATGTGCCCGACGCGTTCGCCGTTATCGCAGACCGATCCGGCACCGGCAACAGCCTCTACACGTCCAACGCCCAAGTGGTGGTCTACAAGCTGGTCGGCGACTTCGATCCGCGCGAGGCCATCACCCACGGGTACGTCGACAGCCAGCAATTGCCCGCCTGGCAGACCACCAAGGGTACGATGGGCGACTTCGGCGGGTTCCCGTCGTCGGTCATCGAGGGCACCTATCGGCAAAACGATATGACCCTCAACACATCTCGGCGGCATGTCATCGCCACGTCCGGGGCTGACCGCTACCTGGTGTCGCTGGCGGTGACGACGGCAGTCACCCAGGCCGTCGCCGACGCGCCCGCCACCGACGCGATCGTCAATGGCTTCCGGGTGACTGCGCCGGGCGCCGCGCCGCCCGCCGCTCCCGCCGCGCCTGCCGTGCCTGCCTTGCCGGCCCACCCGCCGGTGCCCGCGCCGACGCGGTAAACCCGCCGCGTGGCGGCCTTAAGTATTGTGGCCCCATGCTGATCGCCGGACTGCTGTGCATGGGCATGGCGATCGCCTGCGCCGGACACGGATTGTGGTCGCTATCACGTCCCGGGGCCCAGCAGGTGACGCGCGCGGTCGCGCCGACGCAGCTGGCGGCCGCGGTGATGCTGGCAGCCGGCGGCGCGGTGGCCCTGGCCGGGCCGCGCCCGTCCGCCGGTGTCCTGGTCGGCGTGTGCGTCGTCGGTGCGGTCGGCACCGTGGCCGCGGGGTCGTGGCAGAGCGCGCGGTACGCGCTACGCCGCGAAGCGGCGCCCGCTGTCTGCGGTGGCGACTGTGCGGCCTGCACGTTGTCGTGCCGCTGATCCGCCGGGCATGCGCACGCGGCTGTCGGCCCTGCCGATCGACACCTTCTTATTGGCGCTGCTGGCGACGGTAGCTCTCGCGGCGGTTTTCCCTGCTCGCGGTGCCGCGGCGGAGGCGGTGTCGGTGGCGGCCAAGATCGCGATCGCGGTGCTCTTCTGGCTCTACGGCGCCCGCCTGTCGCCGCAGCAGGCCTGGCATGGCGTGCGGCAGTGGCGGCTGCACCTGCTGGTGTTGGCGGCGACGTTCCTCGTGTTCCCGATACTCGGATTGGCGGCGCGCGCATTGGTGCCGTGGTTGCTGACGCTGGACCTTTATAACGGTCTGCTGTTTTTGTGTCTGGTCCCGTCGACGGTGCAGTCCTCGATCGCGTTCACTTCGATTGCGCGCGGCCACGTTTCGGCCGCGATCGTCAGTGCATCGCTGTCCAACATCGTCGGCGTGCTCGTCACCCCGGTGTTGGTCCTGCTGCTGATGCACACCAGCGGCGCACCGCGGGTGGACGCCACCGCAATTCGTGACATCGTGCTGCAGCTGCTGTTGCCGTTCGTGGCGGGCCAGTTGATGCGGCCGTGGATCGCCGACGTGATTGCCCGGCACACTGTGCTAACCAGGCTGGTCGACCGCGGGTCGATCCTTCTGGTGGTCTACACCGCGTTCTCGATGGGCATGGTCGAGCGGATATGGCTGAGTGTCGGGCTGTGGCGGGTGGTCGCGGTCACCGTGGTCAGCGCCGCATTGCTGGGGGTGGTGCTGGCGTTCACCGCCCTGGTCGGCCGGCTGGCCGGGCTGGACCGCGGCGACGCGATCGTGCTGCTGTTCTGCGGCTCGAAAAAGAGCCTGGCGTCGGGGCTTCCGATGGCGCTGGTGCTGTCTCCCGCGGCCACCGTGGGCGTAATCATGTTGCCGCTGATGCTCTTTCACCAGATTCAGCTGCTGGTCTGCGCGGTGATCGCCAGCAGACTCTCGCGCGATCCGGTGCCGTCTTAGTTGCGGCTCAGGTCGATCGGGTGGGTGGCCAACAGCGACAGCGGCATCGGCTGGCGCCGCAGCACTCGGCCCCACAGGTCCACCCTGGGCGGGACCAAGACGTCAGAAGGCAACGCGGACAACACAATCCAGTCGTCACGCTCGATCTCGCCCTCGAGCTGGCCGATGGTCCAACCGGAGTATCCGGCAAAGATCCGCACCCCCTCCACCAGCGGGGCGATCGACTCGGGGTCGGCGTCCAGATCGACCATCACCAGCCGCCCGGACACATGCCGTAGGCCGGGCACACCGTCGGGCTCGGCGCCGGCCCGCAGCACCGACAAGCACAGTGCCGCGTCACGTTTCACCGGTCCCCCGATGAACATCGTCTTGGGTTTGGCGGCCAACTTCGCCCATTGCGGCAGCACGTTGTAGACCGCGGTTTCGCTGGGCCGGTTCAGCACCACCCCGAGCGTGCCGCCGTCGTTGTGCTCGACGATATAGATCACGCTGCGGCGAAATGTCGGCTCGAGCAGGTCGGTGTTGGCCAGCAGCAACGTGCCCGCCCGCACGCGATGCGCCGCAGGGGCGACATAGTCCTCGGGGTCTTCATGCTGCGCCACAACACCATCATCGCATCAGCGCGCGGCCGTCGTGGCGAACAAACCGGGCGCCGCTTGATATTTGTAGGGTGGGTGGGTGGCTCGGCGCGGTGCCGGCTTGCCGGGCCGCACCCTGGAAGTAGGTTTCGTGATTCACACCCGCCCGCCTGTCGCTGTCTGGCGCTCGGTGCGCAGCCTGCGCGACTTTCGGCGGCTGCTGGAGTTGCGCGCCGTCAGCCAATTCGGCGACGGGCTGTTCTCGGCGGGCCTGGCCGGGGCGTTGCTGTTCAATCCCGAGCGGGCGGCCAGTCCCCTGGCCGTCGCGGGCGCGTTCGCGGTGCTGTTTTTGCCGTACTCGGTGCTGGGCCCGTTCGCGGGTGCGCTGATGGATCACTGGGATCGGCGGCTGGTGCTGGTCGGCGCCAACGTGGGCCGGCTGCTGTCCGCCGTCGTGGCGGGGCTCCTTCTGGCCGCCGGCAAGGGCGACCTGCCGGTGCTGTGCGGCGCGCTGATCGTCAACGGTTTCGGTCGTTTCGTCTCGTCCGGCCTTTCCGCGGCGCTGCCGCACGTGGTTCCCCGCGAGCAAGTGGTCACGATGAATTCGATCGCCACCGCGACGGGCGCGGTGGCGGCTTTCCTGGGCGCAAACTTCATGCTGGTGCCGCGCCGGATCTTCGGGTCCGGCGACTACGGCGCCGCGTCGATCATTTTTCTGGTGCTGGTCCCGGTGGCGATCGCATTGGTGTTGTCGCTGCGGTTCGGCGCCCACGTGCTCGGGCCCGACGACACCAACCGCGCGATCCATGGATCGGTGCTCTACCTGGTGGTCACCGGCTGGCTGCACGGGGCGCGCACGGTGCTGAGCCGTCCGACCGTCGCCGGCACCCTGGCCGGGTTGGCGGCGCACCGGATGGTGTTCGGCATCAACACGCTGCTGGTGCTGCTGCTGGTGCGCCACGCCGGCGGCACCTCGGTCGGCGGGTTGGGCACCGCGGTGCTGTTCGTCGCCGCCACCGGGACAGGCTCGTTTCTGGCCAACGTGCTGACACCGCCCGCGGTTCGCCGCTGGGGTCGCTACGCCACCGCCAACGGCGCGCTGGCGATAGCGGCCGCCATCCAGCTCGTCGGGGTCGGTCTGCACCTGCCGGTCATGGTGGTCTGCGGGTTCTTCCTCGGCACCGCAGGCCAAGTGGTGAAGCTGTGCGCCGACACCGCCATGCAGATCGACGTCGACGACGCCCTGCGCGGACACGTGTTCGCGGTGCAGGATTCGCTGTTTTGGGTTTCGTTCATCGCGGCGATCACCGGGGCGGCGATCGTCATTCCCGACGACGGGCACGCGCCCGTGCTGGTGTTGGCCGGGGTGGCGTTGTATCTGGCGGGCCTGGCGGTGCATGCTCTGGTCGGTCGGCGGGCGACGAGCGCGCAGCGCGAGGAGAGCCGCCGCCCATAGGCCCGGTCGGCGGGCGACGAACGGTCGCTAAGGTGATCCGATGGCCGGGCTTGATTCGATCGTGGCTGACTTACGTACCGAGAGCGACGAACTCGACGCGTTGGTGGCGCCGCTTCCCGACGACCGGTGGGCCGAGCCGACGCCCGCCCCGGGCTGGACCATCGCACATCAGATCGGGCACCTGCTGTGGACCGACCGTGTTGCGCTGACGTCCGTCACCGACGAGGCCGGCTTTGCCGAGCTGCTGCATGCCGCGTCCGCCAACCCCACCGGCTTCGTCGACGCCGGCGCCGAAGAGCTGGCGGCCACGAAACCTGCTGAGCTGCTTGCCGATTGGCGGTCTACCCGGGGGCAGTTGCACGACGCGCTGTTGACCGTTCCTGACGGCCGCAAGCTGCCGTGGTTCGGTCCCGCGATGAGCGCCGCCTCGATGGCCACCGCGCGGTTGATGGAAACCTGGGCGCATGGCCTTGATGTGGCCGACACGCTCGGCGTCACACGACCGCCCACCGCGCGGCTGCGATCGGTTGCGCACATCGGCGTGCGGGCCCGCGACTACGCTTTCATGGTCAACGGATTGACGCCGCCGGCCGAGCCGTTCTTCGTCGAGCTGCGTGCACCCGACGGCGGGGTGTGGTCGTGGGGCCCGCCCGACGCGACCCAGCGGGTCACCGGTAGTGCCGAGGACTTCTGCTTCCTGGTCACCCAGCGCCGGCCGCGCCGCACGCTGGACGTCGTCGCCGAAGGTGACGAAGCAGAGCGCTGGCTGGACATCGCGCAGGCCTTCGCCGGCCCGCCGGGCATCGGTCGGTAAGCGGCGAATGTGCGCTTGGTGCACGCCTTTTCGCGATTGGCGTGCATCTTCGCCACACTCGGCGCAGTGACTAGAGCGTGGTAGCGCCGTCTGCGGCGCCGTCGCCGTCGCTGTCGGTCAGCCGCACATCCCAGCGGCCGTCGCCGTCGGTGTCCACATATCCCGTCACGCCGTGCTCGCCGGCGCACATCGCACGGTCGGCCAGCCCGTCGCCGTCGCTGTCGACCAGCCGGTCATCGACGGCGCCGTCGGCGTCGAAGTCGACCAGCGGCCCGCCGGTGTGCTCGGCGCCGTCGAGCCCGAACCACCGCAGTTTCGCGCCCCCGTCGACGGCCACCGACCAGGTGCCGGTCCCGTCGTCGGTGAAATAGCTCTCCGGCGAGCCATCGTTGTCGAGGTCCAGCACGGCGTGGTCGGCCAGCCCGTCCCCGTCGAGGTCGGCCAGTGCGTCGTCGCGCAGCCCGTCGCCGTCGAAGTCCAGCCCGACCGCGTCGAGCCGGCCGTCGCCGTCGACGTCGAGATCGGGCTGGCCGGTCCACATGGCCGCCGTACCGTCGCCGCTGCCCAAGCAGTACTCCATGCCGGTCAGACGCGGCGCACTCGCTACCGGTTCCCGCGCGCCTTCCACCAGGCCAGCAGCTCGGCCGTCGCCTCCTCGTGCGACAGCGGGCCGCGCTCCAGCCGAAGCTCCTTGAGGTAGCGCCACGCCTCGCCCACCTGCGGCCCCGGCGGGATGTCCAGCAGCTTCATGATCTCGTTGCCGTCCAGGTCGGGCCGGACCCGCTGCAGGTCTTCGGCCGCGGCCAGCTCCGCGATCCTGGCCTCGAGGTTGTCGTAGTTGGCCTGCAGCCGGGCGGCCCGCCGCTTGTTGCGGGTGGTGCAGTCGGCCCGCACCAACTTGTGCAGCTTGGGCAGCAGCGGACCGGCGTCGGTGACATAGCGGCGCACCGCCGAATCGGTCCACTTCCCGTCGCCGTAGCCGTGGAACCGCAGATGCAGGTACACCAACTGCGAGATGTCGTCGACCATCTGCTTGGAGTACTTCAACGCCCGCAACCGCTTACGGGCCATCTTGGCGCCCACCACCTCGTGGTGGTGAAAGCTCACCCCGCCGTCGGGCTCGTGTTTGCGGGTGGCGGGTTTGCCGATGTCGTGCAGCAGCGCCGCCCAGCGCAACACCAAATCAGGACCTCCAGCGCCCTCTAATTCCACGGCCTGCCGCAGCACCGTCAGCGAATGCTGGTAGACGTCCTTGTGCTGGTGGTGCTCGTCGATGGCCATCCGCATCCCGCCGACCTCGGGCAGCACCACGTCGCCCATCCCGGTCTGCACCAGCAGGTCGATGCCGGCGACCGGGTCATCGCCGAGCAGCAGCTTGTCCAGTTCGGCGGCCACCCGCTCGGCGGTGATGCGGGCCAGCTCCGGCGCCATCTCCTCGATCGCCGCGCGGACCCGGGGCGCCACGGCGAAGCCCAGCTGCGAGACGAACCGGGCCGCGCGCAGCATGCGCAGCGGGTCGTCGCCGAACGACACCTCGGGCGCCGCGGGGGTGTCGAGCACGCCGGCGCGCAGCGCCGCCAAACCGCCCAGCGGATCGACGAATTCGCCCGGCCCGGCCGGGGTGACGCGCACCGCCATCGCGTTGACGGTGAAGTCGCGGCGAGACAGGTCGGCGTCCAGCGAGTCCCCGAACCGCACCTGCGGGTTGCGCGACACCCGGTCGTATTGGTCGGCGCGAAACGTGGTGATCTCCAGCCGGTGCCCGCCCTTGCCCACGCCGACCGTGCCGAATTCAATCCCGGTGTCCCACAAGGCATCCGCCCACGGCCGCATGATCTTCTGCACCTGCTCGGGGTGCGCGTCGGTGGCGAAATCCAAATCGGGGCTGAGCCGCCGCAACAACGCGTCCCGCACCGACCCGCCCACCAGGTACAACTCGTGACCGGCCGCAGCGAACACCGCGCCGAGTTCGCGCAACAGGTCGGCGTAGGAGTTCAACGCGACTGCGGCCGCGGTCAGCAGCTCGGCGTCCTGGGCGGTTTCGGGCACGTTGGTCCAGCCTAGTACGGCGACGCTCGGCCACATTACGGCGACGAACGGCGAGTGTGCCCTGGAACGCGTAGGCGTGCCAGCTACTATCGCTTGGGTGTCGGACGGCGAACAAGCCAAACCCCGCCGGCGCCGAGGCAGGCGCCGGGGTCGTCGCGCCGCCGGGACAGCCGAAAACCGCACCGACAACACGCCAGTCGACGGCACCGCTCAGTCGGCCAAGTCGGGACGTGGACGCTCGACCCGGCGCGGACCCGAGCGGCTGCGCACCGTGCACGAAACCTCCGCGGGCGGGTTGGTCATCGACGGCATCGACGGGCCCCGTGAGGAACAGGTCGCCGCGCTGATCGGTCGCGTCGACCGCCGCGGCCGCATGCTGTGGTCCCTGCCCAAGGGCCACATCGAACTCGGCGAGACCGCCGAGCAGACCGCAATCCGCGAAGTCGCCGAGGAGACCGGCATTCAGGGCAGCGTGCTGGCCGCGCTGGGCAGCATCGACTACTGGTTCGTCACCGACGGCCGGCGGGTCCACAAAACCGTGCACCACTATCTGATGCGGTGCGCGGGCGGCGAGCTGTCCGACGAGGACCTCGAAGTCGCCGAAGTGGCGTGGGTGCCGATCCGGGAGCTGCCGTCGCGGCTTGCCTACGCCGACGAGCGGCGCCTGGCCGAGGTGGCCGACGAACTGATCGACAAGCTGCAGTCGGACGGCCCGGCGGCGTTGCCGCCGCTGCCGCCCACCACCCCGCGCCGGCGCCCGCAGACGCATTCGCGCGCCCACCATCGTCAACCCGCGCCGGGCCGGAAGAACGGTCGCGGTCCCGGGCCGTGACCAGGTTGCGGCTGTTCCAAGTGGCGACCCGCTGCGCCCGGCTTCGCCGCGCTTGCGATCGCCACGGACGAGCCGCCCTACTGCGCCTCGCCGCGGTGGCCGGCATCCTGGCTGGTCTGGGGGCCGTGCTCACGCTTCCGACCGCCGCGCCCCGGGCCGTCGCGGGCGAGCCCGGTACGACTCCGTTCGTGCAGGTGCGCGTCGACCAGGTGACGCCCGACGTGGTCACCACCACCAGCGAGCCGGTCGTCACGGTCACCGGGATCGTGACCAATGTCGGCGACCGGCCGGTGCGCGACGTGATGGTCCGCCTCGAGCGGGCGGCGGCCGTCGGCTCCTCGGCGGGTCTGCGCACCAACCTCGACGGCGGCACCGACCAGTACGAGCCGGTCGGCGACTTCCTGACGGTGGCCAGCGAACTGCAGCGCGGGCAGAACGCCGGCTTCACGCTGTCGGCCCCGGTGCGCTCACTGACCGAGCCGTCGCTGGCCATCGGCAAGCCGGGCGTGTACCCGTTGCTGGTCAACGTCAACGGGACACCCGACTACGGCGAAGCGGCCCGCCTCGACAATGCCCGTTTCCTGCTGCCGGTGATGGGTGTGCCCGCCGACCCCGCGGACAAGTCCTCGGATGCGCTGAGCTCCGTGGTCGCGCCCGACACCTCCAAACCGGTGCAGGTGACCATGCTGTGGCCGCTGGCCGACCGGCCGCGGCTGGCCCCCGGGGTACCCGGCGGCACGATCCCGGTGAGGCTGGTCGACGACGAGCTGGCGACCTCGCTGGCCACCGGCGGCAGGCTGGACATCCTGCTGTCCGCAGCCGAATTCGCTACCAGCCGCGACGTCGACCCCGACGGCGCTGTCGGGCGCTCGCTGTGCCTGGCCGTCGACCCGGATCTGCTCGTCACGGTCAACGCGATGACCCGCGGCTATGTGGTCGCCGACGCGCCCGACAGCAGCGGTCCGGGCGCGCCGGTGCACCCGGGCACCGGCCAGGCCGCGGCCGTGAGCTGGCTCGATCGGGTGCGCGCCTTGGCGCACCGCATGTGCGTGGCGCCCACCCCGTACGCCCAGGCCGACCTCGACGCGGTGCAACGGGTGGGCGACGCGGGGCTCGGCGACGCCGCCAGCATCGCCACCGCGGGCGACATCGTCGACCAGATCCTGGGCGTCGCATCTGTCCGCGGAGCCACCCTGATCGCCGACGGGTTGTTGACACGGCGCAGCGTGGACCTGCTCGGTGCCAACACCGCCACGGTGGCGGTCGCCGCGGCCGAGTTCTCCGGACAGGACTCCGCCACCGGCGAACCGGCGACGGCGGACATCGCCCCGCGCCGCGTGTCGGCGCAGGTGGTCGCGGCGCCGTTCGACCCCACCGTCGGCGCCGCGCTGGCGGCGGCCGGCACCGACCCCGTCGCACCGACCTACCTGGACGCCTCGCTGGCGGTACGGCTGCGGCATGACTCCGCCACCGCGCGCCGCCAGGACGCGCTGGGCTCGATGCTGTGGCGGGGCCTGCAACCCGACGTCGCCCAGCGCACCGAGATCCTGGTGCCGCCCCCGACCTGGACCCTGCAATCCGACGACGCGGGGGCCATCTTGACCACACTGGCCGCGGCCGTTCGTTCCGGGCTGGCGGTGCCGCGGCCGCTGCCGGCGCTGATAGCCGACGCCTCCGCGGTCAACTCCGCCCCCCGGCCCGTCGGCAACGACATCGCCCCGCGGGGACGGTTCGACGACGTCGTCATCGCCCAGATCGCCGGCGAGCTGGGCCGGCTGGGCGGTCTGACGGCGGCGCTGACCACCGACGTGCGCACCGGGCTGACCGGTGCCGGCTACACCGCGCCGCTGCGTGAGGACATGCTGCGCGCGGTCAGCCAATCGGAGCGACCGGACACTCGCAACGGGCTGGCGCACCGGCGGGTGCAGATCGTCGGCGGCACCATCGACGACCTGTACGGGTCGGTCACGATCGTCAACCCGGGCGGGTCCTACACGCTGGCCACCGAGCACAGCCCGCTGCCGCTGGCGCTGCACAACGGCCTGGCGGTGCCGATCCGGGTGCGGCTGCACGTGGACACCCCGCCCGGCATGACGGTGACCGACCTCGGCGAAATCGAGCTGCCACCGGGGTATCTGCCGCTGCGGGTGCCGATCGAGGTCAACTTCACCCAGCGGGTGGCCATCGACGTGTCGCTGCGTACCCCCGACGGGGTGCCGCTGGGTGAGCCGGTGCGGCTGTCGGTGCATTCCAATGCCTACGGCAAGGTGTTGTTCGCGATCACGCTCAGCGCGGCCGCGGTGCTGGTGACGCTGGCCGGACGACGGCTGTGGCACCGCTTCCGCGGCCAGCCCGACCGCGCCGACCTGGACCGGCCCGACCCCGCCGACGTCCAGGCGCGGGTGGTCGACCGCGTTGAGGAAGAGCACCCGGTATGAGCTCGGCCGGCCGGGGCGTGCCTTTGTCGGCGCGGTTGTCCTCGCCGACGCCGCTGGAGGCCACGGCGCCTCAGCAGCGCGTCGAACTGTCCGACGCGGCGCTGGTGTCGCGGTCGTGGGGGATGGCGTTTGCGACGCTGGTCAGCCGGGTCACCGGCTTCGCCCGGATCGTGCTGCTGGCAGCCATCCTGGGCGCGGCGCTGACCAGCGCCTTCTCGGTGGCCAACCAGCTGCCCAACCAGATCGCCGCCCTCGTCCTGGAAGCGACGTTCACCGCAATCTTCGTGCCGGTACTCGCACGCGCCGAACAGGACGACGCCGACGGCGGGCAGGCGTTCGTGCGGCGCCTGGTCACGATGGCCACCACGCTGCTGCTGGTCACCACGCTGCTATCGGTAGCCGCCGCGCCGCTGCTGGTGCGGTTGATGCTGGGCGCCAGCCCACAGGTCAACGAACCGCTGACCACCGCGTTCGCCTACCTGCTGCTGCCGCAGGTGATCTTCTACGGGCTGTCCTCGGTGTTCATGGCGATCCTGAACACCCGCAACGTGTTCGGGCCGCCGGCCTGGGCGCCCGTCGTCAACAACGTCGTTGCGATTGCCACGCTCGGCGTCTACCTGGCCGTGCCGGGGCAGCTGTCGGTGGACCCAGTCAAGATGGGCAACGCCAAGCTGCTGGTGCTCGGCATCGGCACCACGCTCGGCGTAGTCGCGCAGACGGCGGTGCTGCTGGTGGCGATTTGGCGCCAGCACATCAGCCTGCGCCCGCTGTGGGGAATCGACCAACGCCTCAAACGTTTCGGGGCGATGGCCGCCGCGATGGTGCTCTACGTGCTGATCAGCCAGCTCGGCTTCATCATCGGCAACCAGATCGCCAGTACCGCAGCCGCTTCCGGGCCGGCGATCTACAACTACGCCTGGCTGGTCCTGCAGCTGCCGTTCGGCATGATCGGGGTGACGGTGTTGACGGTGGTGATGCCGCGGCTGAGCCGCAACGCGGCCGCCGACGACACGCCCGCCGTCCTGGCCGACCTGTCGCTGGCCACCCGGATGACGATGATCACGCTGATCCCGACGGTGGCGGTCATGACCGTCGGCGGGCCGGCGATCGGCAGCGCGCTATTCGCCTACGGGCGGTTCGGCGAGGTCGACGCCGGCTACCTCGGTGCGGCCATCGCGCTGTCGGCGTTCACGCTGATCCCCTACGCGCTGGTGCTGTTGCAGCTGCGGGTCTTCTACGCCCGCGAGCAGCCCTGGACGCCGATCGTGATCATCGTCGTCATCACCACGGTCAAGGTGGTCGGGTCGCTGCTGGCGCCATATGTCACCGACGACCGCGAGCTGGTGGCCGGATATCTGGGGCTGGCCAACGGGCTGGGCTTCCTGGCCGGCGCGATAGTCGGCTACTACCTGCTGCGCAACACGCTGCGCCCACCCAGCCGGCACCTGATCGGTGCGGCGGAAACCCGGACCATCCTGGTGACCATCGCCGCGTCGCTGCTGGCCGGCCTGATCGCGCACGTGGTCGATCAGCTGCTTGGACTCGAAACCCTGACGGCGCACGGCGGCGGGGCCGGCTCACTGCTGCGGCTCTTTGTGCTCGCGGTGATCATGGCGCCGATCCTGGCCGCGGTGATGCTGCGCGCGCAGGTGCCCGAGGCGCTCGCCGCGGCCGCTGTGGCACGTCGATGGCTCGGCGGGACGGGCGGAAGATTAGCCGTGGGCAAGGCCGCCCCGCCCGACCGCCTGTCCGGGCGTGGCCCGGTCACGTACTCTGAGCAGAGGAATTCGTTGGCGCCGGGGGGGTATCCGGTCCGGGGACCCATCCGGCGAATGCCTCCCGAGCAGGTAGCCGGGGCGCGGATGGGGAAAGGACCGGAGGTGACTGACGGCCCGACACACAGCACCTCGTCCAAACCTGCGTCCGACGCCGAGCGGTCGCAGCAGTCCGCCGACGACTTCCAGCCCGACATCCCGCCCGATCTTCAGGTCGGCACCGTCTCAGCGCCCGCGCCGAAAAAGCCGAACGGGGATTCCGTCGCCGACGATCCGATCGAGTTCGACGCGCCACGCGCGCCGGCGCCGGGGCCGCCGGCGCGAGAAGACCTGCACCTGGTGCCCGGCGCCAGCATCTCCGGTGGCCGCTACCGGTTGCTCGTATTCCACGGCGGTCGACCGGGATTGCAGTTTTGGCAGGCCCTCGACACCGCGCTGGACCGGCAGGTGGCGCTGACGTTCGTGGACCCCGACGGGACGCTGCCCGACGACGAACTGCGCGAAATCCTGTCTCGCACATTGCGGCTCAGCCGTATCGACAAGCCGGGCGTCGCCCGGGTGCTCGACGTGGTGCACACCGGCCGCGGCGGGCTGGTGGTCGCCGAGTGGATCCGGGGCGGCTCGCTGCAGGAGGTGGCCAACACCTCGCCGTCGGCGGTGGGAGCGGCCCGCGCGATGCAGACCCTGGCCGCCGCCGCCGAAGCCGCCCACCACGCCGGCGTCGCGCTGTCGATCGACCACCCCAGCCGGGTGCGGGTGAGCATCGAGGGCGACGTGGTGCTGGCCTTCCCGGCGACCATGCCCGACGCCACGCCCGATGCCGACATCCGCGGCATCGGCGGCGCACTGTATGCGCTGCTGGTCAACCGGTGGCCGCTGCCGGAGTCCGGGGTGCGCAGCGGCCTGGCGCCGGCCGAGCGGGATGGGTCCGGTCACCCGGTGGAACCGCGCCTGATCGATCGCGACATTCCGTTCCAGATCTCTGCGGCGGCCAGTCACGCCATCCAAGGCGACGGCGGAATACGCAGCGCGGCAACGCTTTTGAACCTACTGCAGCAGGCCACGGCGGTTGCCGACCGCACCGATCTGCTGGCGCCGATCGACGAGCCGGCGCCCGGCGCCGGGCGGCCGGGGCCGTTCCGCCGCAGCAGCCCGGAAGACGACGAGGTTCGGCTGCGGCGTCGACGCAACGTGATGATCGGGGTGGGCGCAGCGGTGGCCGTGATCGTGGTCGCGCTGCTGGTGCTGGCGACGGTGCTGGGCCGCATCTTCGGCGACCTTGGCGGCGGCCTGGACAAGGATCGCCTCGGCCTGAACGCGCCGTCGTCGAGCACCACCGCGACGGCCAGCAGTTCGGCGGCGCCGGGCAGCACGGTCAAACCCTTGAAGGCGACGGTCTTCTCCCCCGGCGGCGAGGCCGACAACCCGGGGCAGGCCGGCCAGGCGATCGACGGTAACCCGGCCACCGCCTGGGCGACCGACACCTACACCGACGCCGCGCCATTCCCCAGCTTCAAGAACGGCGTCGGGCTGCTGTTGGAGCTGCCCAAACCCACGACCGTGGGCACGGTGACCGTCGACATCTCCAGCACGGGCACAAAGGTCCAGATCCGCTCGTCGCCGACGTCGTCGCCGGCCAAGCTCGAGGACACCACGGCGCTGACCCAGCCGACGGCGTTGCACCCCGGGCACAACAGCATCCCGGTCAACGCGTCGGCGCCGACGTCGAACCTGCTGGTGTGGATCTCCACGCTGGGAACCACCAACGGCAAGAGCGAAGCCGACATCTCCGAGATCACCGTGCAGGCCGCCTCCTAAGGCAGCCCCGCGGGTGAAGTGCCGGGCAGGGCCCGCTTGGTTAGTGTCCGGCCGTGGGTCTCGGCAATCGGGTGCGGACAGAACGCAGCGACGCCGAACTGCTGGCCGACCACGTCGCCGGGGACCGCTATGCGTTCGAGGAGCTGTTCTACCGCCACCACCGCCAGCTGCACCGCCTTGCCCGGCTCACCAGCCGCGACCCGGAGGACGCCGCCGATGCGCTGCAAGACGCGATGCTCTCGGCGCACCGGGGCGCCAAATCGTTCCGGCACGACGCCGCGGTCAGCAGCTGGCTGTATCGCATCGTGGTGAACGCATGCCTGGATCGGTTGCGCCGCAACAGGTCTCACCCCACCGCTGCGCTGGACGACGACCACCCGGTGGCCGATCGGACCGCGCAGGTGGAAACGGCGATTGCGGTACAGCGCGCGCTGATGCGGCTGCCCGTCGAGCAGCGTGCGGCGGTGGTGGCCGTCGACATGCACGGCTACACCGTCGCCGACACCGCCCGGTTGCTGGGCGTCGCCGAAGGCACCGTCAAGAGCCGCTGTGCCCGCGCGCGGGCCCGGCTCGCCACGGCACTGGGCCACCTCGACAAGGACACCGACCCGGCCATGTCGCACACTGAGGCCGATGGCTGACGTTCGCGACGACGCGGATGGTGATCCGCCGCTGAAACCCGCACACGCCGCCCGGCCCGGCGGTCGGCCGCTGCGGGTGGTGGCGGCGGTGGCCGGCCTGGCCGCGGCCGGCGTCGCCGTCGCGCTCGGAACGGCCGCGCTCGTCAGCGAGCCGGCGGCGACTCCCAGCAGCCCGATCACTGCCCAGCACATCACGGTGTCGCGGCCGCCTGCGGCTATTCCGTTGTCCGACGCGCAGATCCTCGCGCTGCTCGACCGCCCCGCTGACTACGGCCCGCTCGCCGATCCGCAGCGGCGCGGGTCGTGTCTGACCGGCCTGGGCTACGCCGCCTCGGTCCGGGTGCTGGGCGCCCGGCCGATCGAGATCGCCGGTCGCCCGGGCGTGCTACTTGTCCTGCCCGGCGACACGCCCGATACGGTGGCCGCACTGGCGGTGGCGCCGACCTGCAGTAGGGCCGACACGGGGTTGCTGGCTGACAGGTCGGTTCCCCGTCCGTAAGATCCGTGGCGACCCGCTGCGCCCGGCTCCGCCGCGCTGGCGAATCGCCACGAGAGTTTCAGCCCGGGAACAGCGCCGCCTACCCTGGCGTTCGAAGTGTCTGGACCCGGCTCGAAGTATCCGAAAGGCTCGTATGACTGCCAGCAGCCCCGTGCGCAACGTGATCGTTATCGGCTCCGGACCGGCCGGATACACCGCTGCTCTCTACACCGCGCGCGCGCAACTGGC
>NZ_LQPE01000033.1 GCF_002101735.1 Mycobacterium kyorinense | reverse complement strand
TGGCCATCGACGCGGTCTCCTGGCGAATCTTGGTGGAAGACCTCAACATTGCCTGGACCCAGCAGCGCAGCGGGCAGTCGGTGGTGTTGCCGGCGACCGGAACGTCGTTCGCGCGCTGGGCGTCGCTGCTCACCGAGTACGCCCACCGCCCCGAGATCGTGGAGGAGGCCGATGCCTGGAAGCAGGTGGCGGGAGCCTGGACCGCGCTCCCGGCGGTGCGCCCCGAGACTGACACTTACCAAACCGCAGGACATTTCTCGGTCTCGCTGGACGCCGATACCACCCGGACGCTGCTGGACGAGGTACCCGCGGCCTTCCACGCCGGAATGCATGAAATCCTGTTGATCGCTTTCGGTTTGGCGATTGCGCGGTTTGTGGGCAACGGCACGGCACCGATCGCCATCGACGTCGAGGGCCACGGCCGCCACGAGGAACTGGATCCCGATGTGGACCTGTCCCGCACGGTGGGCTGGTTCACCACCAAATACCCCGTGACCTTCGCGGTAGGCCGACTGGACTGGGCGCAGGTGGTCTCCGGTGGAGCAGACCTTGGGATCATGCTCAAGAACGCCAAAGAGCAGCTTCGCGCCCTGCCCCACCCGCTGAGCTACGGGGCGCTGCGTTATCTGAATTCCGATATTGGTCTGGACGGGTCGGATCCATCGATCGGGTTCAACTATCTGGGCCGGCTGGCCGCCACACATGAGGTGTCCGGTGAGGTGTGGCGGGTCTGCCCTGACGGCATGTCGGTCACCGCGCCGACCGCGGCGATACCGATGCCGCTGGCGCACACCGTCGAACTCAACGCCGGCACCGTCGACACCGACGTCGGCCCGCAGTTGCACGCCGACTGGAGATGGGCGCCGTCGACTCTCGACGAGGCGCAGGCAAACCGATTGAGCCGGCTGTGGTTTGAGGCACTTGCCGGTATCTGCGCGCACGTGCGAGCCGGTGGCGGCGGACTCACCCCTTCCGATATCGCGCCCGCGCGGTTGACCCAGCAGCAGATCGACGAACTGCAGCGGCAATATGACATTGCCGACATCTTGCCGCTGACCCCCTTGCAGCAGGGACTGCTCTTTCACGCCGGCACCGCCGAGAGCAGCGGTGACGACGTATACGCGGTCCAGTTGGCGATCACGCTGAGCGGCAGGCTCGACGAGCATCGCCTGCGCGATGCCCTCGATACGGTGGCCGCCCGGCATCCGAATCTGGTGGCCCGCTTCTGTGATCGGTTCGACGAGCCCGTGCAGATCATCCCCGCCGATCCGCAAGTGCCTTGGCGCTACCTCGAACTCGACGGCGGCGACGTCGAAGAGCAGATCCAGCAGGTGTGCGCCGCCGAACGCGCCGCGGTCTGCGAGCTCGCCCACGGGCCGGCGTTTCGAGCGGCGTTGATCCGTATCGCGCCAGATCGGCACCGGCTCGTGCTCACCAATCACCACATCCTGCTCGACGGCTGGTCACTGCCAATCCTGATGCGGGACATCTTCGCCGGCTACAGCGGGCAGCTGCTACCCGCCGCAACGCCGTATCGGACGTTTGTTACCTGGCTTGCCGACCGTGACGTCGACGCCGCCCGCGCCGCCTGGCGCGAAGTACTCGCCGGCTTCGACAGTCCGACGCTGTTCGCCTCGCCGGATCGGTTGTGGCTGGGCGCCCATGGCGTTGAATCGTTTTGGGTATCAGCCCAAACCACAGCGGCCGTCAGCGAGTTGGCGCGTTCGTGTCACACCACCGTCAACACCGTGCTCCAGGCCGCGCTCGCGCAACTGTTGTGCTGGCTGACCGGACAGCATGATGTTGCTTTCGGTGCGGCCGTCTCGGGCCGGCCAGCCGAGCTGGTCGGCGCCGACTCGATGGTGGGCCTGTTCATCAACACGGTGCCGGTGCGGGCGCGCATCACCGCGACAACCACCACCACAGATCTGCTCGAGCAGCTCCAAAAGATCCACAACGACACACTGGAACACCAGCACTTGGCGCTCAACGAGATTCACCGCCTCACCGGTCGGGACAAACTGTTCGACACCGTTTTCGCCTACGAAAACTACCCACTGGACGGTGCCGCATTGGCGGGCAACGAGTTGGGCATAGGCGATATCAGCGTCCGCGAATACACCCACTACCCCCTGACAGTCCAAGCCCTGCCCGGCCGTGAAATCGGTTTCCGCGTGGCATACGACACCGATGTGCTCGAGGCAGACACCATCGCATCACTTATCGGGCGGTTCGAGCAGCTGTTGGCTGCGATGGCCGCCGAGCCGACCCGCCGGTTGTCGTCGATCGACCTGCTCGACGCCGCCGAGCACGCCCGGCTCGATGACGTCGGTCACCGGGCGGAATTGACCCGACCTCCGAGCACACCGAGGTCGCTTCCGGCGTTGTTCACCGCCCAGGTAGCCCGCACCCCGGACACGGTGGCGATCACTTGCGCAGGCCGCTCACTGACCTACCGCGAGCTGGATCAGGCAGCAAATCGGTTGGCGCACCTGCTGGCCGGCCACGGCGCTGGTCCGGGACAGACTGTGGCCCTGCTGTTTTCGCGGTCGACCGAAGCGATCGTCGCGATGCTGGCGGTGCTCAAAACCGGGGCGGCCTACCTGCCGATCGACCCGGCACTGCCGCCGGCGCGGATCGAGTTCATGGTTGCCGATGCCGCGCCGATCGCCGCGGTCACCACCAGCGGCTTAGCCGACCGGCTCGACGGACATGCCTTGGCGGTCATCGACGTCGACGACCCTGCTGTGCATACCCAAGCCAGCACAGCGCTGCCGGCGCCGGCCCCCGACGACATCGCCCATATCATCTACACCTCGGGGACCACAGGCGCGCCGAAAGGCGTTGCGGTCACTCATCACAACGTTGCTCGGCTGTTCGACTCGCTGGACGCCGGCATCGAGCTGGAGCCGGGGCAGGTGTGGACGCAGTGTCACTCCTATGCGTTCGACTTCTCGGTGTGGGAGATCTGGGGTGCCCTGCTGCACGGCGGGCGGCTGGTGATCGTGCCCGAGTCGGTGGCCGGGTCACCAGACGACTTCCATGCCTTGCTGGTCGCTGAAGAAGTCAGTGTCTTAAGTCAAACCCCGTCTGCAGTAGCGGCGCTCTCACCGCACGGGTTGGATTCGACGGCGTTGGTGATCGCCGCTGAGACGTGCCCGGCCGAGCTGGTCGATCGGTGGGCGCCCGGACGGGTGATGGTCAACGCTTACGGGCCTACCGAGACCACGGTGTACGCGGCGATCAGTGCGCCGCTGACACCGGACTCGGGGACGCCGCCAATCGGTGCGCCAGTGCCGGGTGCGGCGTTGTTCGTGCTCGACGGCTGGTTGCGCCCGGTGTCCGTCGGTGTAGTCGGCGAGTTGTATGTGGCCGGCACCGGGGTAGGGGTCGGGTATGTGCGCCGGGCGTCGCTGACCGCATCGCGGTTTGTGGCATGCCCACTCGGCACGGCCGGAACACGCATGTATCGCACCGGTGATCTGGTCCGCTGGCGCGCCGACGGCCAACTGGATTATCTGGGCCGCGCTGATGAGCAGGTCAAGATCCGCGGGTATCGTATCGAACTGGGTGAAATCCAGTCGGCGCTAAGCGGTTTGGACGGGGTCCAGCAGGCAGCGGTGGTTGTCCGCGAGGACCGCCCGGGCGACAAGCGTCTGGTGGGTTATGTCACCGGCACCGTCGACCCGGCCGTGATCCGCGACCAGTTGGCCGAGCGGCTGCCCGCCTACATGGTGCCCGCCGCTGTGGTGGCACTAGAGACGATCCCGTTGACGCCCAACGGCAAACTCGACAGGCGCGCCCTGCCGGCACCCGAGTACGCCGACGCCGACCACTACCGCGCCCCGGTCAGCGCCGTCGAGGAGATCCTGGCCGGCATCTACGCCCAAGTCCTCGGCGTCGATCGCGTCGGGGTCGACGACTCGTTCTTCGACCTGGGTGGCGATTCGCTGTCCGCCATGCGCCTGATCGCCGCGCTCAACACGGGTTTGGATGCCGACCTTTCGGTGCGGGCGTTGTTCGAAGCGCCCACGGTTGCCCAACTGGCATCCCGCATCGGTGGGACCGCGGGACGGCTAGAACCATTGCAACCGGTGGAACGGCCACCCGTAGTTCCGTTGTCGTTCGCCCAGCAACGCTTGTGGTTCCTTGACCAATTCCAGGGCCCCTCACCGGTCTACAACATGGCAGTGGCGTTGCAGCTCAGTGGACGGCTCGACGCCGATGCCCTGGGAGCCGCGCTTGCCGACGTGGTGGACCGCCACGAAAGCCTGCGCACCGTATTCAGAAGTGTCGAGGGGGTTCCTCAGCAGATCGTTATCCCCATTGAGCGAGCCGATTTCGAGTGGTCCGTTGTCGATGCCACGGAATGGCGGGAAAGCCAGCTGGGTGAGGCGATCGATGAAGTGGCCCGTCACACATTTGACTTGACAGCCGAGATCCCCTTACGCGCACGGCTTTTCACTGTCAGCGCCGACGAGCACGTGCTGGTGGCGGTGGTGCACCATATCGCTGCGGACGGTTGGTCGATCGCGCCGCTGGTGCGCGATCTGAGTACGGCTTATGCCAGCCGGTGCGCTCGGCGGGCCCCCGACTGGGCGCGTTTGCCGGTGCAGTACGTCGATTACACGCTGTGGCAGCGTGCTCAGTTCGGTTCGCTTGACGATCCCGACAGCCCGATCGCCGCACAGCTGGCCTATTGGGAGGATGCGCTCGCCGACATGCCGGAGCGCCTTGATCTTCCGACCGATCGGCCCTACCCGCCGGTCGCCGATCACCGCGGTGCAAGTCTGGTGGTGGACTGGCCAGCCGAATTGCAGCAGCGGGTGGCTCAAGTGGCCCGTGAGCACAACGCGACTAGTTTCATGGTGATCCAGGCGGCGTTGGCGGTGCTGTTATCCAAGCTGAGTGCGAGTTCCGATGTGGCGGTGGGGTTTCCGATCGCCGGGCGGCGCGATCCGGCGCTCGACGAGCTGGTCGGGTTTTTCGTCAACACCCTGGTGTTGCGAGTCGACCTCACCGGGAACCCAACCTTCGCCGAGGTGCTGGCCCAGGTGCGGGCGCGCAGCCTGGCCGCCTACGAGCACCAAGACGTGCCGTTCGAAGTGCTGGTCGAGCGGCTCAACCCGACTCGAAGCCTGACCCATCACCCGCTGATCCAGGTGGTGTTGGACTGGGAGAACCTGCCCGGACGCAGCAATGGTTCCGCCGCCGGGTTGGCTTTGGGGCATTTGAAGGTCACGCCGCTGTCCATCGAGACCCGCACCGCCCGCATAGATTTGGCGTTTCACTTGAGCGAACGCTGGGATGGGTCCGGTGAGCCTGTCGGCATCGGCGGCGACGTGGAGTTCCGCACCGACGTCTTCGACGCTGCCACGATCGAGGCGCTGACCAGGCGACTGGAGCGGGTATTGGTGGCGGTGACAGCCGATCCCGTCCTGCGGTGGTCTGCGGTGGATGTACTCGACGGTGGTGAACGTGCTCGGTTGGATGAGGTCGGCAATCGGCCAGTATTGACGAAACCGGCGACAATGGCGGTGTCGGTTCCGGGGTTGTTCGCTGCGCAGGTGGCCCGCACTCCGGACGCGGTGGCGGTCAGCTGCCAAGGCCGGTCACTGACGTACCGCGAGCTGGATGAGGCCGCCAACCGGTTGGCGCATCTGTTGACCGGCCACGGTGTGGGTACGGGACAGTCTGTGGCGCTGCTGTTTTCGCGCTCAACCGAAGCAATCGTGGCGATCCTGGCGGTGCTCAAGACCGGGGCGGCCTATCTGCCGATCGACCCAGCACTGCCGGCGGCCCGCATCAGGTTCATGCTCGACGACGCCGCGCCCGTCGCCGCTATCACGACCGCGGACCAGGCCCGGCGGTTACACGGGCATGACCTATTGGTCCTAGACATCGACGACCCCGCTGGGCAGAGGCAACCCAGCACGGCACTGCCCGGCCCCGGCCCCGGTGACATCGCTTACCTGATTTACACCTCGGGTACCACCGGTGTGCCCAAGGGGGTGGCGATCAGCCACCGCAACGTCACACAGTTGTTGGGCTCCCTGGATGCGGGTCTGCCGGTGTCGGGGGTGTGGTCGCACGCTCACTCGCTGGCGTTCGACGT
>NZ_LQPE01000032.1 GCF_002101735.1 Mycobacterium kyorinense | reverse complement strand
GTCGGTGGGCGGGCCAGTGATCCGTTGTGAAGCCGTTGGCCGTCGCTGTCGGTGACGATGAGATCGTCTGGGGCTCCGGCGATGGTGATCTCGCCGCGATGGTGCAGCCGGTGGTGATACGGGCAGACCAGCACCAGGTTGGTTACAAGTCGTTGATCTACCTGCTTCTTGCCTGCATTCTCCCGGTGTGGCGCTGGTGAGCGTGAGCAAAGCTGGGTGAGCGTCAACGTACGTACTGAAGCCCGTACACGATCTATGGGGTTGTGCCGCCTCCCTCTGAGTGAAGTCTCTTCAGATGTTGTCATCGCCTGTGGAGCATGCAGCCAATGACGATCCGCTTGGCCTGCTCGTACTCGACCTAGGCGGTCTAGTGCTCCCGCGAGGGTGAACTTACGCCGCCCGACGCAGGCTGCGACCTCATGCCCAGAGTTCGCATTGCGCCTGGACTATCCACTATCCAACGGCTCTTCCCGATCGCGTCCGGAATTACTGCCATGCAGGCTTGTCGGCGTCGGTGCCTGGCTTGTTTACTCCCAGTGAGCCGTGGAGTTCTTGTGAGGGATCGGTAATCAATCGTACGACGAGTGCCGCGATGCTTTTTCGGGATACCTCGGTGCCTTTGAAAGGTTCTCCTTTTTGGGTGATCTCGTAGTCCACTTCGTCTTTGTCTGTAAGCCATGCGGGTCTGATGATTGTGTAGTCAAGGCGCGAAGACTCGATCACTTTCGCCGCTGCGGCGTAGGTTTCGAGATAGCCGCCGTCGAGCATCCGATGGTTCCAACGGCCAAACTCGCCGGGGACTTCGTCGTAGATCCCTAGCGTCGAGATCCAAATGAGCCTTCGCACGCGAGCGCCCTCAAGTGCAGTGACGACCCCACGCGCTTGGTCCACGATATCTTTACCGCCAAGGTTGGCATAGACGATGTCTTGTCCCGCGACCGCTTGTTTCAGGAGACTTCCGTTAAGGACATCACCTTCTACTGCCGTTGCGCGGAGGTCGGGCAAGTCGTGCAAGCGTTGGTCGTTCCGTAGGTAGAGGGTGAGATTCACGCTCTCGTCGTGGAGCAGTTCGCGTACTACGATTTGCGCGATTCTGCCTCCGGCACCAAGTACAAGAACTCGTGTCATGAATGCTGCTCCTTCTGTCGTCGTGTGTGGTGGGCGTTATAAGCGGCGATCAAGGTATTTCCTACTCGGCCGAGTCCGGCACGACAGTTACTGGCGAGCTGGCGGCCCCTCGGTTGTGCTGATCGCATGCTGCGGGAGAGCACGTGCCTATCGTGCAGATAACCCGTCAGCTAGCGACTATCCCGCACTGCTCCAGCAAAGGGGAGTTAGCGATTCACGTCAACGATGATGCGGCCCCTCACTCGGCCCTCAAGAAGATCTGTTGAAGTGGAGATAGCGTCAGTGAGGCCGATCTCGTGGCTGATCTCGCCTAGGTGTCCGGTGTCGAGGTCGCTGCTCAGCCGGCCCCACGCTGTGACGCGTTTGGCGTGGGACTGCGTGACACTGTTGATACCCAACAGGCTCACTCCGCGCAGGATGAATGGCGCAACAGTGCTTGGGAATTCCATGCCTTGAGCCATGCCACACGCGGCGACGGCTCCCTCGGCACTGGTAGTGGCACACACATTGGCCAGTGTGTGGCTGCCCACGGAGTCGATAGCGCCGGCCCAGCGCTCGCTGCCCAAGGGGCGGCCCGGTTCGGCGAGTTCGGCTCGGTCGATCACCGTAGCCGCACCCAACCTCCGCAGATAGTCTGCCTCAGCGAGGCGGCCGGTTGCCGCGACGACCGTGTAGCCGTTGCTCGCGAGCAGCGTGACCGCGATGCTTCCGACGCCGCCACTGGCACCGGTGACGAGTACTTCACCGTCGCTAGGGGTGACCCCGTGTTGTTCGAGTGCCATCAGGCAAAGCATCGCTGTATAGCCCGCAGTGCCGATGGCAGTGGCCTGCGCCTCGGTGAACGAGGGGGGGAGTGGCACTAGCCAGTCCGCCTGGAGCCGAGCGATCTGTGCAAGCCCTCCCCAGTGGGTCTCGCCCAGTCCCCAACCGTTCACCAGAACGTGATCACCGGGTTTGTAGCGCGCGTCATTGCTGGCCTCAACGACGCCGGCTAAGTCGATTCCCGGGACCATCGGGAAGCGACGGACGACGGGGCCCCTACCGGTGATGGCCAGGGCGTCTTTGTAATTGAGGCTGCTGTATGCGACCCGGACGGTCACTTGCCCCTCAGGTAGGTCGTCGCTGCCGAGCCGCCGCATTTCCGCACGGTAGTCCGTGTTGGTCTTCTCAACCACAATCGCGCTGAACATCGTATTCCCTTCTCCTACGCGCGGGCACATGCGAGGAATCCACTGAAAAACACGTCGAGCGGTTCGACTGTCCGAGCGAGTTTGGTGCGCAATACCGCTCCCTCCCAACCGATCCAGAAGAACCGTGATAGCGCGGCGCAGTCGGTGTCGGCCGGAAGATCTCCTACGTCAACGGCCAGTCGCAGGCAATCCTGTAAGCGCTGCTCCCAGTCCTCAAGTGTTTCTTCGAGTTTCGTGCGATAGCTCTCGGGAAGTGTCCGAACTTCTTGCCCAAGATTGCCAACAAGGCATCCACGATCAAACCTGTGTCTGGCCATTCCGGCTTTCGCGTCCTCGACGAAAAGGGTCAGACGTTGCAGTGGTGGCAGACTGTCGTCCAACAGCCAGCGATCAAGTTTGCGCGCGAAATACTCCGCGTAGCTCTGCAGCACCTCCAGACCGAATGCGTCTTTGCTGTCGAAGTAGTGATAAAACGAGCCCTTCGGTACATCGACGCGCTTGAGCACCGATTCAATACCTGTCGCAGTGAGGCCCTGCGCAGTCAGGATTTCCATCCCGCAGCGAAGCAATGCTCCCCGCGTGTCTTCGTGGTCACGGCTGACTTTTGGCGGCCGTCCACGACGAGGCCGGACAATGGGAGCGCTCATGGTGATGAGATTAGACCGACTGTCTCTAAATGTCCACGGGCGCGTTCAGCGCCCGGTGAGTTCGCGCTACGCAATGGCGCACCAAAAATGCTCACTTGACCGGATATGTGCGTCTGGACGCGCGTGGTCGAGTTGGTGCCGTGCACGGCCAAGGTCGTCCTTGTTCGGTCAGTTACTCTGCTCCTGTGCCTCGCCCGGGGAACCCGGATATCCGCAGACGGTTACTCGCTAGTGGACTCGAGCTCTTCTATGCCCGTGGCGTCAACGCGACAGGTGTCAAGGAAATTGCCGATCGTGCCCACGTACCGAAGGCGGCGTTCTACACGTACTACGAGAGCAAAGAAGCCTTTGTTGTCGCAGTGCTAGAACAGTACTGGCTCGAACTTCAGGACCGGTCCGGATCCTTGCTGCTAGGTCGCGGGAGACCGGTTCGCCGCCTGCAACGCTACTTCGCGGTGATTGCCGACGAGCACGAGCGCCATACCTTTATGCGCGGCTGCCTAATTGGCAATCTCGCGCTCGAAGTCTCAGCCACCAGTGCGTCGGTCCACGAAAAGCTACGCGGCATTGTTTGTGCTTGGGAGCACGAACTGGCCGCTGTTTTCACAGAGGGAACGCCTCAACGGCGTCGCGAAGTCGCAGGTTTGATTATCGAAGCGTGGGAAGGGGCAGTGCTTCGCGCCAGGATCGATCGCACCCGCGCTCCATACGACCGTTTCTCACGAATAACCTTGCCGCAGTTGGTGGGTTTGGTCGGCACGTCCTGAAGTCCCGCCTCCATCATCGAGGTCCGAAAGGCCGGACTTGTTGATATCCGACCGGTCGTCTATTTATACTTTCCGGGCGCTGCCGTGTGTCGCGCACTAGCGCCCGATAGGAAAGGGACTCCCATCCAATGTCGACTTCATCCGTGTACGACGAGCCCGCAGAGCCCGGACTTCCGCCATCTGGCTTCCAGCTTGACGTGACGCACGCTGCGCTCGTCGTGACTGACCCGCAGAACGACTTTCTCAGCCCCGATGGTGCAACATGGTCGGTGTTCGGCGCCAGCGTCGAAGACAACGGCACTGTCGAGCACATCGACCAACTACTGTCAGCTGCCAAGAGCGCGGGGATCACGGTTGCGATCTCTCCGCACTATTACTATCCATCCGATCAGGACTGGCAATTCGGCGGACCGCTTGAGCGCTTCATGCACAGTGTCGGCATGTTCGCGCGGACGCATCCGCTGCAGCTGGAAGGGTTCGACGGTTCGGGCGCGGACTATCTCGAGCGGTACAAGAACCGCATCCTGGACGGAAAGACGGTGGTCGCTTCTCCCCATAAAATCGTGGGTCCGCAGTCCAACGATCTCGTACTTCAGCTTCGCAAACGCGGTGTGACCCAGGTTCTTCTGGCTGGAATGGCCGCGAATCTGTGCACCGAAAGCCATTTGCGCGAGCTGATCGAACAGGGTTTCGAGGTTGTCGTCATCCGTGACGCGACTGCGGGTGCACGGTTGCCCGAAGGCGACGGATACTTGGCTGCCCTGATTAATTTCCGATTCCTCGCCTCAGCTATCTGGACCACCGATCAAGCGGTGGCTGAGTTGGCGCAAGCCACCTAAAGACCGATGGGCGCTGACGGCAGCAAAGTTGGTGTATCCATTGTTGCTGAGCTGAACTCGGTTGCCCTGCGAAGCTCAGCGGCGCCGTTGGTGAAAGTGCGCCGATAACGTATCGCGCAGCGTGCGCTTGAAGCCGGCCACGGGGATCTGATTCAAGATTGCGATCGTCGATATGTATTGAGTGCGATAGTTTGCGCATCCGGCGCACTCGGACAGGTGCGTTTCGAGCCTCACGTGGTCGCTCGAACCGAGCGAGTCGTCCAGGTATTCGGTGAGTAGTTCGGCGAGTTCGTTGCATCTCATCTGTCTGCATCCTTTCATGTAGTGCATGAGCGACCGGCTCGCCGGCGACCATGCTCCCCGGTGCTTGAGGAAAAATTCCCGAGGATGGCTTCGTTGCTCCGACTCCTCGTCCAGTTTCTCGTCGTCGAGGGACTGCGACCTTTCCTCCTATGAAAGTTCGCAGACAGCTCTGTGAACCGAGGTGACTGATCCTGGGAAGAGCCGATTCCTTTGTGTAAGAGGCCTTCCTGTAGGGGGCCTTCGGCGATCTGGTGTCCTGACGTAGTCGCGTGCGAGGCGTGGCGTCGTGGGGCTTGCAAGTCGACAACTTGCACGAAGCCGCCCTCGTCACCCGCACGAAGCGAGGTGACGAGGGCGGCTTCGGCCTCAGCGGCGTGTGAGTGCATCGACCAGCGTCCAGGCAGAGATTCCGAGCAGTGCGACGTCCTTGATCAGGAACTGACCAGTCGACGACAACACCGGGAAACCTCCTGCTGATGCTTCGAATGCACCAGGCGTACTGAGCACGAATGTCAGTGTTGTGGCGAACATGCCGATGGCCATGAGGCTACCGATCGCTGAGAGTCGAGGGAACCACGGTTTGACGGCGAGCAAGACCGCGATTGCGATCTCGACTACACCGAGTAGCGACGAAAAGGTGGTGATCGAGAAAATGTCGTACAGCCAAGACATGAAAGGGCTGTTCGACACGAATGGCGCGATGCCGTTGGCTTCGTACTCTGTGAACTTCAGCATGCCGATCCAGGCGATGACGACGGCCAGCCCGTACCGTGCCAGGCCCGCGCCGCCACGTGCTACTGGCGACTCTGGGCGCACGCCGGCTTGAATCTGCTCGCGGATGGTAGCGATCATGATGACTCCCTTGCTAGTTGGGTTGACTACACCACTGAGTGCTATGCACTTCGGAAAGCGTTACAGCGCTTCCGTTTAGGTGGGTGTGCCGTACGTCATAGTTCCTGCGGGGATCTTGTGGGTCGAGACCGACGACGCGGATTGCGAGGTCTCGCCCTCGACCATTTGGGTGCCCACGCCCTTCCGCGCGGCGCTGCGGTCGTCGACGCCAAGTTCCTTTAGTCGCGGTAACCCCAGAAGTCGGCTTATCCGCCCCGTGTCGGCGCAATCGACCAGCAAAGCACGGACCATTTAGCAGCGCAGCGCGGTCAGGGAAAACGCCGGCGTGGTCTGTCGGCCCTCGTAGTGAGCCGTCCCGGCATGTCCGGAGACTCCCGACCTTGGGAGGATTCGCGTTATGGGACGTTCGAGCAAGTACCCCGA